>CAVXNY010000015.1:0-54009 GCA_963763235.1 uncultured Methanosarcinaceae archaeon | reverse complement strand
ATGGAAAAAGAGCCATTGAAAATATACATTTATATGACACCGATATGTCCGCTGGCTCCGAAATCCTCATTCAGGCAGGTGATTACAATCTAAAATTTACTGAAGTGGAAATCCATTGTAGGTATGACCTTGATAACTGCTCAAGTGAACATCCTTTCATACATGGACCCAGAGTTCTTTTTCGTATTCTCAAGGATATGGAGTATAGACGGCCACTGTACTATTTTGCCTTCCCTGGGATGATTATGGCATCTACAGGCTTTCTTATGGGACTGAAATTTTTACAGGATTATTACATGGGAGGGTATTTGCGCTTCGGGCCTACACTTCTTATGGTGATGTTGACAATTATAGGAGCTTTTATGGTATTTACTGGAATAATACTGCATGCAATATCAAGGATGATAGTTCTAAATGAGCATATTCGGAAACAATAACTTCCAAATTGGGGTCAATTTATGAAATATCCTTTCGTTTCGGTGGTAGTAGGCATTCGCAACGAAGAAATATTTATCGAAGAATGTATTGAATCACTTCTTGGGCTCGACTATCCTTTGGATCGTTATGAGATTATTATCGTTGATGGGATGTCCTCCGATAAAACTCGGGACCTGGTACAGAATTACCCTGTAAGACTTCTTCTAAATGATAAAAAAAATGTTGCTGCGGCAAGGAATCTTGGTGTGAAGAATGCCATCGGCGATCTTGTTGCGTTTACTGATGGGGACTGTAAGGTCGATTCTCAGTGGTTGAAAATACTTGTCCGTGAAATGCAAAATTCTCCCTATGATGTAGTGTGTTTTGGAGGACCTAACCTCATCTTTGAGACTGATCCTGTATTTGGCAGGGTCGTGGGGTATTCCCAGGAAACTTTTCTGGGCTCAGGAGGCTCGGCTCAGTCCAAAAACTCCACAAAAAAACACTATGTAAGCTCTCTACCAAACTGTAATGCCATGTATAAAAAAAGTGTAATTCAGGAAGTCGGTTATTTTGACGAAAGGTTTCTGATAGGTCAGGATGGAGACCTGAATTATAGAATAGGTAAGAAGGGCCACAAGTTTTTGTACGTTCCTGAAGCACAGGTTCTACATCACAGAAGAGGAACTTTATACTCTTTTTCGGTAAGAATGTTTAAATATGGTATGTGGATGGCAGAACTTTTCAAAAAGCATGGAGAATTTGTCCGCTGGTATGCTTTTTTGCCTTCAGTTGCCATCGTTTTTTCAGTCGCTTTGCTGATATCCTCTGTTATTTACTATATTCCAATACTGTTTCTGTATGCACTGATAGTTATATATTTTGTTCTGGTCTTTGTCACCTCAATCCAGGTTACTTGCAAAATGAGATCCAAATACGGTCTTTTCGCCTTTTTTGTGATACCTGTGCAACACGTTACTTATGGGCTGGGGTTTTTGTATAGTTTTGCAAATTCCCTTTATCTTGATAAATTCAAATCTCGATTTGATATTTAATATTCACGATTTTATCGATATCTTATTCACGATCTTATCGATATCTTTAAGAAATAAAGACTGAAACCCAATATATATGATATTTTTTGGGCCAAAATATTTTTAATCAATATTAGCCTGATTATAACTCTAATTGGTTTCCAAACCGAATAACTTGGGTAATATAATTGTTCTTCTCACTTTCCGCAGATGTACACAAAAATGCCATCTTTTTTTTCAATATAACAGTATGCAAAAATTAATCCAACTTTCAATGAATAATAGGAACAAATAGGTAAATAAATTCTACATATGTGTACATCTACAGAATACCGAATTCAATTTGTAATGTTATGTTTGTTTAAGGTTATGGAGATAGCATGTTTGGGTCAAGTAAAGAGAAAGGATTTAAGGTGGATAATCACCACTTAATTAAGTTAATTTCCTCTCTTTTTCCATTAGCTATAATTTTAGCAGTATTATTAACTTTCTTATGGATGTTTAAAATCGGAAGGTTTGGTTACGCACTTCGTGGCCTATTTACAGGAATACCCGCAATACTTTCCTGCCTATTCGTGTTGTTTATTCACAAAAAAGATGTAAATTTACATGACATAGATTTCCCTTCATCTCTAAACACAAAATCCCTTACTTATCTATTCGGAATATTTTATATCAGTTCCCTGGTTGTACTACTGCTTTCTCTTGGGGATAGACCATGGTATTATTTCATCTTTATTCTACTGCTGTACCTTTCGGTAGTCTTGCAAATATTCTCTAAAAATGCAAGTTCTTCCCTTATCCTTGTAGAATCTTTCTTGATCATGATTAATCTGATTTACAGTGTTACGTTAAATTACGATTTCTACTTTGGGACTACAGATATACTTCCTCACATATTTTTTTCAGAACTTATCGCTTTTTCCGGGAAGATAATTCCGGCTTCATTAAGTGATTACGCATATTTTCCCCTGTATCATATACTTGTTGCAGAAGCCTCCGAGCTATTTAACACAAGCACAAAGACATCGCTCTTTCTGATAACTGCGCCGATTTATGCAATTACTATAATTTTTCTTTACTATCTTTTTAATTTCATAACAAACAATCGTCAAATTTCCTTGCTTTCATGCTTATTATTTTCGGCAAGTTCTATTGTACTGTATTACGGTGCAAATGTAATCACTCGCACAATGGCATTTATAATGTTTGTGATATTAATATACCTTATTTTTAGTGTCAATTTTAAGAAGGATAAACTATCTTTAAAAATACTTTCAGTAATCGTTATGATTTTTTTAACCCTGGTTCACAATGTTTCCTTTCCACAGATAGTCATATTGCTGTTTGTTTTGTTTGTTTCCGAGTATATGATTGGAGACCGTAAATACATTAGTAAGCCATTTTTTGTATTGTTTAATGTTACTTTCGTTTCATACTGGTTTTATGTAGCCTACTTGTTTGTTCAAAGGAGTCTGACCCCCCGTTTACAGAGCCAGCTTTGGGATTCGATGGTTTTAACTGCTGGAGGTGCAGAGGTACTTCAGGAGGGCTGGATTAGTTTAATAGGACTTCTGGATAAATCTATATTTTTATTTTTTGCCTTAATTGGAATAGGTTTTCTCCTGAAAAACTATAAGAACAATTATGCTTCTGTTTTAGGTTTATTTGCCTTTTTGACCCTAATATTTTATATACCCAATCCTCTCAACACTATATGGCAGCTTAATGTCCTTTTTAGAGTTGACCGATTCATGCTTCTTGTTAGCCCTTTTATGGCTTTCGTAATGGGTTATGGAATGTACATATTCTGGAATTATATCTCTAAATATCTCCCTAAAAAACCAAATTTATTCGTTGTAATATTTCTATTATTCTCTATATTTGTCTTGATCTCTTCGATCTACAGTATTGGTGATTCGAGCCTTCTTGGACAAAATGCGGAGCATCAATACTTCACTTTTGATGAATTGAGAGGTTTTGAGCATATTTTTAACTATAGTCCTGTTAATTCTTCCATTTACACAGATTATTATACTACAAGATTTTTTTATCTCCCATTGATTCCTCATACCTCAGCGGAAATGAATTTCGCACCTTATAAAGATAATAGAATCGGCGATATAAATAAAATTCAACAGTACGGAGGCTATACAGTGATTAGAACTCGGGAATTTCTAAGGAGTGGCTTATACTTCGGCAGTGGTGGAAGTACTCGTAAAGAAACTCCGAATTATTTTTTTAAGGGAGTACCAAAAAACAAGCTCGAACTAGAACGTAATCTTGCATCTCTTAGTAAAGTATATTCAAATCCCTCAATTGACATTTTTATTCCGCATTCAGGACTAAACTCTTAACAAGGCATAAAATTAATATATAGATAAAATCTTAAAAATCAAGAATTTTAAGGATCAATTTGATTTATATATGTGGATTACGAAAAAATGTAGTTTCTAGTAGAGGCGGAATTCAAAGTAAAATATAAATGTCCCGGAGTTCTTGTAAAAGCTATAAGATTTTTCCTCTTTCCGAGGAAAAATTGGGTATAAGATAAAATGAATTTTTTACCATCACTCTCAAATAAATGCGAATGCTTTTTCAATTGCCTTTTTTGACCATTGATTTCATCATTAACTGGGCAGAAATATTGTTTTAATTTTGGTTTTTTAAAACTCGTTATAAAAAGAATTAGCAAATTTCCATTGAAGTTTCAAGTATACTATTTTAAGCTATGGTGAAATATATGAATTCATTGAAATCCTCTAACAATAAGCTTGGTGCGGGAGAAGGGATTCGAACCCATGAACGCCTTCGCGAAACGATCTTGAGTCGTTCACCGTTGACCGCTTGGTTACTCCCGCATATTGGCGTTTCTTTTTATTCGAAATATACTTCGATTTTCCTAATTATACTTCGAATCGACTTAGAGTCGCTCTTCTGTAATTACTTTACGTTTATTGGAAGCAATAAGATTACGATATAACTAGCATATATACCTAATCCTGTAAATCAATAGTGTTCCGATTTGCTGCATTTCAGAATAACCATTCTTATTTGTATACAATTTTTCTTCAATATTTCAAAAGAAAAAAATTCATCCGTAAATCTTAATTCCATTTTTTTGAAATTGCTTCTAGAATATTCAATATTCTAGAGTTCTGAAGTAAAATATGCATAGTATTCACTAAACTAGTTTGTAATTTTGTGTGAGTATATTTTTGAGCTTATATCTCTCTTAATCAAGAACGAACCACCAGAATTCTTTCTTATTAAATTTATTAAGTAATTAATGAGTAATTTTAATGGAATATTGTGTATACATCAATTTCATCTGGTACCAGTTTAATAATGCCTTGCTGATTAATTTAAAAGATGTCGCATCTTAACATTGTTTTCACTCTATAAAATATCTATATCTCCTTCCTTTTCTGTGTTCATAAGGTATTTGCTTGGCAAATTTGTCTATTAGATCCAATATTTTGTTTGTTGCAAATAAGATGCGTTCTTTGTACTGGTACAACATTGCTACAGTATTGCTACAATATTGAAAGTTAGTCCTCAGCCCTTAAACTTCTATTCAAACACTATAGAAGTTTTCCTTTTTTCTTCTTTTCTTTTCAAGAATTTCCTTTAATTCTTTTGTTGGATTAGTTGCAATTGCAAATTCCAGTTTGTTTTCATCATTTTTTTGGATAACTTGCCTGCTAAAAAATTCTCTATCCAAAATATAGCTCCCACTTTTATTTTCACGGTTTCAATTTTTTCAAAAAAATGTTTCATGAGGTTCAAATGTTCTTTGATTAATCCATTTATGTCAATGACATCAAGTGTTAGCTTAAAGCCGCCAATTATATCCAAGGTTTAGAACGAATATTCCAAGAAAATTCCATTCTTCAGATTTAACCTCTTTTATATATATGGAGTTTCTCTGTCACCATAATATGGAACATCATGAAAGTCAACAACAATGTCTTGAAACTTCGTTTCTGGATCATTATCTCAAAAACTTTATAGTTTATTTTTTTGGATTAAGAATATGCGTTTTCTATAGAATTGAATTTTATATTATTAAAATTAGTATTAGCTAAAAATTCTTATTTTTGGTATTTTTGACCTTAGATCGTTGATTGCATATTTAAAATAATTTAAATAAGAAGTTACAGAACGAATAAAATATCATCAATTTCTTGGTAGCTATATTTTACTTCAGCAGAAAGTTATTAAATCAACGACGTTACACAATTCAGGAGCCAAGGCAATAAATTGGCTGTGTATATACCAGAAGCCGAGTCCTTTTCTGCTTTCTTAATCAACGACTTCCTTACCTTCAGTAATTTTTTTTGTTTTTATTCTGATTTGTAGAAATGATTCGGAAATTATGCGATTTGTAAATACTGAATTTTTCTGAAAGATTTTATAGTATAAGGTTTATCAAGCATACTGCTTTTTCCTTCTGTCTTGGTTAAATATTCTAAAATGAGATCGGATAAATATTCTAAAATGAGATTCCCCTGAAATCGAATAGCAGATCTACTAAAAAAGAAAATTCAAATAGATTTCAATGAACAGATACAAAAAATTGCTTATTGGAGCGCTGTTTATCAGTGCGGCATCAATAGCGCTGGTTATCGCCTTAACTTTTGACTCGGAAACTATTGCAGCTCTGAGAAGGATCAAGTTGGAATATATCCTTGCATCTGCTATTTTTCATATTTTTTCATACTTTATATGGGGAGCACGTACCCGAGCTCTATGTAAATCCTTGGGTTACGAGGTAAAGTATCTGAAAATAGTAGAGATAATTCTTTCCGGGGTCTTTGCAGCTGGAATTACCCCCTCTTCTGTAGGTGGAGAACCATTAAGAATCCATATGTTGTACCTGAACAAAATCCCTTTTGGCCGTGCTACAGCTATAATTATCGGAGAACGTCTACTTGATGCCTTTTTAATTTTTGCTTCCCTACCTTTCGCACTTTACATAATGGGAGACATTCTTTCTAACTATAAGATTGATGTGGCATTATTAACAGCTAGTTGCTTGGCCTTCATTGCCCTTATTTTCTTTATTTACGGTCTATGTAAGCCTGAAAAAGTAAAAAACATAATACTCTGGGTCATTAGAAAATTTGCTCCTTTTTTAGGAAAACGGACAGATGATGAAATTGCTCGTCTTATGGAGCAGGTGGATAGGGAAATGGATCTTTTCCACGAAAGTGCTAGGCTTCTTATTTCGGAAGGAAAAAAAGGGCTTTTATGGGGCATGTTTTTTACCATCCTATTTTGGACAGTTGAGTTTTCTCAGCTTGTACTGATTCTCATGGGTCTTTCAAAGATACCTTCTATATTAACTGCCTTTGCAGCTCAGATACTATTGGTAGTTGTCATGATCGTGCCCTCAACTCCCGGAGCGAGTGGAATTGCTGAATTAGGAGCAGCCTCCATCTTTTCTGTTTTTGTAGATGCCCCCATACTTGGAGTTACAGTGATCTCATGGAGGGCCTTAACATACTACATGAACCTTTTAATAGGAGGTTTCATAAGTTTGAAGGTGGTTAAAGACATGGATTTGATTAATAAGTTGATAGGGAAATCTACAGAACTTCAGCGATCACCTGAAAAGGATATTTGAGATCAAAAAAGTTATTTCTTTGAGATCTAGGTTAGTATATTTTTGTAGGATATCCTCACAACTCTTTCTGCTATTGCCTCCAGAGAAATCCTTTGCAAATTCTTGAAAAAAAGTTTGCATTTTAGTTTTAATCCTAATTATACTGATTTATGATTTTTGTGTAGTATCGTTGATATAATAACTTTCTGCTGAAGTAAAATATAGCTACCAAGAAATTGATGATATTTTATTCATTCTGTAACTTCTTATTTTAATTATTTTAAATATGCAATCAACGATCTAAGGTCAAAAATACCAAAAACGAGAATTTTTTTAGCTAATACTATTTTAAATTATATAAAATCAAATTGCTTTGGAAGCATTATTTCTTAATGTGGGATGATCAAAGTTTCGGTGGCTTACTCCTTCGTAAGTTGGGTCTGTTTGTGATATTGCTCTGGATATAAAGAAATTGTTCTAAATCAAATATTTTCATTTTCTGGTATGATTCTTTTTTTCATAAGTATTTTGATTTTCAATATCTTTTTTAATTAAATCGAAAGTTGTATCATCACCCACAGTTCCAATGTAACCTCCATCACTCTGAGCCGCCAAACAACAATTTTTTCCAAGCTCAGAATATGTTTCCAAGATTTTTCTTGCTGTGATACTTTTTGTAATCTGCATCACTTTTGAAGGAGTATATTTTGGTTCAGAACCAACGAAAAGATTTAGATGATCATCATAATTACAGATTTCTTCAAACTAAAAAAAGTACCTTCAATCAATTTCAAAGCACACAATTTGAAATAATTGATATTATCATTGTCTAAAAAAACGATGCTCCATACAAAAAAACCATGCAATATCTTGTTTTATAAACACAATAGTTTGCATGAAGTAATTACATTTTATAGTGCAAAGGTAACTTAAAATACAAGAAAATTTTGATAAATCCCTTAATTTTGTCATATGCTTATAAATTAATACATTAATGATTCGTAAAAATCAGAGATTTATCGAAAACATATAGACCAGTTAGTAAAATAAAAGTTCTGGGGAGTTTTCATCTCCGCATCTAGCTGCGAGGTATTCGACTGAGATAAAATAATTAATGATTAGGATGCTAATTTTATCCATTTAGATCTGCACGTTTAGAAGTGGATAAATCTCGAGAAAATGAAGCAAAAAAGGCGAATCAAAGTCTGAAATTGGATAAAAAAAGTTGGAAATTCACACTTTGGATACAAAGTTCATATCAAAAATAGACAAAGATTCTGAGCTGATAGGAATATTCAAAACAACGACTTCATCACTGCATGATTCTCAGGTAGATCCATAATAAAAAATTAAGTTGTATAAGGGGATAAAGAGTACTTTGGAGCAAAATCAAGAGATATGATGCACCAATAAAAAGTGCAGTAAAAGAATAGCTATGGTAATGAGTGAATATTAAGGGACAAAAAATTGACTAAAAAAATTCCAGAGGAACTAGTTTATGCAGTGACTAAAAGATATTCAAAGAAGGAAAAATTCTATTCACTATTGTTCAAAAAGTAAATTTAAAAATGTTGGAAACGGCTTTTTGTTATAATCTCTATCAGTTGATTACATTAAAAATAAATGGAGTATTTTGGAGACAGAGGGAGCTATCTTTAAAATCAAAGAGTAATGAGCACGAAAAGAAAAAATAAGGCCAAATACAGAAATTAGCGTGAAAGATTTATGCAGGATTCCCAAGAAGAAAAATCTACATAAATCTTAATCCTCTGTAGTTTGTTTCAATCCATTTTCGAGATACTTCTCTGTTAAAAAGTCTCTATCCAAACATAAAGGTCCACTTTTACTCCCATTATTTCAATCCTATAAAATAAGTATTTCACAAAGAGTCAAATATTCCTTGCTTAACCCATTATGCTAATGACATCAAGTGTCATCTTAGAGCTTCCAATTATATCTAAGGTGGAAAACGAATATTTCCAGGAAGTTCTATTCTTTAAATTAAACCTCTTTTATACATGGAGTTTCTCTGCTTCCATAATATGGAACATCGTTAAAGTCAACAGCAATGTCTTGAAACTTATTTCAGGATCCATTATCTAAAAAGATTTACCATTTATTTTCTTAAATAAGGAATGAATTTTTTAAATAGCATTGGGTTTGATATGATTGAAAAAAACTCATATCAGCTAAGGAATGCTTATTTTCGGTATTTTTGACCTTAGATCTTTGGTAGCAGTTTCAAAATAATTGTAGAAGATGCTGGAAAATGAAAAAAAGCATTAAGAACTTATTGATAGCTATAGTTTACTTCAGTAGGTAAAGTTATTGCATCAACGATACTACATGATTCCGAAGATAGAGATAGTAAATTGGCTGTGTCTATACCAGAAATGGAGTCATTCTTTGTTGTCACAAGAAACGGCTTTACCTTTAAGAGAATTTCGATAAACCTATATGATTTTCACGAATCATTTTATATATCAGTTTATAATCATATGACGAAATTTAGGGCTTATGAATTCCTATTAAATAATTTTTTTGAGATTCTTTTGATTTGTAGAAATGGTTTTCGAAACGAATAGATTTGGGAATACTGGTAATATAAGTGGATTTTTATATCATATTATACATATGGTTCTTAAATTTGAGAATCAACCTAAGGAGTTCTAACTACGCTTATAAGTTTCATTTCATCAAGTTCAGTTCCTTCAGGTGCACTATCAATGCTATCCACACCAGGGATTCCTGAAGGCGCGCCTGTGGCTACATTAACCTTGCTTTTGCTGCTTTTGCTAAGAGATTTCCTTCCATTGTCAAAATACTGGGAAAATATGGTAAAGATTTCTTTGAATATGGGAATTATCCCACTGTTATTTTCCTTTGGTGCTAGCATTATTTTAAAGTTAGTAGAGCTATTTTAATGCCCATAATAGTTTATATTTTTTAAGGATATTTTTCAAATGTCTGAATTGTATTATATCTCATTTATTGATCATTTTATTTATTTGGTTGATGTTACCCCCTAATATTCTTAATGCCTTTTTTAAGTCTTTTTTGTTTCGCATTTCAGTGAGATGGGAGACTTGTTTCAATGAATGAAAACGTAATCTTTCGTTGCATGAAGCTTAATTATTGAAACCCACTTTATGCAGATGTATACAAGAATGCCATCCATTTTCTAAATATGAAAGGAGCTTAAAATTCATCTAACTTTCAATGAAAAATAGTGGACAAATAGGTAAACAAATTTTATATCTGCGTGCATCTATGGAATCTCGGTTGAAAAATCAATCAGATAATAGATTGCGACCAAAAAATCTATAGAAAATAGTTCTAATGATTCTACATTTAATTGTATTAGGACCTTATGTGGTTGAACTAGATAACCAATGAATATTAAGCTTCAAAATGTCTAAAAGTAAATTTGTTTACCACACCTATTGAAATTTATTTTTTACTTCCAGTTTTCAAGTCCTTATATGTTATATGTTATATCTTGCAAACAAAATCTTATATCTGACACTTATTTCAATGTGTTGTGATGAGATCTACTTTTTTCATAAAAACATTTTATTGGTCCATCAATAATAAGCTGAGCTTATTCTGAAAAGTTACATACTTGCTCCTTTAATCTTATTTCCTATGTAATGTATTTTTAGATTCATTGCATACAGTTTAAGATTAGAAAACGAGTTCATTTGAATAAAGTGTATTCTAAAATGAAAATATTAACCAGTTGATGGGGTACGATCATAGCACTTGAATCAACAAAAAAATATGGAGCCTTAAATATAACGAAATGCCATTTTCATTTTTTCCTAATAGCTCACTAAGCTCATACTTATTTCATAAAATCATAACAGGTTCTAAAAAAGAACATTCTTAAAGCTTAAATTAAATGTTACTGAAATAGAGATTGATAATGCTTTTTTATCGAATTAAACATCTAATGTAATTTATTATTTTGTTACAATTCTATAAAATTTTAGCAAAAAAAGTAAGTTTATATCTAAGTTAATTGACTTCATACGTGCCAATTAGTAGAACAATCTTAATACATTTCGAATCTCCACAATTGAACTACGGTGAAAGTTCAATTAATGTTGAAATGTTGAGAAAAATGGGAATTAACGATTTAACCCCCTCTAAAAATGAAAAACCATTTAAAAACCATTGAATTTAGGAGGCGTTTAAACAAATGTTGAAACAATCATCTAGTTGAATGAAAAAGGTAATGGCTATTTTGTTAGCAGTCCTTTTTGTAGTATCGTTGACAGCAGTGGCAGCTAGTGCACATTAGTGGCGTCATGGCGGCTGGGGACATGGCTGGGGTGGCTACGGCGGCTGGGGAGGATATGGATGGGGTTTGCCTGGATCTGTATGGGGATTACCCATCTCTGCACCGGCGTATATTCCTGTAAGTGCACCTGCCCTGGCACCTGTCAAAGTACATATCAAAGCACCTGTCAAAGCACCCGTTTGTGAACCTGCACAGAGTGGTACCATCAGTTTGAGTGCCCTTTCTTTGAGTGCCGTCACTCTGAGTGCCACCGCATGATATGAAATAGCACAAAAGCTAACAAGAATTATAAAATAGTAGATTAAATGCAGATAAGAGTCTTACTGCTTAAGTAAGCTTGTTTGATACGTTATAAAAAAACGTCATTGATCTAAAAGTGAGATTCTTAACTTTTTTATTATTTAGATCCATTTGACAGTATACTGCTTGAAAGTATTATTGATTTTTTGGTTCAACACCTTATTTTGGACACAGATATAGAATTTGCTTGCCTGTTTATATATATTATTCGTTGAAAATTATATCATATTTTAAGCTACTTTCATATTTAGAAAATAGATGGTATTTTTGATGCATCTGTGGAAGTGGTCTTTATGATTCTATTTGATAAATTATTCTCTGTCCCTTTATCGTTATTTGTTAAAATTTTGATCGAATTTTTGATAATGAATTTGGCATATTATATTGACACTGGCTGATATATATATACCAAGTTAAATAAATTAAATAGCAAACATGCTTAAATGAAACAAAACTTCATACTAAGATATCTCATTTGTATTTTGAAATTTAAAAATGACAACTCTCGATAAATTAGATGATATTTTTTGAAGATAATCTAATGAATTTTGAAGAAAAGTTGAGGGTTCATTCCAAATGGATTTTGTACTATTAAACTAAGGTTTAAAGAGGTCTTGTTCTTGGATTAGTAGATGAAAAAGAGTTCTTCAAATGTGGAAAAAGCATCTATTTCATTCCTCAATGGTTTAGGATGGCAATTTATCTGTTCCTTTTCAGTTTCCTTTAAATTTCATTAACTATTTACTATCTCTTGATCAATGTGGCATGGAAAAAACAATTTGAAAAGTCCCTTCATGGGGACAAGGAGAGTCTGCGCTTTGCAACCCCTGAACCTATTGCCCGCTATAGGGCGCAGCGTTTGAAATGTAAAACTCTGGCCGACATTAGCTGCGGGATAGGAGGGCAGACTGTTTTTTTTGCACAGCAGTGCGAGTTCGTTTATGCATTGGAAATAGACCCCAGAAAAATCGAGTATTCAAAGCAAAACTGTAAAATTTACGGAATTGATAATGTGAAATTCATCTGTGGGGATGCCCTTGACCCAAGGATAATAAAGCAAATCCCGGTAGTTGATATGGTTTTTTCAGATCCTTTCCGTCCTCCGGAAGAAGATGAAAGGCAAGTCTCAAGCTTAGAACCTGGAATTCCAAATGTGCTGTTGGCTTATAAGGAAAAGACTAATCATTTTTCATTTGAAGTACCTCCCCAGATTCCACCTGATAGAATTCCTTTTGACTGTGAAAAGGAGTATATATCTTTAGATGGCCAGCTCAACCGTCTGACCCTTTATTTTGGTAGGCTGAAACAGTGTGATCGGATAGCTGTGGCTCTTCCTTCAGGCGAAAGATTGGTTTCGAAAAACGGATCGCTCCTACAAATAAAGGAAACGGAAAGAATGGAACTCTATGCCTATGAACCTGAACCCTCGGTTGTTGCAGCAGGTCTTCTGCCCGAATTGATGGAATCCATGATTCAGATTGCAGGGCCTATTATGGGGACTTTAGGGCTCTTCAAAGTTGACAAGAAGAGGCTTCTGCTGACATCTGATACTCTGGTAAAACAACCTATGATCAAAAAACACTATCTCGTCTTGAAGGTTTGTTCCTTTGATCCAATTGAGATCAACAAATTTCTGAAAGATAGGAATGTCGGGACTGTTGTGCTCAGGGCGGGAGTAAATCCCGAAGATTACTGGAAAGTCCGAAAAGAGTTAGAAAAAGATCTGAACGGAAAAAAGATCGTCCACCTCTTTGTAAAAGACGGGACCGCAGTTCTTTGTGAATTGCTCTTTAGTGACTGAAAGAGTAACTGGTAAATGTTCGGCGGATGGAAAATCCAAAAATAAAAAATTAAAATCAAGACCCAAAATTAAAACCCAATCAACTGATGGGTAAAAAAATTGAGGGTTGAAAATCTAGCATGGTTTTTTATTATTTTTTTCAATTTATCTTGATTGGCTCATTTTTGTTAGGTTTCTTTACACTTTTCTTTCACGAGCTCAAGTCCACGAGCAAGAACATCCTGGATCCTTGTAGAATCAGTCCCACCGCCCATAGCAAGGGCAGGTTTTCCGCCTCCACCTCCACCAACGACTTTTGACACTTCCCTGACAAGGTTATTGGCATTGATTCCACATTTCAGAGCTTTATCTCCAGCGGCTGCTACTATCTTGACTCCTTCAACGTTACTGACAAGGAGAGCCACCACTTCTTCATGTTTCAGGAATTCAGCGGCTATTTTTTGGAGTTCAAGGATGTCGGCTCCGGGAACTAATTCCACAATGACCTTGAGGTCTGCAACTTCATGAGAGTTTTTCAGCAGTGTGTAGGCTATGGAATGGGCAAGTTCTTCCTTGAGTCTTTCATTTTCTTTATTTAGGTCTTTCCATTCCCCAAAAAAGCGCTCAACACTTATGGGAAGGTGTTCAGGAGGCACGCTCAGGGTTTTTGCAGAATCTGTAAGGAGAGATTCTATTTTTTGCATGGCAAGCACGGCTGCAGTTCCGGCTGCAAACTCTATTCTTTCCACGCCGTCCTGGATTCTTTCGCTTTTCAGTATCTTGATCGGGCCGATAAGCCCGGTGCTAAGGCAGTGAGTACCGCCGCAGGCCTCTACATCATCTCCTACCTTTACAATCCTTATTTTCTCTCCTGTAGGCACTCCACCCTGATATAGCCCAAATCCATATTCCTGTTCAGCTTCAGTTCTTGTGATCCATTCGGTAACCACTCGCTTGTTTTCCATAACCATGTGGTTGGCCAGAAGTTCGATCTGCCTTAATTCTTCAGGAGAGATATGCTTGTAATGCGAAATGTCGAGCCTTGAACGATCTTCAAATTTCTGGGCACCTGTCTGCCAGATGTGTTTTCCAAGAATTTTTCTGGCTGCATCGTTTATGATGTGGGTTGCTGTATGGTGCCTAGAAAGGGCCATCCTTCGTTTTTCATCTACCTCCCCTGTGGTAATGTCTCCTTTTCCAATCTCAAGCTGTCCATCTGGATTTTCCACTGTATGGACGATTACGCCATTGTAGTCCTGGACATCCACGACTTGGTAAACAGCGTCTTCGGACTTGATTGTTCCTATATCTGAAAGTTGCCCTCCGCCTTCTGCATAGAAGAAAGTGTTATCCAATACGATATGATTATCAAATACATCCAGGACGACAGCTTCGAATTCTAGGCGTGTAGGTTCGTCATAGAAGCGGCGCTTTGTTTTTGGGAGGTGCTTAAGTCTATCAGCAAAAGGAATAACTTCTGCTTCCTTTTCTTCTGCCTTGTTATGCATTTCTCCAATGATAGAATAGAAGTTGTCAGGAAATTCTACTCTCACTCCTATTTCCGACGCTACTTCCTTTGCCATCTCTGGCGGGATTCCATGGGAATCGTAGAGTTCAGTTAAATGGGAAAGGGGAATCTTTTTCCCACTTTTTTTAATGTGAGATGCCAGTTTCTGAATAATCCTACGTCCCTTTGCTATAGTCGAAGTGAATTTTTCCTCTTCCAATTCCAGTATATCCTGCATGAGCGGGAAGTTTTCTCTGAACTCAGGATACTCGGGCATATTTTTTATGTGCATTTCTACAATTTCGGAGGGGGGGGTCCTGATGCCAAGATCACTCATCATGCGCAAAGTTCTTCTGAGGACGAGACGGGCCAAGTATCCTGCCTTGGCATTTGAGGGGATGATCCCATCTCCAAGCATGAAAGTCAGGCACCGTGTGTGATCAGTTATTGAATAGACCTTTTCTACAGGTTCCATGATCGCTGAGAGTTTATCCACTGTCATTCCGATGCTTGAGGCAACAGTTTTCCGAAGCTCCAACATATTTGCCTTCTCACTGATGTCCATAGATCCTGAAAGTCGTGCATTCTGGGCCAGAATATTCGCATAACCAGAATCATCTAGTTCATGTTCAAGTCCGGCAAGACCCATTAGTTCTTTCACTATGATAGGGAAAAGCGCATCATAGATTGTAGGGGAACCCTTTGAAGCCCAGACGAAACGCTCGAGCCCGTATCCTGTGTCCACAATGTAATTGTCCATCTTTGAATAGGTCTCTCCCTTGATTAGGATATCTCCTTTTTTGTCGGTCTTCAAATCCATGAAAACAAGGGTAGCAAGCTCAAGTCCATTCACAATGACTTCCACACAGGGTCCTGCATTGCCTCCACCTGCCCAGGGTTCTTCTTTATAGGTTACAGCATAGGGGTCTACTTTTAGTGAATTCAGGAGCTCGTCACAGAGTTCCATGGTGCGTTCCTTCCAGTAGATTTCATGATCTCTTTTATTGAAGGCATGATGCGCCATCATCTCAAAATTTGTAAGATGACGTCCACTCCTACCTACAGAATCTAGATCGTTGAGGCGAATGCAGGGCTGAGAAATCGTGAGGGGGTTTGCAGGAGGGGGAACTTGTCCCGATGTTACGAACGGTTGGAAGTCTGCAATGGATGCAATGGTAAGATAAATGTCATCTCTCCAGCGTGCAATTACAGGATAACGATCAATTCTTTTATGCCCTCTGGCCTGAAAGAAGGAGAGATAATACTCACGCATCTGTGATATATCGAATTCCCTAGAAAATATAGGACTTCCTATAAAGGAATAAGGATCACAGGGTGCATCTCCACATGTATTCCGATCAAAGTCCCGTGTCCAGAAGAATTTGCCGCATGTGTGGCACTGCTTCCGGAGAAATCCATTATTTTTAAAAAAATCAAGTTGATATTCATCTTCAAGCATAACAATCACTCAGGATGGTGGAGATTTGCTCTGCCTTGCTGTATTATGGATGCTAAAGGAAGGCACAAATGTCCCAACTCAACAATTTTGAAGAATATTAAGGCTTTTAAATTGTGTATGATTATTCAATATGTTTAGCTATCAATTTTATTCAAAGTATTGAGGGAATTAAACTGGAATTGTGAAATGACTATACTTATGTGCGAATTAACTCTTGCAACTCGAAATTGCTTTTGTAGTATAAGCAATTTGATAACATTAGGGCAGAATATAATAATGTTGCCTTAAAGTAGATCCATAATTATGGATCTTAACCTATACAGGCAATTCTATAGAAAAACCTTATTCTTTATTTTAAAAGATAGAAAGTTATGGTAGTCCTCTTTTATTTGGTTGATTTCATTTCAAAAATGCACTTAGTATTATTTTTCTATTTTTTTGTTCTGCGCTTCATTGATGTCGGTTAGAGCAGATCTGCTTCAATGCATGAAAATGCAAACATTTGTTATGCTGGAACTCAATCATGAAAAGATCTTTCATTTAGTGAAGGACGTCCTAAATAAAGAGTTTATTAAACTATTCATTGTTTAATGATAACGAATCTAAATTTAGAAGAATCCAATAAACCTCTGATTTTTCACAAATCGTCTATATACGTTTATAAGCATACTAAGAGATGTGAGATTTTATCGAAATCCTTTTTATTCGATTTGAAGCAAACCGTAGGCTTTTATTCGTAAAGCTATTTATTGATTGGATTTTTCTATTATTTTTCAGCTAACTGAATGCGTGCAGAAAGGAACAAAATATCTCTGTCATTTTTCGGAGCTTTACCAGAGAACCATTAATTATGGACTGATTTATTGGATTTGCGATAGATTTTTGATCTTCACGAATTATATATATACTATTTATAACCATGTTACAAAATGAGGGTATCTATTCAATATTCTTATATTTTAGCTAAAGTTGCGCTATAATATGGAACTACTTCATGAAAGCTACTATGTTTATAAAATAACTATCAGATTGTTTTTTTGCATGAAGTATCATGAAAAATTTCTGTTATACAATGATATAATCGACCATTTGAAATATATATGATTTTAAGTTAGTAAACGATACTGTTTAAGTTTTATGTAATTATGTTGATGGTGTGTACATCTTTGATTTGGTGATGAACCAATATATTTTCCTTCAATAGTGATTCAGATTATAAAATATATCATAGCAAAAAAATCTTTAAAATAATAATAAATTTGATGGGAAAAATTGTGAAAAATACTATTTTTTAGGAGAGATCTGCGGAAAGTCCGATATAAACAAAAAAATCATGTGATATCTCTTTTTCGAGATAAAATTGTTTTGATCACGTAGTTCCATTCCATAGTGCAAAAGTAGCATGAAATATAAATCAATTAGTTAAAAAGTTATCGAGGAAGTTTCCATTCCAGCAGCAAACTGCTGGATATTTTATTGGAATAAAAACCCTGAAAATGATAGGGCTACGAATTAGTTGTTGTTTGCACAAATGATCCTTCTTATGGACAAATGTATCATTCTTATGAAAAATAGTTAATATTTGGACAGGCGAGAAAGTCGAAAAATTATTTTATTCATACATCTCCTTTTACATCACTAAAAAAAATAAAGATTTACTATGTCTTTGCTCCTATAGAAAAACAAAATAAGAGTTCAATACCTTTTCTATTTTATCGTCTTCATCAAAAACGGTCTTCATATAATATTTGATTGATATTATTTGAAGGTCCTCTTGAACAAAGGTCAATATCATAATTTCTTGTAGCTATTCAGCTTGGGCAAAAAAATGTCAACCTCTATCTCTACTAAGATTCGATGAGCAAATTTCGGCGAATTTATTTTATTTACTTGTCTGCGATTGATTTTATTTTTCATCAAGGAGTAGTCAAAAATATCTAATGTATCCAAAAGATATCATCCAATTGATTTTTATGTAGGCTGAGTAGTTACAATTTTATTATATAAGAGTAAATTAAGAGCATACTTTTTGGGATATCTATTCTCTTCATTTGTATTCCGTCAGTCTCACAACCCTGCCAGTACCTTCTGAGTCCAGTTCAATATCTACAAGGTAGGTATAGTCTGAAATATTAGAAAGCCCCCCTGCTCCGCTGGCGCCTATAATCAGCGAGTAAACCTTTGCTTTATACTTCCTTTTTGTCTCTTCCCAGCGTGCAAGTAACAGCTCGTCAGATATCGCTGACTTTCCATCGGTGATGAAAACCAAATCTGCACCCTGAAAGTCGTTTTCGTTGAGTGATTTCAGGCCTGATGCAAGGGCTGTGTTGAAATCCGTTCCTCCACCGAAGGTATACAGTAAGAAATTCAGAAATTTCTCAGACATCTTTCTTCTGCTGCTTAGTTCTATTTCCAGGTGTTGGCTGGTAGATGCAAAAAAAATGACTTTCATGTCTCTCTGTTGAGAGAGCATTAGCTTTGCCATAGCCAGCACCACAGACTTTGCCAGAGTCTGAGGAGCTCCGTGCATGGATCCAGAGGTATCCACAAGAACAATCATAGGGCCTTTGGGCTTTATACTGGGAGGGCTGGTATAGTGTTTTCCAAGTAACTGGTAGCTCAGAAGTTTTCCTTCAACCATATCCGCATAGAACTTCCGCTTCAGAGAGGGGTTCAGAAGCTTTGAGGCTTCCATGGGGAGGAGGTTATTTATAGAATCGGAGAAATTCACGGTCTGTATTCTGTTTTTCCCGAATATAGATAGGCTTATATGTTCACTTGATGGGTTGAATTCCTGCCTACCGATGAAATCTACAATTTTTATCAGATCAGGATTTCTTTCGAAAAAGGTTGAATAGCTTTTCAGTGTTTTAAACTGCGGGTAAAAAGGTTCTTTTTGGAGTTCTTTTATGGAATAGTTCCAGTTTCGTCCTGGAAAAAGGAGGGCAAGAGTATCAAAAAGATCCAGATTTTCTTCAATTTCCGCGATAAATTCATTCATTATCTTGTAAATTCCCTCCATTATTCCTTCCATAAATACACAATGATTATTATTCTGCATAAATTCTAGGACAGATTCCTGAAAAGAAAGATCTGCAGAATTCCTTATCCCTTGATAATTTTTGTCTTCATCAGGTGAATTATTTCCCCACATAATGATAGTTTCTTTTAAATTTTTTTCAAACTCTGCCAGGATAGCATCCATCCCAGCTTCGAGTTCTTGAATATATTTTCCTTTTGAAACGTTAGTTGAAGGTTCTAAAAAAAGTTCCATTATATCATATATTAGTGGCAGAAGAATTTTCAAGCCTGCAATTCCGGCTCCTCTACTTCTTTTTGCTATTTTTTGGAGTTTGGGCCAAGATTTTGAATTTTTCAGGGCGAATAAGATCGGATAAAAGGATCTGAAAACCGCGATAAATCTTTCAAGATCCTTTATCTCATAAGGCTGGCCAAAGAGGATCTCTAAGGTTATAACTTCAGCTATTTTTTCCCTTAGTTGGCGAGGAACAACTCTTGGAATGGCTATAGTGCTTCTTAATTCTTTTCCCAGCAGGAAATTAGTTTGCTTTTGAAGATCATATATAGGTAGCTTGATAGTTTATCCCCTAGTAAGTCTATTAGTTTAGCATGAGTAATCAGAAGCTTTTAGAAGACTCTCCTTTAAATTATGTAGTATAGTTGATATAATAACTTCACCTGATGAAGCAAATTATAGCGTTAAGGATCTTTTTCGAGGTTTTATTTAATGTTGCAGTATCTTCTACCAATTCTCTTAAATCTGCAACCAACGATCCAGAGTTTAGAGCACAAAAATGAGAATTCATTTGAAATATGCTTTTTTTAATTCTATAATCCGTTTTCTGCAGATGTACACAAGAATGTCATTTATTTTCTCAATATGGCAGTAGCTTAAAAACAAATATGAAATTCTTCGAATAATAAGCTCGAATAAAATGAAAGTATGCACCACATGATTCTTTTTTGAAAATTGATTGCATCGTTATTTTGGGCGAGAAGTTTGTTCTAATTTTGGTTATCAAAACCGTCCAACAATTAATAATTGAATTTCTCTCGTAAGCTCAAATTTGGGTCCACTTTCTTATAATTGTAGATATAAATGAGGGATAGGTTACTGATAGGCTCAAGGCTAGGTTCTCATTCGATGGTAATGGGTAAATCTGCCAACATTCATAATATTTTTTATAAAGTTGAAGCATTAATTGGATTTTCCAAAAAGCAGGGCATTAGGGGATAACTGGGTAAAACTCGAAACTGTTAATGGGCATCAAAGGAATATATTTCGACATGCAATTAAAAAGCGATTTTTATAAAATATTTTCTCAAATTAATTTAAATTAAAATAGATAGCAATACAGTTCATTCAACTTTACTATGCTTTTTTAATATTTTTTTGCATCTAATGGGGGCATAAATCGGTGAAAACTTGTATATTTTTATGAACTACGGAATAATCCTGCTTACGAAAACATAAGCAGCGAATAAGTGAATTTTTCAAAATTTTAAGACTTAAGCCCTCAATAAATGGATTTTGATATAATATGAATTGTGATTAAATTCACTTTTCAGATACTTGAAGTTTCAACCCTACAGATTTCTCGTTTAATCGTGTAAGTCCTTTGAAAATAAATCAATAGGTTAAATACTAATTATTGAGAAGCTTCTTCCACAGTAAGCTGTAGTATTTGACTAAAATTAAACAGATTTAAAGTATCCTAATTTCTTGGTTATTTTTTTTCCACTTTTTCTTCCTTTAAAAACTTTTTTGCTATGATAAAAACTACAAATGGGATGATAATAAAATTTATCAAATCTCCTAGAAAAGCACCCCAACTTATTAATATAGGCCCAATTCCAAATGTTGCAGTCCGCCAAGCTCCACCAGGAATAAAAGGTGTAATAATTGGCATGACTATGTTATCAACAAAAGACTTTATGAAAGCTGTGGATGCGATACCCATATTAAAGCAATTGCTAGTGGAATTACTTTGTATTCAAAAAGAAATTCTTTAAACTCACTCATTAGTCCCATATTATCCTTCTCAAAAATTAAAGTTATCCACTTGTATACGCAACTTGTTCGATGTGATATATTATCTATATATTATACATGTAATTTAGATCGTCCGTACTTTAAATTAATTATGCGAAAAATACTCTTGGGGGAAAAATTACTCCAACGTGAAATATTTTAAGTTCAACATTCATAGGTTTTATAGCATAAACTATGTATATTCAAGGGATTCACATTCAAACATTGATCCAGGAGAACAGAAGGTTAAATATTAAGCTGCTTCATGAAAATCTAAACATAAAAAGCCCTAGTGGAAGTTCTGGTAATTAATATTATATCGGTATTTGATTTTTTTTATGCATGCATCAGCGATATTTTTTATAAATATTACATTATTTATCTGTTAACTTCACAAATAATAAAAAATAATAAATAATATATTTTTGTTTTTTGATTACAAAAAATCTTATGCAGGATTATTTTTTGTTTAGAAGCAAATTTTCATAGAATTAATTTAAAATAACTATACAGATAATTATGTATTGTACAAGAGTAGTAGAAAAGAACAGACCTAAAAGGATATAATATAAAGGGCATAATGGGACTAAATGGCATAGTAGAGTTACTTGGAAGATGTTGGTCTTACTTCGAATTAAATGTACGTGCTAGGGGTATATATTTGAAGTAACTGTATATGGGTAACAGTAGACTAGCTCTTCCAAGATATCCTTCTTTCTTTTATAATGGACTTAATAGTGAATGTATTTTTATATAAATTTACTCTCTATCACTTAATATTTTTTCTTGATTACTAGTTTTCGAGGTTCTAAGACCATTGATAAAACCTATTGATAATGATGTTAGCTATTCTATAAAAACTTACATTCTTTATATATTTGCTTGGTCTTGTTCTTATTCTCTGTGTCTGTTAAAATACTGACAATAATGAAGATACTTTGCATTAAAGAGATACATACCCGGAAAAGACGAAAATTTTAAACCTGTAATTAAAAGAACAGATCGAATTTAACCACTTGAAAGCTTATCTAAATAGCTTTAGAAGGCAAAGGATCTTTATTTAAATAAATTAAATAAGTCCGATTTGTAGATTGAATAGTTACTTAATTTTCATTTATTGTTGGAATAGTCGGGCCGTGGATATCACAGTCCAGAAGTTCCATTTTATATCCACGCAGAGCCAGTCCGATAGATAGATTTGTGGCAAGTGTGCTTTTCCCTACTCCACCTTTTCCGTTCATTATCATGATCTTACGCTTGATACGCCTGAGGTTAACTATAATTTTAGGTTCTTGTGGCTTTTGAATCCTTCTGGTTAATTTCAATTGCTTTGTCATATGCTTTTATTGCTTCATCAGATTTATTCAAATCATCCAGAGAGCTTCCTTTACCGTACCAAGCTATTGAATCATAAGGGTTAATTTCAATTGCTTTTTCATATGCTTTTATTGCTTCATCGGATTTATTCAATGCATCTAGAGCAAGTCCTTTGACTATCCAAGCATTTGAATTCTGCGGGTTGTCTAATGTAGCAGCAGCTCTTCCAAGTGTAAGAATAAAGATTATGACAGTTGTCAATGCAAATTGATTAAGGGTAATTTTTGTCATGCTTTTCTCCATCTTTTCCCATTTTCATTTGTATTGATATCATTATTTTTTCAGTTCATTAATTGTCAAGGATCCATAGTGCAACTGGTAAGCCTGGTAATCTTCTGGAAAAGTTCCATTGAAGCATTATTTATCCTTTACAAATTTATCCACTCGCTAGACTATTAAGTAATTAGCTTGAAAGAATATATCTACAATCTGTATTATATTGTTGGAATATTGGTATGGATAATTTGAAACCAATCAAATAAGCAATTTAGTTCCTTTTGTAAGAGCGGAGTTGGTTTTCCCATAAAGGAAAAAGAGCTTGAAAATAAGAAAAATGTCAGTAAATTATCCTGCAGAAGTGATGTGATCATGAACATGATTTTCAGACGTGAATGTAAGAGACCATAAGAACTTTTTTGAGTGATTGCAGTCGATGCCAGTGGAATTAATGGCAAAATTTGGAGATCCCAGTAAACATTAAAGAGTCTAATAAATTAAGAAAGAATTTTTATTAGCATAACTTTTGCCCGTGCATCTTGTTTTTTTAGTGAACGAAAAGGATACAGAGTTAATCATATCTCAGATCTATTCTATATTCTTCGAACGTTTCTGTGTTTCAGTGGTAAATGTTTGAGTTTTTATATGCTAAAGCAGATAGGCTCCAGTATATTGAAATTTGGAACAAAAAATCTTAGAGAAATCATTAAGAGTGTCTTAGAGAATATTAATCGAATGAAAATTGACGAGCAATTCTATTGGCACTCTACTAGTATCAAATGGGTATTATATAATCTAGATGATAATATTCTTATTAGAACTGCTAATTAACACTATGATAAATCATGCTTGTCGAAAATGCGCACAAGAATCCAAAGTTTATGAAGGACGGTGTGCGTATCGTGGCCAAAAAATTGTCAAAAAATTTACTTATTTTTTGGATGACGCAGTTATAAAGATCAAAAAGATTAATGAAGAAAATATCCCTCAGCACAATGCTTCTGCAGGAATGGTTTCTCTGATGTGAGAACCGAGGTCAGAGATTACAGGGATAGATATGGAAAGGTATTAATTGGAGAATTGTGAGTAATTATATGATGGTTATATAAATTTAGTAAGCTCCTTGATAAAATCATGAGGTAATAATGATGTGTAGTGTTGGAGACGCGTTTGATATCGATATGGAAGAAAAATTGCCGGTTAAAGATTATGTATGCAAGGACTGTGGGAATAAATTCAAAGGTATTGGCAAGAATGTAAAGTGTCCTTCCTGCCAGTCCAAAAATGTAATAGAATCCAATTAATCAACTGGATTTTTTAGATACTTATTTTTAACATGAAAAAATCGACCTCTTCTAAAGACATTTCACTGAAGGAAAGTGAACTGCTTCTTCTGCGCGGCACGGCAGGAACTGTTGCTATTGTGAAAGTAGGTCCTTGTGACCAGTTCTTTCTGGAAACTGAAAACGAAGAAATTGTACTCGGACTAGAACCCCATGACCTAATTGTTGCTTCTGCGCTTTCGGTAGATGAGAATACTGAGAAAGGGCTTAAGTGCGTTCTATTCATGATTCGGGAAATCAGGTCACCATTAATAGTTCTTTCGAAGAACCATCCTGCATCACCAAGGCTTCCAATCGTAGTGTCGGCTGGTAAAAAGACAGTTCTAAGCTGCAATATCACACCTGGCACGCACCCGAATCAAGACATACTCTGCGGTTCAAATGAATTTGATAGTCTGGAGGTAACAGGAACATTAGAAGGTGTACAAATTAAAAATATGCCACAGTGTGCGGTATTAAGGGTTAACTTTGATATCTGACCAACAAATTTTTTTAGGAACAAAGAAATAATGGAGGTAACTATTCAGGTCTTATTGTAAAGATTGCAATATTTCCTTCTTCGTAGAAAAAAACACATGTTAAATGAAGTTTTTGGTCGTCCGTAGTTATACGGTTGATGTTTTGAAACACCTGAATGTAAGCAATTCCTTTAAAATCCACTCTGATGCTATAGTTCCTTTCTATCTTGTAGGTGTATTTTTACATTTAAAGCCTTTTTCATCATGGTATGGTAATACTCTATGTTCTCTACAGAAGTTGAAATATGTGCACTAGAGAACCATTCTACTTACTAAATATTTTTTCTTCTTCGAGAATTCTATTATCTTCCTTTAAATTTTATTGTTGTCTTGCCCAAATGTCAGATTTTGCCTTTCGAGTAAATTTGTTAATATCTCATATTCTGAACGCGTACCAAAAATTCTGTAAAATATACCAGGATGAAGAGTCAATGGTTATGCCGACAAGGTGTTGTTTATCTTGTCTTCATTGATGCAGGTTTTTTACTGTACAATATATGCATTTTCTCAGTTTCAGTCGAAATAAAGGACATTTTTACTTAAATTTTTGGGAAATAAATAGACATCATTAAAATCAGCGCAGTAACAAAAAGACAAAACATTTCTATTTAAAACACTGCTATTTTAGTACTTGAAGATTAGAAAATCTATAAAATTAACTGTAAAATCTGAAAAATATTGCTATTTTACCAGAAAATGTTGCTGTCATATCCATTGAGTTTTTAAGTTGTAATTTAAAAAATACCACGAGAATGTATTTATCAAAATTTATATATAATATCTAATTGTAATACAAATCCAATAGTCATTGGTTAAGAAATTTTCTTGCACGAAGACTAACAATTATGTGGCAGAAGTTGCTTCACATTTTAGTTTATTTGATTAAAATCTATCCTTTTCCCAGTAGAAGGAAGTAGCTGTCCTAATAATCAATTTATAAACCATGAGATAACAGATTATGTGTAATTATCGGTTAATAGGACAAAATCAGACATATCAAATATATCTCTTCCAAAGTAAAAAGGCAAATTATAGCTTCTGTTCGGAATGGTTATTCTTTCATACCTGGAATATTATTTATTAACTGATAACTTCACATAATCAAATATGCTACTTAATATAGAGAAGAACAATTATACTCAGTCTTCTTTGAAACTTTTTAAAAAATCCGGTTTCGATATCAAAAAAGAAATGGAGTTTTGATATGGACGAGAATATCGACGAACTTGAGGATTATTTTTGCAAAAAGGTAGAACCTACTGAAGGCGAAGCTATCAAACTAGAACATGTAATAATGGAAAAAGTTTCTATAAGTCCTGCAAGAAGAAAGCTTCTTAGAATAATTGGGATCTTTGGGAAGGATGAACAGAAGTTGAAGGAAGATTCAGGATTAAACGATTTCTTCTTTAAGTTTCATATGGATTTTCTGCTCAAAGAAGGATTCCTTAAATTCGAAGACGGAATGTATCGCCTTACAGATACTGGAATTGCTATGCACGACTCTGTGTGTTGAATGGATATTTTGGTATTTTTCTGTCATTTGGGTGATGCTATTTTAAAAAATATCCATAATGTTGTATCCCAACTTAATTCTGTTCCACATTTAATTGAGGTTAGGTAGAGCCTATCAGCTTTAGTGAATGAAAATACAAACATTCACTACACTGGGAACTTGGTCGTGAAAAACATCAACCTTAATAGTGCGACAATTCATTATTTTTTGGGCCTTTTGATTGATTGCAGTCAGTTGAAAGTGGAATTTATGGCGTATTTTTGCGATCCCAGAATACATTAAAAAGGCTCTTATTTTTTCTTTAATTACCTTTTTCTGCGACCCGATTCAACTCATTCCCACAACTTTGTTTTACTTTTTCAGTCCTTGCATTATGCTTTTCGAGGCAGAATACCCTCGAAACCACATCCAGAAACTCTTCGTTTCCGAGTTCTGCGGCCTGGCGCAGGACTTTGGTAGGCTCGGCCAAAATTTTGTTAACAATTGAATGAGTAAGGTCATCCAGAACCTCGGTTTCAATCTCGCCTATAGTATGATAGGAGCAAAGTTTGTTTACTGCTTTTTGCCTTTCCTTTATCCTGACATCATACACCTGCCTATAAAGGTCAGCAAGAAGACGGTCGGCTCTTTGGCGTTTATACTGGAGATTTAGAAGTTTGATCTCTTCTTGAATTATAGCCTCGGCTTTTTTAGCTTCCTCTTTTCGCATTTTAAGAGTCTTTTCGCTGATAACCCTGAGATTGTCTATATTGCACAATTCGACGTTCTCAAGTTCAACAACAGACTCCTCGATATCCCTGGGATTTGCTATGTCGATAAGGAGGAGTTTGCGGCTTCTGTTCTCTATAGCTTTTTCAACAATTTTCCTAGTTAGAATGTAATGTGGAGCGCTAGTACCACTGATTACAACATCAGCATCTCTAAGATAAGTTTTGACATCATCAAGTCTGACTGCATGCCCTCCAAGTTCATACGCAATTTCTTCAGCTTTCTTGAATGTGCGGTTAGCAATGTATATTGCTTCGATATCTTTTTCAGCCAGAGCCTTTGCAACAAGAATTCCTATTTCTCCTGCACCTATTACGAGTACGGATTTCCCTGTGAGCCCTTCGAGAATATCCTCTGCCAGATCCACAGCCGCAGAACCTATGGAAACTGAACCTTTGTTGATGTTGGTTTCATTCCGAATTCGTTTTCCAACCTGAATAGCTTTTTCAAAGGCAGTATCCATTATTTTCCCAGTAGTCCCCGCTTTTTTGGAGTAGGCGTAAAGGTCCTTCATCTGGCCAAGTATTTGGTCTTCCCCTACGATCATTGATTCAAGACCTCCAGCAAGTCTTAGCAGGTGTTCAAGGGATTCCTCGTGCCCGTAAAATTCGATGATATGGGTGGAAGCTCCCATTTTCTTTGCAAAAGAAAAAAGTACACTGCTGCTTTTGGGGGAAACAACGTAGATTTCAACACGATTACAGGTTTTCAAGACAACACACTCGTGAACAAACTCCTGCTTGTACAGGTTCTGGAGCATACTGTCCAGATCACCGTGCCACGCTGACTCCATTTCCTCAACTTTTGCTTTTTTATGGGATATAATCATACTTGAGATTTCTGTCACAGAGAGCCTCCAGATAGGATAAAATACAGGAAATAGAATATTTACATAAGGAGTGGTAAATTAAACTTTATTCAGGAATCCTTAACCTTTTTTCATCAAAGAAATTTCTATTTGCAAAATGATTATATTCATGAACATTTTATCTGCAGAATAATTTATTTATGAACATTCATTTACAGAATATAATTAATTTATGAACATTTCTATTTGCAGAGTAATCCTTTTCTATAAAAAGTCCTGCATTTCCCACCAAGTTCTACTAGCCGGAATCTTCGAGACAATGTGAAATTATATCGTATGCCGCTTTGGCTGCTTTTTCATAAGATTCATTAAATCCTTCCCAAACAGTCTCGCTTTCCAGGATATTCCAGAGGATTTCTTTCCTTTTTTTTTGCTCTGCTATGTGCTTTTTGAGGTAGCTTCTGAGTTCGTTCTGAAGCTGGATCATATCGAAATATGCAGGAGTTATCAGGCTTTCTATCTGTCTACGGGTATATTTGGAGACTGCGGGGCTTTGTCCAAGAGTAGAAATTCCTATTATAAGGTCCCCTCTTTTTATGACTGAAGGGATTACGACACTACCTAAAGCATTTACCTGATTTATCAAAATGTCGCTTTCAAGTGCTATATCAGTGATTTTTTTGTTAAGTTTCAAACTGTTAGTTGCAGGAATGACGATTAAGGCCCCAGATATGATTTTCCGGAGTTCAAAATCTGAAGCTGTTAGAATGTCAAGCCTGACAAGTTGAACTTGTCCAAAAGCTTCAAGTTCCTGCAACCGCTGTGAAAATTCAAGACTTACAATAAGAGTATCTGCACATCCACAGAAAAGTTCGGCTTTGCGTTCCCCAACGGAGCCACCTCCAAAGATGACAATCTTTCTGCCAGAAAGATCAATCATGAGAGGAAGAAAATTGTTCGTTTCAGCCAATTTCAAAAACCTCATGAGAAAATATTTAAAGATATTACTTCACAACTTGACACCTGTTTTTTTAAACTCCCGTTCACTAAAGAATAGAGTATATTCCTTAATTCCGGTAGCTTCTGAAATCCTAAAAGCTAATTTTTCACAATCTTCATGAGTGTACGAATGGACCATAGTGAACAGATTATATGGCCAGTCAGGATAGCGCGGGCGCTCATAGCAGTGAGTAACTTCAGAAAATTCTGCCATTATTGCCCCTACCTTTTCTATTTGCTCGTTGGGAACGTTCCAGACACACATAGCGTTGGCTGTGATTCCTATTGCCCGATGGCCTATTGAAGCTGCAAAACGCCGAATTTTCCCAGCTTTCTGAAGGTTTTTAAGCCTATCAACAACTTCCTGCTCACTTGTCCCAAGTTCAGCAGCAAGATGCCTGAATGGAGAATGAATTAACGGAATCCCATCCTGCACAAGTTTGAGCATTTCTACATCCGTTTTATCCATCTTTTTTCACCTGATATCAAACTTTACATTTATCTTGAAAAGACGCTTTGTAGGGAGGTTTAATAGTGGACAGCCGGTTTTTTCCCGAATATCGGAAATGATATCTTCAAGTCTATCTTTATCAGGAGCAGAAAGTGTAAACCAGAGGTTATACTTTGCAGCACTTCGGAGGTAATTATGGGAAACTTCAGGGTACTCATTAATGAAATTTGCAACTTCTTCAATCCGAGTTTCGGATACCTTCAGGGCTACAAGAGTGCCTACTCCCCCCATATTCCTAGTGCTGAGGATCGGTCCTATTCGTCTTACAGCTCCTTTCATATTGAGTTTGCGCAGCCTTTCAAGAATCTCGGTTTCAGAGAGATTTAGCATTTTACCTAACTCTTCAAAAGGCTCGACTTCTAAGGGAACTTCCTGCTGGATAAGGTTCAAAATTCTCTTATCGGTCTCATCAATTTCAAATTCAGGAATTTCCTCGCCATAAGGTTCCATTTTAAAGGTGAAATCGGTCTTCTTTTGCTGGAGCCGACTATTGCAATCTTCAAGTTCAATCATCTAGATCACTTATTTTTTCCAGGACTATAAACACAGTATGGCTCTTCATCAAGATAATTTCCTGTAGCAGCATATGCTCTTGCTCTGCAGCCAGAGCATATGTTTTTATATTCACAGATGCCGCATTTACCCTTCAGTTCTTCAGGGTCCCTTAGTTTTCTGAAGATCTCCGAATTTTTCCAGATATCTCTGAAAGGTTGTTTCCTTATATTGCCAGCAAGTACTGGGAGGTAGCCACAGGGGTAGACATCACCTACGCTGGAAATGAAACAGAAACTTGTCCCTCCAAGGCAGCCTTTTGTCATTGCTTCGTAACCGTGAGTATTCACCGATATTTCGATTCCTTCCTTTTTTGCCCGCTGGCGCAGAACCCTGAAATAATGGGGAGCACAGGTTGCTTTCAACAAAATTTTGGATTCTTTCTGCATATCATAGAGCCAGTGCAGAATACTTTCGTAATCTTCGGGGGAGACTTCATCGGATTCTTCTCCCCTTCCTGTGGGCACAAGGAAAAATATATGATATGCAACTGCACCTAGCTTTTTTGCAAGCTCAAAGGTCCTTGGGATTTCTTCAAGGTTGCGACTTGAAATCGTTGTGTTGATCTGGAAAGGAAATTCTGCTTTCCTAAGGACTTCAATACCTGCCAGCGTTCTTTCAAAAGCTCCAGACCTGCCTCGAAATTCATCATGAGATATTGCAGCTGCTCCATCGATACTGATACTGAGACGCTGAACACCAGCTTCTTTTAATTTTTCCACAATCTCAGGAGTAAGAAGAGTGCCGTTTGTTGCAAGCACGATGCGAAATCCAGAATCTGTACCGTATAGTGCGATCTCAAAAACGTCAGGTCTCGTGAGAGGCTCGCCTCCGCTAAGGATAAGAATTGGTTTTCCAAGTCCTGAAACTTCATCAATGAAATGTTTAGCTTCATCAGTGGTGAGCTCATCTGCTGGAACTGAAGAAGTGGAAGCTCCCCTGCAGTGTATGCAGTTAAGGTTACAACCTGCAGTTAGTTCCCATGCAATAAGCCGTGGTGCATTTTTCATGGTAATCATAAATTAATGGTTTATGTTAATGGCAGTCAAAGTTTAATGATATTTGCAAATTAACGATATTCTGAAGTAATAATCATATATGAGGATGAAATAGGTGGAATTTAATTTCACCGAAAGTTAGTGAAATTGAAACTTGAAAAGTCATATTAATAAAGTAATATTAATATTCTGCCATTTCAGATGGATACTTTTAAAAAGAATATCATGAAGTCTTCATCTGATTGGACGATCGAAGACTTTATTCCAGTTGAATCACCCTCAGCTTGTTGCGGGATGGAAACTTCTAATAGAACCTTTATTAACTAACGGATTTATATTTTAGGCCACTTTTGTACTATAAAAATGAAACTACATCATGTAAATCATTATGTTTATAAAATAGGATATCACATTTTTTTGTATGAAGTATCATGAAAAATTTCTATTATACAATGATATAATCAACAATTTGAAATATATATTATTTTAAGTTAGTAAAAAGTACTGTTTTCAGTTTTATGCAATTGTATTGATGATGTACATCTTTTCGTTGGTGATGAATCAATATATTTTTCCTTCAATGGTGATACAGATTATAAAATATATCACAACAAAAAAATCTTTAAAAAAAATAATATGAGCTCAAAAAAAGATTATGGATAGTGAATTGTGGAGTTATAGAGGTTATATTGAAACTATGGTTGATGATGAAATTCCAATTTAATTAAAAGCTATGTTGAAAATCAGGGTAGTCAGGAAGAAAAAGAAACATTTAATCAAATGAAAATATTTTACTTTGAATAATTTCTTCATGACCAGGAAGGTGGCGCAACATACCAAGTTGTTTGAAGCCGGGTGCACAACCGCAAATTTGATCTTTTCTTTTGTTTGAGTGTTTTTATATAAATGAGAAGGCAGGCAAGATCTTCCGTTATTCGGTGATTGATGTTTTCATGATTAAGTTTCGAGTGTAACGAATGCTTGCTTTTTCATTCACTGAAGCAGGTATGCTCTAACCTCTCATTGAAGTGGCAACAAAATGAGCTGGAAGATGCCATTATGTGAGTATTGAAAATAACATTCACAAAATAACAGATGACTAACCGATATTTAAGGGCTCTTCACCCTATTTCCGGCAGGTAACTTTTTTGTAGTATCAATGAATGGCAACGTTTTTGCTGGGAAAACATATTATTTTCTATAATATCTTATTGTAAAAATGGTTAATTGGTTATTATACTTCGTGAGATATGGGCCATGTGTTATCTATCTCTAAGCTCAATACGTATTTACAGAATGTTTAAAAAAGGATTATGAAGATATTATGATTCATAACTTTAACATGCTGAATGTAGGTTGTGTATCCAACTGGACAATTTTTAGTCACTTTCTAAATGTGGGTACAAAGCATATGGAGAATTTCGATAAACATCTGATTTCATGAGTGATTTATACATCATTTATAAGTATATGACAAAATTTAGGGGTTTCTCAAAATACTCTCTAACTTCTGTTGAACTTTAGTGTTCTGTTATTCCTTATGCACCAATCAAGTGGTTAAAAGAAATCTTTTGTTTCATATGATATTTTTCAAGTCTTTGCAGAAATATGATTTTTTACAAATGTAATTAATTTAGGTGAAAACTATAATAGTAGGTGGTTCTCTTCTAAAGATAGAAATAGAAATACAGAAAAGAAGTAAAACTACCTTTACTCAAAAATTCAGCAAATCCAGATTTCAGTTTAATAATTCAGTTAAAAAATTCAGTTTAATAATTTCAGGTCGTGTTCATGAGTTGTTGAAAATCATAAACATTAGACTATCTATGCATTCTCCAAAAAATGGGAGAAATACTCGTTTTTCAGATTTAATCAATGATTCAAGGCCACGACTTAATTTTAATAGGAATTAAAATTTTTCTTTTAATTTATAAATCACAACGTTGAAGATTTTCAGTCCAATAGGGTGAGAATTCATGATATCTGAGCTAACATTTGAGAAGTCCAGACAGATGTATGAGAAAGCAAGGATCCTTATTCCTGGTGGGGTAAGCAGTCCTGTGCGCGCAATTAAGCCTTATCCTTTCTATACAGCTTCAGCTGATGGTTCCAAAATAAGGGATATTGACGGTAACGAATATATTGATTACTGCATGGCTTACGGCCCTTTGATACTTGGGCATAATCATCCCGTAATAAAGGAAACCATTAAATCCCAGTTGGATAAAGGCTGGCTTTATGGGACTCCCACAGAGCTTGAAGTAACATTGGCAGAGAAGATTACAGAGTATTATCCGAGTATTGATATGCTTCGTTTTGTTTCTACAGGGACCGAAGCAACTATGAGTGCCCTTCGCCTTGCCCGCGGCTTTACAGGCAAAAATAAATTTGTCAAAATAGAAGGTGGATTTCACGGTGCCCATGATGCTGTTCTGGTAAAAGCAGGTTCTGGAGCTACAACCATGGGAAAGCCTGATTCCCTTGGCATCCCTACAGATTTCACGAAATATACCCTACAGGCTCCTTACAACGATATTGAAGCAATGGCTGTACTTGTAGAAAAGAATAAGGACGATATGGCTGCAGTGATAATAGAACCCATGCTTGGAAATGTGGGTCCTGTTCTCCCTATGACTGGATACCTTGAGGAACTCAGGAAACTCACTCTGGAAAATGATGTACTTCTTATTTTCGATGAGGTTATTACAGGGTTCAGGCTCGCAATGGGAGGGGCACAGGAATACTTCGGCGTCACTCCGGATATAACCACTATGGGGAAGATCATAGGTGGGGGCTTGCCTATAGGGGTTTTTGGAGGCTATCGGGAAATTATGGAAATGATTTCCCCATCTGGGGCTATCTACCAGGCAGGAACTTTCAGCGGAAGCCCATGTTCGATGGCTGCTGGTATTGCAATGCTTGATTATCTTAAGCAGGAAAATATTCATGAGAAACTAAATTCAACAGGCAATTACCTAAGGGATTCCCTCTCAAAAATTGTTGAAGATTTGGGTCTTGATTATAATGTGTGTGGGATTGCTTCAATGTTCAAAATTTTCTTCGGAGCCGAACCTCATAACTACCAGGAGGTCCTGAGGTGTGATAAGGAAGGATACTTTGCTTTCTTCCACAGGATGCTTGAAAGTGGAATTTTCCTTCCTCCCTCTCAGTTCGAGACTAATTTCATCTCTGCAGCTCATAGTAAAGAAGATGTCGAAAACACACTCGAAGTATACGCTGAAAATCTCTTAATAGATTCGCGTCTTTGAAAAAGAGGATTCTAAATGATCATAGGTACGCGTGGTAGCAAGCTTGCACTTGCACAGGCCGAAAAAGTTGCCCACCTTTTGAAAGACTTGGGGTTTGAAACCAGCTTAAAGATTATACATACTAGCGGAGATCTATTTACTAACCGTCCTTTGCATGCCGTATCAAGTGGATTTGGGGCTTTTGTCAGGGAACTGGATGATGTTATTCTGGCAGAAAAAATAGATATAGCTGTCCATTCCATGAAGGACATGCCCACTGTTCGTCCCGAATTGCTCTCAACGGCTGCAGTTCTAAAGCGTGATACACCGTTTGATATTCTTCTCACTTATGATGGGACTACACTTGATGAACTATCAGAGCAGTCTATTATAGGGACCAGTTCTCTGAGAAGGGCTGCTCAAATCAAGCGCTACAGACCTGATCTTATCATCCATGACTTAAGGGGTAATATTGATACAAGGCTCAGAAAGCTCATGGAAGGACAATACGACGGTATATTGCTTGCAAAAGCCGGGATCGAACGCTTGGGCTGGGAGGTTGAAGGGGAAATTCTTTCCCCTGAACTCTTCTGCCCCTCCCCTAACCAGGGTACGGTTGCAGTAGTCGCAAAGGCAGGCACCGAAGCCGAAATTGCCGTTTCTAAACTTGATCATCCAGAAAGCAGGATTGTTACTGAAATCGAACGTATCCTGATTTCAGAACTTGGAGGGGGCTGTACTACTCCCTTAGGCTCCTATGCCGAAATTACACCTGATGGAAAACACGTCAGTGTCCGAGCTGAGGTTCTCTCCCTAGACGGACAGGAGATTGTCAGGATAGATGATTTTATCCCTATCTTCGGAGTCATTGAAAAAGCCAGGGAACTTGGACAACAGCTTGTGAAGATGGGCGGCGGGAAACTGGCTGAAGAAGCCCTCTTGCAGCTTTCAAGAGATTCGTATAACTTTGGCGATTCATGCGACTAAAGATATAATCTGCAAGATCAGGAAAGGGATTATAATGTATACTCTTACGGGACTTAAAATGAAAAATCCGACCATTCTTGCAGCTGGCATTCTTGGCACAACCGGAGCATCTCTTTGCAGGGTTGCACTTGAGGGAGGAGCAGACGCGGTTGTGACAAAATCAATAGGTTCTATGCCTAAAGAAGGACATTCAAATCCGAGCATTGTCCAGCTGGATTGTGGTTTTTTGAATGCTATGGGACTCCCAAATCCATCCTATCAAGGCTTCCTGCAGGAACTCAAAATTGCAAAAAAGGATTCCAGGGTTCCGGTAATTGCAAGTATCTTCGGCGGTAATGTAGTTGATTTTATGGAAGTTGCTGAAGGCTTGCTTCCTGGCAAACCCGATGCTTTCGAACTTAATGTGAGCTGCCCTCATTCTGAGGGATATGGGGCTGCTGTTGGCTCTAATCCATGCCTCGTAGAAGCAATCACAGCTGCAGTGAAGGATATAGTGAACGTACCTGTGTGGGTTAAGCTTACTCCCAATGTTTCTGATATTACGTGTATAGGGACTGCAGCTGAATCTGGGGGTGCGGATGCTGTTGTTGCAATAAACACCTTGAAAGGAATGGCTATTGATATCGAATCTGGGCATCCTATTCTTGGAAATCGTTCAGGTGGACTCTCAGGAAAGGCTGTCAAGCCTGTAGCTGTCAAATGCATCTATGACCTTTACGCTACTCTCAAAATTCCTGTTATAGGAGTAGGAGGGGTGTCTTGCTGGCAGGATGCTGTAGAAATGATGATGGCGGGTGCAGCAGCTGTACAGGTTGGATCTGCAGTGTACGAAAGGATTGATATATTCTCTGAAATTAATAAAGGGATCAAAGCTTTTCTGCATAGGAAAAGTTATTCGGATGTAAAAAACTTAATAGGACTTTCTCATGAGATGGTCTGATGCTTCCTCTTAACGCTACAATACTAAAAATAACTGAAGAATCTCCTTCTGTCAGGACATTTTTCTTTGATCTTCATTTCGAGACTATGGAACCAGGCCAGTTCGTAATGGTTTGGGTAAGGGGCGTAGATGAGGTGCCAATGGGGCTCTCCAGGATAAACTCTATAACTGTTCTGAAAGTGGGGGAGACAACCTCAAAGCTTTTTGAGCTGAAGGAAGGGGATTCTTTTGGACTTCGGGGGCCTTTCGGGAGAGGCTTTTCTCTTCCTTCTAAGAACGAAAAAATTCTAATTATTGCAGGTGGCGTCGGAGCTGCTCCTCTTTCTCCTTACGCAGAAGCAGCTTACGCCGCTGGCTCTGAGGTCCATACGATCCTTGGAGCCAGAAGTGCAGATGAACTGATTTTTGAAAAACGCTTTTTAGGAGCAGGAAAGGTTTATATTTCTACGGATGACGGATCAAAAGGTATAAAGGGATTTGTGATCGATGTTCTCAAGGGGCTCGATTTTTCGGCTTATGACAAGATTGCGGTTTGTGGCAAAGAATTAATGATGGTTTCTATCTTCAGGCTTATTAAGGATAGAAAAGTTCTTGAGAAAGCGGAATTCAGCCTCCACCGTTATTTCAAATGTGGCATCGGAATCTGCGGGTCATGCTGCATAGACAGGTCAGGGTTCAGAGTTTGCAAGGACGGACCTGTTTTTTCAGGACTGCAGCTTCTTGATTCTGAACTCGGAAGATATGAACGAGATGCCAGTGGCCGAAGAGTTAAAATTTAAGTTTCTATATATCCCTTAAAAATAAAAACAGACAAAAATATTTAAAAAAGTAGGGGAATTAAAGGACATGATTGGAAAGTTCAGATCAGGAGATGAGATTTTTTATGGAGAAATAGACAATGGACACGTATACCCGAAAGGAGATATTCACATAGGGATCTTCGAACTTTCGGAGCTTCGTGTACTACCTCCTGCATCTCCGTCGAAAATTGTCTGCGTTGGCCTTAATTACCTGGATCATGCCAGAGAGCTTTCCATGGAAATACCGGAAAATCCAGTCCTTTTTTTAAAGCCGCCGTCGTCAGTTATCGGGCACGAAGACAAGATTATTTATCCGGCATCCAGTTCAAGAATAGATTACGAGGCAGAACTTGCAGTTGTTATCGGTAAACGTTGCAAAAATATTTCAGCTTCAAAGGCTGAGGACGTAATCGCGGGGTATACATGTTTTAACGATGTGACTGCGCGGGATCTCCAACAAAAGGATGTACAGTGGACAAGGGCAAAAAGTTTTGATACCTTTGCAGCATTCGGGCCTTACCTGGCATCTCCAGAAGAGCTGGATGTTAAGGATGCAAAAATTACCTGTAGGGTAAATGGGGAAATCAAACAGGAGTCTAGTACCTCAAATCTTATTTTTGACATTCCTTACCTCATTGAATTCATAACTGAAATAATGACCCTTGAAGTAGGAGATATAATTACAACAGGGACGCCCTCAGGCGTTGGAGAACTGCAGCGGATGGATATTGTGGAAGTGGAAATCCAGGGAATCGGAATACTTAGAAACGAGGTTTTATGATGCTGTTTGAGCGTATCGGAGCTGAACTTGACCTTACCGAACGCCATCTTCTGGTGCTCAAAAGAGTGATTGAAGAAGCTCCTATCGGAATTCTGAAACTTGCAGAAATTACCGGAATGCAGAACCATAAAGTGCGCTACTCCCTCCGGGTCCTTGAACAAGCTAATCTTATCAAGCCCTCGGCCCAGGGTGCAGTACCAGGGGATGCTGTCCAGAATTTTTTACAAGATTTTGAATGTGAGCTTGATAAAATCAATAGCAAAGTTTCCCGTATCCTGGAAATCGAAGCTTCCATTCAAAAATAAGGCTCTTACTTGCAGAACACATTTCAAAAAAAAGCATTTTACATATATATTTTGCTGGGGATTTGAGTTTTCGGTGACTTTTTATAATTTTATTTACATTTTTCCGCAATCATTGAATTCAACTTATGAAATTATCTCATGGAATATTTACTTCTTCGTTAGTTTAACTCAATTGAATTTAGCCTACATTCTTATCTCATTCAATCCACGTTTACTTTGGAGAAACTCCTATGACCTTAAGTCCTGAAGATCTCGAAACAATAGAAAAATACGCCTTACAAAATGCTGTAAAATATGGACAAGCACCACAACTCAAATCTGTTATGGGCAAGTTAATGGGGGAGTTCCCTCAACTCCGATCCGATCCCAGTGCAATGTCTGAAGCTCTTGAAGGCATCATTTCCAAAATAGTAAAAGAAAACCCTGAAGCCTGGGAAGCCAGACTTTCTGAAATTGCACCTGAACTGATCGAAGCTCTGAGCATGAAGAAAGATCCTTATAAAGGCTTAAAACCCCTGGAAGGAGCCGAAATGGGTAAGGTAGTAATGCGTTTTGCCCCAAATCCCAATGGACCAGCAACCCTAGGCAGCGCAAGAGGCATGGTAGTTAATTCCGAATATGTAAAGATGTATAAAGGGAAATTCATTCTACGTTTCGATGATACCGATCCTGACATAAAAAGGCCGATGCTTGAAGCATATGAATGGTATCTTGATGATTTCAAATGGCTCGGGGTTGTGCCTGATCATGTGATCTATGCTTCTGATCATTTCCCACTCTATTATGATTATGCTAGAAAGCTTATTGAAATGAGCAAAGCCTATGTCTGTTTTTGTAAAGGAGAAATTTTTAAAGAATTGAAGGATGCCAAAAAAGCCTGCCCGCATAGAGGAGTGGGCCTTGAAGAAAATCTAAGGCACTGGGAGAAGATGCTTGCTGGAGAATATGAAGATCACCAGGCTGTGCTGCGAATAAAAACTGATATCGAACACAAAGATCCTGCTTTGCGAGATTGGGGAGCATTCAGGATAAGAAAGATGGACCATCCTAGATCTGTAATCGGAAATAAATACTTTGTCTGGCCACTTCTAGATTTTGCAGGAGCTATAGAAGATCACGAACTAGGTATGACCCATATCATCCGGGGAAAAGACCTTATGGATAGCGAAAAAAGGCAGAGCTATATCTACAAATACTTCGGCTGGAGGTATCCAAGGACAACTCATTGGGGGAGGGTTAAAATCTATGAATTCGGCAAATTCAGTACTAGTAGTCTCAGAAAATCTATCGAAACCGGAGAATACAGTGGATGGGATGATCCCAGATTGCCCACTATTCGGGCAATCCGCCGCCGCGGAATAATGGCTGAAGCCCTTAAAAAGTTCATGATAGATATGGGGGTCGGAACTACTGACGTAAGTATAAGCATGGAATCTCTATATGCCGAAAACCGCAAAATAGTGGATCCAATTGCAAACCGTTATTTCTTTGTTTGGGATCCCATGGAGCTGGAAATTACAGATTCAGAGCCTACAGTTGCAAAGCTTCCGCTTCACCCCACTGACCATGCGAGAGGTAAAAGGGAAATTTTTGTAAGGAATAAGGTGTTTGTCTGCAGGGAAGATGTCGAAAAGCTGAAAGTGGGTTCCGTTCTTCGGTTAAAAGATTTCTGCAATATCGAAATTACTTCTCTTGTTCCTTTTCAAGCAAATCATTCAACAGTTTCCCTCGAAGCCCATAAAAAATCGAAGGGGAAAATCATCCATTGGGTTCCAATTGATGGAAGATCAGTGAAAGTACGCAGTCCCTATGGTGATATAGAAGGGATTGGAGAACATGGTATTGCAACCGAACTTGGCAAAATAGTGCAATTCGAACGCTTCGGTTTCTGCAGGGTTGATGCTGTAGACAAAGAAAAAGTTGAGGTATACTTTGCCCACAAATAATTTTGAGGAAGAAGGTTGTTAGTAAAATGTTTACTTTTTTGGATTTACTTCAAGTTTTCGTTTTTATTTTTCTTGCTTCTTGTCATGTTTATGAGTTATTGATCAAATTTGGATAACATTCAATTATCTTTTCAAAATTTAACATGAACCAGAACCAGAAATTGATGCTGAGTTAAACATTTTTGAGATATTTACAGGAGTAAATGTTCATTCTGGAAGACTGAACAGTTATTAAGGCTGGCATCAACAAATTTAATGAATTTATTCGATTTCAATATTGTGTGTTCCTTAGTTTTTTGTGGGAAGATATAGGGATATTTTATGGCACAATGTTTATAAAAATATAAGAAAATGCACAACTTAGGATTTCTACAGAGCCAAAAAACTTTTGTGAATGTCAAAACTCGGGAATTATGGATTATTTCTGATAGTTTCTACCATTCAATTTGTTTGGGCAATGGGATTGACTAAAAGGTTAATTTGGCGTCCGTGATTACAGTCACATTTGAACCTTCAATGGTAATTCATGGATTCGTTTTGAGCGGTTTTGAAAGAAACAAAATTTGTAAAACCTTCCACCTAAGGTAATGATGAATCAATAGTCAAAAAAGATGAGATGAGAAGTATTTTCATTTATTTGTGCCTGTTATCTGAAGAATTTAATTTTTTAGAGAATTTCTACATTGATATATTTTTTATATTATTAGGATTTTGATAAACCTCTGATTTTCATGAGTCATTTATATCCCATTTATATGTATATAACGAAATTTAGTGGTTTATCAAAATCTTCTTCAATTTTTTGTATTTAAAGATGGTAGCCCATGGATGATTCGTACGCAACATCTTGGTAATGTCTTGAGGATGGGTGAACAAAATTTTTGGTGACCTCCATACTCACAAAGGCACGAAAATATCTTAGCTCGTAGTGAACCAATGATTTTGATATTTACATAATATTAGAGATTGTAACATAGAATTGGTATATTTTATGACCTCAATTTACATTTTGTGACCATGCCTAGCTTTATATGGCAGCATAATAGAAGCGTTCTCACCACGATAAATATATCTGAAGGAGTCCTCCTGTAAATGAAAATTAGTGAAGTGCTTAAGCTAAGTATTAATAAATTATGGCAGTGAGCCTAATGAAAATATTGGATTAAGGCGAAGATAGAAGAAATAAATTGTCAGATAAAAATTATCAAAGTTTTCTAAATTCAAGTGAATATGGTTGTAGTATATGCAAAACTTGGTTTAGTATGATAATATCAAGGTAAATATGGGGAAAACTATGACAAAGTCAATTTAGGGTTTATTTTCATAAATTTCTATGTTAAGTGAGTCGTAGATCTTGTACGCAGAATAACTGCTCCGAGTAAATCTGATAGAAACTGGCACTTCATCATATTTTCGTTTATCCAGGTCCAAAGACTTCGAAAAGGTGGTTACCATAAGATAGAAAGGTTCATTTCCATTTGGACTTTCTAAGGGGAAATCCACTTTTGAGTCACTTTTGAGTGTATAAATTGGAAGCCTTTGCCAGGCCTCCGCAAACTCAGCAGATCGGTACGAGTTATTACTAAAGTTTCCTGTCAAGGAATTAATTTCTTCTTTCTCTCCAAATGACATGACGTATGGGTAATTTTCTTTTACCTCGGATAACCAGTGGATTCCTTCCATCTCGTTTTGTGAAATTGCTTCAGAAATTCCGCCAATATAAGGTGAACTGAAGCAATTGAAGAATCCCATAGTCCAGAGAAGGCCGAGAATCAGGACTGTTGAACCAAGGCCAAAGGTGTATCCTTTCCTGAGAAAAACCACGTAGAGAGAATACCCCAGCAAAGGAATCTGTGCAAAAATGATGAAATTCAAATTTGCAAATTTATCCAGAGGATAAGGAATAAAGGGGTTAAAAAGGAAGGCAAGTTCCAGGAAAAAGGTGAATATGTAAAGGATCAAAAAGCGGGGATATCTGTGGACGAAATGATGACAAAATCTTTTGCGATTCTGCCACACAATTATTGAGTTGATTAATATAAAGATTAGTGGAATGTAATACTTGCCATAATAGAGATTGAAAAGATTTATGAATTTAAAAAAATTGTTCGATGTGCCAGCTATCCTAGGGAAGCCTTCAGTTATTAGTGCCTTAATGCGCCAGGCAAGAGTGGGAAGAAAAATATCAATAAATTGAGAAGCGTATCTTGCACAGAGTAGAAAAAATACAAAAATTAATGACAGGAAGATGAATAAATGGATTTTTTTTCCTCCAGAATGGGGGAATCTCATGGAAATAAAATTAAAACTCAGGATTTTACAGAGAAAACTGGACTTTAACGTTTTTAGCGAAAAGGCTAGAGATAAGAAAAAAAAACTGATATATATAAAAATAAATGGATGTGCTAATGGAAGCAAAAGTATCATCAACAAAGAACAAATATAAACGGCTCCATTTTTACCAGAAAGTGCATTCCTCAGCAAAAAGAGATAAAGAGGCACAAGGCAAAAACACAGGTAGTAAGCAGATGTTGAAACCTGGAAATGCCCAAAATAAGGAATAGTCGATGAAAGAAAAGCTACTGAGATCAATTTTTCTCGGTTCATGAATATTCGATAAAAAAGGAACATTCCTGTGATAAAGATAATTGAAAAAAAAACAGGCAAAAAATAAGAAAGCACCCACTTCTCCAATCCTGTAATCAGAGCTAAGGCTGAAATGAAAAGAGGACCGGTTGGAGAAAGATTGGAAAAACCAATTAGTTCACTTTTTCCTACAAGTTCTATATATATATATTCATCGCCTCTGCTTGGCGAAACATAGCCAAGAATGTAAGGAATGATTAGCACAATAATGTGAACAAGCAAAAGTATAAGAACTGCACTGATTTTTCTGTATGCAAGAAGTAGAGCGCAGGCTGACAGATAGCAAAAGAGCAAAGTTAAATAAAAATGGAAAGGAAGCTGCTTATAGATGTTAATTACATACCCTTCAGACGGGATCACTCTTATAACATAAGTACTGTAAACCAGTAGTAGCAGAGAAACCGAGGTTACAAGCTGTAATATGTTATTAGTTATTTTAGACAATATGGCCCCCGTCCGTTATGAAAATTATATATCCCATTTTTTTGTACCCATCTATGGAACTATATATAATTATCCCTGATGCAGCAAGTTTTAGTCCAATTGAGTTTCGTTTTCACGGACATCCTAAGAGGTCATAAACTTTAGTTCTCAAGATGCCCATTTTTCTTATATCTTTGTCTTATTTTTTGTCTTGTCCATTGGTTATTGAAAATTATAATATCCGAATCTCTCAAAATTATCCAAAAAATAATAAATGTGCTCATTTTTCATATTTGATCAATTAATCAAGGACAATACCTTTTTTTCTATTATCCAATCGGCTCAACAAATAATTAATGATCTTGAATGGAACGAGGCTGATATACTTCTCAACCTAATTAATGTTTTCATGAGTTCAGTAGGTTCGATTTCCTGTACTCGGAATGACTAATCTTATTCAGATACGATGTTTTTTCCTCAAAGGTTTACAAACAAAATTATCGATAAGTCTTAATTCAATTTTTCTGTAATTATCTTCGATTCGTTTATATATGAGTGTCTTTGCTTCCATAATATATATTATAATTGAACTCAATAGCAGTGTCTTGAAACTGGATTTTAACTCTAATCATTTTTTTCATTCATTTTTGAGAATAACGTTACTATTAAAAAATTCTTTATTCATATATATATATGGTTCTTACTTTTTCTTTCGTTATCCCAATGTTTCTAAATAAGTATTTCAGAAGAATCTAATATTCTTTATTTAATCTTTTTATGCTAATAACGTCAAATGTAGCTTAGAGCTGCCAATTATATCTAAGATGCAGAATGAATACTTCCCGTTCTTCGGTTCTAATTCACTTATACATGGAGTATCTCTGGTTCCATAATATGGAAATATCCTGAAAGTAAACATTAATATCTTGAACCTTCGTTTTTAGGATATGTCATCTTAAAAACTTCACTCTGTAATTGTAGATTTAAGAGAATTGGTAGAAGATATTGCAGCGTTAAATGAGTCATAAATAATTTATTGACAGTGTAGTTTGCTTCATCAGGTAAAGTTATTTTATCAATGATACTATATAATTTATGAGATAAAGGCAGTAAACTGGCTGGAGCTATACCAAACGTGGAGTTATGTTTCGCTGTGATAATCAATAATTTATCACCTTATATTATTTGTTATAATTTTCTAATTTTAGAAATTGTTTTGAGACTGACTAAATTCGGAAATACTGGATGAATCTTCGCTACAAAAAATATGAAATAAGCCATCATTCTGGTTTGTTTTGTCAAAACTTAAATTATTTACAAATAAACTGATTGTGAATGTATAAAGCTAATGTTTTCTATGTTATGAATGGGTACAAAGACTAAAATTTTAAAGAGAATCCGAAAGCAAAAAACGTATGTGAATTTTTCGAAAGAATAAAAGAGAAAATACTTATGATATCATATTTGTACTGAATAACTAAAAAATATCTCATGCAGACATTAGGTTTAAAAAAAGGCAGAAATTTGGATATGATGTTAGTATTTCTGCTACCTTATTCGCTTGATCTAGATCCACTTGAATTTATCTGAAAAGTGTAAAAAAAGAAATTCAGAAATAATAAATTAAGATAAGTTCATAAGCCCCAATTTTTGGCTATTGTATATGAATCCGATATGAGCAATTTGTTGGAATCGGAGGTTTATCGAAATTATCTTAAACCAATTACTAGACTTAAAAAGTTGATTGGTTATAAATATACAGAATTAGCTAAATCAAAATACTTTGCTAAAAATTGGATAATACTATTTGATGAACGGATAAGAATGTAATTAATTGCTGACTTGACTATCCAATATTTAGATGGAATAAAATTATGAGAGCAGTGGTAAAAATAGGGGGAAGTCTCATCAAAGAAGCTCCCGAACTTGTGGATAGATTGATGCAAGAATTTAATTCCGAAAATACGATGGCAGTCAAAGGAAGGCAAGCTTATGGGAGCTTATCCATTTCCATTCTCATCATACCTGGAGGTGGAAAATTTGCTGATACCGTGAGGTCAGCTGACAAAATTTTTTCTGTTGGGGCAGATGGTGCTCACTGGATGGCTATACTTGGGATGGAGCAGTATGCCTACTACCTGCAGGATAAAAGCAGCGTTGTGTCCACAGACTCACTAGCAGATATACCTCAAGGAGTGTCTATTTTTTTTCCTTACAGGCTCCTCAAAACCGAAGATCCCCTTCCTCACACTTGGGATGTGACCTCTGACACCATTGCTGCCTGGGTTGCAAAGCAAGTGGACGCAATACTCTTGAAGGCTACGGATGTAGATGGAATATTTAAAGAAGGGAAGCTGATGAGGGAGATTTCTGCTACTGATTTTGAGGGAAGTTGCGTAAGCTGCATTGACCCTGCCTTACCACCATTTCTGCAGAAAAACAGGATGGAGTGTTTTATTGTAAACGGAAAATATCCAGAAAGGGTTATTCAGGCGTTGTACGGAAAGCCTGCATTTGGTACGACTATAAAGGGGAATATTTAAATTGTATATCGCATATGATAGGGGAGAAGCAAAGCGTATCCAAAAAGCATCATTCAAATTCAGATCATTAAACTCGCTGAAGTTGATAAAGGTTTCAGGTGCAAAAAACCAATTCTAAAGCAACTGATTAAATGGTAAATCGTTGCAAATTTGCTACATGAAATAACTTTAAGGAGAAAAAAAATGTCATCACAGAAAGTTGAGTACTGTACTTCATGTGGAATTCGTCTTGTTGAAAAGGGCTACGTAAAGTTCCCTTGCCCTCAGTGTGGAGTAGAGATCGGAAGATGTGCAAGTTGTAGGCAGCAGGGCAACGTATACACCTGTCCCAAGTGTGGATACAAGGCTCCATGATTTAAGGCAAAGTCCTAAATCATATCGATACGCGTAATAAGAATATCAAAAATGAACTTGATCAACAGAATTGGCTAAAAGATGAGAGGTCTCAGAATGGGTGAAGTTGCAGCAAAAATGAAAATCATGCCTGAAAGTGTTGATACTAACCTTGTAGAGTTAAAAGAAAAGATCAAAGGTGCAATTCCAGCAGGTACTGACCTTCATGGGGAGATTATTGAAGAACCTATCGCTTTCGGGTTGAAGGCTCTTATAGTCACTTTAATTGTTAATGACAGAGAAGGTGGAACCGAAGCTGTAGAAGAGGCATTCGCAAAAGTCCCAGGCGTCGAAAACATCCAGGTTCTTGAAATCTATCGCTTCTAAACAGAAAAAAGACCCGGCAAATATTCCCGGATAAATCATTTTTATATAATTCCTTTCCTTAAAGGGCTCGTAGATCAGGGGAAGATCGTTACGTTCGCAACGTAAAGGCCACGGGTTCAAATCCCGTCGAGTCCATTTGAAAATCTTTAATAGTCCTAACAAACACTACCTTTGTAAATTGTGTACACTTGTTCACAAAGTGTTAGCTGGGTTTAAAAAATTCGCTTAATATCATAATTTTGGTGGTGAGTACGCACACCGCTTCAAATAACGTGGTAAGTTCGCGCCGCTGCTCTGGTTATAAAAGAAATATTTTGAATCAAATATTTTCATTTGCTTACATGATTTTTTTCTTCCTAGTTTCCCTGATTTTCAATATAGCTTTTAATGCTATTTGAAGTTGTACAACCATAAGCGGCTCGAATAAGATCCCCTTCACTCCACAGTTATCATCCTATGTCTTTTAATTACATAGTATTCTTTAAAGATTTTTATCGCTGCGATATTTTGTTTAATCTGCATCATTCTTGATAGATAATATTTTGGTTCAGCACTAACGAAAGGATATACATGATCGCCATCATTATCGGTTATATCAACCTCAAAACAGTATCTTTTACCAATTTCAATGTAGATATATTTCAAATAGTTGATGATATCATTGTCTAAGAGAGTTTTTTTACAATACTTCATAATAAACTATGTGATGTCTTATTTTTATAGACACAATGGTTCCCATCACGTGGTTCAATTTATAAAATTCAAAGATAGCTTGAAATGTAAATCAGTTAGTTAATAGTGGTTCTATAGGAAGTTTTCCATCCCTCAACACGCGGCCGGGTATTCTACTGAAATGAAGCATGATGTGTCTCTGTTCATTTTTGTCGTAAGAACGAATGATTACCTTAGTAGCATTATACGTAAAAAATGGGCTAAATTATGATTGAATTAATATAATTCTAACTAGTATGTCAATTATTTATTATATTTGAGATAATTAGATATTTTAAAAATACAAAATATACCTCAAACAAGTTATGTACTCCAATATTTCAAGCACATATTCCTAAGTCTACAAATCTGTCATTTCAGATGGTTAAGTGCTGAAATTCCAGCATTTAGTTCATGTGTTGAAGTTTCATGATATCATTCTATATCAACGGAAGCTTATGTGCCTGAAAAAGCGGAAATTTTGATGAATAATTACCAGATTGGTAGAAATAGTTCAAAATTTAGTTATGATTTTTAAATTCCATCATGTAGAATGGAGGAAATTATGAAAACTTATAATATTCCAGAGATTTCCAATAATGTTTTCAGTGTCGGGGCAAAAGACTGGACCCGCAGGATGTTTGATGCTTTAATTCCTCTGCCAGATGGCACGAGCTACAACTCATACCTCGTGAAAGGTGAAAAGAAAACAGCTATAATAGATACGGTGAATCCGGGTTTTGAAGAGGAACTCGAAGCAAAAATCAATATGATCTCAGATCTGGAAAAGCTTGATTACTTGATTATGAACCATGCAGAACCGGATCACTCCAATGCGATCAGATTTATCCTAGAAAAAGCTCCGAATGCCTTATTTATCACGACCGAAAAAGGAGTAAGTATGGCCAGGCTCTACCATGAGCTGCCTGAAGCCCGGATCAAAATAGTTGCTGACGGAGACAACCTTGATTTGGGTGGAAAGACTCTTCGTTTCATAGAAGCACCCTGGCTTCATTGGCCTGAGACACTGTTCACATACCTATTTGAGGACAAAATTCTTTTTTCATGTGATTTTTTCGGGGCCCATACAGCTCAGGGAGTCTACGATGAAGATATAGAAGAACTGATCCCTTTTGCAAAACGTTATTATGGGGAAATCATGATGCCTTTCGGGAAAATGGGGGTAAAAGCTCTTGAAAAAATAAAGAATCTTGATATAAAAATTATTGCGCCGAGCCATGGACCGATTTACACAAATCCAAACCGTATTATGAATCCGTATGTTAAATGGACTGCAGGAGATACAAAAAATAAAGCTCTTATCGTCTATGTGAGTATGTGGGGATCCACTCGAGATATGGTTCGGACAATTGCAGAGACCCTCCTAAAAGAAGGTGTAGATGTTAAAATGTATGATCTTGCAGTCTCAGATATTGGAGATGTTGCAAGGGAGCTAGTTGATTCCCGTGCTATTATTATTGGAGCGCCTACAGTTCTTGGAGGTATGCATCCGCTTGCTCTTTACGGTACTTACCTCGTAAAAGCTCTCAGTCCACCGGCAAAGTATGGTGTTGTACTCGGGTCCTTTGGATGGGGCGGAGGGGCGGTCAAACAGGCCGAAGAGATTCTTACCCCTTCAAAAATGGAGGTTGTGGGAAACCTCCAAGTGAGAGGTAGAGCCAGCGATGAAGATTTAAAAAAGGTTGAGAAAATAGGTCGAGAGCTGGCTCAGAAAATGAAGGCATAACTTGAAGAATTACTTCATTAAGAAGTTAAAAAATAATAGGTTATTCCTTTGGATCCTTTCAGTCTAGTCAGAGACATTTAATCTGGCTGAGAGGTTTCAAGAGAATTTCTAAAAAATCCAATTATTTGATTGGGTTGTTGTAAAGAGGATTCCAATACATCCCATATTTCGTAGCATTCTTATAAATGGAATATAAATTACTCTTGAAAATCAAAGTTTTATCGAAATCCTCTTAAATATTCTCTTGGCTTTATTATAGGCCCTGGCTGGCTTAAATCTGTTCATCTGTCGGGATTTAATGTATTTAATCAACCCTTTGGACAATCGACTATTTGCAGATCGCTCTTTTATATCTCTATCTTTGGAATTGTGAAATTTGATTTGCACTTGTTACAATTCCAATATCCTCTTCTGTGTGAGTGTGAAACATCGGAGTTTTGACAATGTGATCATCTTTCATAATTCGAGGTTCTAGTTTCTGATTTTGATTTAATTTTCTACATAATTATAGGTTTGGTGGCTGGGTCACAGATTCTGCTATACTCTGGCTTTTAGTTGTCATCTCATTAATCCCCAAGCTGTTAACTGCTTTTTTATACCTCTTATCTCATCATCAGAAAAAGCGAGCCCCTGGTAATGGCGCATTGAAGTAAGTGAATCGTGTCCCTGGCGCAAACACACAGTGGATTCAATAACTCCGGCGGCTATCATCCATGACTCTATAGTTTTCCTTGTAGTTTTAACTGAAAACCCATATGGGTTGATGCCTGCATTCATAGCCCATCTTTGGATATTCTTGTTCCATGTAGGCTCTAGAGGCGGTCTTTTCCCTTCCCAAAAATCTCTGAGAATGTAGTTAAACATGCTAGGTAGTGGATGGATAGTTCTTTCAAGCTGTCTTCTTTTATGTTTCCTCTGAGCTCCTTCAGGCAGGTGGATTAGATTCCGTTTATCATTATACCATTCTCTGTGGTCGTAAAGCCTAAGCATCTCAGCATATCGCATACCTGTAATTAAAAGGATGTCTAGTACTGCTTTATGGGAGTCTTTCGGGATTGCAGTTTTTAAGGTTTCGTAATCCTTCGGTGTCAAGATCCTAATATCTTTTACGTATAAGTGTAGTGCTTCTGGATCTTTTATGTATCCTGACATTTTGTATTTTTCCATAAGGAATCTCCAACAAAGCATATACACAGATTATATTTTAACATATGTATTATGGTAATAGTGTAGAAATAACTAGAAATGTTCCAAAAATTCAAGAGAATGAGCAGGTTTAATTTAAAAAACGGTGTCCTTTTTGCGTTATTTTACAGCTATCGGATGGAGTATGAAACAATGCTCTTCGAGGAATCGTATATGTATAATTATTCAAACAATACCAGATCACGTGAGAATCATGATAGTAGAATACTATCCTAGCTGGAAGAATAGAGTTAAAGAGTGATGAATAGTGAAGTATACTAATTCAGAGTGCGAGTAGGAAAAAAGATTTCCTACTTTATTTTTATTTCTTAATTTTTGGTCGTTCCCTATTAATTGATTAATGTTTTAAAAGATCTAAATGTCAGTAGATTTCTTGATATCCAATTTGAATCTATAGTCCAATTTGTCTTACGGGTATATTTTGCATTTAACTTTTTTTCATCTAATTTTCTAATCAACCGTGATCTCTACAGAAGTTAAGTGGGTGCATTAGATCATCGTTCTACTTATTCAAAAATCTATATTTTTTCTCATAATTCTAGTCTTCCCTTATTTTTTATTCGACAGCTTCAATCTTAAATATAACAAAATTTGAGTTTTCATGGTTAAAAACATGTGATATATAAGGGAGTCCCTTTGAGGAATCCCACGAAAACTATATTGTCATAGAAAGTACACCTCAATTTACCAATTTTTGTACTTTCTCTGCATTGAAGATATTGCAAAGCACTTAAAACGCACTTTTTGTGCCAACAAAATTTGACTTCAAGTATAGTGTTTCTTGTATTGAGAAAGCTCTTTGTTGTAAAATGTTTCAGAAAAATTTAGTATGATTAAAACTATTTATTCCGTAACAGATTAATAAGCCACTCTGCGATTTTTTGATGACAAAGTCCAGATAAAACTTCTTTCAGGGGGGACTCTTCATCATTTTGTGAATTGCAGGCTCTGAGAGGAAGGAGTAAATAAGATAAAGATGTTACTTGGTGAAAAAAAACTCAAGCTTTCACAAGAACAAGAAGCTAAGATCGATTAAACTCTACTTGAAGGTTCAAGAAACTATAAAAACATGCTAATTATAATTAAGTATTAAAGTAAAATGGTCAGGGCGCACATCACAATGATTGGAACTTACTAATAATATAGAAGCTTTACAAAAAAAGAATATTTATCTATAATTATATTTTGCTGAGAGGGGTATTATTCGTTCCTTAATCATGCATATATATGGTCATATCTATAAAGAAAAACCAGTCATGTATACATCAAATGCTGTGATTAATCAGGAAGTGAAGGTTGTGAGAGTAGATCACTGAGCTAATAAAATGTGGAAAAGGGGAGGATACATCAACGCAAAAATGGAAGCTAAATTCAGTTCCATGTACCAGAATGGAAGAATGGTACAGATTGGAATGTATATGAGAAACCAAAAAATTAGAGATTATTCGTTCAAAGAATTCTACAAAAAAGAGCGAATGCGAAAAGATACATGGCAATATTAAGGATGCAGTAAAATTTGAAGTCAAAATGATCAAAAAGGAGAGTAGGGAATTCTACTCACTCCTGAACTTCATTGTGTATTAAATATTGGTGCTTATGAAATTACAAAAAAAGGTTCAAAGCAAAAATTCATTTGGAGAATAATTAAAGAAACAATTTTTAAATTGGATCACGGATTTTAAGAGTTTATAGAAATTATCTATAAACTAATTTTTTATTTTTTTTCGAGGAAAATTCCATCATAATATCTATAGATTTTGATATTATAATTTTAATTATTATTCTTATTTATTTTCCTTCTTTTCGTTATGTTCGATTAGTTCAAAGCAAATAATTTTCGCGGCTCTTGCGAGCTTTTCGATGTATTGTAAATTAAAGATAACGTTTAAATATAATAAATACAAAGTCTAACAGAATATGCAAACCTTATGCAGACAGTTGCTACGGTTATCTCTCTGTAATTACTGTTATTGACATTTTATAACATGACAATTTTAGGAGTAACATTAGTTCTTAGTTTTTGACCTATATATAGGAGGAATAGACTATTAGCAGTGAAATGGCATACTATTCTGGGCTCTCAGAAACACTCAAGATGACGTTTGTTCAGATAATGATATTCAGCACAATAGCTATTGTGATTTTCTTATATGGTATGATAAGTACCCTCCAGAAATGGGGGTCCGGAGTAACAGGTTATGCCCTTGAACCTCAGGTAGGGCAGAAGGGGAGTGCGATCAGGTTCTTAAAAACATGGTGGAGCCAGGTCACTGAAGTGGCTCGTCACGGACATGGAAAGCCTATCTTAGAGGTTCTAATTCTTGATATTCTCTTCCAGAGAAGAATTCTTAAAAGGAGTCCTTTTCGTTGGTTCATGCACTTCTGTATTTTCGCAGGCTGGATGAGCCTCTTTGCCATGTCAGGAATGATGTTTACAGTCGAAATGACCGAAAAGTTAGGACTCATGCTGCCGTTTACACCTGCTGAATTTAGAGATATCCTGTCTTTCCCAAACTACGTTTTTGGGTACATACTGCTTATCGGAGTCCTCATTGCAATAGTGAGAAGACTTTTCGTTACAGAAGTCAGGCAAGTTTCTATAATGTATGATTGGATTCTTCTCGCAGGAGTTTTCATAATCACAATCTCCGGCTTTATTGCCGATGGTATTAGGAACGACGTTATCTGGGGCTTTGGACTTAATCCAGCATCAGCTCCACCTGCAGCTCTGTTCCACTCCATAATTTCGCTGCTTTTCTGCATCGCATACGTTCCATATAGTAAATACATTCATGTAATCGCTACGCCACTTGCAATTCTTGCAAACAAAGGAGGCGAATAAAAAAATGGCAAAACGTACACCTTCAATTGATACGAAGAATCTTACCGCAGTTCAACTTATGGAGCTCGACTCCTGCACACGCTGTGGTGAATGTGTTAAATGGTGTCCAACTTATGCTGCCACCGATGGGAAACCGGGCTTAGCTCCCAGAGACAAGATCCTACGCTGGAGGCAGTACATGAACAAATCCTATGGGATCAGAGCAAAGCTTTTTGGTCCGCAGGAAATCCCTCAGTCGGAACTTGAGGAGTTTAAAGATGATGTGCACAGCTGCACAACCTGCGGTATATGTGGGACTGTCTGTGAATCCGGCATCAACACTGTAGAACTTTGGGAAGCTCTGAGGGCAAACCTTGTCAAGAAAGGTATCGGCCCATACGGAAAGCAGAATATGTTCCCGAAGCTTATTGGTCAGTACCATAACCCTTACCTGCTTGACCAGAAAGATAGGCTTGCCTGGGTTCCCGATGATGTGAAAATTGAAGACAAATCAGACATTGTCTATTTCACTGGCTGTACTGCAGGGTACAAGCAACTCACACTGGCCTTTGCGACATCACGTGTGCTTAACAAGTTAGGCATTAAGTTTGCTATGCTTGGGGAAGATGAATGGTGCTGTGGTTCTGCTCTGATCAGGACAGGACAGGCACATGTCAATGATATGATGCCCCTTCAAGTTGCAAAACACAATGTAGAAGCCATCATGAAAAAAGGTGCTAAAAAAGTCCTCTTCGCATGTTCAGGCTGTTTCCGTGCTGCAAAAGTAGACTGGCCAAGACTTCTCGGCAAAGAACTGCCTTTTGAGGTTGTTCATATCACTGAGTTCCTTGCAGACCTGATAAAGCAGGGAAAAATTAAATGGGAAAAGTCTATTGATAAGACAATTACTTACCATGATCCCTGTCACTTGGGCCGCCATGTAGGCGTATATGACGCGCCTAGATATGTGCTTACTCACATTCCTGGTGTCAAGTTCGTTGAAATGGATAGGATCAAAGAATTTCAGCGCTGTTGTGGAGCCGGAGGTGGCGTAAAGGCTGGTATCCCTGATCTTGCCGATGGTGTTGCACAGTCCAGAGTTAAGGATGCTCTCGAAACCA
>CAVXNY010000014.1:0-43320 GCA_963763235.1 uncultured Methanosarcinaceae archaeon | reverse complement strand
GTCGTAGACGCCGTAGAAGGTACTATGCCACAGACCGAAACAGTGCTGAGGCAGGCACTCAGAGAACATGTCAGACCTGTGCTTTTCATTAATAAAGTGGATAGACTGATCAATGAGCTGCAAGTTGATTCCCAGGAAATGCAGGTTCGTCTTGGAAAAGTCATTGATCACGTGAACAAGCTCATCAAAAACATGAACCCAGATAAATTCAAGTCAGGTTGGAAAGTCGATGCCTCAGAAGGGACTGTAGGTTTTGGATCAGCTCTTTACAACTGGGCTATCAGTGTGCCTATGATGAAGAAGACCGGGATTTCCTTTAAGGAAGTATATGAATGTTGTAAAGTAGGAGACATGAAATCCCTGGCAGAAAAGTGTCCTCTACACGAAGCTGTCCTTGATATGGTTATTAGGTTCCTACCTAACCCTCTTGATGCACAAAAATTAAGGGTGCCAGTTATCTGGCATGGAGATGCTAATACTGAGATAGGCAAATCCATGGCCAATGCAAATGCAGATGGAGATCTTGCTTTCATGGTTACAGACATTTCCGTTGACCCTCATGCAGGAGAAGTCGCAACCGGAAGACTGTTCAGCGGATCTCTCACCCGTGGAATGGAAGTTTATACGTCCGGGACCACAAAGAAGAGCAGAGTACAGCAAGTAGGCATATTCATGGGCCCTGAAAGGCTCGAAGTGGAAAAAATCCCTGCAGGAAATATTGCAGCAGTCACGGGCTTAAAAGATGCAGTTGTAGGTTCTACAGTAACAACCCTTGACAACATGATACCCTTCGAAAGTATCAGGCATGTAAGCGAACCTGTGGTGACTGTGGCTGTGGAAGCCAAGCACACCAAAGATCTGCCAAAGCTTATCGAAGTCCTTAGGCAGGTCGCAAAAGAAGATCCGACTCTTCAGATTACCCTTGATGAAGAAACAGGGGAACACCTGATGGCAGGAATGGGAGAACTTCATCTAGAAGTCATCGCCCACAGGATTCAGAGAGATAAGAATGTGGAAATCACTACAAGCAAACCGATTGTAGTTTACAGGGAAACCATAAAGAGGCAGATTGAAGCCGTAGAAGGAAAATCTCCTAACAGGCATAATAGATTCTATATATATGTGGAACCACTTGACACTGAGATTGTCAGCCTCATCAAGTCAGGGGATATCAGCATGAATCTGCCCGAACTTGAACGCAGACAGAAGCTCATGAAACTCGGGATGGACAAGGATGAAGCAAAGGGCATTGCTGGAATTTTCAATTCCAATATTTTCATAGATATGACCAAAGGTATCCAGTACCTGAACGAGACAATGGAACTGGTTCTAGACGGGTTCGAAGAAGTAATGCGAGCAGGCCCTCTCACGAGAGAACCTGTGGCAAATGTGAAATGCGTACTTGTAGATGCAAAACTTCACGAAGATGCGATCCACAGGGGTCCAGCTCAGGTTATTCCTGCTGCAAGGCAGGCAATTCAGGCTGGCATGCTTATGGCAGAGGATAGTTTGCTTGAACCTTATCAGAAAGTCTTTGTTCAGGTGCCCCAGCTCACAATGGGTGGTGCAACAAAGGAACTGCAAGGCCGCCGCGGAATTATCCTCAATATGACCACTGAAGGAGACCTAGCAATTATCGAGTCCAGGGTGCCTGTAGCTGAGATGTTCGGATTTGCCGGAGAAATCAGGTCCGCAACCGAAGGACGTGCTATGTGGAGCACTGAATTTGGTGGCTTCGATATATTACCATCCAGTATCCAGACCGAAGTGGTAGGCCAGATCAGAGAGAGAAAAGGCCTCAAGAAGGAATTTCCCAAAGTCTCTGACTTCCTTTCAATTTAAGTAAGAGAAATTTTCCATTTCTTCTTAATATTTTTAAGGTAATATCCACTTTCCTTTGAATGGAATAAAATTTTGACTTATCTGAAAGGGGAAAGGATCTCTATCAATTTGAGGATAAAGCCAATCGGAAAGCTTTAAGACAATGTATGCCTATATTGGGGGAAAACATTCCAGGTTGTTGGATATTAATAAAATATTGACTCAATGAAAAAGAGAAATTAACAATATTGATTTCACAAAAAAATATATAAACTGATGTATCGATAGTGAGATTTGCCCTAATATTAATATAGTAAATATTTGATATACGGTTGAAACTCATCTAGAATTACAGGAGAATTATAATATGGCAGCAGAAAAACCGCACTTGAATTTAGCAGTGATTGGTCACATTGATCACGGTAAATCAACATTTGTAGGACGTTTAATGTACGATGCAGGGGCTGTAGCTCCACATATCATCGATAAGTTTAGGGAAGAAGCAAAGCAGAAAGGTAAGGAATCCTTCGCCTTTGCATGGGTTATGGACTCTCTTAAGGAAGAGCGTGAAAGAGGCATTACAATTGACATCGCTCACAAGAGATTCGATACTGACAAGTTCTATTTCACAGTAGTAGATTGCCCGGGCCATCGCGACTTCGTCAAGAACATGATCACAGGTGCTTCCCAGGCTGACGCTGCTGTCCTCGTTGTCGCTGCTCCTGATGGTGTCATGGCGCAGACAAAGGAGCACATCTTCCTTTCAAGAACCCTAGGTATTAACCAGCTGATTGTCGCAATCAACAAGATGGATGCAGTAGACTACAGTGAAGCAAAATACAAGGAAGTCGTGGAACAGGTATCCGGCATTCTTAAGATGGTCGGGTTCAAGCCAAGCGAAATTCCCTTCGTTCCGACCTCTGCATTCTATGGTGATAATGTCGTCACGCTAAGCCAGAAGACCCCCTGGTATAAGGGTCCAACCATGATGGATACCCTCAACAACCTAAAAGAGCCCGATAAACCTTCCAATCTTCCGCTCAGGATCCCTGTTGAAGATGCATACACTATCTCAGGTATAGGAACTGTACCTGTAGGCAGAGTAGAGACCGGTGTCATGAAGAAAGGCGACAAGGTCATTTTTATGCCAGGAGGAACTTCCGGTGAAGTCAAATCCATTGAGATGCACCATGAAGAAATTCCACAGGCTCTCCCAGGCGACAATATCGGATGGAATATTCGAGGTATCGGTAAAAACGACGTTCGTAGAGGAGATGTATGTGGCCACGTTGACAACCCGCCAACGGTTGCTGACGAGTTTGTAGGACAGATCGTCATTCTCCAGCATCCGTCCGCAATCACTGCGGGATATACACCTGTGTTTCATGCCCACACCTCTCAGATCGCATGTCAGCTGATCGCTCTTAACAAAAAACTGGATCCTAAGACTGGCCAGGTTAAGGAAGAAAACCCAGCATTCATCAAGGCCGGAGATGCAGCAATCGTTACCATCAAGCCGACAAAGCCGATGGTTATTGAACCAGTAAAGGATATTCCACAACTCGGCAGGTTTGCTATCCGCGATATGGGTATGACAATTGCCGCAGGCATGTGTATGAGTGTTAAAAAGAGATAACACTCTCCTTTTTTCATTTTTTAAGGAGAACAAAAGGTATGCAAAAAGCTAGAATAAGATTGTCAGGAATCAGTCCCAAGGACCTGGATGGAGTCTGCAATCAGGTAAAGTCTATTGCAGAGAGAACAGGAGTTAATATTTCTGGGCCTGTTCCACTTCCTACAAAAAAACTTGTCGTTCCCACAAGAAAAAGCCCGAGTGGAGATGGCACGGCAACCTGGGACCACTGGGAAATGCGTGTACACAAGAGGCTTATAGATATCGCAGCTGACGAAAGAGCACTGCGCCAGCTCATGAGAATTCAGGTACCCAAGGATATCAACATCGAAATCGTACTCGAGGGATAAACTTCAAAAAAGACGGGCTACAGAAATCCTCTGTAACTGGTCTTGTAAACTTCTTTTTCATTTCGGCATTTTGTAATATAATATTTTGTCACCTCAATATATATTTTGAGAAATTGATGACAGTCGTCACTTTAGAAGCTCTCGCAAGTCAGACATTTCTGGAAATACTTTCGAGTTCTTACCGCCTTTTCAAAGAATAGGGAAACGAACTATTTTTACTTGAGCAATTTCAATGCGTTCTTGCAAGTTGCTACAGCAAGTGCTCTTTAAGTAATGACTACAGAATCCATAAATTTTATTATTTCTTTCTTGGCGAGTCCATTTTTGAGTTTTAAAGGCGTTTTAATTTTTCCCACTTTGGTAGGTTCCTCACATTCTTATATAATATTTACGTAACCATTCAGCCTGAACGAAAAATTATCAATAACCATCTTTTCTAAGATTCAATGAGCAAATTCCTTAGGTTTATTTTATTTAATCGTCGACTATTGATTTTATATTTTATTATTTTATCAGTCAGTAATCAGGAATACATATTGCATCAAAATAGATATCTGTCAACTGATTATGAGTAAGCCGAACAGTTCCATCAGTTAGTTAATGATGGTTCTCGGGGAAGTTTCCATCCCCACAACAAGCTGGGCCTATTCGACTAAAATAATCACTTAACTAAGCTATGTCTATTGGATTGTATCACCCCAACTAAACTACTCTAATATTTTTTTCCATTCAGTAGTTCATGATATTTCTTAGAGTAATCATTCCATCTGGAATTCGAAACAGATTTTCTTAGTGCAGTACTTCACTAACTCGCAATCGATGATTTTAGAAGCAGATCTACTTCTTTTAGCCATATTAAATGTTGATGGACAACATATAGGTATCATCTTTCAGTAAATATAATCACAGAAACATGGCTCTGTAGAAATCCTTTCCAAACTGATCTTATCAGGTTCAATTTAAGTCCAAAAATTCGATGCTACAAACATAACTTAAAATGTGTAGCATGTCTCAAATGAGAGGGTTTCTAGAAAGCCAGAAATACATTCATGAACAATTTTGTTTGAATTCATCCCTAAAACCAACTACATATCACAAAATTGGTTTATGCAATATTAATGAAGTTAGATATATAATCCCTATTGTTACAGCTCTTGTATAAAATATTCCAAATTTTATTTGATAAAGGCTGCTTTGAAGCTATTTTTAGTTACTGCATAAACTCGTTCCACTTACATTTTTTTGAGTTGATCCTCTTGTTTCTTAATATTATCACTCATTTCAGATAGAATGTTTTTTACTGCTCTTTGCAGTATTGCATCATAACCTTTTGATTTTGTTCCAAAGTATCCTCTGTCTCGGGAAATCACGTCATTTTTTTCTGATAAATCTATCTTGTATATCCAAAATCTGAATGGATAACAGTAGAATCCTATATCGTTCCGGTTTCATTTTCAAACCAAGGCAATTAAGTTGGCTTTGCAACTGTGCCCATATTTCTTCTTCTTTACAGTTACCAATAGTTATTTTTCTGGATGACCAGACTGTGGTTTTGTCTAGGATGCGATCTGAAAAACCAAGAAATTTCCTGAAAGAAATTCGATCAATACATTGTTTCTCAAGTTCAAAGTCTGAAAGACGTGCAATTGCTGCAAAACAAACATTTTTAGCATAATGATTACTTTAGCTTCAGGTCGGCCTTCATAAACTGTTTTATTAAAATATATGGACTCAAAAATGATACGAAAAGGTTTCCAATCAATTAAGGAATCAATTTCAGCAAGTTTATCTCCAAATGACTGAAGATTTTTTTATTCTTTTTTAAGAGCAAAATCAGTAAAAGTTTTCATGAGTAAAAATTATTGTTAAGAAATCTTAAACTATCAAATACTCAAATGCATATAATTACAGTTTTAAAAATCGATTTTCAAAATGGTATTATTCACGCTTAAAGTCACTCAAAAATTATATAATCATTGAAACCGCGGGAAATACGGGGAAAAGGCCCCTAAATTTTCTTTTCTTCCTATTTTCTGTGCTTACCGTGGTTTACCTCTAAGTTAAGCTTATTAAAGGATGATATGAATGCATTTTTCTCATTTTATAAAGTATTGATTTTTACTTTTGGGATTCTAATCTAAAAGGAGGTAGCGTTCTCATCAAAAAAATCAAGGAATTTCGGACGATATTCAATAGACTCACTTTGTTTTAGTTGGGAAGAGGTGTTAAGGTATTTTTTGATTTATGAATTTCGAATTTCTCTTTCGATCTCTTAACTGTAGAGTAGTATTCTGTAGTAGGTGTTGCTTGCTAGTGGGGTGTTAAAGAGATGAGAACGTAATTTATACTACTCTGTCATCATATATAATATTTTTAATACTCAATATTATTTTACCATTCTCTCGTTAATATACCTGGCTAACTTAATTTATGGGTATAATGTTATATCATCACATTAATTGCATATTTAAACGCTAGAGGTATCAAGATACAGTAGTCCAATCAGGCAACCGTTCATATAATTAATCTGGTTTCATCCAAAAAAGATTATCAGACTCACAAAATTAGTAGATAAAGATTTTGCAGGCTGAAAGGATTAAAATAGATTTCTTCTAAAGGTTTCTAACTCTTAGGAGACTTTAGGAAAAGTAAGGAAAGGGTAATATTGCCCAGATCCACGAGAAACTATATGAACGTAGATCAGTCAGAAAGCAGACTTAAACTAAGAAGAGACAAAGGGATGGAATTCAGAATGCATTTCACAGTAGCTGAAAAGCAATAAAGACAAGTATGTAAAAAGTTCTTTTTGGGAATTTCATATTCCCAAAAGCTACATCTTGAAAAATAGCCTTCGAAATCTTTATATCCTATTTCTTTTTTTAAGTAATCATGATACTACATGTTCCTCATATTCTTCTTCCAAATAATAATTTGGAAAAATGGGCAGTAATTGCTTGTGATCAGCATACTCAGGATATAGAATACTGGAAAAGGGTTGAGGAATTTGTCGGGAATAGTCCTTCTACTTTTAATCTTATTTGTCCGGAAATATATCTTCCTCTTGATGAAAAAAGATTGAATAGCATTCATAAAGCTAGTCATGATTACAAAAAAATTCTTGTGGACCATGGATCATGTTTTATCCTCGTAAAGCGTTCTGTTTCCAGCAAAGAAAGAATCGGCCTTGTGGTTGCAATTGATTTGGATGAATACGAATTTGATGGATCTGATTCTTTGATCCGACCAACTGAAGGGACAATTAAAGAAAGGCTTCCTGCAAGAGTCAGGATAAGAGAAAATACGGAATTAGAGCTTTCCCATATTTTAGTATTATATAATGATCCAGATTTTTCGGTTATTCCCAAAGATACAGATGATACGATTTATGAAGTTAATAAGATTTATGATTTTGATCTAATGGAAAAAGGTGGCCATATAATCGGCTATAAGATATGCGACGAAAAAATAATTAAAGAAATTTCCAATAAAGTTAACAACTTCGAAATGTTTCTTGTTGGTGATGGAAACCACAGCCTTGCTGCAGCAAAAAATTTTTGGGAAAAAATTAAAGGAACTGTACCTAACCTTCATCCTGCAAGATACGCATTAGTAGAACTTGTGAATATCCATGATCCAGGGCTTTCATTTGAACCAATTCACAGAGTTGTAATAGGAGTTGAGCCTGATGAACTGCTCAAAAAGTTCAATGCAAAGATTATAGAATCTCCAACCTGTCACCAATGTTATAATTCTTCAGTTGAGAGCCATTCAATTGGATTTGTTACAAAAAACAAATTCGGAAGGATTATTTTAAATACCATTGGTTGTAATATGGAGATAGAAACTCTTGATGCGGTAATTGATAATTGCTCTATTGAATATGAGCATGATCCTGAAATTGTAGAAAAGATTGGGAAAAAACAAGGTAATATTGGTTTCTTTCTCCCACCCTTAAAAAAGAGCGAATTTTTTTCTCTTATAATAAAGAAGGGGATCCTTCCGAGAAAATCATTTTCTCTTGGAAAAGAAAATGAGAAAAGATATTACTTAGAGGCTAGAAAAATTGTTTTATAATTAATTTCACAACTTTTTCCAAAAATTCGTTCAATAATTTTATCCAATATTTTTATCTTCCTCTACTATAGTTTCTGCAATTTCTCATCTTTAGTATAAACAAATCCATGAAGTCTATTTTATAGAGTTAACTTACTAATTAATTACATTTGTTATTTCATTAGAATACCCCCTAGCATGCTGTTGCGATGGGAACTTCCTCCAGAACCGTTATTAACTAACGGATTTAGTTTTTAAGCTACTTTTGTGCTATAAAGCAAAACTATAGAGGATTTCAATTTACTTCTAATTTTTTCTTCACGGGAATCCGGTCCAAAATCTTTCTCTATAATTTATTTATTTGAACAGATTTTTCTTTTCTGGCTCATTATTCTTCGATTTTAAAGATAGCTTCCGCTATCCTTAATAATACCCTTTTATTAAAATGTCATCAGCTGGTAGAATTTATAACAAAAGCCGTACACAAAATTTTCAGATTCACTCTTTGAACAGTAGTGACAAGAATTTTTCCTGTTTTGAATATCTTTTTAGTAACTGCATAACCTCGTTCTACTTGAGCTCTTTTTGAGCTGATACTCTTCTGAATATATCACTCATTCCCAGCAGATGTTCTTTAACTGCTCTTTTCTTTGTTGAATCATAACCTTTTGATTTTGCTCCAAAGTATCCCTCTGTTTCTGTAAAACCACTTCATTTTTTCTTATAACTCTATCTGAGAATCATGAAGTGATGAAGTTGTTGTTTTGAATCTTCTGATCAGCTCGTAATCCCTGTCTATTATGCAATGAACTTTAGATCCAAAATATAACTTGAAGCCCTCTTTTGTCCAAGTTCAGTCTCTGATGATCCTTTTTTTTGCTTCATTTTCCAGATGTTTATCCACTTTTGCATATCCAAGATCTGAATGGATAAAAGTAGCATTCTTAATCATTCCCTTTTTTTATTTTCAAACCAAGGCCATCAAGTTGGCTTCGCAACTGTCTCTAGATTTCTTCTTCTGTTCTAATTATCAATATTTTTTTTCTGAATGAACAAACTGTGGTACTGTCTGGTATGTACCCTGGAAAACGAAGGAATTTCCTGAAAGAAATTCGATCAATAAATTGTTTCTCAATTTCGAAGTCAGAACGACCATGCTGTTGCTGTAAAACAAGTATTTTAAAAATGATAATGACATCAGTTTAAGGTCTTTCTCAGGAAATTGTTTTGTTAAAATATGTGGACTCAAAAATGATACGAAAAAATTCCCAATCGATTAAGGAATCAATTTCAGAAAATTTGTCTCCAACTGACTGAAGAAGTGCATATTCTTACTTAAGACCAAAATCAGTAAGAGTTTTCATGAGTAAAAATTATTGGTAAGAGATTTTAACTCTCCTATAATCAAATGCATAGGATATTAGAGAAATACTCTAAGTATAAAGAATTACTGAGAATATATTTGTCCAGACGTCTTCAAAGCAAATCCAAAATAGAGAAGGAAAAAATATGTAGGATTTTCACTATTTTCAATCCCTAACAATGGAACTTAATTAACAATCCTAACCTACAATTTTAAAAAATATATAATTTAAAGCAAGATATGGAACTAAATTGAAGTCCTGCTAGAGAACAGGGAAAAATAGGAAAGGACTACATTATTCCATCAAATAAGATACGATCTGAGCGGAGGGGAACCATTAAAACCCATAGAACAGTAGCTTTGAGTGTACGCACCCGTTGTAAAGATATATATACGATTGCCTTCCCTCATTGTGTGTGGGAAAGAATATTTGTGATGTTCATAGAGAATATCCATGCTGTCACAGGTCGGACCTGCAAGGATTGCTTCTTCAGCATAACCCTTTTTATTGCAATATATAGGATATTTAATACTCTCATCAAGAGTTTCGATGAGACCTCCAAACTTTCCAATGTCGATATAAACTCATTTGTACTGATTGAATCTGGCCTTTTTGGCAACCATTATAACTTCGCTTACAATTATACCGGCGTCGGCAACCAGAGAGCGCCCTGGTTCGATAAGGATTTCAGGTAGTTGTTCGCCAAAGTCCTCATGTAAAAAGCGGCGGATTTCCTTGACATAGGTTTCAAAGTCATTAGCCTGTGCCTTATATTTTGCAGGAACCCCCCAAGGTTAATCATCCTCAGATGAATCCCTTTTTCAGCCACTGTTTCAAAGAGATACTTGCATTTGGAAATAGCATTATCCCATTGACCAATATCTCTCTGCTGAGAGCCAACATGGAAAGAAAGCCCATAAGGATAAAGCCCCAATTTTTTGGCTTTTAGGATAAGCTGATAAATAAGGTCTGGATGCGAGCCAAATTTTTTTGAAAGAGGCCAGTCTGCACCGTCGCCTTCAGTAAGGATCCTGAAAAAGATCTTGGAACCATGGGCTTTTCTAGCTAATTTTTTCAAGTCACTCTCAGAATCAGTAACAAAAAACTTCACGCTCTTTTCATACGCATAGGCTATATGCTATTCTTTCTTGATAGTATTGCCGTAACTGATCTTTTCAGGTTCCACCCCAAGCCTGAGAACCTGATCAAGTTCATAAACAGTTGCCACATCAAGATTAGAGCCTTTGTTTTTCAGGGTAAGCACTACTTCATCCATAGGGTTTGCCTTTATAGCATAGTGAATTTTTGCAAAGGGCATGCTTTCAACCAGATCTTCATAACTTTGCTCTATCTTCCGTAGATTAACTATCAAAAAAGGTGTCTCTTTATCCTGAGAAAACTTTTTGATTTTGTTGAAGTCATCTTTTGAAATAAAGTCCTCCAAAGGGAACTTATACTGCTCTTTTCTCATATTTACTCTCTTAGTATATTCAAACTTATCTATAATTAAATTGTTGCATATTTTGAATAGCGATTCATAGAAACTCCTTTGTATCAATTATCAAGCCTATAATCAATTATTTTGATGAATATGTTAACGGAAGCTATCTAGATAGAAATTAATTTATATAATACTAATTATTGTTGAATATCAAAGTGTAATTCCTGAGGTGATTCAGTGAAAATAATTCCACTTGTTCCTATTCTTTATCTTTCTGAGAAAACTTACTTCTAAAAAAATAACACCCCTTAATTTCCACTGCAACAGTTTTACTAACTTTTCTCGTTCTGATTTTCTATTTTTGCCCGGTTTTGGATTCCATTTTTGATTTTACAGAAGTTTTTTTACTATTTGGTTTAATTGTCCAGCCTCATAAATTCTTCTGTGCTCGAAACCTCATAAACGATTTTTGTAATTCTTCTAACCAAATATAGATGGTCTTTTGCATGGGGAAAAATTTTTCATGTGGCAACATCTTGCCTACAGGATTTGGAAGAAAATTCAATTATTTCCAACAACTATTTTCAGATCCTCATTTGGCTCACCTGTAATGATTACAGATACAGGGCATCCATCATACACTTCTTTAAACTTTTAGAGGCTTCCTATATATTTTATTTTGATTATAGCTGTCCCAAGTTCAGTACCGATTCTTTATGTATATTTTGCAACATCTACATAAAATTCAAATAAATTTTATTCTCGCGTGGGTACAGCATGGCAAGGAGAAGCATCTCAATTCATCGCATTTTCTCATGACACAATCAAGTCCTTACAGCATCTAGTATTCATCTCAGCTACTGTTTTGAGATTGATTTAACAGAATTCGGTTGATTTCTATACTTCGAATTCTATTAATCTGAATACATATATACACACACACACACACACATATACATATACATACATATATATATATATATATATATATTATGTATATGTATATAGACTATTGATCTTTAGATTTATATAGTGTTAAGAGGTTGTAATAAAACGTCAAATGATACTTTTTATTGAAATTCAATTCTAATTATATTCTTGCGATATACTCTAAAGGAATATGGAGGCGTTTTCACAGCATATAAATACATATGCAGACGTAGATTATGGAACAGTAAAAATTGGTGAAATATGGGCTTATAAAAATATATATACTTTAGTAATAGATTCTTTGGATGCTGGATTTTACTATTTATTTTTTACTCTGCATAAGTTTGCCTTTGCAAAGTAAGCAAAATAAATTTTCTTTCTAAAAGCTCATTTTGTGTTCTCGTTCTGATATATACCTGAGTATCCTTTTTCTACTTCTTTTTCCAAAGTATAAAATAGGAGCTGTATAATTCGAGCATTCCTCTTCACCCTAAAGCCTGCATAATTATAAACTACAAGCATTGACTCACTGCGCCCCCTGTATCCCGCATCCCACACTGCGGTTTCAAGAGTAGCTCCGCAACGAATAAGGCTTGATCGCGGCTTTGCTATTGCAGCTAAATTCATGGGAATATTTAAAACCTCATTGAAAAGTATTTTGTAAATCCCTTCTGGTAGATGAATCCAACCATCGCTGCAGAATTCAATCGTTTTTGCGTCTGGGAGTTTTCTTTCAGTATTATCAAAATCTAAGGCTCCAGGACCTTCTATTGTTTTTATCTCTTTCAGGGTAAGTTCAAGCCCGTTAGGCTGAATCTGTGTTTCGATATCAATTGCATTTTCAAGCAAAGGAGGATTTGCCTGTATAAGTTTTCTCAGTTCAGTGCTGGATAGAAGCGTCATTGAATCTGTAATTGCAGAGATTCTTTATTACCATTTCGGATTTTCTCTTTATTGAAATTTTATTAGTTTTCAATTTTCTTCTGTCACAAGTAATATTTTAATGTAAATGATAATTTTGATTTATTTTCCTGGTATTGTAGAAATTGGTGCAGCAACTTTAATTGCCGAAATAGACAATTTCAATTATTTTTCTTCCGGAGATAAACTTGCTTTTTGATTGGAATAGTCCAGGATGTATACAAACATGAATATAAATTTTATAATTATAGACTCATAACAAGGGAAATCAAAGGAAGCAAGGTGGATTCCAATATAGATTGTTCAAGCAGCAGCGAGAAAGAAAAATAGCAAGTTAAGATAGTTTTTTAATCGTAAGAAGAAATCAATTGGACATGCAAAGACAATTATTGCACTGGTAAGGAAAATTGTCACAATAATAAAGCATATGATTGCAAATTACGAGATATAAGAAGATGAAATCGGATATCAAAAAGGAGAAATTAAAAAGAAGGAGATTGTTGAACTGGCACCTTTTCAATTGATTAATGTGCGAAAATAATTTCTAGAACCATCTCAATTATGATAAAGAGGCCTAAAAGAGTACTTGAGGAACATAATCTCATGTACTTTCATGCTAAATTAGATGTCAACAAAAGGAACAAGATCACAACCTGTGCATTTCAAGCACATAGTCATTGCAAGTTCTGGATTGAGCCCATATTTCCTGAGGATTTTAGCTTCAATTTTTGCAAGCCTTAAAAGTCGCTCAGCAGACGGACGTTCAGTAAAACAGTCTCCAATTCTAAGAGGGTGTGGGTTTATTGGCCGCAGGATAGGAATAACTCCCATTTTTGCAAGGCTCTCGATACCTTCCATGACAGAAGTATCATTTTCTCCAAGTCCGATTATAAAGTTGCTGAAAACCTTATTTTTTCCAAAAACCTCCACAGCTTCTTTGAGGTTGTCCAAGATATCATAAAGTTTAAGATCCCCACAAACTTTTTTGAAAATCTCACTATTCATCGTCTCAACATTGTACTTGACTTCGGAAACACCTGCTTCATAGAATTTTCTGGAGCAGCCTTCTGTAGGGTACACAGAAACCCCAATAGGAACATTATACTTTTTGATTGCAGGAAGCAGTTTAAGCACACGATCTACTTCTCCTTCAACCGACGTTTCAATTCCTGAGGTAAGTGATATCGCTTTTAGATTTCTTGTGTTAAAAACCTCATCCACTATGCTTAATACCTCGTCCTCACTCTTAACATGCCCCTGTAACTTCGGTACAGGGCAGTATTTGCAGTCAAATATACACTTTTCACAGAGGGTTATGAATGCTTGCTCAGGGCAATGAGAAGGAGCACACTCAAGTATTCCTCGAGCAAGTTCTTTTCCCTCATAGAAGATCGCAACATTTTCATCATCTTCTACCTTTAGAATGGAAAGCGGAGAATCCTTGTTTATGCTGAGTCTTACCCTTTTTTCTCCTGACCTAAAAAAAATTGAACTGGTGCCTGCCCCTGGACCCGCAGTGGAGCCTTGAGCTCTTGGAATGAGGGCAAATTCTATGGAAACTGTGCCTATAGAAATGAGGAAAGCTTTCAATTTCGGCGTAATTGGCTTGCTTTTCATTCAAATATCCTTCTAAATTATTGTTTTTCTTCAGTTACATCCTCTGCTACAATATTCACTGACAGGTCTATAAATAATAATGTGTATATAAATTCAATTGTCAAATTCTAAATTCGAAAAAAGGAAAACTTCCTTTGGCTATAAATTTGACCTTTTACGCTGGAAAAAGCTATTGATCTACTTAAGAAAGAAAAAAGCATATGTCAGAGGATTTCGATGAGTGTCTGATTTTCAATAGTCATCTATGCACATTCATAAGCACATGACGAAATTAATGGAATTATCGAAATCCCAACAAGAAAAAACAATTAAAAACTTAAAGTAACTATTCAACCTGGGAAAAAAGGCATAGCTGAATTCATTTTCCAGAACAGGTTTGATAAATCTGGTTGAATAATCCTCAAACTATGCTTAATAAAAAAGATAAGGTAAAGATGAAGCCGGATGCTTCGCTTTTCTACTCTACTAGGTAAATTTATGCAGGTTTCCTTTTAAGCTTCTTCTTTGCAAGCTTTTCGATTGCCCCAATGTCGACTTCACCGCCTACAGTCAACTTCTTGTTGGCAACCGCACTGTCAAGGAGATGCTGGCCTACAAGGGTACGGACGATAATGGTTGTGTAACCCTCTGGACTTCCAACAGATCCGGCTGAAATGTCAGCTTTGATGGCAGTAAAGTCTGTGCAGACACCACAGCCGAGGCGTACGGTGTCTTGGAGTTCGGCAAGGGGAATTACATACTGAGTCCCATCATTACAAGTGATTTCAAGTTTACCCTTTACATCAATACGGCAAACTTTCATAGGCTCTAGTGCATATTCACTTTTCAGCTTGCCTACAATTAGTTTATCGTAGTCGAAACTTTCAGTGCAGAAAAGCCCAAGCACAAAACGAATAGATTTCTTATAAGGACCCACAAGCTGGTTGTCGGTTTCAAGCATCTTGCGAACTGCCTGGACTACGCAGGGGACTCCGACAACTGCAATATTTCTATATTTCTTCTTTATGACCGCTTCCTTGAGGGAAGAGATCAGCGGGACCCACCAGTTGTAACGGCTGCCAGCCTTGGCAATAAGGGCTTCACTTCTAGTGATTATCATCGAGTGAGGTTTGAGAGTCCAAAGGTCTTCAGTAACCGTAACCACAGCATCTAAAAGGCCTATATCCAGAGCATTGGCAAGAAGGGCCGTAACAGCACCTCCACTCTGCTTTTTAGGGATATCAAATTCGGCTTTCCCGGCAGTAATTTCCAGATAGTCCCCAAGAAGACCTAAATGCTCTTCATCGACTCTAGGGCAGACTTCATAGCAGGCTCCACAGGGTACATCATCAACAGCAGATTTACAGTAGTTGTTGCTCTGTGGATGGAGGGAATTGACCCCGATTTCGAAGTACAAGGCATCAGCAGGGCAGACTGCAATACAGGCTCCGCAGCCCGAGCAAATGCCTTCGTCCCATACTCTTGATTTAAGGTCAAGGTAATTCTTACTGATTGGTTTCTGTTCTGCCATTTATGATCACTCCCAAACATATTTGTTTGCAAAAGGACGGCTGCTTTCAGGTGCGATCCTCGTGTAGTTAGTGTCTAGAAACTCTGCGGGATCAAGCTTGAAGTATTCGCAGAAACTCTTAATCACCGGAGCAATACGTTCGAGGTCGCTCTCATTAAACTTAAATTTCTTGGCACCTACGCCAAGAAGATAGTCGTCCACCTCTCCGCGGATAATGATTTCTCCACCGTGGATCCCACTTCCTATACCCCTATCGGTAATGGATTTTTCCTTGCCTATACCCAGCAAAAGCACAAGGCCTCCAGCCATATATTCTCCAAGAAAGGAGTGAGCTGTGCCACCTACAACAAGTATGGGCCTGTTTTCCTCTTTATACTGTTTCATATGGATGCCGCCTCGGTATCCAATATTATCTCTTATGAAAACTTTTCCTCCCCGCATACTGTGGGATACTGCGTCTCCTGCGCTCCCATGGATTACAAGCATACCGCTATCCATCGTATTTCCTGGAGCATGTTCTGCATTCCCATTTATAATACAAATCGGCCCGCTCATGAACATCCCTAAGTCCCCTCCTGGGACTCCGTTTATTGTGATCAGAACATTACCCTTTAAACCAGTTCCAATAAAACGTTGCCCTAGGACGTTGTCAAGGATGATCTCTTCCGCTCCGTCAGCAGCTGCAGCTCTTATTTTTTGGTTAAGGGGAGTGTAATGTATGCCCTTTGCATCGATTCTTATAGTCTTCATTTCAATCATGCCCCTGCAGGAAGTACATCCAATACTTTAAGCATTCCTTCATCCAACATGTATCCACGCAGACGGTCCCTGTTACCACGCAGACTTTCTATACTGTTGATTCCTGCAGCTCCCATAAGCTCGCTAAGTTCCAGAGTCCACGCTTTGATCAAATTTGCAACCTGAACTGCTCCCCTATCTGGGTCAATCCTGTTCATTAAGTCAGGTTGCTGGGTAGCAATTCCCCAGGGACAGAGGTTTCTGTAGCAGTTACCGCATACTCTACAGCCCAGAGAAATAAGGGCAGCAGTTCCGATATATACAGCATCCGCGCCAAGTGCAATTGACTTGGCAAGATCAGCGCTGCTCCTTATTCCACCACTTCCAATAACTGAGATCTCGTTTCTTATTCCTTGGTCCCTAAGTTTCTGGTCAACACTTGCAATTGCAACCTCAATTGGAATTCCTACATTGTCCCTAAAGACTTTCGGAGCTGCTCCGGTACCACCACGGAATCCGTCAATTACCACTGCATCTGCGGAAGAACGAGCAATACCTGCAGCGATAGGTGCCACGTTGTGCACAGCTGCAATCTTTACAAAGACAGGCTTTTTCCATTCGGTTGCTTCTTTCAGGCCTCTTATAAGCTGAACGAGGTCTTCAATGCTGTAAATATCATGGTGTGGAGCCGGGCTGATCGCATCACTGCCAAAAGGAATCATGCGAGTCCTTGATACTTCATCGTTTACTTTTTCTCCGGGGAGATGTCCGCCTATACCCGGCTTTGCTCCCTGCCCGATCTTGATCTCAATAGCAGCACCTCTTTCAAGGTAATCGATGTTCACACCGAAACGACCTGACGCAACCTGAACAATCAGACGATCCTGGTATGGATAGAGAGCCTGGTGAAGCCCACCTTCTCCGGTCCCCATGTAAGTTCCAGTCTCTTTTACTGCCTTTGCCATGCTGAGATGGGAGTTCAAGCTGATAGCTCCAAAACTCATATGCCCAATCATAATTGGTGTGTCCAACTTGAGATTTGGAGCAAGTTTAGTTTCCAGTTCTATATCACCAATCTCGGTTTTTCTTAATTTGAGTTTTGATGGTTTTTTCCCGATATAAGTTCTGAGTTCCATTGGTTCTCTCAGGGGATCTATGCTTGGATTTGTGACTTGACAGGCATCAAGGAGAAGGCGATCATAGATAATTGGTAGATCTCTGGCGTTTCCCATTCCTGAAAGGATGATCTGACCACTACGAGCCTGTTTTATTATGTCTTCCCTTATTTCTCTTGTCCAGATAGGATGGCTGCGATAGTCTACTGGTTTTTCCGTAATGGTTATCGCATCCCTTGGACACATGGCAACACAACGGAGACAGGCCGTGCATTTCCTGGATTCTATCAGGATTTTGTCGCTTTCTCTATGGTATACTCCATAGGAACAGTTTTCAATGCAGCGCCCACAGTCCATGCATTGGTCTCGGTCAATTCCGACCTTAAATTTAGGTGGTACACTTCCAAGAGTCATTCGATAAACCTCCCTATTATGGGTTCTCCTGCTCTGGGAGTGTAAACATTCTTAACTTCGGGATCAAGGCCCCTGATTGCAGCTTCTTCACTGGATATGTATAGTCTGTTCCCATTTTCACCAACAACTAGGGGGCGTAGTTTGATTCTATCAGTAAAGCCAACAATACCGTCATCAGTTCCGACTACGATTGCAAAGGGTCCATTCATGAGGGCAGACCCATAGGTAAGGCGAATTGCCTTGTTTAGTTCGGCCTCCTTTGCAGGCATATGGTCTATGTCCTCCCAGAATGGCGGAGCAAGAGCTCGAACAACTATCTCATGGGGGAGCTCATGCTGCCTTCCTAGTAGGTCGAATAGGTAGGCTACAACCTCGGTGTCAGTAAACAGGGTACATTTGTATCCAAAGCCTTCGACATAGCGCTGATTTGTACCATATGATGTAATTTCCCCATTATGCACTACTGACCAATTAAGCAGGTTGAACGGATGGGCTCCTCCCCACCATCCAGGAGAGTTTGTAGGATAACGGTTATGTGCCAGCCAGACATATCCCTTATAATTTTCTATTCTATAGAAGTTTGCTACATCCTCTGGCCAGCCTGAAGCCTTGAAGACTCCCATATTTTTCCCTGAGGAAAAGATTGTGGCTCCTTTTATATTGGCGTTTACCTGCATGACTATGTACGTAACAACGTCTTTTTCTGAAGCATTTTTTCCAGTGAGGTCTTCTGAGGGTTTGAAAAAGTATCTCCAGGGAATATGTACTTTTTTTATGCCCATCTGCGGGGTGTTTGGGATCTCTTCCTGGTGAGCAATTTCTCCCCATTGCTGGAGAAGTTCATCAACTTTCTTTTTTGGTTCAGTTAGGTTGTCAAAGAAAACATGAAGGGCATAATAGTTTGCATACTCTGGGTAAATTCCGTATGCAGCATAGCCGGCCCCGTCTCCACTGCCTCTTTCGTTCATGAGACTGAGGCCGGCTTTTATGCTCGACCCGTCAATTTTGGACTTTGTTCTATCTATAAATCCTATTATTCCACACATTTTGATCACTCTATAAATAAATAAAAATAAATTCTATCCAAGTATAAATTCTCTGATAATTTTCTGAATAATTTATGTGGCTCGTTTTTGAGAAATAGTCAAAAAAACTTGCCAGCTGGATAAACTGGGTCTCAAGAGCAATTTTTATAAATTTTCACAATTCAGGAGATTTTCATCTAGATTTATTTGATCTGGATGCAGATCGTGTATATGAGTTATTGGAAATCGTAAACTTAAAAATCTCTTTATATTTTCCAAAAAATTGGAGATATACTTATTATTCAGATTAAATTAATGAATCCAGGGCGCCATCAAAGTGTAGTTAATATACGTATTTAGCAGCGCTTTTACCTCCAATTTCGATCCATTTATATGGATTGAGAGGGTCACCGCTAGGGGAAGTAAGTAAATTAGTACCTATTTGGCAATATATATATGTTTCTTTTTCTTGATTAAAGGTTCTTGAAGTAATAAAGCAAAGCACTGCTCTTTAAAGCATTCGTTTTTCTTTTTCCTCCAATATTTTTCCTCATTAGAACTTTTCACAATATTTCACTGCTGTATATGCAGGATTATTATATTAATTCACTATGTAGTAGAATCAAGATGCTTAAATGAAGTTCAAAGGATGAAACAAGAGCCCAGGGATATTGTTTGTATTTAGAATATGTTCAAGCTGCTTGTCTTGTAAAAATAACATTATTGAAATTGCAGAGTTTCTTTCAGTATTTCCAAATCTCTTCAGTTCCGAAAACCATTTCTAAAAATACAGAAAAATATCACGGAAAAATGTTAAAAACAAATAAATCAATGAAATCATCGATTATGATAAAGAAAAATGACTGTATTTGTGGTATAGACACAGACAGTTTTTTGTTCATCTCTCTTCTGAATTATAGTTACCTTAAGATAGATTATAATATAAATATATAATTTATTAACATATTCTCGATATTATCACAATAGATCAAGCTAAGTTGCAGAAAATTTTTAAGCATATAGCTCAACAGTGTATTGTTGCATAAAGCATGCTGATAAAGAGGTTTTTACTCAGTTTTTAAATGTAAACTTGGTAGATGCGTCAAGTATCTTTCAAAAGCAGAACAACTTTCTTAGTTAGGAAAAAAACACTTCCAGAGCTAATACCAAAAGATGATGTTATTACCATGATTGGCAAACAAAAGACACAATTCGATTTATAAAGAGAATTTTAAAATACCTTATTCAGAGTCACGAATGAGACAAATTGTTAAAGATTTTGGGCTTCGGAAAATAACTTGTATACCTAGATCAAAAGGCAAAAAAAGGCATTAAAAAACGAATATATAGCTGAAGTTCAAAAAGAGATAAGCTTAATTTTTATAAAACACACTGCGATCGTAAAGAAGAAATTAAGAAATATGCCGAAGAGGCCGCACCTTTAGCAATAACAGATATAAGAAAAGGACTTTCATCTTGGACAGAATCTAAAGGAATTTCTAGAAGAAATTCAACGGAGATCAAGGATCATTGTGAGAACTCGAGAGGAACTTCACAGAACAAATCGCATGCTTCATAAATAAAGAATTCAAGAATGGATAATTAGCGGTCAATAAGTAATGGCGCAAAATATGGATAATTTGATTCTCTCTTTAAGATCGCAAATACCAAACATTCCTAAAAATAAAGATATTGATAAAAAAATTGAAGCTCTTACAAATGAAAAAGATTTAACAAGAAAATACGAAATTTTACCTATTATTATTGTACTAATACAAGAATAAATGTTACCTCAAATGAGTTTATTGATGCATTTGCAACAAGAGCGAGATTTATAGATATTATTGTTTTAGAGTTACTTGCTATAATATATCCCATAAGTTGTAATGATCATATAATTTGCCTTTTAGGCATTATATTTTTCAATGTTTATACCTATACAAATATATAAACGATGACAGTGTGCATAATCTTCTATAAAATCTTTTCTATAGCCTTTATTCTTCTTTTTTAATTACTGTTCTATTACTATATACTTGATTCCTGTTATCCAGTCTTCATTTATATCGATAGGATTGCCTATGTTTTATAACTTGATTATTTTATAAATTATTGAATTCTAAAAATTTCTACCGATTGCATCCAATAAATACAAAAAAAAGTATTAAAATTCCTTTGATGCTCATAAAAGGAACTGGCTTTAACCAATATTCCCGACAACCTTATTTTTGAAAATCCAATAACTTTAGTGGCTCTAGAATCGATTTTGTGAGCGCTAGCATTCCTTCCCATTGCCATCGAATGAGAACTTCACCTTGAGCCTATCAGCGGCCTATCACTTATTACATTCACGACTATAAGGTAGGGACCCCAATCTAAAGCGGTGGGTATCCTACTTTATAATCGTGAAAATGATCAAAGATTTAGTATAATTAGTGCAAGTAGATAAATAATTTATATATCTGTGTACATCTGCTTAATATATAGGATGTATATTTCACCCAATATTTCATGAATTCACTCAAAATTACTGGTAAAGATTTACCGCTTTTATTCTTTGTTTCTCCCTTTACTTTTAGCCTATAATTATTCTTCATTATGTTAATCTTGTATACAATGATGTACTATCCTATCAAGTTCACTAGCTGCCATTAGATAGTCCTTGAATATCTTTCCCACACTTCCGATAACTTGATTTAGGTAAATATTGTTGTAATTCTGTTAATAACGTTGGAGATCAGCTGAAATAGAAATGAGATTCGTCCTCACCAAATGGTAAGTAGTCAATTTCATCAATTATCAACATTTTGCAAAGCATCAGGCCTCGGATCTTCTTTTCAAGCACTCTTTTCCTATGTGCTATTTTCAACTTCTCAATAAGGTTTCCTGAATTTGTATAATAAACAGAAATTCCTACTTTTACTGCTTCAATTCCACGCTAGAAATAGAAATATTTGAATAATTACCAATAGTTTATTTTATTAGCCATCAGGTCTTCAAACTGAACAAAATATTTCAGTTTATAGTATGAACATCAACTTGGAAGAAAATTTCCAAGCAACAGGAGATATAAAATGACATCAAGTCGTTTCATTATTACGGTTATAGGCAGCGACTGTGTAGGAATCGTTGCTAAGATCACTACAGTGATGGCCAGTTTCAATGTGAATATTGTTGATATCAGTCAGACAATTATGCAGGGCATTTTCACCATGATCATGCTTGCAGAAGCCCCAAAGCAGAATTTTAACCTAGCAGCTTTTCAGGAAGCCATGGATAAGGGGGGAAAGAAAATGGGAGTTGAGGTCAAGGTGCAGCATGAAGACGTTTTTCATTTCATGCACAGGATCTAACTGAGTAAAACAGGAGGACTTTCATGCTTATAAACCCTTACGAAATTATGGAAACAATCCGGATGGTCAGAATGGAACACCTGGACATCAGGACAGTGACACTGGGAATCAGCCTCAGGGACTGCAGCCATCATAATATAGAAACTTTCAATGAGAATATCTACGATAAAATAACTGCCCATGCAAAAAGGCTTGTCAGCATAACGAATGAAATTCAGAGTCTCTATGGAATTCCCATAATCAACAAAAGAATTTCTGTAACTCCGATAGCCATAGCTGCTGAAAGTTGTAAAGCTCCGGATTTTGTTTCCGTTGCAAAAACGATGGATGAAGCTGCAAAAGATACAGATGTAGATTTTATAGGGGGTTTTAGTGCCCTTGTCCACAAAGGCACAACTCCGGGAGACCTGAAACTCATTAATTCGATTCCCGAATCCCTTGCAAGCACTGAAAAAGTTTGCTCGTCAGTAAATGTTGCTACCACAAGAGCTGGAATTAATATGGATGCTATTGGCTTGATGGGTAATATCATCAAAAAAACTGCCGTATTGACTGCTGATAAAGATGGGATTGGCTGTGCCAAACTTGTGATCTTTGCCAATGCCCCGGAAGATAACCCCTTCATGGCCGGAGCCTTTCATGGAATTGGTGAACCTGAGTGCGTGATCAATGTGGGTGTAAGCGGACCAGGTGTTGTGAACGCTGCCATTCGGGAACTTGAAAACCCGAATCTCACGGAAATTTCAGAGACTATCAAAAAGACAACCTTTAAAATAACTCGTATGGGAGAAATGATAGGAAAGGAAGTTTCTCGGAGGCTCGGAATTGAGTTCGGGATCCTTGATCTCTCCCTAGCTCCGACTCCTGCAATAGGGGACAGCGTCGCTACCATTCTGGAAGCAATGGGACTTGAACGCTGTGGGACCCATGGAACGACTGCAGCACTTGCCCTTCTGAATGATGCAGTGAAAAAAGGAGGGGCAATGGCATCTTCCTCCGTAGGGGGTCTGAGTGGGGCTTTCATTCCTGTAAGCGAGGACGCAGGCATGATAGAAGCTGTTGAAGCTGGAGCTCTTTCCCTTGATAAACTAGAAGCCATGACAAGCGTCTGTTCAGTTGGCCTGGATATGATCGTAGTGCCTGGAGATACGCCTACAACCACCCTTTCTGCAATCATAGCTGACGAGATGGCAATAGGGGTAATTAACAGAAAAACCACTGCAGTCAGGATCATCCCAGCGCCTGGAAAAAGAGTTGGGGACTCAGTTGAATTTGGCGGGTTGCTTGGACGTGCACCTATTATGCCGGTAAGCAATTTCAGTTCGGAAGTTTTCATAAAGCGGGGGGGTAGAATCCCGGCTCCAATTCAGTCATTGACAAACTGAATTATTATCTTTAAAATAAAGTGGCTGCTCAGCTTGTCAATATGCAGTCTAGTGGAAGTAATTTGGAATCCCAGCTGACTAGTGTTTGCCGACTATCTGAAAATGAAAAATACAATTAATAACCAACAGAGGATTCCGATTTACATCTAACTTTTTTTATCGAGAATCCTGTCCAAACCTTTCTCACTAATTTTTATATTTGGCCTTATTTTTGCTTCATTTTCTCGAAGTTTATCCGCTTTTGCATATCCAGGATTTGAATGGATAAAAGTAGCTTCCTGAATCCTTCCCTTTTTTGTTTTCAAAACAAAATAATCAAGTTAGTTTTGAAACTGTTCCCATATTTCATCTTCTTTGCAGTTGTCAATAATAATTTTTCTAAAATAATAGACTGTGGGCCTGTCTGTTATGTACTCAGGAAAACCAAAAAAATTCATGAAGAAATTCGATCAATACACTGTTTCTCAAGTTCAAAATCGGAAAGACCACGACATTGCTGAAAAAAAGCATTTTGAACATAATTATTTCAGCTTCCGGTCTGTCTCAGAAAACTGTTTTGTTAAGATGTATGGACTCAAAAAAGGTAATAAAATTTTTTTAGAGTCTACTTTTCACCTAATAATAAGTATCAAAAAATATTAGAAATCAAAAAAGTTGCTCACTCGCTCGATCTCCAATAGTTATGTATATGGGTTTCTTAAAATTACTAACTCCAAATGTTTTGTAACTTATCAATTATGTAATCTCTACTGTATCCATGCCTACCAAATCTAAATCTAGTTCTGTAAAGAGCTATACTTGTCCATTCCAAATTCAGATATGTTTCTTCAGATCACAAACCGAAAACTGACTGCTAAGAACATTCGAGAGAATTGTCTCCATGTTACTTCCCAAGATTTCAAAAGTCCTATACGGTACTATTTCATGAAATTTTTAAAGATTTGAGATGTCGCTAATTTCTTTCTGATCAGACGTTTGCCAGATTCCTTAATCCTAAAATCATCAGTGGGCTTATAGCCCGTCAAGCCTATCAATAAGTTATTGATATCCAAATCTTTTCTTTTATGCTTGCTAGAGATCTCACAAATTAAGTTTTTAATAACAAAATTGAACATCAAGCGTCGATCTAATAGTAACGCATATATCCTTGTAAGGATTGAAGGGACTATTTTATGCATTGCGTTAGTATCCCTTGGATCAAATAACACAAGCAAAATGGTAACCATTTTTACTCAATTGTAAAAATTAGGTTAAAGGGGCTTTATATCCATTTTTTTCTTTTTTTATAAGGCAATTTTAGTCTTTCTGATCCTTTTGCCAAAAAATAAATATCAGTGGGGATAGTTTTATAAATTACAAGTGTCTTTGTATAGCTGATGAGCTAGTCTGGGTAGCCCGGCGTTACCTGTAACCCGAAATCGTCGATATGCGGGGGACGAAACCGAGGGAAGATGCGTCGAAGAAATTCCAGCCTGGAGTCTCAACTGAGAAGCTTCGTCCTGTTTGGATGGTGCAGGTATGCGGATTTGCTGGAAAACAGATCTTCATACCCTAACTGCGGAAATCGGTCGAGGCCCGGAAGGGAGCAGACTCACTGTGGGCAACTGTCGCTTACGGGGGCACGGGGTGGAGAAGAGGATTCAGTCTCCTGGAATCTCCAAGATTCAACGACTTGAGGCATGCTCATCACTTAGAATTTTGTACAGCTAGTTTTAATTATATAATTGATGATACTGTGGAAAAATAGTTTATGAGAAATACCTCCCTGGAAAGAATTAAATATGTAATATGCATTTAAGAAACGCATTTTTAAATCATCTCAGTGACGAGATAGCCAAGCCCGGTATGGCGCGGGATTGCTAATCCCGTGATGTTCCGCATCTCGGGGGTTCGAATCCCCCTCTCGTCGTTTAATTTTTCAAAATTTTTGATTTCCAGACCTATCTAGCTCTTAATTCTCCTTTTTGTTTAGCGGCATTCCTGTGTAGATTTTAGATAAAATTTCACTTTATATTTATTATATATGAATCTGGGTTGTAAATATAAAATTAGTTTGATAGTATAAATTACATTTGAAATGAAACCTCATATTTTCGTCAAAAATCACTTTGCTAGTTTTCAAAAATTTCATCAAAATAATTTAGAATTTGCCAGTTCCCCAATCTTACAGTCTAAAAAATAGTTGAGTAGGGAGATTGGGTTTCTTTTTAATATTTTTCTCCCTTTCTAATTTTTTACATCGTTATAACTATTTTTCCTGTTATCTATATAATCTGCCAAATTCAATAATATCAATTCGATCAAAAATTTTAAAAAAAATGATCAAAGAGCAGATAAATATCTGGCAAATGGAATCTTAAGAAAGTGTCAGAATTTGTTCACTATAATTATTTATTCCTCTAAAATATGAAAATCTCCTTTCAACGTATCAACTTAGGGATAACTATATAATTATTTTAATTATGGTATATGGAATAGTCATATTACCTTTCTTATTTTTTAGATTCCGTAGATACGATATAAATGATGATAACAAAATCAGGAATAAACACATTTTATCTGGGCACAATTCAAATTTATTATTTAATTAAAAATTTTATGAAAAAAACATTGTTTATAACCCACACTTGAGTACAACAGTTCCGATTTGCTATAGTTCTAAATGAATATTCGTATCCTGTTACAATCTTTATCCAATAGTTCACAAGAAAAAAATTTCATCCAGAAAAAAATTTCATCCATAATCTTAATCCCATTTTATTGTAATCGCCCCTAAAAAATTTAATCTTGTTAAGTTATGAAGTATAATTTTTTTTAGTCTCTACTAAACGATTTTGTGATTTTTTTGCCAGATTTTTGAGCTAATATATTTCTTAATAAATAGAGAAGAGCTTGATTTCTTCCCTTATTAAATTTCATCAAGAAATTAAGGAGTAATTTTACTGAAATATTGTACAATTCCGCAACCAAATATTATTATAGCCTCAATGGATCTTTTAGTTCAGGAAGAAGCTTGAAAATTTTGTAAGAACTACCCCCATAATAGAAAGTTGATTGGATTGATTCCATGAATAAGTGAAAGTGATCTTTTACCACTTCAATAATATGAATTTTGTAGCCGTGTTCCATGTTAATAGTTGAAAGATAAACACGTCATTCTTCTTAACTCGCTTATTAGAATATAGTGAATTTCGAGAAACCCCAAAATTTTGTCTTATGCTTAGAAATCATATATATATGACCCGTCAAAATCAGAGTTTATCAAAATTTTCTATATTGTATCTACACTTAGACACCAATACTATGTGATAGATGATCTGACTGTAGCTATGATAAAGGTTTTTAATTCCAATGCGGTATCACTCCTAGTTAGAAGTATTTGGAATCACCTCTAACATGGTGCTAAAATAAACTCATTTTAAAAATAAGCGATGATTTATAGAATTGAACGAAAACATAAAGAAGCGGTGTTTCACTTCATCCCCTACCTAAAGGATGGGGATTCATGACTCCACGCATTCCATAGTGTAAAATATCAAGAACTTCTTGATAGCTATAGTTTGCTCTATCAGGTAAAGTTACTATATTAACTATACCACATAATTCAGGGTATAATATAGTAGACTAGTTGTGTCATACCCGACGACAAGTCAGTTTTCTTTGTCATATTCAAATACTTTATTACCTTAAATTATTTTTTAAGGTTTTTCTGATTTGTAAAACTAGTTTCTGAACTGGAGATATTCGAAAATACTGCGGCAATGAGAAAGTTAATATAGTGAAATTAGTATATTTCGGAGAGTATATTTAGTTTAACTCAACGATTTTTTTGGATATATTTATTGTAATTCTCCTAAAATGGTATTTAAATTTAATTATATTTCTTATAATCTCTTGTATTTTAAACTTGAGAGATAATTATACAAATCTTCCATCCTATTTTACTACGATGCAACGTGTTATTCTTCATGTGGACATGGATTATTTTTTTGCAGCCATAGAGGAGCGGGAAAATCCGAAACTTCGAGGAAAATCCGTAGTAGTCTGCATGCTCTCAGGAAGAAACGAGCTAAGTGGAGCTGTCAGCGCCTGTAACTATGCCGCACGGGAATTTGGGATTATATCGGGTATTTCTTGTTCGAAAGCAAAAAAGCTGAATCCTAAAGCTGTTTTCCTGCCTGTTAGGAAGGAGTTTTACAAATCGGTTTCTAACAGGGTCATGGAAATTCTTCAAAGTTATGTTGATGTCAGAGAGGATAGGGATGCTTTTGAGCAAATAAGCACTGATGAGGCATTCCTGGAAATTACTGAAAAAACAGGTGGAAACTTTAGCCGCGCCTTTGAAATCGGTATGCAGATCAAGAGTGAAATAAAGGAAAAAGAAAACCTTACATGTTCAGTAGGTATTGGACCAAATAAGCTTATTGCCAAGATGACCTCATCTATAAAAAAACCTAATGGGATCACTGCTGTAAGTCCCAATGAGCTTGAGAGCTTCCTATTGCCTCTTAAAGTGTCCAAACTCTGGGGAATTGGAGATGTAACTGCAGGGGAACTGCAGAAAATGGGCATTATTACAATAAAATATCTTGCAGAGCATGATGTTACACACCTGATTTCCACATTCAAAAAAAACCGAGGAATCTGGCTCAAAAAAGCTGCAGCAGGAATTGATGATTCTCCATTGAAAGAAAGAGACGGTTCCGAACAGATAAGCAGGATTTCAACTTTGCCTGAAGATACTCTTGACATTCAGCTTATTTTTCAGTTACTTGATACACTAATCGAGGATGTGATTTCCAAACTCGATTCAATGGAACTCTCATTCAGGACTGTGACCGTTATGGTCATAAATTCAAACTTTAGAATGTATACTAACATTCAGAACTAATTGTCGGAATGTAATTGCAAAAATATGCAATATGACGATATAAACCTTTTGAAATTATTTGCTATTAATAGACTAGATAGTCTAAAATCAAAAAAGATAATAATCTAAGTCAAAAATCAACTATAAGCGTCTGTTTTTCGTCTCTTGCCCTTAGTTTAGTAACACCTACACCCACAAGCCGTAATTTCTTGTCGTTGAATTCTGAAAGGAGTTCCTTTGCTGTATTTTTAATTACATTTATATCAGAAGTCCAAATCGGTACAGACTTCGCACGTGTGAAAGTAGAAAAGTTATTTAAACGGACTAGGATAGTTACAGTCTTAAACAGATATCTATTTTTCATTAAGTTATCATGCACACTATCAGCAAGCATATCTACACTTTTTGCAATTGTATCAGGGTCATCAACATCTTCATCAAAAGTTATGTGCCTGCTTATGGACTTTACACCTTCTCTCTCTTCAACCTCTTCAAAATCAATACCATTGGCTCTTTGCTTCATTAGAATACCCATCTTACCGAACCTTTCAGAAAGCACCTGAACTTTGAAGTCAGCAAGTTCTTCTACCTTGTTTATCCCCATCTCTTTTAGTGCTTCAGTTGTCTTTTTACCAATGTAAGGAATTACAGATACTGGTAGTGGGAAAAGGAAGTCTCTGACATTTTCAGGTCTAACAGCTGTTAACCCATCGGGTTTCTGAAAGCCTGAAGCTATTTTGGCTACCAGTTTATTTGGACCAATACCAACGGAACATGTAATTCCTTCTTGCTGCTTAATTTCATCCTTAATCTTGTGTGCGCAAAGAACAGCATCATCAAAATTACTGATATTAAATGGCACAAGGTAAGCTTCATCTATGCTTACTTGTCCAAATTTTTCAGAAAATTCTCGCAAAATAGACATCACATTGGATGATGCCGTTTTATACAACTCCATATTCACAGGCAAAAAAGTGCAATCGGGACACAATTTATGAGCCTTGCTTACCGGCATTGCGGAATGTACTCCAGATTTCCTTGCCTCGTATGAACATGTGCTTACAACGCCCCTCCTAAGTGTTGAATCAAACCCCATCACAACACACAGAGCCTTCCCTCTCAAATCAGGATGCTCTCTTACTTCCACTGATGCAAAAAAGCTATCCATGTCAACGTGCAAGACTATCCGCTTTTCAAGGTTATCTGTTTCAGAACTTGGGGCAGACATCATTGTAAGATGGTTCAAATAACTAATAAAATGTTGCGAAAAACAGGGTGACTCTATATAGAAGATTGTAGGAAATATGATTGAAATACGGAATATCGTAGGCTGAAATTTAGCTTTTCTGACTATATTAGAGTCACTATTAGAAGAATCTAATTAGTACAGTGTTCGTAGTCTTCTCCTGTTATTGATACATAATTAAAAAACCCAGAACATTTTTAGGTGAACCTTAAATAAGTTCCATCATGTTATTATCTCAAACACTAAAGTAAATTGTTTTTACTTGCCTATCCATACTTTCAGGATTTATGTTCTATACTGTGCTAGCTCATATATAACAGGCAATTTTTAATGTGATCATCAAAATGTAGTTTATATTTTACGTAAATTATCTAAACCATATAGATAGCTTCTAATTACCATATTGATCACCCGTACCTTGAACGGTTCTTGCATAAAAAAATTTGACTTGTTACAAAATCAGAGTAAACCTTCACAATTAGGGAAGTTAGTCATTCTCATGCGTGGAAATGGTACCTAAAGATAAGAATTACAATCTCAAAGCATGGCAAATATGGATATAGCAACTTTTTATTTTAAGTTAATAGTTTAATGAATAATATATAGTGTATTTACTTTTGCTTCGAATAGTAGTAAAGTTTAATAAAATTAAGCAGTTGAAATATATATAATTATTTATAGTTATAACAGAATAAAAATTACCATTTAACACTTTCAAGAACTCACCTAGAGTTTACGAAAATGAATAGGTTATGATATGATTCTCAGAAAATCTAGAACCCCTAAAGCAATATCAATAAAACCTTTTACTCGCATACTGACACATAAAGATGTGATATGATTACTTATATTCTCAATTTCTAAATGAGATTTCATTTATTTTTTTATTACTTGAACTATATTGCTAATCCTATTCTAGATTTAGTTTACAGAGTGACACAACCTGGTATATTCTCAGCCTTCTCATTGAGTTTTTTTGATGTTAGACTTGTATTATCATTATCTAATTCAAAAAAATGCCTAGAATAGCCCCACATTCGTTCATATATAACAAGTCATTGGTGAAATTTTTTAAAGCTATAAGCAATCCATAGTTTAGAATACCCATTCCATTTGTGAGTTCATAACTCGGTTTCATAGATAAACAAACTAAAAAAATATTAAGCATAACACTCAATTATATTTATTAAACAAAGTAAAAACGAGATCAACATGGCAAGACCTTCAAAATTGACTAAAGAGTTACAACAGCAAATCGGTGAGAGTGTAGCTTTAGGACTCACTTATGCTTTAGCAGCAGCATCCGCAGGAATTACATATCAATCGTTCAATAACTGGATGGCTAAAGGAAAGAACGCAAAATCTGGAGAGTACTTCGATTTTTATAAGCATATTAAAAAATGCAATGCAGACGGGGCTCTGGAGTGTTTACAGCGCCTGAATGAAGCAGCTGATGCGGGAGACTGCAGAATTTGCATGTGGATTTTGGAGAGACGGTTCCCTGCTGACTTTGAAAGGCGTGAATACAAGAAAATTAATGCAGTTTCAGAGAATAAAAATGAGAATCTTGAGATAATCGTCAAAGACGAAGATAAAATAAGACAACAAATTCTAGCAAAGTTTGCCCTTTTTAAAGAAAGTAATTACCATAAAATGTTTGAATTTTTTAACTAGAACTTGATTTACTTTTATTAGAAAATTTTTCCATTCACTTTTTTTAGCATAACTGCTTTTTTTGCAAAAATCAGATTTCCCAGTTTACTACTGTAATTCTTACCTTTCTGTCCGTTTTTCTAGGTTATTAGCTTGTTTAACTTTCCTAATTGTTATGGTCTATACAAATTTTTTAACAGAGGCAGATTTTTTGCACCAGAACCCAGTGAAGTTTATTTTTTCGAATTTTTCAATTCCTCAAGATTTCTTTTACAAAAATCAATTATTCTGGAATCATCCATTTCTTTAGCAATTTTGAGTGCCTGTTCATAATACCCAATTGCTTTTTTCGTCTCTCCCAGATCCCTGTTGCTAGTCCCAGATTTCCAAGTTGATTTCCTTCTCCTCGCCTGCCTCCTATTTCTTTAGCAATTTTGAGTGCCTGTTCATAATACTCAATTGCTTTTCTCGTCTCTCCCAAATTATAGTAAGCGTTCCCCAGATTTCCAAGCCAAATTCCTTCTCTTCGCCTGTCATACAGTGATCTAGGAGAGACGAAAAAAGCAATTGAGTATTATGAACAGGCACTCAAAATTGCTAAAGAAATGGATGATTCCAGAATAATTGATTTTTGTAAAAGAAATCTTGAGGAATTGAAAAATTCGAAAAAATAAACTTCACTGGGTTCTGGTGCAAAAAATCTGCCTCTGTTAAAAAATTTGTATAGACCATAACAATTAGGAAAGTTAAACAAGCTAATAACCTAGAAAAACGGACAGAAAGGTAAGAATTACAGTAGTAAACTGGGAAATCTGATTTTTGCAACCGAACCGGAAGAGCAATCAACAAACTTTCCACCTAACTCCTCCAAAGTGCTGCATTATATATGCTCATTTCTTTTCTGGGTATTTGATTTGATGGTAAGGGCTTTTTGGTATATATGGAGATTACAGACTTTAAAGCTCAAAATAACATCTTGAAAGACACTGAACTTGATGACCTTAATAAAAAAATCGAAGAGCTTAATGACTTGATGAAATGTTAATCTAAAAAATAAAAGTTGAAGTAAACCAACTCAAAAATTCAATTATACCCCACCAAAGCCTTTTAAATTTTTATTGTAACTCTTGGGCTCTTCCCTGCCTGCCTTTCAACATTAATCATCCCTAAGCTTTCTAATTCGTGAAGAGCTCTAATGAAAGTGCGCTTATCCATTTTATAAAACTGGTTTAGTCCACTACTTGAGATAACAAGATTTTTCGTAGTCCCTGTCACACCCTTCTGGAACCAAATATTATGGGCTATCCTGAAAGTGGCTCCCCCTTTAGGGGCCTGAAGTTTCTGTATCCAGCTCCAGGGCATAGAGGGGATAAAGAGACGATCTAATTTTTCTTTTGATATTGCACCTTTTATTTTCTTACCCTTGCCTTCTTCTATATACATAATATACTCCAATAAATACAATATATTGTACGGTGTAGGCATTCTTGTCACCAGTTTATTTTTTAGGATAATAATCCTTTGATCTCGTTTTTCAATGAAACTGGTGTCAAGAACGTCTACTCCGTAGGTGATGACAAATCTGTCACCAGTTAGGTGTCTAATTTATCACCAGTTTGCAACTAATACTTGACAAAATTGGCCATAATTTAGCCTTTTAACTCTTTCAAAATATTCATTATCATGTTCCAGGTTTCTAACCCTCTCTTGTCCATGTATCTGTTAGGGTATCGGATTATTTCCGCTTCCGTTCGTATGGGATTATCAGGGCCCAATACTTTAGTGGACGCGAGAGTCATCAATTCTTGGGCTCTTTTGATAGTTTCCTTTGCCCCTTCTTCATCACACTCGATTAGGATAGCATCGTGCACAGGAGCTATGATTTTATCCCATTTTCCACTAAAAGAATACAGGCCACTCGTAGGATTTCCGCGCCTGTTGCTTGGCAGGGAAAGTTTTTGATTGTCCTACCTTCCTTCCTTTCAGCCCCCATAACATTCAATTGCCAGCCGTAGCAGGTCGTGATTCTTCTTTCGAATAGGGTCGTGTTAAGTACATGCTCACTCCAACTCCAATATTTGCTGTAAACTCGTTTGTGATGCTGAATTAGTTATTCAGCATACGGCTTTGACTTCCCTATTCTCAAAGCCAAGCTGTCTGCACCCATGCCATATTGCACGCCCAGGACGCACTGCTTGAAGCAGTCTCTCTCAGCCTTATGAGTTTCTTTGGTTGCATCCTGGGGAACTGCTCCTGCCTGCTTGCCAAAAGCTAAGTAAGGATCTCCTGTCGCATACGCAGCCTTCATTCCTTTATCCCTTGAGAGTGCTGCGGCAATTGCAAATTCTTGCTGTTCAAAATCGATATATGCTAGCACCTTCCCCTTTTCTGGTTTAATCAGACCCCGAAGCCAGACTGCAGGTCCAAATATGAATTTACTTGTGCTTGGTTGATTCCTACCAGTTTTGGAAGCAAAAGGAGATAACAAACACCTATTTCTTTTGTCAGCTCCCACAGGAAGATTCGAGAGTCTGAGCTGTCCCAAAATGTACCTAAGATCTCGTAGTCTCTGCAGCTGAGGGTACCTAATGCACATCTCTTTGAAGGTGTCATCCTTAGGTTCCAGATTTCCTTTCTCAGTCCTAGGCCAAACAATGTTGTTTTTATAAAGATATTCCTCAAATTTAGCAACCTTAAATGAAGTTCCCTCATAGACCCAGTAATCTTTATCGATTTCTGAGATCAATCTCTCTTGAATTTGATCCCAGTTTTCTTTTAGAGCTATAAAAGTTTCTACATCAATAGGAATTCCATTATGTTCCATCGTGGCGATGGTCTCCATGTATCTACCTCGAATCAAAGCTCTAGGGATATCTACATAAGGAAGCATTCTCCGAAACAGCTCTGCAGTCTCCAGAACATCACTCTCGCAGTAATCTAGAATCTCTGTTTTCTCTTCCTCGGTAAACGGAGGACCCTGTAAGATCCGAAGTCTTGCATTTTCCTTGTCAGATGTAGAAATAGTATTGATACCAAATCGCTGGCAAGCTCCAAGTAAGCTGTTGGAGATCCCTGGCAAACCATTAGTTAAAACCCGAAATTCTGTGAATAAGTCTACCACATTTACGGGTAAAAGCCAATTTAGCTCTAGATAGCATCCCCATTCAGCGGAACTATAGTAGGCCACAAGAAAATCTTCCTCCCTCAAAGGGAAAAAAGGTTTAAAAGAAGGGTTTTGCCCTTCTAGCCAAATTTTGTACGTTTTCCCTGATTTAATTTCGTGGGTAACAAGGCAGACAAGCTTAGGGTTTTCACCTGGATCCGCCAAAAACTCGAAATCAATTACGTAAATTCGGTTAAACTGGGGCAACATCAGAGTTCCCCCCTTAACTTCTTCAGCACAGGATGATCAATGGAGTCTATCAGTTTGTCCTTAAAGCAGATCTCTAAGGCTTTTATGATATCTGATGGCTCCTCAGGCCAGATGGGCTCAGGGAGATTGCTCTTTGCTTCTACGATTTCATACGCTCCAAGTGCCTTGTTGACCTGAAGCTTAACCCATTTGTATTTTGCCATTTCATATGCTATCGCACGGGTTCTATTGTATTCATTTTCTTTCTCATCGGGATCGGGGGAGGGAATGTCAGATAGAAAGAGGACTGCGCCATTAAACGTGATTCCGGTATAAAGTCTGACCCGCTTCAGTCTCCCAGTATCCATTACTTCGGGCACGATATCTGGTGCAACAGCGTATTTCTCCTCCTCGCTTCCCAGGTCCAGAAGGTGGATGTCAATTGTCCATTGTGGCTCCTCTCTTATCCTAAAAAATTCAAGGCCATACCTTGGTTTTCTGTGAAGAATAGTCCTGATTAGTTTCTTTGTGACCAAATCTTGCTCAAAAGTGGTCGGTAATCTTAAGGAGCTATAATCAAAGCCCATAGTCTCCCCCCTCCAGCTTTACCCCAGCTGTTGTAAAAATCGTAAGTGCAAAAGCTCGCTCAACCAGATTTCCAAACCGAGCCTTGAATTCGATGCTGTCTTTGAATTCATTATAAATTTTGCTGACTTCAGCGACCGTCTCCGGTTTAAAAGTAGTTTTTGCCTGCATCAAACCACGCTCCTCCAAGCAGATGGAGCAGTATTGTGACTCATATTCCTGACTGTGTCGATCCTACGATATTTACCCCGATAGCAACTTAAAATCCACCAAAAAATGGCGTCTTCTTCTTCAATCTTAACTGCATCTCGGTTAGCATAAGTAACTTCTATAGGATCGAGCTTGTGTTCTGCTTCGAAGAATCGTTTTGTAATAGACTTTTTGATCTGCTTGGGGACTGATACCAAACTTTTGAAAAAATTGGTTATCCCATTTGTATGGATACCGATCCTATATGTCTTAATTTTTAACATGTTAAAACCTCATTATTATTGCTGAAAATTCAGCTACAATAATAATAGCAGAAAATTCAGCTACAATAATAAATAAAAAAAGGAGTCCTAATAAACCTTTTTTAAACCAAATCTGGTAACAAAAGAAAAAATTTACTGCTGAACCTGCATACAAAAAAAATTCATATTGTGGCATTTTAATAATCTACTGATTTTCATTCAAAAATTTCCTTAATTGCTCCAATACCATTGGATCTTTAAAGTTGAGAATTTTCTGTTGGAACTCGGCTGTATCTTCATTAATTTTCTTCATTCTATCAATTTCTACCCTGAGTTCCTGCAGCTCCGATCTTTCTACAACATGTCGGGCAGTCTCCGCCTGCAAAATCTGATTTTCCTGTTTGATCCGCAGATATTCGGGACTTTCTGAGATATCAGCATCTTTTTGTATTGTGAGATAAGGCACACAAGTTTTGAATCGTTCTTTTAATTTATCTGCGTCGTGCCAGAAGTAGGCTTTATCTGTTGAGTCAGCTTTGTGTCCAAGCATATGATCAACAAAATAAAAATCAAATCCAGCGTTTATAAGTGCAGAGCTGAAATATTTCCTCATGTTATGGCTTCTTACTATTGCCCATCCATTAGGATTTTCTTTTCCGCACTTCTCAGAGAGCCGGGCGTACAATCTATTGAACGAGTCGTCAGTATACCTACGCGTATCTTCCTTTGCTTGCCATTGTTCATCTGTTTCAAAGGGCATTCCGAGGTATTTATCTGAAATATTCCTGAGAACGAATAGATAACCCTCATCTCTCGTTATAAGTTGTTTTTCTAACTGTGCTCTGCGTACTGGGTTCATCCCTTTCTGTGGAGCCCTGTTTCTGAACTTGATATAATCATTAACTGCATTAGAGGCTTCTGGTGTTAAAAATGTGCAGAACTGAACTCCTGTTTTAGTCCTTTTCAATTTCAGTGTCGTAATTCCTGTATCAGTGTCGTAATTTCCTTTGAAATCGCTTATTCTCAAATTACATATGTCAGCGGCAGCTAGTCCACTTGAAACACCAGTGAGAACAATAGCTTTTTCTAGCACGTCAGCGACTTTGAGCACGTCACGAATATCATCTTTCGAAATTTGCTTTGTGTTCTCCTTCTTAGGCTCAGCACCATTGTTACCTTGTAACTTTGGGACCTCTACATAGAAAGCTTTGTAAAAACTGACTACACAGTTCATATAGTTCCTGACTTAAGTGGGGGCAAAATTGTTTTCCAAGTATTTCCTGAAACCAAGTAATCGAGTAAGAATTTTACGCCTTCTCATGACTATTTGCTTTGAAGCTTCGTCTTCTGCTTCAGTCAATAATTCATCTGGGGTTAAGTCTGTATATTTAATATATTGATTGAAACCGATTAGGTAGTTATCCACAGTTCTAGGTTTCTTTCGAATAATTTCTATCCACTGCATTATAACAGGGTCGTTCTTCAAGTCTAAGTAATTCGCCATGCAAACCCATGTTTCCTAAACATTCTGACAAATAAATACGTTTTCATACTAAAGGCCGCACATTAAACCACCACGTCCATTCCAAGGAAGTCCTTGTCGAAATGGCTCACGAAATCGTGAGCGAGTTACTTTCGGAAAGCCACGTCGAATTCCAGCATGTGGGAGTTAGAGTAAGTTATCTTCTGAAAAGAAAAGGTCAAAAAAATCTTTTTGATTATTGAATCTAGATTCTTTTGCCGTTGTGACCAATTTTAATGTGGAATCTGCCAGAAGCAAATGATTGAGTTTATCCAAAAAGCCATTCTGCTTCTAATCGCTGAGAATTATTAGGATCTCCGTCATAATTAAAAACTCTATTAGTCACTTAAAATGCAAGATTCTAAAAGCAAATTTTGAGTTTTTGGTGAAGAGGATCGTGTCCAATAAGCTGAATAGTTAAGAATCTTATTTTATTTCATTTGAATTATTACAAAAATTTAATAAATCAAGTGAGCATACTTAATGTAGATACTTTATTATTTTCTGGGTTTTTGATTGATTGCAGTCATTTAATTTGGGAAATAAGTATAATTTTTTGCTATCCCAGAAGATATTAAAAGTTTCTAAATTAAGACAAATTCGCAATACGATTTAATCCGTTTAATGTGGATACTGGATTGGTATAGAGGAGGGACAGTAGACAGAAACTAATCAACACTAAGAATCGGCTACTTGGTGCTAAAGAGTCATATATTATAAATTAGGCATCAATAAAGTATAATTTGCTAGCTATAAAAGGATCCGAGGGTCCTTATTTAAGTCCCAGTGAAACAGGGAATTGCCAAAAGCAATTTAAATAAGACCTGAAAAATGAGAATCCTTTGAAGATTAACCGGATCCTTGAACATGAGATTGAAATCTAAAATGAAACAATTTTTTTCAAAGCTGTAAGCTGATTGAGGAGTTGGATTTATGACTGAAAAAAAGAAGGAAGAACCAGAGAAAGAAGAAGCTAAAGTAGAGCCCATACATCCCTCTGAAAAAGAAAGGGGAGGTAAAAAGAAGGGGCTTCTAGATACTTGTAAGTAAATAGACTCTTATTTAGTAGTGGGGATGAGTATGTAATCAACTCAGAAAAAAATGAGCCTGTCATTTTTGGAAAATATACAGAGACTCATATGCGTATGGTATTTCGCAACTCACCTCACAATCTGATAGTCAAACCAAGTATTTATGATTTAAACTACCGAGGATTTCGAAAAACCCCTTAATTTCATCATATGCTTACAAGTAGTATATGTATGACTCATGAAAATCGGAGGTTTTTCAAAATCCTCTACAGTAAACTAATAAATCAATTTTTTTTTGAAAATAAATTTTTTGTAAGTCTGGAATAAACATTTTCTTTCTCCATAAGTCATATAAGAGAAAGCAGTTAGCATATCATCTCTCCAAAAAACGGAGCTTAAAAGTATTTCTTTACTCTGCTCAGGTAAATCTACGATTTTTTAAGGTTTCAGCTAAGTAATTGCATAAGGGTTGGTTATTAAGTCCGAAAAGAATTTTAGTCTTCTCTTACGCCAATATTCAAAATATCCCCTATCTAAATATGGATTATTTATAAAAACAAGCTATCCGATAGCGTTCAATTTTGGTGTCTTAGAAGGATGGGAGTATGAGTTTGTCTGAAGCAAACATCAATGCTCTATTCCTAATATCATGTTAATATCTATGAACAATCTCGCTTCCTGCAGATGTCACAAGAATTTAACTTATTTTCTCAATATGACAGTAGATTAAAAATTGATTTAACTGTGTAAATACTCCACTTCGGAAAAACATTGTCATTGGCCGTTTTTACTAAGATTTAATTAATCAATTTCAGTGAGCTGATTTTAATTAACTATCGTCTATAGATCAGGTTTTATTTTTCCATCGATTAATATTCGAAGTGCCTATTGCATCAAAATAGATACCAACTTATTTTTGGTAGGCTAAATAGTATGATATTGCTTGGCAAAGTTGTCTATTTGATCCACTTTTTTACTTGTTGCAAATAAGAAGTATTTTTTCACTGATCCAACATTGCCACAATATTGAAAATTGGTTCACAATCCTTAAACTTATATTCACATACTTTAGAAATATTTTAATTTACTTCAATGTGCTTTTCAAGAATTTCTTAATCCTGTTTTTGGATTTAGCTTCGATTACAGATTCTAGCTTGTTCTTATCCTTTTTTGAGATAACTCTCTGTAAAAAAAGATCTATCCATATATAATGGTTCCCAACTTCACTCCCATTATTTCAATCCTTTAAAATAAGCATTTTCCGAAGGGGCAATTATTCTTTGCCTAAATAATTTAATGCTTATGGAGTGCTGAGAGTCACTAATTGAACGTCCTTTAGGTAAGGGATGAAGTGAACCCTCAAATCTTTTTATTTTCGTTTAATTCTATAAATCATTGGCTTATTTGCAAGATGAGTTTATTTTGGTCACCATGTCAGAGGTGGTTCCAAATATCTTTAACCAGGAGTGATACGCATTGGAATTATAAACCTTTATCATAGCTACAGTCAGATCATCTCTCACATAGTATTGGTGTCTAAGTGTAGATACAATATAGAAAATTTTGATAAACTCTGATTTTAACGGGTCAAATATATACGATTTCTAAGCATAAGGCAAAATTTAGGGGTTTCTCAAAATCCTCTCAGATATCACATGGTTTTTTTGCATGAATTATTGTGAGAAATTTCTTTTAGGCAATGATATAATCAACGATTTTGAAATATATGCGCTTTAAAATTGGTAAGAGTATTGTTTTGAGTTTGATGCAATTTCTACTGATGTTGATCATTTACATCTTTTCATTGGTGCTGAACTAAAATATTCTCTTTCAATAGTGATTCAGATTATAAAAAGTACCACAGCAAGAAAAGTCTTTAAAGAGTACTCTGAGATTAATAAAAATTATGTATTATAGACTTAAGTGTAATTGAGATTACATTTGAACTGCGGGTGATAGCACAACTTCCGATGTGCTTAAAAATGATGTTAAAGCTAGGGAAAGCAGAAAGGAAAAGAAGTATATAAGTAAATGAGAATACTTTATTTTGAATAATTTCTGCATCTTCAGAACGAGGGAGCTAGCAGATCCATTGCTTGCAGCGGCGTTGGACATCGAAATTTGGAGTGAGGATTATAATATTTAGTTTGTGTAATTTACAGGAAAAAGTTGAAAAGGATTTAATATTTCTCAAAAAATTAATTATGTACTATCCTCTTCGTCCTCTACATCAAATTCCTTGTAACTGTCGCTTCCTACCATTGCGGCCGAGATAGAATCAATTCCATCAAGCCATTCCGCAACAATACCATCGGGAAGTTCAGCCATAACATTTTCGGGCAAGCTTTTCCCTTTGAGCACAAGTGCACCACACTGTGCAATATAATCAAGAGCAAGTTCAAGGTTGTCTAAGGCTTCAGCATCAACAGCAGCTTTGACAAGTTCCTCTATATTTGCTCCTTCTTCATAGTCACCCATAATATAGCATTCAAAAGCGACAAGTGTCCCCATAAGAGAGGTCTGAATCGAGTCTATCATAAGATCGATATCTTCGGAAATTGGTTCAACCTCGGAAAGTACTATGTCCCTGATTTCCCTCAAAATTTGTAGAGTTTGTTCTCTTAAGACAACGCCTTTTTCAAAGCGGGCAGTCACTTTTAGGCAAGCTAGGATAACATCATCAACCATATTGACAAATATGGCACTTTCTTTTCCGGCTTCGTCTTCAGTTTCCTTTATCTGGAAACCGCTCTCCTTTGCCCGTCCGAGCCAGTTTTCCCAGCGCTTTTGGGTGTAGAATTCATAGGGGCCCTGGTTCATTTCCTGTTCAGGCACTTATAACACCGTTTCAACCTTTTTGTGTATTATTAATAAGTAATCAATCTTACTATTACTAAATTGTGTCCATATACATTTACCAGGCTAATTTCACCTTTTTAAGAGAATAGCCGGTTTCACACTTAGAGTCAAGGCTTTCAAGCACCTCTACAATTTTACATTTATCTCCTCTTGAAAGTCCTTCTGGATGGCATATCACATACATGCTGCACGCCTTATTATCGCATTTTGGAAGCTCATAACCAATTTTTGCTCCGTCGACTGCTTTTCTTGATTCTATTGTAGTCAAGATAGGAGCTCTGCTCACGTCCACAGCAAGTACCCCGTTATCATGCAGGAAACATTCATGAATATCGTTGCTTCTGACTCTTTCTATCCTGTACCTACGCCCAGGTTCGAGGTTAAGGCAGGTGTTCTTTAGCCGGCATTTTTTGCATTCAGGCATTTCACCTTTGAATATGAATTCCAGCCCTTCCCTTGCAAGCCGTGATCCGATAAGTGTTATTTTAGTATTGCTCTCTGTCATAATACTCTTCCATTTAATTTTTATGGCCTGTGCCAGTTTTTGAGGGATGCCTGGAGCTTATCCCTAAATAAGTAGAATCCAATTATTTGAATCGATTTGAAATGAGATCTTGATTAAAAATAAATGACTATGGATTAATCTAATATACTTTAGAAGGGAATGATTTTCATTAAGCTTTAAATAGAGTATTCATTCCAGCCTTAAATCTATTTATTTTAAACATAAACTGATTTTCTGCTTCGATTGTGTAAGAACAGCTTTTCAATTTATGACCTTTGTGATTCTTGCAACTTTTTCAGCAGCTGAGGGAGTAAGACCTTTCCCGAGAATTGTGTACCGCTCAGGGCGGATCTGATGTGCATGTAACAGAGCTTTGACTATGTATTTGTCTTCTATACCCAGTTCTTCTGCATTTATGGGAGCACCTATCTTTTTTAAGGCTTCCCTGATTTCCTGCCAGTTGCCTCCGTGAAGGTACATCATCATGATTGTACCGACACCACACTGTTCTCCGTGAAGCGCTGGTTTTGGGGCTATTCTGTCTAGGGAATGGCTGAACATATGTTCCGATCCTGATGCAGGTCTTGAAGAGCCTGCAATACTCATTGCAACTCCGTTAGAGACCAGAGCCTTTACTACAAGCCTTGCAGAAATCTCATGCTCTGGCTTGATCGAATCTGCAGACTCTATAATTACCCGAGCAGCCATGCGGGCGAGAGCTGCGGCATATTCTCCAAAGTACTCGTTTAGGAGCCTGCTTGCGAGTTCCCAGTCTAGAACTGCCGTATAATTTGAGATTATATCTCCACAACCAGCTGCAAGGAAATTGAATGGAGCTGCGGAAATAATTTCAGTATCTGCGATGACCGCAATCGGAGTCTTCGCTTTTATTGAAGTATTTTTTCCATTATCCACAATTGAGGCATGGGAAGACGCAATGCCATCGTGAGAAGCTGCAGTTGGAATACTGATGAAGGGTAGATCTAGCCTGGTTGATGCGAGTTTTGCAAGATCTATAGACCTGCCACTTCCGACTCCAAGAAGAAAATTTGCATCTGTTTCTAGAGCTCTTTCTATAACCTTTTCAACTTCCTCTATAGTAGCTCTACAAGTTAGAACTGTTTCAGCGTTGCTTCCAGCACTTTGAAGTCCATCACAAACTTTCTTGCCTGCAATGTCCCATGTAGTACTGCCGGTTACTATTAGTGCATTTCCTGTCAATTTCAGGTCTCTGCATACATACCCAACCTCCTCAATCACCCCGTGTCCGACAAGTACATCTCTGGGAAGCTGCATCAATTTCGAGCTATTTTTTTGGAGTGTCAATTTCATACCTACATCAGTATTTGATCATAATAAACGACAAATTGAATTTTATAAGCCCGCATATATACTATAAGTCACAAATCACGAAGATCGTTTGCTTACTGGGATGTTAATATATATCAATCTTTATTACAGACAGCTTAATCTAGAGGATTTCGATAATCCTCCAATTTTCACGAATAAAATATATACCATTTATGAGATATGACGAAATTAAAGAAGTTATCAAATTCTTTCTAAAAGTTACTA
>CAVXNY010000013.1:0-193876 GCA_963763235.1 uncultured Methanosarcinaceae archaeon | reverse complement strand
AAAAATAGTCACCAGTGTGCCTGTCAGTACCTCTATCAACTATCCAATAGCTGTAGTTTCTTCTTCTACGCACAAAGAAAAAGCTCAGAAGTTCATTGATTTCGTGACCGGGAAAGACGGACAAGACATACTTAATACTGGTTTTGTTCTTCAATCTTAATAAAATATGAGACTTACGCATCTGAGAAGCAAAATCCAGCATAGCAAGCTTCATAGTTTAAATTCAAATTCAGTTAGTTAAATATTTTATGCTCATGATTCTCGGCTGAATTGCGGAAGTCTTAACTCTTTTTATCACAAGATTTTGAACTCGATATAGTTAGGATTAGGAAAGAGATGAAATAAATGAAAGTCGCGGTCGTTTCAAGTGATGACAAGGTTATCAATCAGCATTTCGGAAACGCATCTCGCTTTTTGATATTTGAAGTTGATGGCGGTGAAATACAATTCATAGAAGTTAGAGAGACTACGCCTTTATGTGGCTCGGCAGATTACGGAAATAAAGATGATGTTTTGTGTAGGATAATTTATTTGATTAAAGACTGTGAAGCTGTGCTCTGTGCCAGAATCGGAAGAAAACCACGAGAGGAATTAAGAAAAAATGGAATTAACCCAATAGAGGCTCCATATTTTATTCATGAAGCTTTAAAAAGTATTTAACTTATGCAACTTAATTGAAAAACAATAGCATAAGCACTTAATTATATAAATCTCAATAATTTGTTGAGTAGAAAAATCTCTCACCGGAAGAACCCAACTACATACAGTACATAAAAATTTGACTTCGAGTTTACAGCAAATTCACGAAACTACCAGCTTTTTAATAGCTATTTTCCCTAATAGTTTAAAGTTGATACTATAGTTAGTAGAATATTAATTCAAAAATTTATTAAATGGAATGAACAACACATGAGAATCCATTACATCCAGCATGTTGAATTTGAAACTCTTGGAACTATCGCTCAATGGAGCGAAAAAAAGGGGCACTCTTTATCGAGTACACATTTATACGCAGATGAGAGCTTTCCCAGTATGGATAACTTCGATCTTCTCATAATTATGGGTGGACCTATGAATATTTATGAGTATGAAAAATATCCATGGCTGATTGAAGAAAAAAAGTTTATCGAAGAAACTATCTCTGTAGGAAAAGCAGTACTCGGGATCTGCCTGGGAGCTCAGCTTGTTGCAGATATCCTAAAAGCTGAGGTATTTAAAAACAATTATACGGAAATTGGATGGTTTCCAGTTTTTACACTCAAACAAGCCAGATCCAAGGTTTCCTTTTTGGAAAATATTCCTGAACAATTCACTGCTTTTCACTGGCATGGAGACACTTTTAATTTGCCTGAAGATGCAAAGAGACTTTTTTTAAGTGAAGCCTGTGAAAATCAGGGGTTTATTTATAATGATAGAGTAATTGGGCTCCAATTTCATCTGGAAATGAGCAACGAAACAATCAGAAACGCAATTGAAAATTGCAGTGATGAACTTGTAGATGGAAAATATATCCAGAACGAAAAAGAAATGCTAAGTAAAGACACACTTCTTACTGACTCAAAGCTATTAATGTTCAAATTACTAGATAATTTAGAAAAAATGATTGGATCTTAAAAAGGAACTCAGTATTTGGCTATGGAGATAAAATTTAATAAAAATTATTTTTAGATATACAAAGTGGGAATTCGATAAAATGTAGAGGAAAGGTGTTCTTTGATGGATCAGGTTCGCTATACCCAGAGAAATTGCACAGATCGGAAGAAAATCGAAACGTTTCTTTTGAGGGTAAGAACCGGCGTGCTTGGAATGACAAGTGATATTTTTCCGTACGCTATTCCGGTAAATTATGTATGGTACAACGGTTCTGTTTACTTTCATGGCATGGGTTCGGGTAAAAAGGAAAATATTCTTTCCCTGAATCCGTTCGTTTGTTTCACGATATATGAGGAACATGGTACTGTGACCGATCCGGTGCCTTGCCACGCAGATACTGCATATATGAGCGTAATGCTTTTTGGAAAGGCTGAAAAGGTGACTGATCCCAAAGAGGCTAGCGAGACTCTCCAAAAATTGGTTGAGAAATATATGCCAAAGTATTACAGTAATCCTTTAACTAGCACTTTGATTGAGAAATATCGCTCTTCACTTGATGGGAATGCAGTTTCGGTTTTTCGGATAACGCCACAGGAAATGACAGCTAAAGAAAACTCAGTGGAATCTGGCAAACTGTTGAACATCGAAACGCAGTAACCTTATGCTGTAGTTACATGAAACAAAGGCGCTTTAGGAATTTTCATCCAATGCGCCTTTTTATTGTATACTCGACATGAGAAACAACTGGATAGTGAAAGCTGTTATATGTTTGCTGGTAGGACTGTTTGTTAAAACACAGCTTTTATCAATTAACCAGCAGATGGCTGCTTACAATAAATTGCTTCTATTAAACCATGAGTCTCTGAAACGGTCTTTAAATCGTGACGTGTCTCTTTCGCCCTTGAACTCCGGTCTCGTAAAACAGGCATATTCGCCAAATATATGCAGGCAAACACCATAGCTCATCTATATATCTGTTTTTCGGCTTAATATAAATATAGCTCCAAAGATAATTGCTAAAAACAAAGGTGTAAAACCCTCTAATCAATTTTCCGTATTCAAGGCCATAAATTCGACATTATAACATCAGCAGTAACATTCGTCACAAGTATTATGGCAATCCTTAGTGACAAAATCATCAATTCTGAAAGAGCATTCTGAAATTTTGTATTCTGCATCCGACTTTTCACTTTTTCGTTTGCTGAAGCAAACACATCCGCCGAAAAAACTGATCTTCATTGGCACAACTGCCAGCTTGTCGTCAAAATAATAGCTTCTCTTAAATGACGGTTTATGGACTATTTCTTTTCCGTCACGACAAAATACTGTGATCTGCGCCACGGAAGTTATAAGAGATTTCACGCTTCCATTTTTTGAGAAAACAAGAGAATTGCTTTCACCGTCAATGCCGAGAGCGTCAGGGTCAAAAGCAAGTACCTTGCCTATTGGCGTATTAACGTTCAAAGCGCTACAAGGCTCGACTGATTTTATTTTTCCATCCGGGTACATACAGAACCCAATGCGTGTCTGAATTTCTCCTGCATGCATTTTGATAAGAATTGTATCTTTAGGCCATAGTGTAATGCTTTTAAGTTCTCCGGTTTCATATAGTGTTATGTTTATAACTTTACCTTTAAAGACATCGAACGGTAGATTGATCTGTAATTCCGGAGAAATATTATATTCGTCATCTTCCGTCCAAAAAGCGCTGATGCTCCCAAACACAGGAAAAAGACGTTTTACTGTTCCGCTTTCATAAAAAGTAATCATCTCTGCTGGAAGGCTTCCAAGCTTTGTATTTACACTCAGAGGATCCTGCAAAACCATACTTGCAATGTTCCCATTTTCATAAAAGGTCATGGATTTCATGAGCTTTTTCCTTTTTCCATCATCCTCGTATTGTGGGATAAAGATGCCACAAGGAATGCTTATAGCATTTTTTTGTTTTAGAATGCAGCGTTTGAGTATTCCGTTTTCATGGTATTCTGCGGAAGCGATGCCCTTTAAAACACCATAATTTGTACTTGCTGTTTCCAAATCATCGCCGCCTTTCACAGAGTTTGCACATGCACTATTTTAACGGTCTTTTCATTCGGCAATGAATTCACAGTTTCATATTCAAACCCTAAGACTCTTAAATTTGTAGTAAACCACTTTGGAATATGACTGCAAATGACATCCAGACGGTTGAATTCTCCATTTTTCAGATAGGGTAACAGAATTTTCTTTGAAGTTAGTTGCGGATTCTTTGAAAGGATTTTTTCCATATTAAGACAAAAATCACCTTTATTCGTACCAGGTTCCAAAAATTTCATGATATCGAATTTGCTGGGTTTCTCCTGCTGCTTCTCAATTATCTCCCCCATTTCTTTTTTGACTGAATCGAGAGCATCAGACCCACTTTTTCCCACAAGGAATATTTCAAAGCCTGCTGCTTCAAAAATGCCTGACGCTATTCCTGGTATTTCACTTGCAACCACTATTTTTACATTATCAAGCTGCTTTATGGTATCCTCCACAGCCATGCGTACTGCAGCAATACTCTTTGCGCTGCAAACTTTATTTTCAAATCTGTTCAGAACTTTCCATTCCCCACCATCTTCTTCATATGTTACAATGAATCCCGGTTCAAATATTGAACTCGTTTTTTGGTCATTGCTTTCTACAACTGAAATTTTCAAGACATATCCTCCTTTCGTGTTGCAATTCACGAAGATTTCGGGCGGCGATTAAAATATTTTCTCGCCATCGGAACTATCTATTAGATTTACATAAGCTGCGTGGGATTAATTTCACAGTCATAAGAATATATTGTTGAGGCAGTCCGAATAGATCCCACTGCTTGCATCCGGGTATGCCAGAACAAATTTGATTTGCGTCTTTTTCAGAGGGATTTTATCCGAATGTGATTCCAATCAAGAACTGGCAGAATCTAATAAAATCCCAGCTAAGTCTTACAGCATTTGATTTCTCAGAATCCTCATTTATTGAATATTCCTTACCATACATTCAGTAACCATTCCTTATTCCTCTTGTACTCCATGTCGGTGAACAGCGTGTTCGCCATCTGTTCCGCGAGCCACATAGCTCCCGCATATCCGACAACAGGATGGCGGTACAGTCCTGCACGGTCGAAGGTGGGAAAACCTACGCGTACCATGGGAATATTGTTGTCGATGGCTGTCCATCGACCCTTGGAATGGCCCAAGATGAGATCGAGTTCAACTTCCTTGTTCTTAATCCGGCTTTCCAGTTCCCATAGATCTGCATTCATAATGATCTGCATGTCAAAATCGACTTTTTCCTTAAATGCCTTGATACGTGGATCGTTTTGATATGCCTGATTATCGTCGCCGAGAAGAAGAATCATGGGCTTCATCTCCAGATCGAGGCAAAATTCAGCCAGACCAATAACCAGATCTGGGTTTCCGTAGATAGCAACTCTCTTGTCGGCGAAAAACATGTGAGTCAGATCTGTCAGCGCATCGATGGCAATTCCTCTTTCGCGAACAAGTGATTCTGGAATTGGTTTTCCAGTCATTTTTTTTACATTCTGCAGGAAGGTATCCGTGTTGCGGATGCCAATCGGAGTGGGCCCTATGATCACCGGAACGTTGAATTTTTTCCCCAGAAATTCGGCGGCTTTTCCACCTTCGTATTTGTTCAGGGCAATTGTTCCCAGTGCATCTGCTGTTCCGATCAACTCTTTGATCGTAGTGCTGCCATGAGAGACTCCGCTTTTGTCTGGCATCAGAGGGGAATCGAAGCTTTCGATTTCGAAAAGGACTGTTGCATCCACATTCATTTCCGACAGAAGGTGCTTGAGCGCGGTTACATCTCCTGGATTTACCCATCCAGTAATCAGGTTGAGTTTTCCGTTGGGTTTATCTTTCTTCGCAAACGCACTTACGAGATCCTGCACTGCGACATCATATCCACTCACCATACTTCCCTTAAAACTAGGTGCATGGATCGGAATAAGATAGACTTCCCGATCGGCATATTTTTCTTTTAAAAGTCCCTTTTTGAGCTTTCTTATGAGACCATCGATATCATCACCGATGATTTCTGTCGAGCATGTAGTGATGATTGGCACGACTTTCACATGCGGATACCGCATTAAAAGCACATCTACCGCTTCTTCGACGCGTTTGAGAGCACCGAACACTGCCCCATCCTCGTGAACAGAGGAAGACGCGATCTCGAAGCTATCCTTGAAATGTTGTGCGAACAGCATGCGGACGAACATAACGCAGCCTTGTCCTCCATGAACTATTGCGATACAATCTTTAATTCCTATGCTGGCATACTGCGCTCCACAAGGCTGACATGTTAATATTGGATTGATAACGCCGCCACGCTCTCGTTGTTTTATTTCACAAGACATAATTTTCCCTTCTTTAATAGAGTGGGTTACTAAGTTCTTTATTCAGTGACCCCGTAATTGTCAAGTAGTCTATACGATCTTTGAGTCCCTTCATGAGCAGTTTGATATCCTTTTTTTCCATCATGGCCAGCCATGGATACGTACTTTTGAAACCCTTAGCTAGAAGCACAGCATCTACCCAATAGCATCTGTCAGTTGGAGTTTCGAGTTCGACGGGTTCCTCACACAATAGCTGCATGGTTTTTGTAAGGATCCCCTCGTTCTGTTTCTCTCTGTCCCAGGCACGGGAATGAAACTGCCACAGACACCATTTCATAATATAATCTACGAGTTGCTCGATCCTGTCTTTCATAAGATCTTCCATTATGTTCCCCCTACACCACGCTTATCAGATTTTCTTTTTCTTGTTTTTGTGAGCTTGGATATATTTTTCCACGTAATTTTGAAACAATATCATATTCACCTGTATACGGTTGTTCCGAGCTTGGAGTTGTCTCATCCTCAATTATATTCACATCAGAAATTATCCGTCGTGTCAAAAATCCCTTATCTGTAGGTATTTCATCCTTGCTGATGTCCAGGCCGGAAAGCTGATGAATCGGCGAATAGATAGCGTTGTATATATCACGTGCAAGCCTGACCCATCCTTCAAATCCTTTATAGGGCCCGTTGTGATATGCGTGTATGTTAAGATATGGAATCCGAGCCTTTTTTACTACCTCTCCGGGGCGAACACCAGTGAGGATTATATCTGGTTGCAACATCTCCATAGCTTCTAGCCCTTCTAGTTCGTTGGGATCATCGATTGCTAATGCACCTTCGCTACACCGTGCAACACCTTTTTCAAAGTCTCCCTGATGGCCGAATTTTGAATACACTGAGACGACTTTGACCCCCATTTCTTCCTCAATTACATGCGCCCAGTGCCAGAGTTTTGAGCCTCCAGGCCATAGACATACTTTTTTCCCTTTCAAGCGTTTCTCGTACCAGTTGAGTTCCGGTCTCCATCTAGCAGTTTCTTCATCAATAATAGCTTTTGCTTCCTTTTCGAGTCCGAAGAACATGGCGACTTTCATGAGTGATGTAGACAGCGGTTCGAAACCAAAACCATCGATATCAAGACGTGGAATCCCATATCTTTTTTTGAGTTCGTTGCAGATATACTCGGCGGAACGTGCACATTCAAGTACGTTTAGGTATGCGCGATGCATACCTCTAAGATCATCGTAGGATCCATTACCTGTAAAAGTGGAAAGAACCTGTATGCCCATTCTCTGGAAATAGTCCAGCATGATTTCCGCATCGCCCTGTATATTATAATCGCCAACATAGTTGATGACGTATTTGCTTGTAATTTCCGGTTCAAACGTTCCGACCTTTTGATCTATCCAAGCGATATTTATTTTGTGATGCCCTCCTGACTGACTTGGCCCTCCGAACCCTGGTGCATTACAGACAAAGATATCTACATCTGGCATTTCTTCCATCACTTTCTTCGCGACCGCGTTCATATCGTCCCCGATAAGCGCTGAAGCACAAGTTTGGTAGATGCTCATCCTTTTGATATCAGGAAATGCCTTGAAACAATCAATAATGTTCTGCTTGAGCAGTTTTTCGGCGCCAAATACGACATGCTTTTCCTTCATATCCGTCGCCCAAGCATATTTAAGTTGGAAGTTGTCATTATCGCTGATATAGCGTTTTGTGTGCCAAGTATCATAGGTACATCCTACTGGTCCATGACATAGATGAATGACATCTTTCATGGGTGCGCCTATAACGTGCTTTGCGCCACAAAACGCGCAACCACGTTCCGAAATTGTCCCAGGAATTGTGTTGAGGTATCCAAGGGGAAGGCAAGACGTCAAATCCTCTCCCGGTCCTTTTATAACAGCATGCATAGCCCTTTCAGGAATACACTCGCTACATTTAAATGTGTGATATGGCATGTATTCGTTCCCCAGTGTTCTTTTTCCATTACAGAACAGCGCTATCTCCCTGTTCATCTGTCCGTACTCGAATGGCATTATCGATCGGGCAGATGAAAATCCTCCCATCGCCTATCTCGCCGGTTTGGTTAACTTTGATAATTGTTTCAACAATCACATCAACATCTTCATTGCGGACAATTATAGATAGAAGGCGTTTGGGAATATACTCCATATATTTCATTCCAGCCATTAGGCCTTGAGCCAAAACATCCGGACAAATATCGATGTTGAGTTCGGTTGCAATACCTCGTTGCTTACCTCGTCCAAATACTGAAGTTGCAGTTACACTCGGGACACCAAGTTTATCAAGGGCTTCCTTTGTAGGTACCATTTTTTTTGGACGTATGATTGCAATTATTTCTTTCATAATTGTACCCTCTTAAAGACCCGCAGCTCCAGTCCGTATCGTGATCGCATTGTCAACTGGAGTTACAAAAATTTTACCATCTCCGTAATTACCTGTGTATGCTTTGCATTTGATAAGTTTAACAACTTCTTCAACAGACTGATCTTCTACAACTAGCATAATCATAGTTTTAGAAAGTTCATCATAATGTGTCGTTCCTACTGTGATCCCCTTCTGTTTCCCACGGCCAAATACATTTATTTTTGTTAGGGATAAAAAACCAGCCTCTGCAAGCTCTTCAACAACTTCATCAGTGGTTTCAGGGCGTAATATAGCTCTGATCATTTTCATATGATGCCTCCTTTTTCGCCAAACAAAATTTATAATACAAAACCTCATTCGGTGGTAAACGAAATTTTGTGTGTGACAATGAAATTTTAAATTACATCTTCAATCCAGTCAGAATGTCTATGACACTAATCATTTTCATTCGGCATGCCAATGAAATTAATCCATAAGACCATATCTTGCTACCATTGTCTCCAGCTGATCCATGCTTAATGGTTCCGGGATCACGAACATATCATTCTCAAGAATTTTCTTGGCGAGTGCTCCATATTCATGCGCTTGATTGCATTCTGGGTCGAACTCCACTACCGTCTTTTTATTGAACTCCGCTTTTTGAACAATGTTGTCTCGTGGCACAAAATATAGCAGTTGTGTTCCGAGCGCGGAAGCAAATTCTTCCATCATTTCCATCTCATTATCGACTTTGCGGCTATTACAAATAATTCCTCCCAATCTGACACCACTTTGTTCTGCATACTTAAGCAAGCCGCGACAGATATTGTTTGCTGCATAAGTTGCCATCATCTCTCCAGAAGCGACTATGTACACCTCTTGAGCTTTTCCTTCACGAATCGGCATTGCAAAACCCCCACAGACAACGTCACCCAATACGTCAAAATGAACAAAATCTAGATCCTCAGAATAAGCTCCCAATTCCTCCATGAGATTGATCGCGGTGATAACTCCTCTACCTGCACAACCAACACCTGGTTCTGGCCCACCTGATTCAACGCATTTGATTCCTCCGAAACCGGTATTAACTACATTCTCAGTTGTTACGGCCTCTTCCCCAAGTTCCCTTAGCGTGTCCATTATTGTGGTCTGGGGGACGCCACCAAGTACCAAGCGAGTACAGTCCGCTTTTGGGTCACAACCATGAATAAAAATTTTTTTGCCATGAAAATATGCCATAGCGGCTGCAGTATTTTGTTGAGTGGTGGATTTTCCAATACCACCTTTACCATAAAATGCAATTTTTCTTGTCATTGATCTACTTCCTATATTTTTTTAGAGCTTATCCGAAAACTCATCATTTACTTATTTAAATATCATACTCTTTTGAACACCATATTTGGAACAATCAATCTAACTTCTGAACAGAAATAGCGATATTTGTCTTCCGTTGCTCACCCTTCTTTTTATGACCCCCAGATTATAGTTCGTGTGCGTTTGGTATGTTTATTTTCAAATAATTAGTGACAAATTTAAAGGAATACAGCAACCTATTACCCATTTAATTGTATAAATAGTTATTTATCAATTAGTATTATCAATTCTTTGGTTATAATATACCATTCTAGGGGCATAGGTAAATCATTATAAAAAACAATATCAGTAATCCTGTTGTTCCTAAAAAAGTACTTGATTTGCTCTTATTGGATTTGTGATTCAAACTTGATTTTGACAATATTATAAAAGTAATTTTTTAAGACCAAATTTTGAATATCAAAAATAAAATTACCATCTTTATTCACATTCGAATACCCAGCAGCTTGCTGCAGGGATGGGAACTTCCCCGGAAACCGTTGTTAATTAACAAACGTTAGAAATTATTTATGTTATAGTTAGTATTTGGTATTGTTCATCTAATATCTATATATTTATATATATATATATATATATATAATATATAGCTTTATTTATATTAGAATCCTAACTAGACAAAAATAGCGGTTCAAAAATGTGAAATGATAAAACTTAGAGACTATCCATAAAGTCATTAATAGCATGTTGTAAAGTAACCATATAAATAGTGCGAAATATGCATAAACTTTATGAGCTCATTAGAAACTCATGGTGACGTTTAAATCATAGTGCTAATATGATTGACATTAACTTATTCAAAACTATGAGTCAGATAAATTATAAGACTATATTTTTATAATTTTATACCACATATTATTTTCAAAATATCAAGATGATGTTCAAAGTTTAATCCGGGAAAAATAGCAGGCTAAACATTAAGCTGCTTCCGGGCAATACAGGAAAAAGCCATGATGGAGATTTTGGTAACTCCTATACAATTCTCAAAACCGATTAAACTTCTCTATAATTTGTTTTCTAAGTATATCAGCTTCCTGGTCTGTTATCTCGACATTTGCGTTTATATTTTCTGCAACAACATTCATTTTACGGTAGACTCTTCGTCCAAAGTCTTCAGGAAATCTCCTTTCCAATATAAACATGCAAACTTGGCAATTACCAGCAACTGCTGCTTTGTTTAAGCATTCTAGAAGAGCTTTCGCGGCATCAGCGTTACATTTAGTTATATATTTATAGAACTCAAAGTATTCTCCAGATTTCGAATTCTTTCCTTTGTTCATCCAGAAATTTAATGTTTGATATGTAATTCCGGCTGCATTGGCAGCAAGAGCATAAGTAAGTCCAAGTGATATACCGTCACCGATTCTATTGATTATATCGGGGGTCATTTTAGTTGGTCTAACCATTTAGTCACCGTGTTTTGCTTATTTGAAGTAATATATATGAATATTATGTTAAATATTTTATTAGTTTTCTTCTGTATGAAATAGCCAAGCTTTTGAGTATGAAGCCATAAAAGACAGATTCTGGGGCGATTTAAGGCATTTTTTAAACTAGGGCTATTCTGTCAAACAGTCTACGAAAGTCTCACTGGTGGTCCCAGATTAAGGCGTTGTTTGGCCAAAACGAATCCCCATACTTTAGCTTTGGTTGCACGGTAACCAGCTTCAAGATATTTTATATATATTTTTATCTAATTTAAAAAATAAAAATTAAATTTATAAAACATACCTATTTATAATCGTCTAAACATTCAAGACGAAGCTCCTAGGATCAGCAGATTTGTTAAGAAAAGTTATCTTGTAGATTTTTACCAACTTCATTACTCATTCTATCTCAGAATCGTCCCATATCACCGTAACTCTAGGACTTTTACCACGCTCACGAATTGATGTTGTTATCATTCCCAAATCTACCAACTCTTGTAAAGCTCTTGTGAAAGATCTTTTATTGACACCAAAAATATCCTTTGCTGTAGAACTGGAAATAACAAGATCTGTTTTTGTTTGCTTTAAACCTTTTACATACCAAATATACAAAGCTAATTTGGTAGCATTTATATTCCCTTGTAGTAACAAAGCTTTCTGAATCCAAGGAAGTGGAGTATTGGGGATAAAATGATGTTTGAGTTTTGTCTTAATTATCATAGTATTTACCCATATAATATCATATATTAGATATATCTAAAAATAATTAATAGGACGGAGTAGAATTCGTGTCTATTTAAATAGTCATAGATTCCTATGTAAATAGTCACAGATTCCTATGTCGTATTTATCAAGTATCAGAATTCCCGGCTTTAATTCCTTCTACAATTCTTAGGATCTTATTCCAAGTCTCAACTCCCCTAGGGTCAGAATATCTATCAGGGTATTTGATGACATCAGCTTCCGTTTTAATAGAATTACCAGACCCCAAAACTATGGAAGAAGCTTTAGTCATTAATTTCTGAGCTTGTAAAATGGTCTCATCTGCTTCTTCCTCATCACATTCAATGAGAATTGCGTCGTGGATTGGAGCAATGATTTTGATATTATTTTCGACAAGAAGAATGCAGGCGACTCTGAGAATTTCCGCACCTGTAGCTTGACAAGGGAAATTTTTGACTGTTCTTCCTTCTTTCTTCTCTCCCCCAAATATGTGCATTTGCCAACCAAAACAGGTATTTATCCTTCTGAAAAGAAGAGTGGTATCCAGGACATGATCACACCAAGCCCAATACTTTTGGTAAACTCTCTTGTGGTGCCTTAGTAGTTCTTTGGCGTAGGGAGTTGATTTGCCTATACGCAAAGCCAGACTATCGGGCCCCATACCATATTGAACCCCCAATACACAAGCTTTAAAAAGATCCCTTGCAGCTTTATGAGTCGATTTTGTTGCTTCCCGTGACATTGCTCCAGCCTGTTTTGCAAATGCTAGATAAGGATCTCCTGACTCATAGGCTGCTTTCATTTCAGGATCTTCCGACAAAGCAGCTGCAACACAAAATTCTTGCTGGGAATAATCTATGTAAGCTAGCACTTTACCTTTTTCAGGTTTGATAAGGCTTCTAAGCCATACTGCAGGCCCAAACATAAACTTAGAAGTGCTTGGAGCATTTCTTCCAGTTTTTGTCCCAAAAGGTGATAATAAACATCTATTTCGTCCGTCAGATCCAACTGGAATGTCTGAAAGCCTCAATTGTCCCAAAATATACCGAAGATCTTTCAATCCCTGGAGCTGAGGGTAAGAATTCACCATGTCCTTAAAGGTATCATCCTTCAGCTCTAAATTCCCCTTCTCAGTCCTAGGTCAAGAAATTCCATTTGTACTCAAATACTGCTCGAACTTAGAAACCCTGAATGTAGTCCCATCATAAACATCATAATCCTTATCAATATCCTGAATAAGTCTCTCCTGAATTGGTACCCAGTTTGCTTTCAATCTCTGTAGGGTTTCCACATCTACTGGGATCCCATAATGTTCCATGAAAGCTATTGATTTCATGTACTGACCACGAAATAAAGCTCTCGGAATTTCAACAAAGGGAAGCATTTTTTTGAATAGCTCTACTGTCACTTGGACGTCACTTGCACAGTACATGAGAATATTCTCTTTCTCTTCTGCCGTATATGGTGGACCTTGCAGAATTCTATCACGGAATGCCCCTTTTTCAGATTCAGAGATTGCATTCACACCAAACTTCTGGCAGGCTCCTAATAGCCCTTTTGAGATGCCTAGTAGACCATCCGTAATCAATCTAAACTCTGCGTATAGATCAACCACATTAATAGGTAAAGGCCAATTTAAAGCGAGATGGCAATTCCATTCTGCAGAGCTGTAATAACCAACAAAAAGGTCTTGATCGCCCATGGAATATGGCGGATTCATTGAAAGTTGGTCTTTACCTTCGAGCCAAATTCTTTTTGTTTCTCCTGAAATAATTTCATGAGAAACGAGACAAACTGGTGAAGGTCTTTCTCCGGGAGTAGCAATAAACTCAAAATCTATTACAAAAATTCTATTAAAAAAAGGAGTGAGCATTCAAAGCTCACCTCGCAATCTCTTTAATACCGGGTGGTCATGGGATTCTATTAAATTATTTTTAAAAGCAACTTCTAGCGCTTTATCCATTGTTGCAGGCTCTTCAGGCCAGATTGGCTCAGGGAGCTCGCTTACAGCTTCAATAATATCATAGCTATACAAAGGCTTGTTGGATTGGATCTTTATCCATTTAGATTTAGCAATTTCATATGCAATCCTCCGAGATCTATTATACTCATGATCCTTGCCATCCATATCGGGATGTGGAATGTCTGACAGAAGTAAAACCTGCCCAGTGAAGGTAATGACGATGTAGATGGTCACAGGTTTAAGTTTCCCTGTTGAGAGCAATTCTGGTACCAGGTCAGGGTGAACTAGATACTTCTCCTCGTCACCATCTTTCAAGTCTAGCAAATAAGTTTGGAATGTCCACTCCGGCTCGGGCCTGACTCGGAAAAAATCAAGTCCAGATCTCGGTTTTCTCACCGGAATCGTTGTCACCAGTTTCTTTGTAAGGATTCCCTGCTCGAATGTAGTCGGTAACTTTAATTTGCTGAAATCGAAAACCATTTATACCGCTCTCCTTTCCTCTGTTAGTACTGTTATCGCTTTGGCTTGTGCAAGTCCTGAAGGTTTCGGATCATAATTTGTCGTCATCCTTAGCAGCCTCCTGCAGTTTGCATAATTCGTTTTGCGATGACTCGTTCCAGGGGGTCAATGCTCTTCCTCATGTGCTCCAAAATGTCAGGATGGTGATGGTTTACTTGCTTTGCCCATTCCAAAAATGATTTATTAGTTGCAGTAATAGTATTCATTGCTTGCACCTCTTTTCATAGTCTGGTGTTGGCTCCCTGGTTCCTTCAGAGTCTTGGCGGGTCTGTGGAACTGGGGTCATTCTCAAGCTGTGGTCATCTTGCATTTCTATCTTTAGTGAATTCCCTTTGGCCAATTTCATGTTTTTAATCCACTGCACGGGCAAGGGAATCAGAAAAGAATATCTTACTTTCTGAATTTTTCTGTTACATATATTTAAAATCATTTTTATCACAGTTAAAGGAATATGCGTAATTGTATATAAATATAGAAAGTGGTATTTTTAAAAAAGAATACCAGAAGGTATTATTCAAAAATAATACCCTATACCTTTAATAAAATAAGTTTTCACATAATTTTTTATAAAATATATGAATTTATAGCATATGCGAAGAAATCAAGGAGATCACTTAAAATGGAATGAAGTTAAAGCTGGAATAATTGAATTCATCATAAGTAGTGATGGGCCCGTTCCAGAGCCAGAAATAAGAGAATTTTTGGGGGAAAAATACAAGATAATAGATCAAGGGAACATAAAAAAGCATCTGAGAGACTTACAATACCACCCATATTCGTGCATAGACAAACTTCTGACGAAGCCGGGATTTGCTAACTTGTGGGACACAAAAAGAATTAAAAATTTATCAAATATCATGCTTCATTTCCCTGATATACGATTAAATAAATACAAAAAATCTTTAGATATAATACTTTATCGGCACGGTTTACACCAAGGGGATCCTTATGATGACTATATCCTAGAAGCTCCTATTCACAAAAAGTACCGTATTCAGTTATTTCTATCACTTTCCTTTTTTAATATGTGTTTAACGAACGATCTTGAAACTTTATATGCCAAAGTTGATGAAATTTGTAAACTATCCCCCGGCGCTACTTACTGGAGAGATCAGTTGCCTGTCGAAAAACCAACTAATAAACCTTACTTTGAATTCATGAAAAGGCTTTTGGAAAACCCAAATATTTGGTTGGACGTTTATAATGAATGCATAAATGATCCACAGACAGCAGTTATGTGTCAAACATATCTAGAATCCTCTGCAGAGATTAGAATATTTGAAACAATTTTTCAACAAATACTGGGAGATGTACTTATAATACCAAGTGAAAAAATATTAGATGAAAGAATATACAAAGTGACAGTCGAAGATCTATCCAATTCCGTGGCATATAGTATAATATCTTCGAAGATGTCTAAAGAGTTGTCTACAAAGTTACAGACAAGACCCACTTATATACTAGGGGAACAATTGAAGATTATAAAAGATAAATTGTCAAACGAGATCTTTAATAGAATCTTAGGGGAAAAAAAGTGGATAGAGAAGACTGATGAAATGATGCAAATAGTAAAATTAAAGTGGAGAACTGAATTAATATCTATGGAGCTACTTTTCGACCACAGTTTTCAGAGAGATATTTTAGAAGGTACTGTCTCCATCGAAGAAAAAGAATTCGTGCGAGAAGACCATAAATTCTTAGAGCTGTTGCTTTCGGAACAGGATAAAAACCCGTCGTCTAATCTAAAAGCTTACGATAATTTTTTAAATAACTACTACGAAAAATGCAGAGCAAAAATGGGATTTCTTTAAGCTATGATCCCATAAAAACTATAAATAAATCATTTTCCTGTTTTGAGCATCATCTCCTTTAGTTTTGAGATTTCTTCCAGCTCCTGTTTTAATGTATTTTTCATTTCTCTAATTTCGTCCAGATCTGCAAGCTGCACATAATCTGTTTTTATGGATTCTACAGTTGTTGCAGATTCCTGCGTAAGTGGCAGTCCACATTTAAAACAAAATAAAGCATTTTCTGGATTTATTTCCTTACAACGTGGGCATTTATTAACAGTGAATTTTTTGGTAGCTTCTTCGGTCTCGATCCCATGCAATTTAAGTATAGCATTATCCACATCTCGACCCGACATATGCACATACACACTCGCCATGGTACTTGATTTCGTCCAACCTAAATAATCTTTTAAAAGTTGTTCAGGTAATTGTTCGGCTAAGTGTGTTGCTCTAGCATGTCTAAACGCATGTGGGTAAACTCTTTTTGGCTGGATACCCGCTCTACTAGCTATTTGGTGGAGTCGATCTGCAAGTCCTACAAATGTGATGACTCCAAAAGGAGAATTAGTTGAACAGAATAGGTACGCATCAAGATCGTTCTTTAATGGATGCGTGTCAATCCATTGTTTAAGGTAAGATGAAGCTAATACAAGCCTAACTCGACGACTTCCTGTTTTCCCTTTCTGTATATTAAGAATTGCCCCATTCTCGTCAAAAGTCACATGCTTAAGTTGGACCGCTAGTAATTCCCCCCTTCTAGCTCCACTTTCATAAAAGGTAGCAATTATAGCCCGATCTCTGTTACTTAGACATGAATCAATTAATTTTTCAATTTCTTCGCGAGTCAAAATATCTTCGGGGATTTTCCCATTTTTTAGCGTCCGCAATTTAATTACGGCTCCTAGTTCATGATTTATAAAGGTCAAGAATTTTTTTAAAACCGTTCGGATTTTTTGTTGTGTACCAGGCGAGTACTTAACTGCCTTACCAGCTTTGATGTATGTATAGGCATTTATAAAATCCAGATAATCATAAATATCGTCTGTAGTAAACTCCTTTAATTTTCTATCTCCACACCATTCTATGAACTTTATAAGTGTATATTCAGCAGTTGCAATTGTCTCTTCCGTCAGTCCATCTGCCTGACACTTCCTTAAATAATCTTTTAAGATCTTTGAATTATCCATACTAACTTAATAGAATTAATCATAGATAAACAATATAGGTATTTATGTTAGTTCAGCAACAACGAAAAGATGTATATGATCACTAATACTACCTATTCCGTCAACTCAAAAATGTACCTTGTACCAATTTCAAAGCACAATATATTTCAAATAGTTGATAATGTCATTATTTGATAAATTTTTCCACTATACTCAATAAAAAAATTAATATCTTAGAGAATTTCTATAAACTCCTATGAATTTAAGTATTAGAGAGTTTAAATCTCTTAACAATAATTTTTACTCATGAAAACTCTTACTGAATTTGCTCTTGATAAACAATGTATTGATAGAATTTCTTTCAGGAAATTTCTTGGTTTTCCTGGTACATACCAGATAGTACCAAAGTCTAATCATTCAGAAAAATAATTATTGATAACTGCAAAGAAGAAATATGAAGACAGTTGCAAAGCCAACTTTATCGACTGGGTTTGAGAATTGAAAGTGAATGATTACATACAGGATTTTAAATTAACATACTAACAGAGCTTTCTTAACTGGAACTGAAAAATAGACCAGATAGAATCTATGATTAATAAATTTCAGGAAAACCCCACATCCAGGCAGGAAATAGCAGCTACATGGATCTCCCCTTTATACACAAAAGTTGAGGGATACCTTTTATGACTCTCAATAACTTTGAGATAATGGATAAGAGTGCACACATAACCATTTTTCCAGAAAGAATTATGTAGCAGGAGCTGACCAGTAAATCTTGATGGATTCTCGAAGCTCCTCTAATACATGCCTGAAGAGTAGAAGAGCAAAACACTGTACGATAACTGCTATCAGCATTTCAGCTCATTCCTATGACCATGGCTTATACATGGTGGAAAGTATTGTACAAGTTGTGAATTAAATTCCTAAAACTAAATTTTTAATCAGTACCAAAAACACACAAACAGACCACCTGAATTTTGGAAAAAAAGTTTAAAATAAAAGTAGGAGAGCTATGATATATGCGCGTTTCTATTAGCAAATCATCAGTTAAAGGAGAAGTCTTTGCTCCACCATCAAAGAGTTATACTCACAGGGCTATAACCCTGGCAGCCCTTTCGAAAGAATCAATTGTGCATCACCCTCTGATTTCCGCCGACACCCTTGCTACAATCCGGGCTTCAGAGATGTTCGGGGCCTTGATTGAAAGGGAGGAAGAAAATCTCATTATCCATGGAGTTAATGGAAAACCCAATGTTCCGGAAGATGTAATTGATGCTGCAAATTCAGGGACAACACTTCGCTTCATGACGGCAGTTGCAGGCCTTACCGATGGAATCACAGTGCTCACTGGAGACAATTCCCTGCGCACCCGGCCAAATGGGCCTCTTCTCGATGTTCTCAACAAGTTGGGTGTCAGCGCCTGCTCCACTCAAGGAAACGAGAGAGCCCCTCTTGTAGTCAAAGGTGGATTTAAAGGAACTGACGTGAATATTGATGGATCTCTCAGTTCTCAATTTATCTCGGCCATTCTTATAGCCTGCCCACTTGCAGAAAATAGCACCAGTCTTTCCATTATAGGGAAATTGAAGTCAAAACCCTATGTGGACATAACAATGGAGATGCTTGAACTGGCAGGAGCTAAAATTTCAAAAGACAGTAACAATGGAACTAGGTTCATTATCCCCGGGAAACAAAGATATGATCTTAAAGACTATACAATTCCCGGCGACTTTTCTTCTGCTTCTTATCTTCTTGCAGCAGCAGCTCTAACAGACAAGTCGAAAATTACAATCAAAAATTTATATCCCTCTAAACAGGGGGATAAGCTGATTATTGAAACTCTGAAACAAATGGGAGCAGATATAACATGGGATAAAGAAGCTGGCACTGTAACTGTCAGAGGAGGAAAACAGTTAAAAGCCATCACCTTTGACGCCGGGGCAACCCCTGATCTTGTCCCTACAGTCGCTGTTCTGGCTGCAGTTGCTAAAGGAATAAGCAGAATCGAAAATGCAGAACATGTCCGATATAAGGAAACTGACCGACTTCATGCCCTTGCAACCGAACTTCCAAAGCTTGGAATCAGCCTTAAAGAAGAGAAGGACAGTCTGACCATCACAGGAGGTAAACTTAAGGGAGCAGTAGTTCACGGCTGGCACGACCACAGGATTGTGATGGCCCTTGCAATAGCAGGGATGGTAGCAGGGAATACTACAATTGACACAACTGAATCTGTATCCATCTCTTATCCTTACTTCTTCAAAGATTTGTCCAATCTTGGAGTAAAAATCAAGCAGCTTCCGGAATAATGAGTTGACATTCATAATTGAAACCTGCAGAATCTCACATTGCAATATTCGCCTAATTTTGAATTGACTAATCAGAAAAAGAAAATATGAACCATTATATTAGCCTATAGGATAAACAAAATTTATCATTTATTCTACTAGCAATTGACTGTAGAGGATTTCGATAAACCTCTGATTTTCACGAATTATTATAGACAGTTTATAAGAATATGACGAAATTTAGTGGTTTATCGAAATCCTCTGTAATCAATAACTAATCCAAAAAATAATAAAATTTTCAAAAAAAAGAAGTTCTTAATAGTTGTTTTTGCCCATTTATTTATCTGCTTTTCAGTTCTTATTAGTTCCTCTAATTTCAAGCTCTCAAGGATATGAACTTTATTTATGGAAGTTGATAGCTAACATTCCAGCTATTATAGACAAATATTCAATCATATTTTGGAAACTTGATAACAAAATTTGTGGAAAAAGTATACAAATACAATATTTATCTTATAACGATGATCAGAAAAAATAATTGAGGGGGACTGTTAATGCTTTTTTTATAAAGTATTGCCCCCGTGTCCAATATCTACATAATTGAACAAAAAGTTTTTCTCAAGAAAAACCTTACGTTGGAAAGCGACTTAATTGTTGGGCAGGAGGTAAAGTTATGGTAAGACCTTACTGCAACTTGCAGGCTTGAACTTGGTAAAGGTGAGGTTGTTCGAAGTAATGTGAAACCAAGAAGGCTAGTGCATGTACAGCGACAAAAATCCTGAGAAATATAGAGGCAATATTTGGCTTATCCTTCTAAATAGAGCTAGAGTAATGCTGCTCCTCCAGGGAGATACTCTTGTCAAACCTGGATGTGTTTTATAGGTTATATAAAAGCAGAACCTAACCCTAGAATAATAGGGAAAATTTCTATAGGAAATATAGAACCATTAGCAAACTTCATTATCCTGGATAAAAAATAAATTTCGTTAAATCATTATTATATTCTTTCTCCCTTTAAAGCTCACCTTTTTAGCCTCTCTTCTTCTAAAAGTTTTAGAACATGATCCCTTAAACGATTAGCTTCGGGACCCGTCCGACGTCGTGGCCTGGGAAGATCTATATCTACAATCTCTTTTACCCTTCCTGGCCTTGATGTCATAGCTACCACCCGGTCTGAAAGAAAAACAGCCTCATCAACGCTGTGGGTCACAAAAAGGACGGTCACATGTTTTTGCTCCCATATTTTAAGGAGCTCATCCTGTAGGATATTTCTAGTTTGAGCATCAAGGGCCCCAAAAGGCTCGTCCATCAGGAGTACTACGGGCTCATTCGCAAGAGCTCGGGCAATGGCAGCTCGCTGCTGCATTCCTCCAGATAGTTCAAATGGATAGCTATTTTTGAACTGCTCCAAGCCCACAAGCTCTATATACTTCTCCACCTGTAGCCTGGCTTCAACCTTTTTAATCCCTTGCATTTCGAGGCCAAAGGTGATATTATCCATAACGGTTCTCCAGGGAAAGAGGGAGTATTGCTGGAAAACCATTCCCCTTTTAGGGTCTGGACCTGTTATAGGAATCCCGTTTAGAGTAATTTCTCCTGAGGTAAGGGTTTCAAGTCCCGCAATGATTCTAAGAAGTGTCGTCTTGCCACAGCCAGACGGACCCAGAAGGCAGACAAACTCTCCATCCTCCACATCAAAGCTCACTTTTTTTAAAGCCTCTGTCTCAGACTTATCTTCTTTTTTTGTAAATGTTCGTGAAACATTTATTACGCTTACTCGACCCATTTTACACCACAGTTCCTGCCGTCCATTTCAGTAATTTTGAATCCACGTAATATCTGAAAAAATGGTCGATAAAAAGCCCCAGAAATCCCAACAGGAGCATATATACTACCACAAAATTCATCCTGTGAAGGTAATAATTAAACCAGAGCTGGTACCCAAGTCCCCTTTCGCTGGCTCCGAACATTTCTGCAGCAACAAGGCACATCCAACCTACTCCCATGGCAATTCTGATTCCTGCAGCAATTGAAGGCATAGCTGAGGGGATAGCAATAAAACGTATGAGCTTTATATTTTTGGTGCATCCAAGAACCTTTGCTGCCTCAACATTAACTTTTGGTACATTTTTAAAACCTGTGTAAGTATTGATAATAATTGGAAATACCATTCCTACAAACACAACAAAACCTGCAGCCTGATGTGTAAGTCCAAACCATACAATTGCGAATGGAATCCAGGCAAGCGGAGGGATCGGCCGCAATATTTCGATAATAGGGTCCACTGCTCTGTTTACTTTTTTGAACCATCCCATAGATATTCCGAGGGGAATTCCAATTATAAGTGCTGCAGTAATCCCCAATGAAAAATGAAGTAAACTTACGAATATATCCATAAAAACTAGCCCGTTTTTGACAAGGGCAAAGAAAGAAGTTATTACATCATAAAAACTAGGAAGAAGAAAACTATTATGTACAATTCTATCCGCTACAAGCTGCCAAATCATGACTACAATTATGAGAGACAATGCTTCAATACTGTTTTCTTTTATTATTTTGATGAAACCACTTTTCATGTCTAATCAAAAGAAGTCTTACTTTTTTATCTTTCCGGCAGACTTCATTTTTCATAAAAAAGTTCAAATCACCCATTAGGAAAGCGGTGGCAAATGACCACTATGATTAAATCTTTATTTATTAATTTTTCTGTTTCGTTTCACATTTATCGCTTTCTCATAGAAACTCTTATCAAAGATATCTTCTTTTGTCAGAGGTTTATGAGTTTAATTAAGCTCATAAAGAACATTTAGGAACAGACATTTGAGTTTTCAATCAGTGAATGATCTATAATCCAAACTCTATACCATTCTTTAAGGGCCATCCTCACAGTTTCAAGATAATTTGAAGTTTTATTTAAAAAATTTGACTACCTCAGACAAGTGCACTTTGGTACATTAGGTTGCATTAATATACATATTCATAATCTGCTCCACAATATACGGATGATCTCCCACAAGTTTTCCGCTCATCAAACGAACACATCATATGTGGTTCAGCTCCATATGCCCAGATTGTACGATGATGCGCCAATTACCTTCCTTCACCCTACTTTTTTGGGAAGGAATGCGGTAGGAAGAAGTTCTCGATCTTTTTAGCTGAAATAGCGTTAGTGCCATCTCATGCTGCAGCCATTCCAAATATTGTAATATCCATCTCATAGGAGTCAGTTTTCCTTGATCCATTTTCTCAACAGAGTATTCTGAAGTAGTCCTAGTTAATATGTAGCGATTTTAAGTTCCATTAAAACTTGATTACCTTTTATACTTAGTACATGTATACTTGTATTAGGACCTTAGAAAAAGAATTTAGAGAATTTATATAAACCGCAATGTTTGGCTGGTTGTTTATAGAGCCTATATAGTAACTTGCTGAAATGAGAGTTTATCGAAATTATCTATAACTAATGAAATATTCATAACTTGTAACCTTTACTAGCCTAACAATATCTTCTGAAACTATCTAAACAATACCTATGAAGAAGGATTTTCTCAAAAAAATCAATTGGTTCTTACTTCCACCCTTTGTCATTTGTTCGTAAAGTCTATCTACTAATCCATTTGATCATTTAACAAAAAATTAAGTGAGAACCAAACTTCCAGTGACTCAACAAGGTTGAAGTAACCGGATATGCCCACGGCAAAGCACGGGATATCAAAGGGATTATTCAGAATCAAAACTCTACATTTGGTTATATTCTTTTATTGACTTGTTTTTCTAATATTTGACATACTTTTTAATTACAACAGCAGCGGTCCCATCACCCACGGTTCCAATGAAACCTTCATTACTACACAGTTCCCACATTAGAACTGTTTTTCAAACTTCGTGGATTTTTTAAAATTTTTTTGTTGTGATACTTTTTAAAATCTAGCATTACTCTTGAAGAGGAATATTTTGGTTCAACACCAACAAAAAATGCATCTGAGCACCATCATTACAGATAGTATCATACTCAAAACAAAATCTTTTACCAATTTCAAAGAACAGATAATTCAAATATTTGATGACGTCATTTTCTAAAATAAATTTTTTTGACACTTCATACAAAAAACATGTGATATTTTATATTTATAAATATAATAATTTGCATGACACATTTTCATTTTATAGTTCAAAGGTAATTTGACATATATCTAGGTTAGTTAATAACTGTTTTCGGGGGAGTTCCCACCCCCCCAGCAAGCTTATGATATTCGACTGGAATAAAATCTGAGCCTTAAAGCGTAGTCCACCTATATTTGACATTCTACAAATTTAATAAATATATAAAATTTGTTTGCTTACTTGTTCACTATTATTTATCGAGAGGTAACTATTCACCCTACCTAAAATCAATTGAGATACCTTTTTTGACGCAACATATACTCATGATTACTAATTGATGGTAAAAAGCATAATCAATAATTGACAAATATAAAGATAAACCCACCTAAATTAGCGTAGTTAATCCTATTAAAGGGATCTATTGGCATTGTTTTCCAATCTTAATAATTAAACAATGTATATAGGTAGATATATATAATTTGTATGAATGATTTTGCAACTGAAAAAATTCGGGAAATAACACTATATACCAAGTTTATTAATACATTTAGATATATTTTTATCTGATCCAAAACACCTTTAGGTGCAAAATATTTATACCCATTAAAAGTCTTTACAGGATTTCAGAGGTTGAATCTCATGAATGCTGCAGATAAAGTTATTAAATCAGCTTTCGAATCCGACGATATATTTCAAAAAACATTTTCGATTGTAATTAAGGAGGACCTTAACCTTACTGCCGTAGATTTTGCCAAAAAAGCGAATATCCCTCCAAGTACCCTTTATAAAATTTTATCCGGTAACCGAGATCCAAATATAAAAACCCTCCGTCAGATAGTGAAAACAATCCGCGATATCACCGAATCAGACAGTGGAGATTTTATAGCAGTAATTGCAGCTCGCTCGGTGCTTGACAATATCGTAGAAACTAAGAAAAAAATAGCTGGCAAACTAGTCACAATAAGGGAATATTCAGCAACCTCAATGGAAGAAGCAATAATAGCAGCTGTTAACGCTGAAAGAGATGGAGCAAAAGCCCTGGTATGTGCCCCAATAGTAAGCCCAACTATAGAAAAAATAATTAATATTCCTGTTGCAACCATCATCCCGAAAGACAGCCTTATAGATGCCATCGAACTTGCGCTTAAAAAAATTGAATGAGACTTCAAAAATAAAAATATAGATCAAGCACTATAGCTGGGAATAAATAAACTAAATTATAATTTCACAAAGAATCTGTAAATATTTTACGAAAATCTCAAACCGTGCTAATTCGAATCATAGTACTCACGTAAAAAATTAATACTTCAAAAAATGGGAAAAATGGATTTATCATAGCAGACCTATATTTTAATACTAAGGAGAATTTCAAAAACTCCTTTGCATTTAAGTGTTGGAGAGTTAAAACGCTTAATAATAATTTCTACATGTTAAAATTATTGATAATGTTGTTTTTAAAGAATTAATACAAACGTCTTCATCAGTTGGAGATATACTGACTGAAATTGATTCCTTAATTGATTGAAAATCTTTTCATATCATTTTTGAATTAACATATTTTAACAAAACAGTTAAAGAGGTAAACCTGAAGCTAATGTCCTTATTAAATTTAAAATATTTTTTACATCAACTGCATTATCTTTCAGCTTTTTAGCTGAAAAACAATGTATTATTGATTTTTTAAGGTTAATTACGAGTTTTCCTGAGTATATACCAGGTAGTATCACTGTCTAATCATTCCGAAAGAAAATTAGTGATTATTGCAAAGGAGAAGAACTATGGAAACAGTTGCAAAGCCAACTTGATTGTCTTAGTTTGAAAATAAAAAATGGAAGGATGCTGGTTGCTACTTTTATCCATTCAGATCCTGGAAATGCAAAAGCAGATAAATCTCAAGAAAATGAAGTAAAAACAAGGAGAAACACAGGCGGAACATGGACAAAAAAGGGTGGTAAGTCACACTTTGGACATAAAAGTTATAATATAATAACCAGAAATATGAGTTTATAAGAAGATTCAAAACAACAACGACATACCTTCATGATTCGATTTAGGATTTTCAGAAAATTTAAATTTTTTACAGAGGCAGGATACTTGGGAGCAAATCAAAAAGTCTTGATACAACAATGCAAAGATCGGTAAAAAACATCTTCTGGAATGAGTTATCTATTCAGAAACAAGAGAATCAGCTCAAAAAAAATAGCAATCAAAAAAAATCAAGTCAAATATAGAAATCAGCAACAAATTAGACAAAACTTCCGGGTAAAAAACGATGTAAAGCATGATCCACTATCAACAAAATAATTTATAAGCAGTAATCCCATTTTATTACACTAAAGCATCTTAAACCCATATTTGACATAAAATAATTTTATTAGGCACAAAGAGCTTCATGCTCCCAAATAACTATAAGATCAAAAATTATATTTCATGATCTTTTGTTATGACATTTTTTTCAATTTTGTCGATAAGATGCGTTTTTTGTGACAAAATACTATATAACTTTGTAATATTTGACAAGGTTAAATTAAATATAAATCGGCTCATTAATATAACTATCCCAAATATTGTATTACCAAAGCAAGCTGCTATGTAATCACAAATGCAAACAACAACTCAAACACATTAAAGTTTAAGTATAGAATTATATAAATTTCTACATAATTACATATTTACAAATAAAATATCCCATAGTCAAATGCCAACAAAAAGTGCATCATCAATAAGGCTTTTAGCGAAAAAAATTAGTAAAAGTAGTAAATCATTATCATAGTATGGGGTGAATATGGCAACTATCCAGAGTTCCCGAAGGCTCGCGCACTTCAGTACAGTAAGGAACGTGGACAGGCTTATCTGCTGTGTTCGGGATGGGTACAGGAGTTACCCTGCCGCTATGGCCGCCATACTCTCCTACAAATAGGATTGTGTTATAGGACAAAAAAGTCATGTATAAAACTACTGCATACTGAATTTCGCCTAGACCTGGTATGGTGAAGGAACGGATGGTTAGTTAACGCGGACTGAACACCTCGTTGCCTTGGTGCTTACATCCCGTTTCTATCAAACCGGTCTTTTACCGGAATCCTTAAGGAGGTCTCTTTTTAGGCCAGATTTCGAGCTTAGATGCATTCAGCTCTTATTCCTTGGCGCGTAGCTGCCCGGCGTTGCCCTGTCGGACAACCGGTACACCAGTGGCGCCGCTGCTTGGTTCCTCTCGTACTAAAAGCAGCTTACCCTCAGACCTCCGGCACCTCTAGTAGATAGTAACCGACCTGTCTCACGACGGTCTAAACCCAGCTCACGATCTCCTTTAATAGGCGAACAACCTCACCCTTGGCCGCTGCTGCACGGCCAGGATGGAAAGAACCGACATCGAGGTAGCAAGCTGCCGGGTCGATATGTACTCTTGCCGGCAACGACTCAATTATCCCCGGGGTAACTTTTCTGTCATTTTTGGCCCCCACCAAGGAGGCACAAAAGTTCGCTAGAGCCGACTTTCGTCTCGTCATCCACTGCTATGCTGAATAACGTCAGGCTGACTTATGCTCTTGCACTCTTCAGTGAGTTTCCGACCCACTTGAGTCAACCATTGCGCGCCCTTGATATCTTTTCAAGGGCGTCCCGCCCCAGGCAAACTGCCCACCTATCGGTGTCCTCTTCTCAGAGTTAGGGTCGTAGTCCCAGAAGGGTAGTGTCCCAATTGCGACTCCACGGATGCTAGCGCACCCGCTTCGACGTCTACTACCTACACTGTACATCCAGAACCACAACCCAACGACAGGCTGCAGTAAAGCTCCACGGGGTCTTCACTTCCCCCTAGAGGTCTCTAGACTGTGCACTAGAATGTAAGCTTCACCGGATTCCAGTTAGGGACAGTAGGGCTCTCATTGATCCATTCATGCAAGTCGCCAATTAAGCGACAAGGTACTACGCTACCTTAAGAGGGTCATAGTTACCCCCGCTGTTTACAGGCCCTTCTTCCCGTTGAACCGGGGTTTCAGGTACCTGCACTGAGCAGGATTCAGAGATTGTACTAGCCCTTACGGGTTTGCAATCTCCTATGTTGGTATTAGACAGTTAGAGCCCCCTGGTCACTGCGACCTGCTTTCTACAAAGCAGGCACTCCTTCTCCCGAAGTTACGGAGCTAATTTGCCGAATTCCCTTAACTGAATTACTCCGACACGCCTTAGCCTTTTCAGCTAGGGGCACCTGTGTCAGTTCTCGGTACGGACATTTAGCTATCCTTTTCACGGGTCCCTGGGTGCAGCCAGCTTAAGCCATCACAGATTCACCCGCTTCTCGCCATTACGGCTCTCCACAGGTTTCGCTGCTTAGACGGCGCGACAACACCGCCTGGCCTGCCCTGAGACGTCAGACTTATTGCTAAATGGTACAGGAATATTAACCTGTTTCCCTTTTGGCGTGCTCGAATTACGACACATCTTAGGACCGACTAACCCTCGGCTGACGAACATTGCCGAGGAAACCTGGCCCCTTCGGCGGCAAGGATTCTCACCTTGCTTTGCTGCTACTATTACCAGGATTTTCGTTTGTGAACGGTCCACAGGACTTTACAGCCCTGCTTCTGCCCGAACACAACGCCTTCCTACGAGATTACCTTACGGTACTCCGTGGTATCGGTAGTCGACTTGAGCCCCGTCAATTTTCAGGGCCCCAAACCTCGACTGGTGAGCTGTTACGCACTCTTTGAAGGGTAGCTGCTTCTAAGCTAACCTTCCAGCTGTCTTGGGCTTGGGACGCCCTTTAGTGTTAACACTTAGTCGACAATTAGGGACCTTAACCACGGGCTGGGTTGTCTCCCTTACGGACTACAAGCTTACCCCAGTAGTCCGGACTCCAACCTTCTTAGATGACAGTGGGTTCGGAGTTTGACAGGTGGGTGAGGGATTTCTCCCCCTGAACCACTAATCAGTGCTCTACTCCACTGACGATCTCCAGTCAGGTCATGCTGCGACATGTTTCGGAAGGAACCAGCTGATGCCGGGTTAGATTAGCATTTCACTACGAGACGCAGGTCACACGAATGATTTGCAGATCAAAACCGTTTGCGGTCCTCCACGTAGCTTTCGCCACGCTTCAACCTGCCCACGCCTAGATCACCCGGCTTCGGGTCGTACCCCAGTGACTCCACGCACTTGTATACGTCGTGCCTCATCCATAAGGATTGCGCACATGTTGCTTTCGCTTCGGCTGCCCAAGTATAAGGTTAGCCATTGCCACCAAGATACACTCCCTGGCCCGTTCTTCAAAACGTAAGATACAACACTGGCAGTGACATTCGTACAACATCCTCGCGAATGCTTCCTTCATGTCAAAGATCCTTCTATGCCGTATCGTTCTATCACTATCAGGTTTCAGGCACTTTGCACCTCCCTTCTCGGGGTACTTTTCAGCTTTCGGTCACCCTACTATTTCGCTATCGGTCTCAAGTAGTATTTAGTTTTGGAGGTTGGTGCCCCCCAGATTCCCGCACGATATCCAACGCACGGTACTCAGGGACATGTTCCCATCTTTTGGCTTACATCTACGTGACTGTCACACTCTATGGTCTGCCGTTTCAGGCAAGTTTGATTTTGCCGCCAGACTTTTGAACAGCCCTACAACACCACATTTCCCTTGCGGGATTCGGTTTGAACTGTGCCGGTTTCACTCGCCGTTACTAACGGTATCTCGGTTGATTTCTTTTCCCGCTCCTACTGAGATGTTTCAATTCGGAGCGTTCCTGATCATTACTGATCTCTATGGAGAGGTCTCATTCGGAGATCCTGGGTTCATTGGCTCCATGCACCTACCCCAGGCTTATCGCAGCTTGGCACGTCCTTCATCAGCTCTTGAGCCGAGCCATCCCCCTGATAGCATAATTCCTGTTACACCTAACCAGGTCCAGTAAGCGTCCAGTATACAATATCTATACATGACTTCATTTACCTGCTAAGCAGCTAATCAGTCCTTCCCTGATAATTCAATCATCAGGTGCACATATAAATAAATTTGTTGAGGTTTTGTCGGTTTATCGGCATCTGGTTGGCGTGTTTATTGCTTAGGAGGTGATCCAGCCGCAGATTCCCCTACGGCTACCTTGTTACGACTTAACCCCCCTTGCAAAATTCAGGTTCGAACACAGCACGACGTCTGTGCCCTCACCCATACCTCACTCGGGTGGTTTGACGGGCGGTGTGTGCAAGGAGCAGGGACGTATTCACCGCGCTATATTGAAACGCGATTACTACGGATTCCAGCTTCACGAGGGCGAGTTACAGCCCTCGATCCGAACTAAGAATGGGTTTGTGAGATTACCAACCCTTTTCAGGGTAGGGACCCATTGTCCCATCCATTGTAGCCCGCGTGTAGCCCGGGAGATTCGGGGCATACTGACCTACCGTGGCCCGCACCTTCCTCCGATTTAACACCGGCGGTCCCCACAGGGTACCCATCGTCCCGGAGGACATGCTGGTAACAGTGGGCACGGGTCTCGCTCGTTGCCTGACTTAACAGGATGCTTCACAGTACGAACTGGCGACGGCCATGCACCTCCTCTCAGCGATTCAGGCAAGGTCTTCAGCCTGACCTACATATTGCTGTCGCCCCCGGTGAGTTGTCCGGCGTTGAGTCCAATTAAACCGCAGGCTCCACCCGTTGTTGTGCTCCCCCGCCAATTCCTTTAAGTTTCAGCCTTGCGGCCGTACTTCCCAGGTGGCTCGCTTCACGGCTTCCCTGCGGCACCAGACACAGTCGCGCCATGCCTGACACCTAGCGAGCATCGTTTACGGCTGGGACTACCCGGGTATCTAATCCGGTTCGTGCCCCCAGCTTTCGTCCCTCACCGTCGAACCCGTTCTGGTAAGACGCCTTCGCCACAGGTGGTCCCACAGGGATTACAAGATTTCACTCCTACCCCTGTAGTACCTCTTACCTCTCCCGGTTCCAAGTCTGGCAGTATCCCCCGAAAGCCTAACGGTTAAGCCGTCAGATTTCCCGGAGGACTGACCAAACCGGCTACGGACCCTTTAGACCCAATAATCACGATCACCACTCGGGCCGCCGGTGTTACCGCGGCGGCTGGCACCGGTCTTGCCCGGCCCTTGCTAACAGGTGTATTTTACACACCCGGACAGCCAGCATATGATGCTGGCACTCGGTGTCCCCTTATCACGGTTTCCCGCATTGTAAAGTTTTCGCGCCTGCTGCGCCCCGTAGGGCCTGGATTCATGTCTCAGAATCCATCTCCGGGCTCTTGCTCTCACAACCCGTACCCGTCGTCGGCTAGTAGGTACATTACACCCACTACTACCTGATAGGCCGCAGACCCATCCTTGGGCAGACGAATCCATTTCACGCATAAAGAATTCCAGCATATATGCGTTATCCGGTATTATCCCCAGTTTCCCGGGGTTATGCCGGACCCAAGGGCAGGTTATCCACGTGTTACTGAGCAGTACGCCATGTTCACAAAGAACATATGACTCGCATGGCTTAGACGAACACCGATAGCAGTGACCTCTGGCAGGATCAACCAGAATTGTCAATTGTATCGCACACTTAAAGATATTGGTCGCAGAAACTTGCACTAACAACTATCAATTCAGTTATTTTCAGTTTTGCGATAGATGTTTTTGTAAAACAACTACCAACCAGAATTAACCGAACCGACAAAATCCTCGTCAGACAGGAAAAAACTCCTGACCCCATTAGATAAAAGAGAATTAAGATAAACCTCGGATTATAATGAATATATCCTTTATAAGCCAAATAATGAAGTTTATCACATCCTCGAATGGAATTTGCATTTCAACTCACACAATTGCTTCATGTGAGGAATATATACATGACAGATCTTGTATATAAAGACTGGGATTATCCCCCCGCAGATTCCATTTGTGTGAGGACAATGAATTATGCGATAATGGTATATAAATGTTATTATGTTAAGAAGATCAAACAAATTTAAAGAAAGAAAAATGGAATAGTTGTAAAAATTTCAGTCGAAACCTACTTTTATAACCTTTAATTTTGTTTTTAATCCATTAATAAAATAACATCTCCATACACTTAATGATTCAATTTCTCAGATTTAGTTTTTCGTCCATTCACATATCAAGTTTTATATTTCATATACCATTTTCCAACTCTCGTTTTTAATCCTTTAAATATCTTCGTGATATTTAAAAAAGATCAATCAGTTGAAAAATAAAAACATATGCTTCTGTAAGTCTCAGGGTAGAATCAAACTTTTTAAAGCATAACTCGGATAATAACCTCTACGCTTAATAGAGTATTCTCAAAAAGAACTCAAATTTAGCGATGACATAAAAAAGATCTGGATACCTTACCATCAGAAAAAAAGTTATTCTAATTAAAAACAATCAGAACTGTGGATTTGCAGAAGGAAACAACATAGCAATAGGATATGCATGAAAAAATTGAAGCAGATTAGACTCTTTTGTTGAATAATGATATTGTTATAGATCGCTGTTTTCTGGATGAATTAATTAAGATCGCGGAAAGCAATCCAGATATTGGGATCCTGGAGGTCCTATTTTTGATTATAAGCTTCCCCGTTGTGTTCAGTCAGCAGGCTTTAGAATGCGATGGAATAATGGAGATACTATTAGCTTTGTATTTGAGGATGATTTCTCCATATCTGCTGAGAAAGGTGATTCTGTACTTGGTTGTACCCTGCTTGCAAAAAGTGAGTTATTAGATAAAATTGGCTTTTTAAATAAAAATATTTTGCCCATTTTGAAGAAATCGAATTGTGTGTGCGTGCAAGAAGAGCATTTTATGAAATTGTTATATTCCGAAGGGAAAAGTCTGGTATACAGATAGTGACACCAGCAATAAGATCAGGGGATTTGCCCTATATCAATATACAAGAAATCAATTCTGATTCATGAAACAGTATGCTTCATGTAAGCAATATCAGTTATTCCTTGCTTATTTACTTGGATTCAAGTTCTTCTCTTTTGTTGGATGGGCTCTGCTCTACAAAAATAAGCCGTTACTCATGTATTTTCTCAAAGGCGTTAAAGACGACCTGCTGGTTAGTGATTGATAAATTGTGGTATTTGTGCATGATGGTTGAAACTTTCGATATTAGGATCTTTAGAGGGGATTTGAGTTTAGCTGCTCATATATTCTACGCATTTCTTCAGCTGATTTTTCCCATTTAAATAACTGCGCTCTTTTGAGCCCCCTGCTTATCATGGCTTCTCTTAATTTTTCATCCGTTAAAACATCATACATTGCGTTTACAAATGCATCGATGTCGTGTGGATCTATTGTAATGGCAGAATCTGCTACTACCTCAGGCAATGATGTTACGTTGGAAGTTACTACCGGTGTCCCGCACGCCATAGCTTCCAATGGAGGCATTCCGAACCCCTCATATAACGAGGGATATACAAAAAGGTCTGCAGCGTTGTAGTACTTCGCAATATCATTCTCGGAAACGTATCCTACAAATATTACCTCCTCCTGTAGACCCAGCATTTCAATCAATTCAATAAGTTTCTCACGTGCACCCGGTGCTTGTGGGGTTCCGATTTTGAGGAATTTTATTTCTGGAATTTTCCTTTTCAGCTGGTTAACAGCTTCTACTAAAAAGGGGACATTCTTTCTCGGATATTCAGAGCCAACGTATAAAATTACTTTGCTAGTATCTGGAATACCTAATTTATTTATGATTTCTCTATCCCTTTTCACATAGTAGATATCGTGGTCAACTGCTGGATGTACTATACTGATTTTATTTTCTGGATATCCCATATGTTTTATAATATCTTTTTTTGAGTATTCTGAAACCGTGATCATCTTATCAGCTTCCATTAATCCCTTCATTTTCAGTTTCGTAGTAGGTAGCCGGTCATTTTCATATACCCATGGTATAATGTCATGGCAGGTAACAATTGTCTTTTCCAATTTTACCAGTTTCAGAATGTAAGCCAGGTCCTGACTAGTTATATGTTTTATATTGTTTCTTCTTACTCTTCTGTTTACAATAAATGGATATACCAGATATTTCACCGCATCATTTATGATTCTTTTTTTTGAGATCATAGGATACTCTATATGGTTTAGTTTTATGTCTATTATCCTTTCATGTATCCGTATCTGGTATTTTGACATCGCAAATATTTCATCAGTTTTTAGGCCGTTTATGTAATCAATCTCCATATCTAAATTCCCCAAAATCTCAAACCATCTCTATTTTAGTCGAATAACCCGCAACTTGCTTCGGGGATGAAAACTTCCCAAAGAACTGTTATTAACTAACTGATTAATATTTTTATTCACCTTTGCACTATAAATTCAAAATATGTCACAAGAACCATTCTATCTAGAAAATAAGATATTACATAGTTTTTTTTGTATAAGTATCGTAACAAATTTCTTTTAGATAATGGCTTCATCAACTATTTGAACTATATTTGCTTTGAGATTGGTAAAAACTAATTTTTACAAGTTTGATGTAACATCTACTGATATTGATAATTTTACATATTTTCGTTGATACTGAATCAAAATATTCTCCTCCAAAAGTGATGCATATTATAAAAAGTATCATAGCAAGAAAAATCTTTGAATAATTGTCTCAGATTAAAAAATATCTTTTGTATGGTGAATTTTGGATTGATTGGGGCATTGGAACTTATCTAAGAAAAAAATATGTCCAAAATACGATCGTGTCCCTAAATCATTGACTTATTTTTAGATATATTTGAATTTATTATTATTTGGGGGTATTGGAATCATGCATCCTGTAATACAGGTGTACTTGCGGAATGTTTGCACATCTTAGTACATTTGCCGCTCGAACCCATAATCCATAGTCTTCAGCATAATTTTCATTTTGATCATAATACAACCTATTTTCGTAAAAATATCTCTCCTGATAATCACACTTGAAAAGGCTATAGAACAGAAAAACAACATATTGGATATTTATGGTTTCGTAGTCATATGGACGTTTTAAAATATATTATGATATATCACTAATTATTTTTATCCGGGTTCCAGAGATTTCAATTTCAGGATTGTTATCCATAAATTCAACTTATTTTTCAAATCTAGTCGGTAAGCTTATATCATCCTCATCCATTGCTAGCAATGCATCACCATTTGCAAAAGAACTACCCCTATTGAGCGAATTAACCGATCCTTGTATTTCCCGGTAGTAAATCTTTATTCTTGAGGCATTTTGCTGATATTTATTAAGAACGTGGCGTGTTTTATTGGTTGGATCGTCGCAGATTATTATAAATTCAAAATCAGAGAATGTTTGATTAAGAAAACTGCCCACTGCTTCTGAAAAATATTAGTCATCTCTGTACACTGTCATAACAACTATATTTTAGAATATTCTCACCCACAATCGCTGATTATAATTTTTGCCATTTATCAGGTAATAAATCCTTAGTATCCATATTTTTTGAATTAAACCATTTTTTGGGTGCAATAACAATTTTCTCTGGATTTTCATTTAACCAGGCTCCCCACCAGCTAAAGGAACTATTTGCAATAATATGATGTTTACACATACTCATCAAAAATATATCTTCATAGTCCCTTGAGTAGTCATTGTGCCTCACATAAATTGTGGGTGCGTTGGGTTTAATATTAAAGCATGCCCATTCGGAATCATCCGAAAAAATAAAAAAACACGGGGTTTCGATCTTTTCACGAATCAAATCTATGGCATTACGATAATAATCAACCCCACAAACTCCATGCATACTGTTCGTTTTTGGATCAGACACATAATCCCCCCTTCGCACATGAAGACTTACAGATTCACAATTCTTAATTCGTTCTGCAAGGTCCTGACTTGTCGAAGTAAGTGGTTTTACAACACTAAATTCTTTTCTAATAATGTTTTCAATATCCAAAAAATATTTTTCACTCTGCCAGTAGCCATCAAGATAAACGTTATCCTGTAATTTAAGGAAATTCTGCTGAAAACTATATTCTGTTTCTTTTATATATTCAATTGGTTGTACGCGGAGAACATTCCATATAAAACGTTTGGAAACTTTTATAACAGGTCTGTCCGAAGGAAATAATATGTGAGACAGCTCTGAGGATGTGGCAAAATTTTCAATAATATCAAAACAATTGAGGTCATAATTTCTAAGTGCATAGTTTTTGAAATCCCGGATATCTAGTTTTAGTTCAGTCCTGTACTTATGTGCTAAATATCTTCCAGATGCATACTGAAACATCTGGTTGCCAAGACCGCCAATTAGTTTAACGATTATCATATTTTCTCCAGAAACCCCCTGTGCCGATGAAATTACAGAAAACCATTTTTCAGGAATATGAGCATCATAAGACCGGCCACGTACACTTTTCATCCAGATTTTTACTTTCTGATGGTTTAATACTATTTCAAGAATTTTTCGGTAAAATTTCTTGTATTAAAATTTTTATAAATCATTATATCGATTTAACACTAACTGTCTTACAATAGAAGATCAACAAACAAATAAAGATAATAAACTTTGAGTTATTAGTTCCGAATATCATTTTTTTCAAGTATTTTCTCATAGACTTCTTCATATCTTTTAGAAATTTTATCCCATGTAAATTTATTTTTCCATGCTTGATATCCGGAAGTTTCCATTCTTTGCCTTAGATCGAAATCATCGAAAAGATTTTGTAACATTTTTGCAGAGCTATTAATTTCTGCTGTGCAATATCCGCTTTTAAATTTGATTGTTGGCAATATCTCTCCTGCCCCAGTCCCCTCTATTATCTCAGATGCATTACCCACATCAGTTGTAAGAAATGGAGTTTTTGAGGCCATACATTCAAATAAAACAATAGGAGAGCATTCAATATTCGAAGGGAATAAAAATAGATCTGCCTGCTTATAGGCAGCTATAGTTTCATCTCTAGATAAAGGTGTAACTATTATATTTTTGTCAGATAATTTTGAAAAAGGATTCCATTTATATTTTTTTGCGAGAAAATGACAATTTTTAGCACATTTCGTATTTAAATTATCTGACACGATTAATAAAGTAGCCTGCGTAATCCTGGCTTTTTTAAATATGGTTATTGCTTCTTCATGCCCTTTCAAACCAGTATGTGAACCTACATGTAATACCAAAAAATGATTTTCAGGAATATTAAGCATTTTTTTTATATCAATATCTGATTTTTCGATAAATTCCTCTTCTGCGGCACCATTTGGAATTACAACGTCGTTATTTGCCCCTACACTTCTTGCAAAATTTATGTCTCGATAACTGTTTGATAAATACACACACTTATCATATTTATTTATCCAATTTTTCATTCTCTCAAAATAATCCGTATATTCACGATTATAGAGTCCTGAATATCCGCAAGGAACTAAAACTTTTTTAGTTGAGATTTTATCCAGTATCGGTAATGCTAAATCGGTGGTCCATTGTTGTGCGGCGTAGTTCATCATTATGTCAAAATCGGATTCTAGAAGAAATTTTTGATAGCTTTCAGTATCCCCTGAAAACCCTCTTACAGCATTTCCTGATATGGGAAAATCTTCAATTATAACGCCATTTATATTATGTTTTTCACGATTTGGTAAGTATGTAGTAGCAACGGTTACCTCATGTCCTCGTTTTATCAGTCCCTCAGATATTTGTTTTACGGCTTCCTGTGCACCACCAATCGAGGGGAAATAATACTCTACAGTATGTAATATTTTCATAATATTTCCTCCTCCATTTTTTGTGCGATACAAACTATATAAGGCGATGTCCAAGGATTGGGTAAATTCACATGTTGATTAATGTGATTAAACAAATATCGAATATTATTTGAGATATAATTTTTTATCATCCCATTCTTAGGAGAATCTGCCCAGAAATCGGTTGTTTCAGAATAACCTTTGTATAATACTTTCATATTGTTATTTTGAAGTACTTTTGTCCATTTTTTGAGATCCATACTCACTAAATTATGGCGTTGAAGGTTTTCGGGATCTAAAAATCTATGAAGTATATGTTGAAGTTTTCTAAAATTTGGGCAAGTTATAACTAATATACCAGAAGGTTTAACTAATTGGATATGCTTTTCAATAATTTTTCCGAAATCTATAAAATGCTCGATAAAACCAAAAGAGCAAACGACATCGTATTTTTTACCGGGATTAAATGTTAAAAAATTTTCATTATACAATTTACCTATTTTTATGTTATTTTGTGCCAAATGTAAAGGTAAACGTGTTAATAAGAAAGGAGTAGTATCAACCCCACTTACTTCATAATTAAATTTATTGCCTAAATAAATCAAATAGTTCCCAGGATAACATCCAATCTCAAGGCATGTACCATTAGGCTTCAGATATTTATTGAACAAGTCTTTAAATTGAATAATTTTGGGATCGTAAACTAACTCCAATTTTTCATATGATGAATCCCAATATTCCTGAGTTGTAATTGAGGTCATTTTTTCTCATCCAAAACTTCTACTTGGCATGGAATTATTGCCAATGAATCTGATACATACAAATGATTGACACCCGTAAAAGAAATACCAATAGACTGTATATTTTGCCACATTGCAATGTATACTGGATTCTTATTTGCTTTTATTCCTAAGTCAACAGTTAAAAAATTGCAACCAATCCCAATATTTTTTAAAATGAATTTCATACTTAATTGTTTCACAGATTTTCCCAATAAATTATCATTTAGTTGATCACTTCTAACGGCAAATATCTTTATATTACTATCTGAATAAAAAGCTAAATCGATAGCTGGCTCATACAAAGGCTTTTCTGACTTCAAATTCACGTGAACAATTAACTCTTTGTCGTATTCCCAAACATTTATTTCAGACCCACTATTGTCGAAAAAGGAAACGTGAACCGAAATTCCATTCTTTGAGAATTCTTCATTTGGTATTGAGGATTCTTTAAAATATTGCTTAATCACATCGCCTATCGAATCGTCAGATACTTTCGTACCCTCTTTTAAAAAGATCCCCCTTGTACACAATCTTCCAATAGATTCCATGTTATGGCTCACAAAGAGGACTGTTCGACCACCCTCTGATATGTCCTTCATCTTGCCAAGGCACTTCTTCTGAAATTCCGCGTCGCCCACAGCAAGCACCTCATCTACCACAAGAATCTCAGGATCCAGATTTGCCGCAACCGAGAAGGCAAGACGAACCTGCATTCCACTTGAATAACGTTTCACGGGAGTATCCAAGAATTTCTCGACACCTGAAAACTTAACAATCTCGTCAAATTTCTCGTCTATTTCTCTCTTCTTCATGCCGAGAATAGAACCGTTAAAATAGATATTCTCTCTACCGGAAAGCTCTGTGTGGAAACCGGTGCCGACCTCAAGAAGGCTACCCACCCGGCCGCGCATCCTGACTTCGCCTTCTGTCGGGTAGGTAATACGTGATAGGATCTTAAGAAGTGTACTCTTGCCCGCACCATTTCTGCCAATGATACCAAGAACCTCTCCCCGCTCGACCTCGAAATTCACGTCCTTGAGAGCCCAGAAAGTCTCATTTTGACTGCGAAAGTCTTTCAGCGTCTTTATCGGGTGCCTCACAGCAGAAGTAACGCTTTCAGATAGAGTCCGGTACGTCGTGTCTATCCCGATACCGTATTGCTTGGATAGGTGTTTTACCTCGATTATCGTTTTTTCCTTTTTTGACACCTTCATTAAATCAAATCCGCAAAGTACTTCTCTGTATGCTTTAAGTACATTATTCCACTCACAAAAATCACTATCGTCAGCAGAGCCGATATTCCAAGGCCGACAAAATCCACTGGAATGTGCCCTAGCAGGCATGCCCGGTGAGCGCCTATTAAACCTGTCATAGGGTTCAGGTAGAGCAACCACCGAAAGTTTTCACCCACAATATTTGCAGGATAAATTACTGGTGATACAAACAGCAGCAACTGAATAAAGAACGGAAGAATGAACTTCACATCCCTGTATTTTACACAGATGGACGAGAGCCAGTAACCAACTCCTGATACAAGCATGAATGTCAAGAGTACAATAAACGGCAATAGGAGTATTGAAATTCCAGGCACAAATCGGTAGTAGACCATCATAATCACAAGAATACTCATAGCAATCCCATAATCAAAAAGGCCTGAAAGGCATGGTGCAGTCGGTATGAATATCCTCGGCATATAGACCTTTGACAGAAGAGGGGCATTGTCAACAAGGCTGTTGCTTGATTGAGAAAGAGCATTCGAAAAATACGTCCAGAGGAGAAGACCTGAGTATGAAAATATTGGGTAGGGCACTCCATCTGAGGGCATCTGTGCGAGTCGGCTGAAGATCAGGGTGAAGACTATCATTGTAAATAAAGGCTGCAACAATGCCCAGGATATACCCATAATCGTCTGCTTGTACCTGATCTTGATTTCCCTCAGGGCAAGGAAGAAGAGAAGCTCCCTGTACTCCTTTAGTTCCTGCCAGTTTATATCCACAAGTCCGTATTTCGGACGAATCACCAGTTCATAGTCAGTTGCATGTTCAGTCATAAGAGAACACATTTACCTATTTTTAGTTGTGGCTTTATTAGGGTCCATTACCCAGACAATATCTTTCTCAAGCCATTTATTATTCTAAAATCCTTTATTAGATGTGACTTTGATACCACTCATAAGTTTGCTCAATCCCGTCCTTCAATGAGGTTTTAGCTTTCCATCCAAATGAACTCAATTTTGTAATATCAAGCAGTTTCTGCGGGGTACCGTCGGGTTTTGAAAGATCTTTTCTAATTTCACCTTCAAACCCAACAATTTCTTTGATCAATGCGGCTAATTCACCTATTGTAATATCTTTCCCTACCCCGATATTGACAAATTCTCCTATATCATCTGCATTAAAGTTTTCCATCAAATAAACACAGGCGTCAGCCATATCATCAACATGAAGAAATTCCCTAAATGGTTTTCCGGTACCCCATATCACAACCTCAGGCTTATTCTTCACCTTAGCTTCATGGAACTTCCTAATCAGCGCAGGCATTACATGCGAAGTCTCAAGGTCAAAATTATCATTCTGGCCGTAAAGGTTGGTGGGCATTACCGAGATGAAGTTAGTCCCATATTGCTGGTTGTAATGTTTGCAGAGCTTGATCCCTGCAATTTTTGCAACCGCATAGGCTTCATTTGTTTCTTCAAGGGAGCCAGTTAATAGGTATTCTTCTTTTAAGGGCTGAGAGGCGAGTTTAGGATAGATGCAGGAGGAGCCTAGAAAAAGAAGTTTTTTAACGCCGTATTTGTACGAAGCATGAATGATATTTGCTTCGATCATAAGATTTTCATAGATAAACTCGGCTGGATAGGTATTATTGGCAAGAATTCCACCGACTTTTGCGGCGGCTAAAAAGACATACTCTGGCTGATCCTGTTCGAAAAAATCATTGACTGCCTGCTGGTTTGTCAGGTCAAGCTCCCTATGAGTACAGAAAATGAGATCATCGTAGCCTTTTGACTCAAGCTTTCTTTTCAGGGCTGAACCTACAAGGCCCCTGTGGCCAGCTAAGTAAATTTTTGACATTTTATCCATAAAACCAACCTTTACTTCATTCAAAATCGTAATTTTGCTTTATAGCCTTTTCGTCGGCTTTTATCATAATTTTCACTAGCTCTTCCAATTTTACTTTAGGTTTCCAGCCAAGTTTTTGCTTTGCTTTCGAAGAGTCTCCAATTAGTAAGTCTACTTCGGTAGGTCTATAGTACCTGGGATCTATTTTTACCAAGATTTTGCCTGTACTGGAATCTATTCCGACTTCTTCGTGATCTTTGCCTTTCCACAAAATTTGAATCCCTACTTCCTTAAATGCTAATTCAGTAAACTCCCTTACCGAGTGAGATTCTCCTGTCGCAATTACATAGTCTTCGGGATATTCCTGCTGTAGAATCAACCACATTGCTTCCACATAGTCTTTTGCAAATCCCCAATCTCTTTTTGCATCAAGATTTCCAAGGTAAAGCTTCTCCTGCAGTCCATGCTTCATTTTTGTGGCTGCCATCGTAATTTTTCTGGTAACGAATGTCTCCCCCCGAATAGGAGATTCGTGGTTGAATAAAATACCATTACATGCAAAAATATCATAGGCTTCCCGGTAGTTGACCGTAATCCAGTATGCGTACAGTTTAGCTACTGCGTACGGGCTTCTCGGATAAAAGGGGGTTGTTTCTTTCTGGGGAATTTCCTGAATCTGCCCATAAAGTTCACTGGTTGAAGCCTGGTAGAATTTTGTTTTGTTCTCAAGGCCCAGAATTCGAATAGCCTCCAGAAGGCGCAGTGTTCCCAGCCCATCGGAATTTGCCGTATATTCCGGTGTTTCGAAAGATACCTTAACATGGCTCTGAGCTGCCAAATTATAAATTTCATTTGGCAGGGTTTCCTGTATTATGCGGATAAGATTGGTAGAATCCGTAAGGTCTCCATAATGCATGAAAAAATTTACGTTTCTTTCATGAGGGTCTTTATAAAGATGATCGATCCGTGCAGTATTAAATGAAGAAGATCTCCGTTTTATACCGTGTACAATATATCCCTTGTTAAGAAGAAATTCAGCTAAGTAGGCCCCATCCTGGCCTGTAATTCCGGTGATCAATGCAACTTTAAGCATCTTTTTGCTCCACTAGATTAAAAATACTTAGGACTTACGCACTTGATATATAAAATCAAATCCAGTAAACATAAACGTTTAAATTTACATTTTAGACATTTAACGGAGGATTCCAATTTACCTCTTATTTTTTTCTTGTGAGAATTCTGTTTAAATCTTTCCAACGAATTTCTGTATTTGACCAGTTTTTTTCTTTTCCTATTCATTGTCATTTGATTTTAAAGATAGATTCTGCTATCGTTAAAACACTCATTTTATTCTCAATGTCCTCAATTGATAGAGATTATAACAAAAAGCTGTATATAACATCTTCAGATTCACTCTTTGAATAGTATTGACAAGAACTTTTCCTGCTTTGAATAACTTTTTAGTCACTGCATAAATTCGTTCCCTTTGAACTCTTTTTGAGCTAATCCTCTTGTTTCTTAATATATCCCTTATTTCCAAAGGATGTTCTTTTACTGCTCTTTTCATTGTCGCATCATAACATTCTGATTTTGCTCAAAAGTATCCTCTGTCCCTGTAAACTACTTCATTTTTTTCTGATAAATCTACATGAAGATCATGAAGTGATGCAGTCGTTTTTTTGAATCTTCTGATCAGCCCATAATTCCTGTCTATTATGCTATGAATTAATATCCAAAGTGTGACTTACCACCCTTTTTTGTCCATGTCCCGTCCGTGCTTCTCCTTGTTTTTGCTTCATTTTCTTGAGATTTATCTGCTTTTGCATTTCCAGCATCTGAATGGATAAAAGTAGCATCCAGAATCACTCCCTTTTTTATTTTCAAACCGGGACAATTGAGTTGGCTTTGCAACTGCCCCCATATTTCTTCTTCTTTGCAGTTATCAATAATTCTCTTTCTGAATGACCAGACTGTGGTACTTTCTTATATATATTCAGGAGAACCAAGGAATTTCCTGAAAGAAATTCTATCAATACATTGTTTATCAAGAGCAAAATCAGTAAGATTTTTCATAAGTAAAAATTATTGTCAAGAGATTTAAACTTTCCAATGCTCAAATATATAGAAGTTTAGCGAAATTCTCAATTGTTTAAAACTACCGTTTTTCAGTTCAAATGTGTAAGTCCTAATCCTTAATTTATTATAACCCTAATTTGACAGAAGCATATATTTTAAAATATATGGATGAGCTTCATGCTTCTGTTTTCTTCATAAAATTCAAATGTTTATCTAGTGTTTTGTGACTTTTTACATATTTCATTTTTCTTAAATGTTCTGTGCCGATGCAATTCATTTTTTGTAAAAAAATACTGTGCTAATTAGTAGAATATGTCAATATCATATATATACACCGACCCAAATATTAAGATTTTTCAAAATATTCTATTACCTTTTACTAACCATATGGCAATTATTTGGAAACTTCCAGAGTAATGTTTTCTTGCCTTAAATTACTATGAGCTTTTACCAGATTTTCTGCTCTCAATAGAAACTATCAAATGTACCTGAATCGCTCCAATACCCTTCTTGGATTGAATATTTTATATTTCCATTCTGGATATAACAGTTATTTATATCTGTTATTTCAATTTCTCCACGACCGGAAGGTTTCAACTTCTCAATAATAGTAAACACGTCTTTATGATAAATGTACATGGCTGTAACTGCATAGTTCAATCTGGAACATCCAGGTTTCTCTTCAATACCAACAACCTTTCTTCTATCTTTATCAACTTCAACAACATCGAACCTTTCAGCATCAAGCACTTTTTTCAGGAAAATTTGGGCGCCAGAATTAATAACACTATACCATATCGCGCACTTTGTCCTAGAATATGTTATCCCCAAGAATAACAGTCACATTATCATTATCGATAAAATTCCTTGCAAGATAGAGTGCCTGTGTGATCCTTCCGACGTCTTCCTGAATTTCATACGTGAACTTAACCCCGATATCTGCACTTGACCCCAGAAATTCAAGAAAATGTCCTGCATGGCCTCGACCGGATATGATCATTATCTCTTTGATTCCTACATCAATGAGAGTCTTGATAGGATAAAATATCATAGGCTGTCGTAGATAGGTAAAAGGTGCTTATTTGTAACTTTAGTCAGGAGGATAGCCTGCTGCCGGTACCGCCCACGAGTATTACGCCTTTTATGTATGAATCTCCTTCAAATAATTTTTAATTATTTATATCCAGTGCCGTAGAAGTCCGGTTTTGGGGCTTATAAGAACCGAATATTTTGGATGTTTTGCTTTTCTTGGAAATTCTTCACTTGTACAAGGAACAGCATTATCTATAACAGCAGATGCAAACTCATACTAGGAATACACACCCTAGTTTGTCACAGGGTATATTCTAGCATCAAGCTCAGTAATCTCCGTGATCTTATGTGCAAGACCTACGGTATAATTGAATTTTCCAAATTGGTCATTTACAACCTTGAATTCAGCCATTTCATCGAATAGCTTCAGCATTGTTTCTACAAAATTTTCCCATGTGTACCAAAAAGCCAGGAAATACTGATAATCCTGCAATAATCTAAATTTTTTTGCGGCTGTCTATTATCCAAAAAGTTTTGATCGGCCATATGAATTAATAGGATAGGAAGTTTCGGATTCTACATATTCATTCTTAGGTCTATCAAATACATAGTCCATGCTAAAATGTAAAAGTGTTGCACCCATTTTATTGCGGGCATCAGGATATATCCAAGTCCATACCCCTTGACCTGAAATGCCAATTCCTACTGATCCTCACAGCCCTCAACATTAGTATAGGCAGCTTCATTTATCACAAGATTCTGTCACATTTTTCGGATAGAGTCTAGAATCTGATCTCTATTTGCGATATCAAGTTCCCTGTGAGTCAGTTTGACAGCGTCAGGAAACACTTTGCAGAGGTCAAATCCAAGCATTCCGCTTGCACCGATTATCAGTGTGTTGATGGTCCCCAATACTATCGATTTTCAACATACCATATGATTGTTTGTTCAAGGGCGATGTTAAAGTTATACTTAGGCTTCTAGCCCATTTTCTCCAGCCTGCAGCCACCAAGGGAATAGCGGAAGTTGTGCCCTTTTCTGTCTTCAACGTATTCAATTGTAGATTTATCTCTTCCAAGCATCTTAAGAAGGTAATCAGTAATCTCGAGGCTTATAAGCTCGTTTCCGCCGTCTATATTATAAATTTCTCCACATCTTCTGTTATGAATGATAAAATTTACTGCAGAGCAATGATCTTCAACATAGATCCAGTCACGAATGTTCAGACCTGTGCAATAAACGGGAACTTTTTTCCCTTCCATTAATATGCTGATAGTAATAGGATATTTAATATTAGTGAAATGTTTTTAAGAAAATAGTATTTACTTAAATTCAATAAACAGAACAGTGTCACAGCAATTTAATTATGAACCATATTACTTGGATAACTTTAATCAGCATAAAGGATTTCAGAGCTTGTTAAATGATTTATAATTCAATCTTTGAACACCAATATCATAAAGAATTTGGGGTGAATAATATAAAGGATAGGCTGAAATATCTCAAGAGTAAGGCTAAAAAATTAAATTTAAATTTATATAATCTACTGGTGGTTATTATTTGGCAAACAGTGCTTTAGGTATATTTATTGATAAACATACGTACATAAAATATATTGTACAAAAAATAGATCAATATACAGAAAAACCTCTTATATTAACTGGTAAGTTTGTAGGTTTATTCTTTATTCCATTTTTCAGATCACAGCTTTTTTTTCTATTTCCATTTTACCATATAGGAGGAGCTGAAAAGGTTCACATTAAAATTACTGATTGTTTAAAAAAGTACAATCCTATAGTATTTTTTACAAATCCATCAAAAAATTCAGCGCTAAAAAGGCAATTTATACAAAGCGCTAAAACATTTGATTTTGGTCCTTTAAACTATTTAGACAATCCTATATTTAGTAACTTTTGTATTGGTGTATTATGCACAATTGTAAATAATAATAAAAATAGTGTAGTATTTGGATGTAACTCTATACTTTTTTACAAACTAATTCCGCATTTGAAACCTCCGATTCGTTGTATTGATATGATACATGCTTTTGGAGGTGGAATTGAAGACTTTAGCCTTCCCTATGTAAATAGATTAGACAAAAGAGTTGTAATTAATAAACGGACATTGAAGAATTTGAAGGATCAATATCGTTTGAATGACATTAATGAAAAAATGAATGATAGGATCCTTTTAATCGAAAACTGCATAAAAATTCCAGAGAGAATCAAAAGAAAAAATAATAAATCTACTTTAAGAATTCTGTACATAGGCCGTGGTTCAGAAGAAAAGCGAGTAAATCTGGTAGGAAAAATTTCTTATCTCTGTCATCAAAACAATATGTCGGTTGAATTTATATTAGTAGGTGACATCAAGGATTCAATTAACGAACAATATCAAAGATGTTGTAATTTTTTAGGCGAAATAGTGGATGAAAATAAAATTTCTGAAATATATAATAGTTCTGACGTATTGCTACTTGTTTCGAGGTACGAGGGTTTTCCTTTAGTCATAATGGAAGCAATGGCTCATGGAGTCGTAGTTATAAGCACCGATGTAGGAGGTATTTCAGAGCATATTCACACCAGACATAATGGTTTTCTTATAAAAAATGAAAGTGAAGATTTCATAATAAAAAATATATGTGAAGTTATAAATGAACTTGCTTCAAATGAATTTTTGATGAATAAAATTTCTCTTGAAGCGTATAAATATGCAAAAGCAAATTTTAACTGTGAGAAATTCTGTTCGGAATATAAAAAACTAATTTTGGGCAAATGATCGTTTCAGTCTTTGAAAGACTCTGGTCCAAAATCTAGTGATTCTTGGATTTCTGGAATGTAACCATGAATTTGCAGGAAGAAAGTGTTCTTCAATTTAGCTTAATATTCGATATCAAAAGGCTTCAACCAAAAAGAACAATCACACTGTTTTTAACCAATTAATGCGTCTTAGGTAAAGTGAGGAATCATGATAAATTGCCCTTTTGTTTCAAATGTTTTCCAAGTTATTTATTGATGTGAAGCTGGAGTAGGGAGAAGAGTTAAAAAAATAATGTGAAGAGAATAAATTGGTAACAGTAAACTTTCCCATCAGTAATTTTTTTATTCACATGCCAGATTTTCTAGGTAAAGAAATCCATATAGAAATTCCTCATGAGAATTTGAGATCTGCATACTATAAAAGAAAGAACATTGGGAGCTTAAATTATGTTGATAAGCAAAAAATAAAATGGAACCATCGAGCCTACAAAAAACGATTAATTGATACCTATTTCGATGTAATAGATATGTCTGAATAATAACTAATAACAAAAAAACCATAATTACTAGCTAGCAATTGAAGAAAATCAACTAATTGAAATTTGCCCATTGAATATTTATTAAGTTGGTTATTGATATTGTTTTATCCAGATTGAATAGTTACTAGAAATGCACAATAATTACATACTGCAAGTCCAAACTCTCATCAATCAGAGGACAATTGAAGCACCAGGAGATAAAATATAGTGGAAATTTGGGTAAGTTATGACAATATCCAAAATTCAGATAACATGTGTATATTTTGTCAAATATTAAGATATATAGTTATAGTAGTAGGAGTTACTATGAATACCCCGAGAATGAATAAACCAAAATATACTTCCAAGGTAATCCATTTCCGAAGTTATATTTTGGATACCATTCTCCTGAGCCTACAGTGGCGAATGTCATAATGCTAAAATACCGAGTAGCCAAACTAGATACAATCGAGCTTTTTCTGCTGAATCTGATAATCTGTAAATTCCCAAATCTTACCAATAAATCTAATAGTTATTTTTTGTTTTTATTCTTAGCAACGGAAATATATGGATAGCCACTGTTATAAATACCGGCGAAACTCAAAATGAAAAAAAATAGATATCATGATGTGTGTGAAGATCTTACACCATGGACACATTTAATCCAGCTGAGAATGCCCATCCACTGCAAAAATGAAAATACCAGAATTTTTGACCAGTGTCTGTAAACTCAAATATCACATATCATATAAGAATACACTTGTTACCCCAGTAAATGCAAAAAAAGTATTAAAAAAGCATAGTAAAATCCACAACGTTCCTTAGCCATCTATTTTAATTAAATTAACTCGTGGGAATTATTTTATCAAAATCAATTTTTAAAAATTAAGAAAAGAGAATATCATATCAGAAAAACCTAATTCGATTCTATACGCAAAATACGACTTCAAATTTACAGCAAATTTTCAACGCTACCAAAGTTATCTGTGTACTGAAAGTTCTGTAAAAATGACTTTTCTCCAGCCTTTTTTTTCATTACAAAACAGGATTTCTCAGTTTCACGGATGCATAGGTTTAATAGCAAAAAAAATCTTTGCATCAATGAAGACAATAAAGACCTAAATCTTGTTAGCATAATCATCGATCTACATCCAATTTTTTGTAGTGAAAGAAAAAGAATACAGAGCCAATCATATTTTACAGAACTTTCGTTACACTTTAGACAAATAGAAAATTAAAGGATAAAGAGAAAATTCTACAGGAGATTATGCACGATGCTTAGCATTTTTTAAATATATTACATTCGGTACTGTTAAAAGTGCAATTTTTTCAGTAATTGAAAGGCTGGTAAATTTGCTTAACTCAAAACTATGAAACACATTCCAAGAATGTAAACCCGCATGCATCGAATTGTGACATGTATTGAACCAGTAATCTGCAAGAATATTTGAAAACAAAGGTTCCTGATAAATTTTTATTTTTGAATTAGTTTTTTGTAATTTCTCAAGCCAAGATTTTGCATCATATATGAAGTATTTGTTCTTAGAAAACTCATGATTACCTAGTATGTTATGTGTTTGAGATTCAACCTTGCTTGGAGCAATTCCAAGTTGTCTAATCTGTGAAAGTCTTATATTATTAATGACTTCTTTTTGTACATTTCTATTTGTGTGAGACTCATGTACTCTGTAATATAAAAGCACTTTTGGAATATTCTCAAACTTTAATACTTTTATTGCTCGACTCCACAATCCATAATCTTCAGCATAAGTTTCATCCAGATGATAGTACAAATTGTTTTCAAAAAAAGCATCTCTTCTGATCATTATAGTAGGATGAGCCATTGAGCACTCGAATAAAAGCTTAGCTTTTATAGCTTCGTGATTACATGGATTTTTCCAGATCCCAGAAACGAAAACTTTAGCTTTTATAGCTTCGTTTTCACATGGATTTTTCCAGATCCTCGGAACATCTCCAATTTTTTTTACCCAGGTTCCAGAAATTCCTATTCCAGTATTCCTATCCATAAGTTCAATCTGTTTCTCGAATCTATTTGGCAAACTTATGTCATCTGCATCCATTCTGGCGATATATTCACCAGCTGCGATTGAAAAACCTCTATTGAGTGAATTGACCAACCCCTGCCTTTTCTGATAATAAAGCTGTATTCTGGGGTCTCTTTGTTGGTATTTGTCAAGAACATATCGTGTTTGATCTGTTGGGTCGTCGCAGATAATTATAAATTCGAAATCAGAGTATGCTTGATTAAGGATACTATCTACAGCTTCAGAAAGATAATCATCTCCTTTGTATACTGGCATGACAACTGATATTTTAGGAATATTCTCACCTAGGATTATTAAATATCTATCAACTAACTTAATTACCTAGTGTATAACTAGACGATATATATATTTATTACTTTAAATTTTATCATTTGTGTATAATAAGTTTTGTAAGATTAATGGTTAAAGAAATCTAAATACATATCTGTGTTAAGAAAAACATAAATAAAAAATATGTTACTATATCGAAAGCTCTGTAAGATATAATGACTTTCTATTCGTTTATTTCGCTACACAAAATAGGGTTTAAAGTAAATGGTTTTACTGACAAAGCTTCTGTTTCTATTGTTTTCAATGATGAAACCTATTATATTCTCAACATAAACTCTCAATTACTATTTTATTCACCAGTACTAACTCACAAACTGAGAAGTATAGAAATACGCATACATATTTAATTTTGAGCAAATAAGTTCTTTTCCAGTCCGATTTGCTTTTTGTTTACAGTCGAATACTAAGTGTAGGTTTACCTATTTATAATCATCCAAATATTAGAATATTTTTTTTGAGTTTTCTAATATTTCGTATTAAAAAGAGGTTTTTAAGACTGAAACTGAAGAACGTAAACTCATATCCCACTTGATCAAAGGTTATGGGGATAAAAAAAGGCTTCGATAAAATAACTACGTTAGAAAAATATGATGGTCTAAAGAACCAGTGTATTGATGATAATATTAAATATTTTAGGCAGGTTAAACTACATTAAATTACTTAAACAGTTGAAATGATACTTTGAAATAAAGAACCTTCATAACTGTTCAGATTAAGAAAAAAACATATTTAGCTATCTTTATTTAAAAATGGATCACTGGAACAATTCGAGCTATCAAAACTCCTTAAACGGTAACTATCCAGATAATTTCCTTGGATCTCTTTAATGCATCATGAATATATTTATCCTACTTTTGCAGTGCAACCGGAAGCAGATATCACAAATATTTTGTTAGTTATTTTTATCATTCGTATTTAATCACTATCAATAAGTTGAATATAAAAAAAGCTAAATGTGATGAAGCAAGTAGATGGCACACATCCATAAGGGTTTTAGGAATCACTGCACTGGCATTTTTAATGCTAGGGAGCATCGCCGTCGCGACGCCATTTGCAGGTGTTCCAAACTCTGGCAGCAACAATATTTTCATTTTAAATAAGTATGATGAAGCAATAAAAGAATATGAGCGAGTGATTGAACTTAACCTACTGGACTCAGATGGTTGGACGTCTAAAGGAAATGTTCTTCATAAGTTGAATAAATTTGATGAAGCCATTAATGCATACGACAAAGCGATTGAAATTAACCCACATAATTCAAAAGCCTGGTACGATAAAGGAGTTGCTCTTGGTAAATTAAGCAAGCATGAAGATGCAATGAAAGCATATAACAAAGCAATTGAAATTGATCAGCAGAAATCAAAAGCTTGGGATGGCAAAGGCGTAACTTTAGAGAAATTGGGTAAGTTAGATGAAGCTATTAATTCATACGACAAAACAATTTAAATTAACCTGCAGTATTCAGATGCTTGGTACAAAATTATCATAGTTAACTTTCAGATATTTTTATCCGGGAGCTCTTAGAAGAAGGTTTCAATTGATTTTCAGGTTCTCTATTGAATATTTAACATGTGGCTATTTGAAGAAAAGAATGATATATATTACATAGCAAAAATGATTAAAGAGCTGGTTAAACGGGTTATATCAGAGAATTAATGCACAACAAAGGACGGTGTTTCAAATGATCGCTTATTGCCTATTGGTACATAAAAACCCAAACCAAGTACTTTGTTTGATGAAAAAAATATATTCTCGTGAAGATTATTATTATATTAATATATTTAATTCAAATTCAAACATCACCAAAGGTGAATGGAAAGATATATTAAAAGCATTACCTGAAGATAATGTTTTTATTTCTTTCTTGTATGGAAATTCATGGGGTACTTTTGCATTAGTAGGTGCTACATTAGATGCTATGAAGTATTTTGCGAATTTCGACTACCAGTATTTCATAAACCTTAGTGGCCAGGATTACCCTTTGAAGGATACAGACACTATCAAAAATGTACTCAAAAATAGAAACTTCTCTTACATTGATTACGCTAAGATAGGTTTATACAAACAATATGTTTTAAAAAAAAATAGAGAAGAACTTCCAGAAAGCATGAAATATTTTATAAGACATGAGTATTTATATTATAGAATACCATTTTCCATAAATATCAAGAAATTAATGAATAAATTTGGCAGTGCAATTCGATTTGACAACCCAGAATTCCTAAAAATTCCGAGATTAAATAAAACGTTATTATATAAATTTAAGTTTTATATTGGATCACAATGGTTCTGTTTATTGAAACTTCATGTAAATTATATTTTAAAATTTTTAGAAGACAATCCTGATTTTGTTCCCTTTTTTAGATACACTTACGTACCAGATGAACATTTTTTTCATACAATTATCATGAATTCAAACCTAAAATATGAAGTTGTAAATAATAATTTAAGACATATGGTTTGGGATGTTGAGGGGGGATCTCCAGTAATATTCACAAGTAATGACGCTGAAACTCTTATTAAATCTCAGAAATTATTTGCTCGAAAATTTGATATTGAGATTGACAGTAAAATATTCGATATTATTGACAGTCGGATCGAATTTTTTTGAAAATTACAGGACTTGTGCATTTGAAGAACGAAATAAAGTACCACCTATTTAGGGCAGTGTCCTGAAAATTCTGTAAAATCACAAATCTTAAAAGGTTATTGGGTAAAAAATTTCATATTGGAAGAATGAAATTCCACGCAATACACAGAAACTTAATTTGAATTTACAGCAAATTCGCGACACTTTCTATTTTTTATTTTTAAATTTTATTTAAAAATAAACAGTCATTATTTTATTAGACATTCATCATAATTCATGCACCATTTTTTTGTGAGAAAAGCTATTTATTTCTTCAGTTTTAAATAATATTTGAAGACATTTATGACCTAAATTCGGGAAAAATTGATAGATTTTACTAAATTAAATGCAACAATTATAAACCAAAATTTTGCTTTTTTTATTTATCGAAGTGGAAGAAAACTATCAAAATTAAATGTAAAATCATAACCATTCACCTAGATTTAAACAGAGTCAATAGCCATCTTTATTGGGATTAAATAGGTAAATTTGATAGTATTGCTAATTCGCTGTAAATTCAAAGTCAAATTTTTGTGTATCGTTTTTAATTGACTTCTCCGGATATATAATTTACTACCCACGAACTTCTTTAGATTTGGGATTTTACAGAAAAATCGGCATACTGCCTAAATTTCATAGAGCTTATTTTTTTAATTGTTGCCTATTCATTACATTTTACTTATTTAATCAGTGAGTAATCAGAAGCATCTATTGCAGTAAAATAGACATCAAGCAACTCATTTTGGGTCGACTAAATAGTTGCACATTTTAATGATAAGGCTTAGGATAAACATTAACAAGCCAAAGGTTTGCCCTCTAATAAATTTAAATTTATTATTCCGAGATGGAATTTTTTGCCCTATAACTTTTTGAGATTTATGATTTTACAGAACTTTCGCTACACTGCTATTTTAAATCGATAGAAAACGTATTATTGAATTTTAAAGGAGAATCATTTCATTCGATTGGATAAGCTTTTACTTATTTATTTTTTTAGATAGTAACGTATGGGAATCTAATCTACAACATTTTGATACAGGTTTGCGATAGATCAAAGAGAATGCTTGTTGATTGCTATATTCACAACGATATGAAAAATACTTTTATGTGTAAGTGAACCATGAATCTTGACATTTCCATAGTTTTGAGAATTTGTAATATAGCATCAATACATTTTTTTGACTTTAATTCTAATTTTAGGACTATATTCAAACTTGTATGATGGAGAGAACATTTGGAGGCGTTTTCACTGAATATAAATGTATCGATGCGCATCTTTATGCAAATACATACTTACTGATATTATCACATATAAGCTAACCAATAATTACATTGCTTATATAGAATATAAAATGATTTATAAGAATCGAGTAAAGAGATTGAAAGCTATGTTTATATATATAAGATCTTATATTATGATTAATAACTGTAATTGATTTTTTAAACACTCATTGGATAATTAATTGACGTATTTTATTTATGCAGTGTAGGTGTTAACTGGAAGTGAATTGAAAAACCAACAGTATATATATTGTTAATCAAATTGGTGTTATTTGTATTTCCTTTTTTTATACAAAAGGTTAGAGAAGCCCTCCTATAAGCAATTGTTTGCGAAATATTGGACATGGTTTTGTGTGTCTCGTCCTGCCTTAAAATATGGATGCCGGAGAATTAACAGCAGATTTACATGATGTAGAGAGCTTTAGGGAGTAGATGTATCCCTGCTTACTGATAAGACATCGAGTGAAATATCATCACAAAAAGATTAGCTTATCAAAAGTTTTCCCTGAGGAAGAAGTTAAGAGAAGACCCCATGAAGTATATGAATAGGTGGATGGACTATGAATAAAACACCCAAGATTTCGATAATTTTACCTACGTATAACAGGGGATCAATACTGAGGGAATGCCTGGATTCTGTAATAAACCAATCATATAATAATTGGGAACTTATAATTGTAGACGATTGCTCAACTGACAACACAGCCAATGTCATACGGAGCTATGCACAGCAAAACCTTAAGATAAAAGGGGTTTCACATCCAAGCAATCTTGGACCCTCACACAGTAGAAACGTTGGTATAAAAATTGCTAATGGTGATTTAATCTTTTTTATCGAAGATGATCTGGTTTTACATCCCACATGTGTAGAACATTTGGTCTCTGCATATACTAAGTTAACACTACAGGGTAAAAAGATTATTATAGTACCACGACTCATCGAAAAAATAGATCCGAACAGCAAAGCTGTTAAGAAGAACGTACCTTTCTTTATAGATAAATTAACTGGTGAAATATTCACCAATTACAGCAAAGATTTTGGTGATGTTTTAAAAGTTGAAATGGGTCACGCCTGTTGTTTATATCCAACAGCCCAAGTACGCGCTGTAGGCGGTTACCCAGGCAGTGTATATAAAGGCAACTATTGCCGTGAAGAAAGCGATCTGAATATGAGACTCATAAAAAATGGATATCAATTCTATTTCCAATCAGCTGCAGTGGCAAATCACAATCAAATTGAAACTGGTGGATGTAGGTTGTCTGGGCGAGCGAAACAAACATATTACTATGCCAAAAACCATATCGTATTTTTACTCAAGAATTTTGGGACCAAGTCAGTATACATGATACCCTGCTTCTTGTTGGAATTAAGTCGTAGGATAATTGTCAATTTTATATTCAATAGTTCATTCTGATGCTTTTATTTTTTTCTTATTTTTATCAGATTATTCACCAGTTTTCGGATCATTGCAGCTTTATATGTACTATTTTCATTGATTTCATTGACTAATTCAAGTGTTATTAATAACCATAATTTTCAACCCGTAACAACTAGATAGCGTAATATATTTTGCATTACCCATAGCATTTATGAAGTCTTTACTTAAATCGATTGGTACAACGTCTACGATTGCTGTGTTCAATTCTCTGATTAACTCTGCTATAGTCACTAATTCCATAATGATTAACTGTTAATATCAACGTAATTAGTGTTGCAAAAATTATCCCACATGAGCCGAGCTAATTTATCTTCAACTTCTCCGCCAAGCAATTAAATTAGCCCTGAATATTCCATAAACTGCCTCTTTATGTTTGTTGAAGTGTATACAAAATTGAATGAAGTCTGAGGAGTTCGCCACACTTAGAGGAGATTGTCTATTTTATCAAGTGCAAATTTTTTTTGAGACACGATACCAGAGATAGTAGTCTTCCCAATGTTTGTCACATCACAATTTCCCACTTCTTCGAGCATACTTTTCCGAAACATCGAGGTACCAGTAGAAATACAGTTTCTAAAGCTTAGTGTTTAGTAAATTTCTTGAGAAAGAATGTATAAGCAAAATGATCAATTGCTACACCCATCGAATCCATAACATCAATGCAAATGCACACGATATATCTCAAGGGCATCCTTCAAAGTATCCCAATTCTACTGCACGCCTATCCTGACGTGAGATATTATTAGCATCCATGCTTGCAATAAATTCTCCCTCAGCTAACGATAATCCGGTGTTCAAGGATTTTATGAATCCAAGAGGCTCAGAATTTTCAATTATCCTGATCCTGGCATCTGCATAACTCCGCGGAGTTTCCAAAGTTCGGTCAGAAGACTTGTCATATACGATTAAAAAATCAAAGTTCTCGAAGATATGATTCAGAATGCTGTCTACAGCTTCTTGAAGATATTTTTCAGCATTGAACAAAGCCATTCAAACAGTTACATTCGGCATGATACTACAATCTTTAAGACTTAAGCACTTGAAGTCCAAAATCAAACACAATATGCATCATAATTTTGATTTACTTCATACAGTTATACTGTTAATGCTGTTGATTTTTCAGTTTTGCTGAGTAAGTCCTAATAGATTCACTTTCTGTGGAGCTCCAAAGAACCCGCTAATACCTAAATAATTGAAAGAAATTTATCTCCTTGTAAACTGGAATTAGAACTGCAAATGCAGGATATACCAATTTAGCACATATTTCGTGGAACTCCATTTCTAAAAGCTTATGCAATGTGTGATCCTGCAGAAGCACTCCTAACCAACTTGACGTAATTCTTCCAAGCAGTTATAATATTTTGTTTGATATTTTATCTTATTAAACAAATCTTGCTTATCGTATAACAAACAATTATTCACCAATTTTCAAGAAATTACTCCCTTTTTTCACATATTCTATCACATAAACTCTATGGTTCATAGAAACACCAAAATCTCGAAACCTTAAATGTGAAATATGATACTTGGATTCATGAGTGTTGCTACATGTAAAAAAACCTATTTAATTTAGACTAGCTGTGGATCTTTATCATTTATCACCACTTAAGACTCCATTATTATTAATCTGACCTTCTGCAAATGTCTGACAAATTTATTAATTTTTATTATTAATGTATGAATCTTCAGAGTATCGAACCTTGATTAATATCTTTATATGCTTGCTACAACACATTCCCTTATAATCACATAAATCATTTCTGGCATTTATGATGCAGTTGAAATTGGAAAAGTTTTTGATTAATTGCGCCCAAACTTTGGAAACAAAGTAACAATGTATCGATTTTTCGGTAAACACAAGTATTAAAAAATTATGAGGAATAGAATCACATCTTGGAAGAACCAAATTATATAAAGTATGTAAAAATTCAACTTTGAATTTACAGCAAATCTGCGACGCTGCCTATAAAATTGAGTATAATATAAAACGGTAGTTTGAAGTTTTCTTTGAGATAGTTAAAATTTTAAGGCCATAGATTTCCCAGTTCAACCGCGTAAATTCCGAGATTGGTTCTCAGGTTCCTTATTGAAAGTTTAATATGTTAGATTAATTATCTAGAATTTTGACAAATCTCCGATTTCAACAAATTTCTTATATATTCTTTATAAAAAACTAACCAAAAATTGGCTTTATCAAAATCCTCTATAATAGATATGGATATAATATATATGTAAACAAGATATATATATATATATATATGTGTGTGTGTGTGTGTGTGTGTGTGTGAGCCTTAAATATATTCAGTCAGATAACCCTAGATTGAATTGTCTTATCCAAAAATTCTATTTAATGAATCAAAATTAGCTGGAAAAAAATGTTAACACAAATGAAAAAGAAACTGGGTATTTTGCTAGTAGTTTGTGTTTAATATCAGTGACAGCTGCAGCTTTAAACGCGTGACCAGTTGTAATTAAGGAGACGAAAAAAATCATTACAATAGCAAAAGACGTGAATTTGACTAGTTCTTTGCGTACCACCACAGCAAGTCTATGGCAGATAGCATTGATAACTGAAGCGGAAACACTAGTAAAAAATCAATTGAATATTTTTAATATATTTTTGATATTATTTGAGAATATCCACGTAGATGACTTACAAAATATACATCTTTAAACGCACCATGGATATCACAAAAAGCTTAGAGGTAGAGACAAAACATTATTTATGAGACTTTTCATCATTTTCTGGGTTTGGCAGTATCCATATCGAAGGAAAAGCATCTCCCATATTCATGCTTAAACTTATATTGATATTTACAAACCTATAATTCTGGGAAAAAATTGAGTGAGCTTCTCAAATTATGGTGAAAAATCTATAACTTCAGGCTTTCCACTTTTATATAATTCTTCATTAATAAGAAACATTGATCATAGTCGAAGCTTGTAGACTTAGATCAATAACTTAAAGAATCCATCATTGTGCATTTTCAACTTGGAATTCCAAGTTTAGAGATTATCTGGATGAATGTTTTCCAATGCTATGAACCAAATTATGTAGTTACAGTCACTACTGAATTCACAATGTTATTCATGGATAACTGTCTCAGTATTATTTGATGGAATTAATGGTTGGTTATTGAATAAACAGGTTTCTATTTGATAAAATGTTCACATAACCAACTTCAAATTCTTCCTGTGTTATTGTGTAGTACCTGTTTATTTAAAGCTGCTAGTACGCCAACCTCACTGATGCTTATATGGATTGTTCTAGTTATTATATCTTTAACATGAATATTTTCTGCGAAAGCCACATTTCCTGATTTTGTTACAATGTAGATGTATGTTATATTGTGTCCTACAACATTATAACTTGTTTTAGATACTAACTTGACTAAGATCAGAGCTGGACTCTAAAAGGCTTTTATGGTTGTAGTATCACTAGTGATTCCTGATATCGACTGTGGAGTTGTTATACTTACTGAATTGGTTATAAAACCAGCATCAAGATCTGTTTTTTTTATTGTGTAGTTTGCCTGTCCTGTAACAAAAGGTGAAGAATATGTTCCACCAATAACATCAAGCCCGGGAACACCGTCGGATAGGACTACTAGTCCAGTTTTGTTGTCTGTAACATTAATATATCCTGGAATTGGGGAAGAGCCTATGTTGATCACAGTGTAGTCGAATGTTATATTTTGCCCTACAGCACTATAAGTCATTGGTGATGCTGTTTCTACTATTAACATATTATATGTTGGTATTGCTGCAGCCGATGTCACAAATATCACAAAAAAAACGGCCAATAGAACAACGAGTAACCCCATTATTTTGTATAATTTTAATTTTCCCATTTATTTACCCCCTTATTTTTTGACAAGCATTTTAACAATCATTGTGGATAAGTTAGACAAATTTCACTATTAGTCTACAAACCAAATTTCTTGAAATTCATGCCTTAATTTATTCCAATAAGTATAATTTTGTATATTTACACAAAAATACACAGCTATAGGCATATATATAAAACCAACTTTGTTAATTATGTTAATATATTTTAAAATATATAAACGTAATAGAATTTAATTTACTTAATATAAGTACATTATATAATAATCATAAAGACTTAATCAAATTATACTGCCATTATATAATATCCTTAACGACCATATATAAGCACAAAATAAGTATGTAAGATATTATTTTTTAATAGTTAGTTGGTTCGTAGAGTTACAATTTTATTTGTATAGGATTTCCAAATCCAAGTCTGTCTACTTTTCCCATACCGAAACAATCTTGTGGCACTGAAAAGTATTGCCTTTTGAGAACCTTCAACTCTACGATATTATGGGAATACCCTGAGCATAAAATGAAGCTAGAGTGATCCTTAGCAAATGCATAAGTTTTGCCACAAAAAATTACACATGAAAATGAATGGTAGTCAACTACCCTACAGCTTAGCGTGGAGTAGTTGACTAACATCATTAGAATAAATTCGAAAAAAGAAATAAAGAAAGAATTGAGAATTTTTTCTTATAGGTAAATATTAAAAAAATTAAATCAAAATATAAAGCTAAAACCCTGATGGTGACCTACATATTCAGGTCTTTCAATCGGATCTAATACAAGAGAATCCACTTGACTTAGATACGCTTCATCACAAGTTGTTACTTAAAAAAGCATTCGCCTTTTGCCCTGAATTTATACTTGCTACTCGGATAAACCTTTTTAAGGAGCAAAACTTTATTAGCCGGAGAGAAAAAGTAATTTCAATTAATAGTTTGTGGTTTTGATGAAATTTTGAAAAATTCGAAAGTTATGATTATGGGAAGTGAAACTCATGATATATACATATCTGAACCCAAGATTAGCACTCATGGGAGCTGGCTGCGTAAAAAGAATCGGCAAGCAGGCAAAGGAACTTGGGGGCACGAAAGCCCTGATAGTTTCAGGCAAAAGTAAGCATGGAGAAGAGCTTGCAGAAGACATACGGAAAATCATTGAGAATTCAGGGCTGACAGCAGCTATCTTTGCTGGAGCAGAACCGAACCCCACTGACAATTCAATTATGGAAGGAGCAAAAGTCTACAAAAAAGAAAACTGTGATATGATCGTTGCTGTTGGAGGGGGAAGCCCGATGGACTGTGCAAAGGCAGTTGGCATTGTGGTTAAGAATGGAGGGGCGATTAATGATTACGAAGGCGTTGGGAAAGTTACGAAAGGAATTCCACCTCTCATTGCAGTAAACACAACAGCTGGTACTGGAAGCGAGATGACGAGGGTTACAATTATTACGGACACAAAGAGACATATCAAGATGGCAATCGTTGACTCTAACATCACTCCTGACGTAGCAGTCAACGATCCAGAGCTAATGGTAAGTATGCCACCTGAACTCACAGCTGCAACCGGAATGGATGCCCTTACTCATGCAATTGAAGCTTATGTTTCCACCATGGCTACCCCAACCACTGATGCAGCTGCCATCAAGGCAATCGAGCTTATTTCAAAATATCTGCGAAAAGCCGTTGCTAATGGAGAGGACGTAAGAACAAGGGACATGATGGCACACGCTGAATATCTAGCAGGCATTGCTTTCAACAATGCAGGCCTCGGCTATGTACATTCAATGGCTCACCAGCTCGGCGGATTTTATAATCTTTCGCACGGAATCTGCAATGCAATCCTCCTGCCCTATGTGGAGATGTACAACAAGCAAGTCTGTTTTGAGCGTTTTGCAGATATCGCAAAGTCAATGGGAGAAAATATCGACGACCTAAGTCCGGAAAAAGCTGCCGATGAAGCCATCGGTGCCATCAAAAAGCTTGCAGCTGAGATTGGAATTCCCTCTGGCTTAAAGGAACTCGGAGCGAGGGAAGAAGACTTTGAACTCCTGGCTGAAAATGCCATGCAGGATCACTGCCGCCTAACAAATCCCAGACGTTTCTCAAAAGAAGATATTATCGAGATTTACAGGAAAGCCATGTAACATGGAATTTAATGGTTAATTTCACTTAAGATATTATAACCACGGAAAGCACAAAAATCCCGTTGCTCTTGATTACCTTCTTTCGCGTTTTCTGTACTTTAAGAGGTAGTCTCTTAATGTGACATCAGTCAAGTAATTTTGGACTTAATAATTTATTACCTGCTATCGTTTTATATATTTCAGCCGAAATTCACAAAAAATAGTGGACAAATATCGTGAATTTTGTAAGGTTCATTAGAAAGTTTCTATCTCCAGAGGTGCATTTGCATAAAAATATGCATAAAAAAAGCTGAATGGTAAATTAATGACAAAGTTTGCTGTAGATAGGCAAGCAAATGTATTATATTCCTAATTAATCGACAAGTGCACATGCAAAATGCCCATGCTCATAATGTCCATACGCGCGTCCTTGTAAGTAACGTCCTTCGATGTATGTTGGGCTCAGATCCTCATGTAGCTGGAATCCTAAACATGCGAGCTCTTCGGCCAAGGTTGACGGATTAAAGCCTCTACTTTTCATTGGTTCACCTATTTTACTCAAATACTCTAACAGCTCTCGCATTTGTGGGGACAATTTTTCTGGGATAAATGCAGCAGTATCTATATAATCAAAAACTAGAGTGCTCCCAGAAGGAGCAACATCAGCGATGAAACGTAGTGTTGCTAACACATCTTTTTGGGGTAAGTACGGGGTGACACCGAACCAGCTGAAGAAACTTTTAATTTTTGGGTCATAAGATGATGAGCGAGTAAGTGCTGTTACTAAACTTTTCTTTGTGAAATCTATCGGAATGAAGTGTAATTTTGCAGGGTATTTCCATCCCAACTCTGTAAGGCGATGGAGCTTAAATTCTTGAGTGGCGGGGTGATCAACCTCAAAAACTTCCAACTCGTCCAACATTTCAGGGCGCTGAAACGCAAAGGTATCCATTCCTGCCCCAAGAATTACATATTGCTTCACTCCTTGCCTGAAAGCTTCCTCCAAGGTATCTTCCGTATATCGAGCACGACTGATAACATTATTAATTGCTTGCATTAAGGACTCTGAGGTAGTAATCCTATCGTAGAGCGATGCAGCATTTTCAGTATCATTTAATTGTTGATCCCAGGTCACATATTGTTCAATTAAATGTTTTTCAATTAGTGCTCGTTTTTCCTCGGGTATCAAATCATAGGCCAAAAAATCATCAAAGATTTTTGGAGTATCATACATGGAATGGTAAGCACGCATATAAGCCACCGAGATTGCAGTAAAGCTAGCCTGGTTATCTTTCATCTAATTATCTCCTTTTTTATTGCACTTTCTCAAAATCAAGAGGTTAATATTTGACAAAAGTGACAGTCTGCATTGAAGCTGATTCAATGCAATACTGCCAATCAGTATTCTCCACCTTATATTGTCTAGAATATCAATTATCAAGTCTGCTCCCTCTTTCCTTCTCCTTCGAGACCACTTTTGCTAACATCTTTAACCGGAAAAGGGGTTTCGTGCACGTACCGTTGGCCTCTCATTGCAGACAATACTGCAGCTGTTCCTGAGAGTACAGCCCCGATTCTAAACGCAAACTGTAGCGCTGGCATAAAAGCCTGCTGCAATGTCCGTGGGAACCAGTATCTGCTTGTGAGGGTGGTCACGATCTGTTGCGGTATCACACTGACAATATGTGGATCCATGGAGCTCAAGATCGAGCCCATCGGGTTATAGCCTAAGAAAGCAGAAAACAGTGCATTGGTCGGTGACATATTGGCTAGCCGGTCTGCGAGTTGTTGCACAGTGGGGTTAATCTGTAAGGATCCAAGGCTAGCGAAATAGTCGTGTATTGCTCCTGGAAAAGCTCCCTTGATGCCTACGATAACGATGGTGAAAAACACAGCCATGCTTACAGTATTAGCCGAACTTGTCAGTGTAAACATCGTACCCGATGCTACACCCCGGTCTTGTGGGGGTACTGAGTTTATGACTGATGAGCTATTAGGGGAACTGAACATGCCATTACCAACACCCATCAGGAAAATCAGAATGCTCAGCTCCCAATAATCGAAATTATAGGGAAGCATTGAGAGGCAAATGAAGACCAGGGGCACGAGAGTCATCCCGTAGGTAGCGATCCATCTGGGCCCATACTTGTCCGAGGGCATCCCGGAGATAGGTCCCATTAAGACAAAGCCAAAGGTCATGGGAAGCATGTAGATACCTGCCCAAAATGGTGTATCCTCGAAGCGAGAACCATGAAGTGGCAGCCAGATGCCCTGCAGTAATATGATAAGTATAAACATGACGCCTCCTCGCGAAATAGCTGCTGTGAAACTGGCGAGATTCGCGTAGGTGAAAGCCCGGATTCTGAAGAACTCCAGCCGGAACATAGGATTCTTCACCTTGCTTTCTATAAATGGAAAGATGATCAACAGTAGTATACCAACAATTATTGCTCTAATTACCCAGGGGTTCCCCCAGCCCATAGCATCGGTGATGCCATCATGTTTGTAAGGCATCAGGTCATAGGTTACACCGACAAGCAGAGATGTCAGCCCACCGATGAAGACTAAATTGCCCAAGAAATCGATACTTGTTTTTGGTGCACGGAAAGAAACCTTCTTCATCTTCCAGTAAGACCATATTGTCCCAAATATAGCAAATGGAACGCTGACTAGAAACACATAGCTCCAGTTGTATACAGCTAGTACTCCACCCAGCAATAACCCAATGAACTGGCCGGACATGAAGGCAACCATATTTATTCCGAGGGCCTTTCCCCTCTCACTAGCCGGAAATGCATCTGTTATGATGGCTGCTACCGTTTGACATGGTGAACGCACTGCCTACAGCCTGTATGAACCGGAAAATAATTAGCTCCAGTGCACCCGTGTTACCGGTGCCCGGAGTAAGGTAGAGTAGGGTTGATCCAATGGCAAATATCAGGAAACCCAACCTGAAGAGTGTCACCCTACCGTACATATCCGCAAGTCGCCCGAAGCTGAGGAGCAGTGTTGCAGTTACCAGACCATAACCCATCAGAATCCACAGCAGATACTGGAATACATCAGGGGCCATAGGATTAATCTGTATACCCTTGAATATCGTAGGCAGCGCGATTAGAACAATGCTGTTGTCAGTCGACCCCATCAGAGTTGCTAAGGTCACATTGAATAGTGCAATCCACTTGTATTCAACGCCTTTCCCTAATTTACCAGCGATCACTTTGTCTGTCATATTACTGTTTTCGCTCAACCTGTTACCTTCTATTATCATCTGTTTGTAGAGTCTGAGAATTACCATTGTGTGCTTTTTCAGGCTGCTGATCCAAGCTCCGGATATTATCGACCTTACCACTACTATCACTACTGCCATTACCTTCAGTCAGAATATTGATGATCTGGGACATTTCATCCAGGAGCTCCAATCTCTTCTGTGTCATGTTATCAAGAGCCACTATTCCCGTATAGGTTATTGAGTACACCTTCCTGCGGCGCTCCTCCATCTCTTTGCTCTGGATTAAGCCGTTTGACTCTAGACTCTCCAGTATTGGGTAGATCGAACCTGTACTTGGGATCCAGCATCCTTTCGAGCGGAGCTTGATGATATTGATTATATCATAGCCATGGGTAGGCTTATCCTTAATAATCTTCAGAACTATATACTTTAGAAAAACCCGCCTGATCTCTGTACACATTTTGTTTTCCATAATTCGAGCCTCAACATCTCGAAAGATGATATATCAAACTATGACATAACAAGAGACGATGTATTAATAGGTTTCTAGTCAATTGATATGTCAACAAGCCTGAAAGCTTGCAGAATATGAAAAACAATGGAGAAATCGACATGTATTAAAACTTATGAATAATTATTTTTGTGTGTTCTGTTTCAGCACAGAAGTGTGATTTAGTCATTGTTTTAATGGTTTTTGTTCTTCGAAAATTCCTGATACTCGAGGTTTACAATTAATTCGAACTGACAACGTTGAATGATAAAATAAAATTCCGTAAATTCTCCATAATTATTGAGATATAAACAATTAAAATGCTTAATGCTGCTATTTTCTAGTTTAACTGAGTTAATCCTAAATTATAATATAACACTATTTCTATCAACGATATTTACTGTTCTCTTAAAATTGAAAAAGAACCAGAAAAAATTAAAACAACTCCTGATCCAAGAGAAAAGATCTGGCTAACAAATCCTGAAAATTTGAAGAATACTATCAAGGAAGAGCCGGTCTATTTTGTGGAGAAGTATCAGGCAAAAAAAAGAATTATATAGAGCACATATAGTGTAATATAGAGCCCATTCTTTATAAGGTCAAGTCTTTGAATTAGGTCAGCTAATTTCGATTGCTTTATCATATGCTTTGATTGCGTCATCAATTTTATTTAATCTATTTAGAACAAGCCCTTTATAGATTCAAGTATTTGAATTCTGCAAGTTGATTACAATTGCTTTCTCAGATATCCGTATTGCTTCATCTAATTTATTTAAGATAGTTAGCACAGAAAATTGTAGTTTTAAGGAAGAATAAAATGAGACATCACTAGATTATGGAATTGTGTCTCCTACTAGAGTCTGTCCCTAAATCGAGTAATTTCTCATTTTGAGTTAATCACTAGATTTTTGAACGGAGTCGATTTGGGTTCGCAAATATTTAAGAATACTTAAATTAAATGTAGGATATAATTGAAGTTTGTATTTACGTTAACATTGGGGTAAAATGAATGGCTAGAGTCTTATTTGGTGCACTTATAGGTGTGGCTTGTACTGTTATTTTTTATTTCACCCCAGCTGTAAATGCTATAGCTCCTCTATTAGGTGGTTTTTTAGCTGGCTACTATGCAGAAGGAGATTTTGAAGGAGGCCTTAAAACTGGAGTTCTAATGACTATATTTATGGTCATTCCTGGGATCCTTTTAGGAGGAATGTTTGGATCAATGTTTATAGGTGCTCCCATCATTGGGTCTTTTGTAGCTGCCTCTACGTTTATATTAACATTGATTATTGTAGCACATACAGCTGTGATAGGCATCATCGGTTCAGTACTTGGAGCTATGCTGGGAGAAAAAAAGGTAATATGACATTGGATCTGATTCTTAAATTTTAAATTTGAAAATCTAGAAGATACTTAAAAAATTTGATTAAATGCGATAGACTCAATTCCAAAATGAACATGGAATTCTTCGGATTCCCCACCTGACGGTAGTGTACCAAAAGTTCTATAAAATATGATATTAGATATCCTTTTCTTTCACTAAAAAAGGCAAGATGTAGATAGATTGTTATACTAACAAAATATATATCTTTGAATTTTCATTGATGCGCAGGTTTTGCTATAAACCACATGCATATTCTCAGCGTGAACTCTACACTACTATTTTATTCACTAGTACTCCTACAACTCACAAACTTAAAAGTATAGAAAAACGCATGTCTAATAGATTATTAGACAAGTGAATTAATTATCCGTCTAGTTTGCTTATACATACACAAGTTTGAGACTAACTGCTATCTCTTTTCACAAAATAATGATGGATGCCCACTGCTTCAGATGTATGATTCGGAGGGTATAGAAATGTATTTAGTATATTTTGAGACCAATTAAATATAAATAAATTATTTACTGAATAATAATAGGTTGATGCATACGAAATTGAAAAACGGATGATAAATAATATGATAAAACGTAGACGCTGCCCCAGGACTGGCTCTAACACCTCTGACAACTGTCACTGACGGTACTTTGCTACTTTTACCATCTCTGTGACTTGCGCTTACTGCTGTAGCTGCCAATGAAGCTACGAGGAAGGCTACTAACAAAATAATCATTTTCTTTTTTTGTTAGCAGGTTTTTTTGTAGCATCATTATAACTGTGGGAGCAGCAAGTGCAGGTAATTCGCATGTACATCACCATATTTGTCATAGCTGTAACAGTTACGGCAGCTTCAAATGTCAAACCTGTAACCACGGTCACTGCTCAACGGAATCTCTTGTTACAAATGTAGCTGCAAAGCGAAACCTTCTGTGAAAGCTAATTGTTTACTAATTTCAAGTTAAATCATGTGCTAAACTGTTTGGATGCATGAAAATACCAGGCTCAATAGAGAAAAATATTGTCTCTTCTATTTTATGCGAATACACCACCTTTATACATTGCTTGGGGCACACCATAAAGCTATTTGTTTGCAATGCATACCACATCTGTTAGTACCCGTTTACTCACATATCCTACCGAGCATCTATCACTCTCTCACTTTCTGTCTATTAGCTTTAAGCTACAATATGTAATTACCTCCGTAATTATTTTAAATTAATTATACAAAAAATAGTTTCTGAATAAAATTAACTTTTCCATGAAATGTTTGAAAACGAAAAATAATCCCATATAAAATTTTTCACAATCAAAAAACAATTAAATATTAATAATGACTTTTTTATTTTCGAAGTCTTCAGAATCTAATATTATGCTTTTTCTGAAGAAGCAGCACAGATTAATTTTATAAGCTCTTTGCTATTTTAGGTGGGGAATTACACTTTCATTTGTTAAATGGATGTGCAATATGCATAATCTTTCAAAAAACTTATTGTGAAAAAAATCAAGTGTTCCATGAGCCACAGATGCTCTATGAGTCCCATAAGCTCCATAACTAATAAATCAGCAACGTTTTCTTATTCAGAATGGACCTTAGGAAATTCAGCGATTTTAGCACAAAATTTATGCATAATAAAGCTGGCCATATTCAAATCTTGATCCAGGAAAACAGCATTATTAACAATTTTGTCTGGATAAAACAATATCTATAGCCATCATAATCTAAACCCAATTGACAAATTTCGTGAATATATTTTCTTCAACTGCTGGTTCAGTATCCTTTTTATGTAGTTGTTGGTATGGAAAAAGTAGATAGACTTAAATTTGAAAATCCTATACAAATAAAATCATAATCTACAAAATAAATAATTATTAAAATATAGGTCTAAATAGAGTTATTTTGTGCTTACATCTAATTGTAAGCATTAATAAATATATACTAATATAAATATATATGCATTTATATTTCCCCTTTCTTCGCCCATTTTTCTTCTGTATTTATATTAAGAAAAAAGGATTCTATGGCCTATATATATCTTAAAAATATAATATCATTTACTATCTTCTCTTTTTTTCTTTTGTATTTATATTACGAATAATTTTTCAAGCTATAAGTAAAGCATATCTATTATGGCTCAATTACTTGCTTTAGTGTCTGGATTTGCGGCAGGTACGCATATCGGATATGCTATACGAGAATGGGCCTGATACTGTACCTATTTGAAAGATAGTAGATGGAAGGGAAAAATGCCGGTTTATATGATAATCGAAATCAAAGTCATGGACAATGAGCTGTATACTAGATACGTCGAGAAAGTTCCAGAAATCATAAAAAAACATGGAGGCAGGTATCTGGTTCGGGGAGGAGAGGTTATTCCAATGTTTGGAAACTGGAATCCTGAAAGAATAGTCCTGATTGAGTTCGAAACCGAAGAACAGTTAAGAAATTGCTTTAATTCGGCGGAGTACCTAAAGATTGCACCCTTTAGAGAGAATTCTACGATTACAAAATCAGTAATAGTCAATGGTTATTGCCAGTCAAATAATTTTGACTGAAATTTCTAAAACATGTCACTCCAAGCACCCTTACTTATGTTGGATTTCAATACCCACGAACGTCAGCAATAAAACCAAACTCGCTAAATAAAAAATTTAATTCGGATTTTTTTTGAACTCACACAATTGATGGAGTAAATAACTGTCATAAAATCCGGACACGTGGAATCATAGAAGATCTCAAGGTAGATGTGAACCTGCTTGTTCAATCTGACATGTCTCTTAGAGCTGCCCATATTATCTCCCACAGAGTCACCGAAACGCTGAGGGAAAAAATGATATTTTTTATGTGATTGTGTATCTGGAGCTATCCTTCGAATAATGAGAATAATATAGTTAAAAATATTGCTTTTAAAATATATAGTTTATGCAAAGTTTTTTTTGGTATTAAAAACTATGTATTTTCTAACTTTTTAGCCGAAATTAAAGGACATTTTTACCTGAGCATTCAGAAAATGCATTTTTTTATTAAAATATGTGTTATGTTAAGATCCAGAAAGTTGCAACATTTATCTAAAGAAGGATAAAAATAAATGAGAATTAATATAACTATTCAACCTACAAATCAGATTTATTTAATCTATTTAGATAAAGTTCCTTTACAATCCCATGGTAATGAATCCTACTGATTAAGTTCAATTGCTTTGTCATACGCTTTAATGGCTTCATTTGACTTGCCTGATTTTCCTAGAGCTGCGCCTTTATTGATCCAAGCATTTGAATACTGCGGATTAATTTCAATTGCTTTGTCGTATGCTTTTATGGCTTCATCGAACTGGCCTAATTTGCTTAGAGAAACTCCCTTCTGGAACCAAGCATTTGAATCCTGTGGGTTAATATTAATTACTTTGTCGTATGCTTTTATGGCTTCATCGAACTTGCCTAATTTGCTTAGAGAAACTCCTTTCTGGAACCAAGCATTTGAATCCTGTGAGTTAATGTTAATTGCTTGGTCATATGCTTTTATGGCTTCATCGTACCTGCCTAAGTTGCTTAGAGCTTTTCCTTTATTGTTCCAAGCATATAAAAACTTCGGGTTAATTTCAAGCGCTCTATCAAATGCTTTTATGGCTTCTTCATGCTTACCTGAATCATCTAAAGCATTTCCCTTATTGTACCAAGCATTTGAATACTGTGGGTTAATTTCAATAGTTTTGTCATATGCTTTTATACCTTCATCGAACTTGCCTAATTGGCATAGAGTATTTCCTTTATTGTACCAAGCATCTGCATACTGCGGGTTAATTTCAATTGCTTTGTCATAAGCCTTTATGGCTTCATCTAACTTACCTAATTTGCTTAGAGCTAGTCCTTTTCCGTTCCAAGCTTCAAAATACTGTGAGTTAATTTCAATTGCTTTGTCATATGCTTTTATGGCTTCACCTAACTTACCTAAATTTTTTAGAGCAACTCCTTTATTGTAAAAATTTATTGAAGGATTCGGTGAGTTGATTTGCTCTGCAAATTGTGCAGCGCTTGCGATACTCACTAGCATTAAAATCGCCAGTGCAATGATTCCTAAAACCGTTAGGATTGTATGCATTCGACTTGCTTTATCATATATCGCATTTTTCATATTAAGTCTCCTGATATTTGTTTATCTATTAATGATGAAAAATAACTAAACAATTACACATGGTTTAATACTTCTCGCTATAAATTAAACATTTCTACTTTAAAATTATATTTTTTAACTAATAATAATACTTTTGATATTCTTTTTTATAGAACTTATCATAACTTTTAAAACCCCATCAGTACAATAATATTTTAGATTGCAAGGCAGCTATTCAGTAAAAAAAGTGGTCTAAATTCAGATACATGCCAAGAAAAGCTACATTGTAAAGTAGAACATGACTACCAAAAACAATGATGAATCGATTTTGGCGTTGTACCAAAAGTTCTGTAAAATTTGCTCTATATTCCTGATGCTTCTTTTATGATGACTGTTTGTTTAAAATCAATTCGGTAATTGTTTTTATACTTTTAAGTTTGTGAGTTTGGAGTATACTAGTAAGTAAAATTTAATGGAAAGTTGACGTTGAGAATATACTGATGTTTACATTAAAACATGTGTATCTGTAAGAACAATAGAGACACAAAATTTATCAGTAAAACTATTGGCTCTGCTCCTAATTTTTGCAGTGAATGAAAATAATACAGAATCAATCAGATTTTGCAGAACTTTCGGCACACTGTCTTTACTAACGGTGCGCCTAATTTTTAGTAAAATCATGAATTTTAATAGGTTATTAAGTTGAGGATTTCACTGAAGAATAATCTAGTACCCTAAATGTTCAACAAAGAACATGAGCTTTAGCCTATATAATCTTCCGAAAGTTTTTCAACTTTCGATTGGAAAAATGAACCTAAAATACCGAGACTTCATATGAGTGCCTAAAAAGCCAACGTTTATCATTTTCATATATATGGACTGCTTCTATTATTCTGTTTATACCTATCGTACTAACATTCTAAAGAACGATTCGAGTTTTAGACTCATCAGACCATATTTAAGCTTATCGGATAAATAATCTTGACAATATGCCTACTTTTCTATAAAATCACAAATTTCAGAAAATAGTTAAGTAAAAAATTCCATATTGGAAATTTATGAGGAAGAATGCTGATGGGAAAATGTCCAAGTATTGCATATAAATAATTGAATTGTCACGACAGTAGTTACAATCATTACGAAGCAGTTAGTTAATAGTAAAAATGAGTAGGAAGTGTGATATGACTGAACGACAAGTAGAAAGTGTTATTATCGAAATTCCGAAAGGAAGTCGAAACAAATATGAGTATGATAAAAAAAAGAAAGTGATTAAATTCGACAGAATGCTTTATTCTTCAATGGTATATCCCTGTGATTATGGTTTTTTCCCGGATACTATCGCATTCGATGGCGATCCCATAGATGCTCTTGTTTTAACATGGGAACCTACATTTCCAGGGTGTGTAATAGATGTACATCCTATCGCATTGTTTGACATGGAAGATGATAAGGGAAGGGATGAAAAAATACTCTGTGTTCCAAAGAGTGATCCATTATGGAATTATATTGAAACAATTGAACAGGTTCCTCCTCATCTATTAAAGGAAATTACTCACTTCTTTGAAACTTATAAAAATTTAGAGAACAAGCACGTGAGGATTATTGGTTGGAAAGATCTCGAAACAGCAGTCAATATACTCCAAGAAGCAAAATCTCGATATATTGAACAAAATTAAATTGCAGGAGATCACCCTACCCTCAATAAGCTTTCTGACAATTACTAGCAGTAATAATATTGAGGATTACTTCATCCTCTACCTAAAACTAGATATATATACCTTTCTTGCTTCAATGATGCATAGATTTCGCGGTAAAACAGGTGCATCATTATATTAGTGGAAATTACACACTTGATGCACAAAATCAAAATTTTAGTGGCATACCCTACTGAAGCAACTGAATATTTTCGTGTAACTACTATCGTTATGATGAAAATTATTAAACAATAAGTTAATAATAGAATTTCTACAGCGCCAATACATCAGTTACTACAAGCCCCTATAGTCCCAATTAGAATTGATTTGATATTCATAAGGATGTTTATCACCCCCGCAAATCGCGCCAGCGGCAGTATATAAAGGATAATAATAGTAACTAAATCAATGATAGTTTTAAATATTTTATAATTATTTGTCATGTATATATTATACTGAAATTTCACTTAGCTCTGCCTCATAAAATTGAGTGTGTTTTCGCAAATTCTAACTATACAAAATTTGAACCAACATGAGTAAAAATTAAAAATTTTTTATATATATTACCATATTTATTTATAGTTTATCCTACTATCCATTTTGTTCATAGTCCTTAAAAGTTGATACAATTTTAAAAACTAAATTATGAAGAACAGAAGCTATCTTTCTGGTATAGTAATACTTATTTTAGTCCAAAGCCGATAATTGTTCATGGATATTTCAGAGAAAAAAGACATTCAAGGAGCTAATCTTGAAGGGGCTTATCTTGTAGGAACTAACCTTAAAGGAGCTCAGCATTTATCACTTTTCCAGCTTTCAAAAATGAAAACACTTCATGATACAAAATTAGATGAAGAGCCCCCTCATACCATTAAAAAAGAAGTATCCTGCCCTTTGAAAAAACCTCTGAATAGAAAATCTTCTCGTAGATCACCTTAAGCTCTCTTAAAATGATCATAATGTAATGATGCTGACCGTCAGGCACTCACGCGCGATAGATGTAATTTGAAAGGGCATGAGTCAGTAGACCTGATAGCTCTACGAGTGGGTGAGGAGAGAATAAGCCTTATCCAGTTGAGCTAAAGACGTAACTGAAGTTTTCCCTGGAAACAATCGTGATTTGGGGACGTCTGATGGACTCCTAACTGTGGCCATGAACAAAGCAGGAGCCAAGGAATCTTTGCAGGAAGCACACAAGAATCTCCAGGGGAAATCCGAGGAATTTCAGATCAATTCGAGGATATCCAAGCGAATATATCGCAAAAAGAGTAATTGCAGACCAAATCCGAAGAACTTCATGAAGCTTATGGACCTCTGTGATAGAGTGAGACCAATTACCTCGACATGTTTGAGATGGTGCAAGAGGTCTTCTAAACTGATCGACTCATCTACAATGAACAGGGGAAAGTCTTCGATTTGATTTTCGAGGACCTCAAACCGGCCAGATTCGAGCTCCCCTGTCTGAAAGATATTGATAATGCCAAAGGAAAAAGGGGATCAGAAGTTCTCGGTTGCAATGTAGCTTCATTCTGTCGCCACATGATCGAAAAGGCCCAACATCGAGCAATATGGTTACGTTCCAGTAACACAAACCTTACTTGGATAAGGAATTTCTCACCTTGATATAATTGAAAAATAATACTTGATTGTAGATTATTTTGAATCACAAATCAACAAGGTGATATTTAAGGGTTGTGTCAAAGCTTGACCATGTTCTATAATTGAGAATTTGAATTTACACTTTACAACAAAACATTGTGATAAGATTCATTTTTCAGATAATTGAAAATTTAATGCGCTTGATTTATCAATTCAGCCGTTTAACTCTTAATGACTCTTCGCTATTTTGAGTAAGTATTATATTTTATTGTTCTTTTTAAATAAGCATTCCTTCCCGATTGAGAAAGCTTTTCCAAGATTACACCCGATACCATAATAGCTTCTGTTCCCTGTCCCATATACAACAGGTCTGATTTTTTCAATGTCAGGGTTTCCGTTTTCGTCAAGTATGGATTCTTCTGCCTTTATATCCATAATTTCTCCTACAAACAGGGTGTGAAGCCCAATTTCAATGGTATGAAGTAGTTTACATTCAATGACAACGGGAAACTCTCCTACGTAAGGAGCAGGGACAAGCTCACTTTTTATTGGGGTAAGGCATGTTAACTCAAATTTATTTTCATCCTTTCCGCTTGCGATGCCGAAGAAATCGGCCTCCTTTAAATATTTTTCTGAGGGGATATTCACAGTAAATGCCTTGTTTCCCACGATACCGGCATAGCTATAGGTTGCTTTTCGTAGAGATATGCTGATACATGGAGGAGTCGAACAGCAAATTCCGGCCCATGCTACAGTCATGGCATTTGGTTTTCCATTCATGTCATAAGTCCCGACAACCCAAGTTGGTGTCGGAAATGCGAGTGTCTTTGCACCGATTGATTGCTTCATAGTTTTAATTTTCTTTTTGATAATACAAAAAGGTTTTTCAAGATGGACTCCAAAGTATCTTGTTTACCTTTCGTCTTCGTTATTTTTCCCATATGTTTTGCTATTATAATCTTCACAATAAAAATCAACACTTTATCAAATGAAGAAAACGCATTGGATTTCGACATAATTTCTTTTTGCTCTGTTGATTTCTACTATCTTTCTATACTAAGTTATCCAACGCATATTTTGCAACAAAATCTATGTCTTTTTTCAGTTTTAAAACAAAAATAGAAGAACCAAAAATGTGAAAGCAAAAATTTTCAAAATGGTATATATTTCAGTGAAAGTGAATTGAAAAACTTGTAACTATGAGTTAATTAGATAATCCCAAGGGAAAATCGATACAATTTTAAAAACCAAATCCTGGAGAACAGAAGATATCTTTCTAAAATGGTAACTTTTATTGTAGTTTAAAACAAATTAAATGACTATGAATATTCTAGAGAGAAAAGACCTTCAAGGAGCTAACCTCAAAGGAGCTAACCTCAAAGAAGCTGAACTCATAGAGGCTAAACTTGAAGGAGCTAACCTTAAAAGTACTTACCTTATAGGAGCTAAACTTGAAGAAGCTAGTCTAATAGAAGCTGACCTTGGAAAAGCTAACCTTAAAGAAGTTAACCTCGAAGGAACTAACCTTAAAGGAGCTAAACTTGAAGGAGCTAGTCTCATAGAAACTGACCTTGAAGGGGCTAACCTTAAAGAAGCAAACCTTGAAGAAGCTAAACTTGAAGGAGCTCACCATTTATCACTTTACCCATTTTCTAAAGTGAAAACACTTCATAATGCAAAATTAGACAAAAAATTCCTTTTACAATTAAAAGAAAAGTATCCTGCTATTTTCGAAGTACCTTATTACAATGAATGATCGGATATTAACAAAACTTTTCCCAAAATATGTCTTTTCCCCTTTATATCGACCTAGAAATGCATGTTTTAGGGAGTTCGGAATAAGTTCATTAACAATCATTCCTGATGAGATTGCACTATCCATATCAAAGAAAAAGCCATCTTACAGTATCCATTTTTAAGCTTATATTGGAATTATACAAACCTATGAATATGAAAAAGATTTTGAGTGAGGTTCTCAAGTTATGGTGAACAATATAGATCTTCAAGCTTTCCACCTTTGTATAATTCCTCATGATTATGTTATTTTTCACGTTACTTAGCATATTTTACCACACATACATGTGCATGAAAAGTGGTGCAATTGTATGAATTTTAGCTAAAATGATAGATATTTTTGGTCTTATAGCCGATAATTTAATTGGAAACAGAAATAAATTCATAAAAATAGTGGAATCAATATTTATAGTAAAGATTGCTTGGAAGGTATTTATCCATTTTTAGAAAACGCAATTTCAAAAACCCAATATATATCTAAATACCCTTTTATTCTAAAGTGCTTCAAATGTATCTGTAGGGATCGTCAGATCTCTACTGTGTTTGATCATCAAAGTGGGAACCAGCATCCTGAAAATATATACAATTAAAGATACGTATAGTTTGATAATCATAATTCCTTTGATATGTATCGATTTCTCATGGAGATCAATAAAAAGATTTCCTGTATATGTATTTATTTCTCATGGAAATGATAAAATGAAGTAAATGATAACATTTTCCGGTTTTTTAATCTTTTCCATAAAAAATAAATAATATAAAAATTATAACATAAAAACATAGCATTTTAAGTAGCAACGAATGCCACTTTATATGAAAATTTTCAGTCTCTTATTCATTATATTTCTGTTGTCTGCTTTTTTGACTACTTTTTCCAATACCCATTTGGAAATAATAGTTATTTTCGATCCCTGATTTACCGTAATGGAAATGTTATTGGAGACATTCCCAAAAAATATCCTTTAAAAATTTATAATACTTTTTTATTTCGTTATCATGCTGCTTAATATCTGAGATCCTATGTCAGGGATAATTTGGCTTAAAAGCTTGTTAGTTAGTGAAAATTTGGTTATCTTAGTCGATAATATAGGATAGAGATATGGGTTTTGACAAGGCAATACTCCTTAAATAGATCTAATATTTGAATTAGAATCTTTCAAGCTTTCTTTTTCTTCCAATCGATTTTTCCATCTGTCTATTGTGATCTCCCTGAGAAATCGATAAACATACGCAAGAACTCGCACAGATTTCTTTCCAATTGTACGCATTTGCTAAGGTAAGAGATTATTTAATTGAATAAATTAAGCGTAGAAAGAAGGTAAAAAATATTTTTATATAATAATGATGTGGTTACAGTGCACCATCTTGTTTTTGAAAATGAAACGATATCAAAGACCCAGAGACTAGATAGCACCAAAGGACATCAGTATGTATTTGGGTTTTGGCCATGATTGAAATTGAATTCCATTGGAATTAACTGTAAATAAAATCCATGAGGATCTAAAGCATTGAAAGCTCAATTTGGTCCTTTTATATGATTATCCAGGGCACAAATTTCAGCCTTTATATTTTTTTTGTTAAATGCATGACTCATTCTTCTAATAATTAAATTGCTAGATATTTACCAAATAATATATAAATAGATAAATATATATGTATGTATATTATTGATATATAAATATTCACTGAATTCGGAAATTACTGTGTGAAAAGATATTAAAAAGTCTATAGAATGTTCAATATATGCAAAAAATTTCATATATTAAAAGAATCTCACTGGATAGATGAACAGGAAAGCTATAGACTGGTGATAAAGTCTTTAAGGCTTAGAATTATCAAAAGTTTAAAATCTGATACGACCACTGAGTACAAATCTAAGCACTCTATTGTTTTTCAAGAAATTATAGTTTAAGTGTACACTACTCAATTGTATAACAAATAATGCTAAATGGTACAATTGAGTATGTAAATATGATTCAATGTGCTCTAAAGCTTCTTGAGAGCCTAAATGAGGTAGTAGAGATCGGAGACTGTTTGGTGTGTATTTGGATACCAGAACTGCGCTTTTTTTGAAGACTACGGAAGAAGCGAATATCGAAAAATGAATGCAGTTTCAGAGAATAAAAAAGATAACTTTGGGATGGTTATCAAGGTTGCTAGGGTTAAAGAAGAGCAAAATGAGTTAACTGTTTAAATATAACCCACATAAACTAAATTTATTTTTACTGAAGATCCACCCCAAATAAACAAGAAAGACTAATTTGCTGGGATTGATAATGTTTTTAATAACGGATATTATTTCGATGATATTGTTTTTGGTCGTACTTTTCTTCGTATTATTGCTAAGTTTAGGGGTTTGGTTGGCAATTTTCTTGATTACTTTATTGATACTGCTAATCTTTTTATTAAAATCATTTTTCGGAATATTGTAATTTGTCGACTTCAGGAAAACATTATTCCTTATATTCATCGATGAACTATTCCTTATCGAAAAAATGTTATGCATAGATGGAGTTGGGATTGTTGATCAAATCTGACAAAAGAGATACAAGAGCTAGAATATTATACTAACATTATGCTACTATGGAAAATAGTTGGGCTAAAACACCTTTAAATGGTTTTTAATTCATTAAAGCAGTTGCTCTTAATAACTTTTACATAGGTAAATGATATATAGTCGTGATCTTTACATGCTATTTCTTGATATAGTCCTCTATTGGAAGCTAGATACATAGATTCTTAACTTACCAAAATTTCCACAAGGGCTTTTTAGCTTTAAGTGTTTCTATAGCTTTTTGATTGATGAATGTTTGAACTTGTATCATATAAATTTTATGAGTTTCTTTGAGGTCCTTTTTATACTAGTATGCCTTCTCAAGTTAAGCATTTAGTGTTTCATTGTGTGCCTGTAACTCTTTGGATCTAGTGCGGAGCTGTGCAATTCCGAAGGGTCTGGCCTCAGTTCAAGGATATACTTAAACTTTCAATCTAGTTTTTTAGGCTCTGATTTTCTGTTTCCAATTATGCTCGGATAGTCTCCGGAACGCTCCCAATTGTTTATGCTTTGTCTCCGATTGTCTCCGGGCTATTTCCGTTTATTCTCTGAAGTAGCAGCTCTAAACTTTTTGTAACTGCAATGATCAGGCTTATGTAGCCGGCTTTTACAATTTCGTCATATAAAGCAGCTGGAATTCAAGCGCTTATTTTTCTCTTTATTTCAGAAATGCTAGAGAAAAAAGGAGATAAATTATAATATATCTCCTTTTTGTCACCATGCTATCTCCTAGATGTCTTCAATGTACTCAGATTGTCTCCGGAAACTCTGAAAATAGGAAAATAACTTTTTAGCATTCAAAGAACGATACATTTTTGTTGCACATATAATTACATTAGAAAACCGAGATTTTGCTAGCAAAATCTCGGTTTTAATAACCTTATTTTGACAGTATAAATCCTGTTTAGTATGAAATCGTCTTTTTTCATCAAAAATCATTTGATAGAATAACAAAATTTAATCAAAATTATTTCTAATTTGCTGTTTTTTTCAGCTACATAAACACGAAAAAATGAAAGTGTAGATATTTTTTCCCATTTTTAACATTTTTGATATCTATTTTTTATACAGTATTTCGATTTAATCTGTTAGCTATTCAATCTGTTAAATTCAATACCAAAAATTTGATCAAAAATTAAGAAAAATAACCACCTCGAGAGATAGAATCGTCTGTCAAATAGAATCCTAAAAATGGGTAACAAATTTGGTGACCATAATTATTAATTCTTCATTTTTATCAGATATGAAAATATTCTTCCAACATAAAAATAAACTGGCAAATTAGGATTATAAAAGAATTATCTCGAATTAATTCAGATTAAAAATTGGTAGCAAGAATATTTATTTAATTTTGCGATGTGTTTATCGCTATTTTTTTCATATGTTGGGCTATACATAGATAGAAACTCATATATTTCTATAACGTATGAAATGTTTGAGTTATCAAAAATATAAACGTAAAATAAAATTACTTAGATCTTTTAATTTTTTACTTAATTGCGTTATAAAATTCTATAAAAATATTAATTTTTAAAAATCAGTGTTTATATTCACTTATGTGAATGAGGTAAAATATGTCTCTATTTTTAGAAGTGTTTTCTGATGAATACAATAGGGTAATTAAACTTTCTAAAAAGTCAGGAGAAAAAAATCGTGATATTTATAAAATTTGCGACTGTATAAGTCTTAGGAAAGTATAATGCAATTCATTTTTGGTGAAATCATTCTTATTTATAATAGAAGCCTTATTATTAGATAGTTGATTTTTTCGTGATTAAGTATTATTAGGTATATTATAGTGCAACAAAATTGTGTTTCCATTTATTGAAACAATTATACACCAATTTCACTGAAATGGGAACAAAAAAACTGATACAAGTCACTAAGTGCATGTTGGAAATAACATCAAACAAATAAATTACTGAAAATGGCGTTTATGTAAAAACTGCCAAACAAGGAGTGGAAATGAGAAATTTATTCGATCTGCTGCCTGGTAAGCAAGGAAAAAGCAGCTGCTAATGACTCAAATGGTGTTTTAAAGTTGCAGTACCTTATTAGCATAAAATTAAAAAAAGTTTGAGTGTAAGAAGCGAGTAAAGTTATGAATACACTTCAAGCTTTCGTAGGGGAGATTGAATGACCAATTCTGTGCCTAGGATATTAAAAATTCCGATACTAGCAATGTATTATGATGATAAACGCGAAAATCTGACCCTAGAAGTTGAACTTCCCGATGTAAGGAGTGAGAATATAACCCTTGTAATGCATGAAAATAGTTTTTATCTCAAGGCTTTCAGTAAAACCGTGGAATATCTGGGAGCTTTTTTCCTTGATGGGCCGGTAGATCCAGAAAAGGCTATCGCTGTTAATAATAAGGGAATGCTCACAATCCGGGTTCCCTATAAAGAAAGTTTTATGTGCGCAAGAAATATTCCGATTGAGTAGGCAAAGAACTCCTTATTAGAAGAAAATTTTGAAAAATTTAATGTTATATTCGATCAATTTTTATTTTTTGTCTTAATCGATGTATTTAATTTTTATGATATCTTTTGTTAATGAAAAAGGCTATGTAGAGAAGATCTCCACCGAGGAATCAAAAGCATGTATAAGCTAAAGGTCGAAATACAATCTTCAGCTTATATTGGTAGTAATTTATGCAGTAAGTTATCTAAAAAAAAAGGATAAATGGACGTTTTAGTTGTCCTATAACTCATCTTAACTATGAATCTATGGGTTCCCAAAGATGTAGGAAAAGAACCTGGCCAAAAATGGGGTAACTTCATTAGTTTCAAGTGATGAAAATTTAATGCACTTGATTTATCGATTCAGCAGTTTAAGTCTTAATAGCTCTTCGCTATGTCGAATGGGTAATTTAGAGTCACTTTTTAATGTGGGTGCGATAGCTATAATATTTGAAAACCTCTGCTGTTGAAAATCAAGTTCAAGGTTGATTTTTCTTGTTTTAGTTTTGTACCTTTAGAACTAAGCAATTATTTTCAACTCGCTCAAAACAGCGAAAAGCGATGATAAAATTCTCAAATACTGTGAGAGCTTAGTCTATTGAGAACTCCTTTTAATTGTAATTGAGAGAAGAATGATGTCGCTGTGCATAAAAAGATTCAGGTATTATGCAACTGAGGACGTGATCTAGATATGAGTAAGGAAACACCGAATCAAAAAAATATTATATTTGATCAAATAATCATTGAGAGAAGGTCTCATAGGCGGTTCTGGCAAGAATTCCCTTCAAAAAAAGATATATTGAGCATTATTGACGCTGGTCTTCATGCTCCATTTGCAACTGCGGGTAGCACAAAGGATTATTTTCGAAGATTTTTCGTCCTAAAAATGGGTTCAAAAAGTATGACAACTGCAGCGGTCCTTATCTTTGAAGAGGTTGCGAAAATGGTTTCCAAGCTTGAACTTGCTATGGAGAATGACCCGCAGCTCCGTGAACAAGCAACTGGTTTTGCAAATCGGCTTGCTATAATCAAGAAAATCGGGAAGGTTCCAGGTGTTGGCACAGCTCCCTACTTCATTATAATAGCTGAGAAAAAGGGTTTTCCTAGGGTAGAACAGTAATCGCTTGCACACTGTTTGGAGAATATGTGGTTAAAAGCTACAGCTCTTGATCTCGGATTCCAGTTAGTTTCTGCGACAGCTCAACTAGCTGACAATCCATCATTCTGTGCAATGCTAGGGATTAACCCTGGTGAATGGGCACTGAATGGATGCACAGTTGGCTATTCAGCCGAAGAACTTTCACCTTCCATTCTTCCGTCGGTTGATGAGGTCACAAGCTGGTTGGAATAAAGAATCAAATTGCATGCTGCTGTCTCATCCTAAAAATGAAGTACTTTTCGAGCAGCACTCTCGTTTTTTCCGAAATCTTCGAGTCTGCCTTTGGCAGATTTCCTGAATTTACAGGATTGAGGCTAAGCTTTCGTTTTTTCTCTGTGACTCCTTAAAATTCTTAGTTTGACAATATGGCATTTAGTATGAAACCTTGTTTTTTAGTCAAAAATCATTTACTCGACAATTAATGATTGACGAGACACTAGTGACTTTTCTACTTCTTTACTTTGATTACGGAAGATATTTACAAATGGGAGGGTCAAATAATGTAATTAAGAAACAAGAATTGTTTTTAGGAATATAAGGTATGCTCTGCCATGTGAATGCTGGCATATGTTGATCGATATATTCGGACAAATCTGTTTTAAAATCCGAAGATGTTGAAATGAATATCCTAGAAGTATGTTTACCTAAAATAGCTCTTCATTTAGAGTCTTTATCAAGGGTTATAGTCACCCTTCAGGATTACTTAATTGGCGTTTGCAATGATAAAAGTGGAGCAATTATTAAATGTCAGGTGGAGTATGTTCAAAAACCGTAAAGATGTAGGAGAAAAAACTTGCCAAGGCTCTTGAAAAGTACAAGGCAAAAAACCCTCTTATTCTTGCTATTCAGCGCGGGGGAATGGAAGTTGGATTGCAGGTTGCAAGGAAGCTTAAAGTAGAATTTCCCCTCATCATTGTAAGGAAACTGCCTTTTCCGGATAACCCTGAAGCTGGATTTGGAGCAATAGCTGAGGACGGAAGCACTTTCATCTTTGAAAATGCGTATTACTGGCTTGCAGGAGAAAATATTGAGAAAATCAAACAGCTAAAGTCGATGAACTCGTAGTGCTTGAAATTCCTCGACACTTCAGGGCTGTCGCGGAGGCTTATGCGAAATGGTACGATGTCAAGGATGAGGAAGTTCGCGACCTGCTAAAAGAAAGCATAAGAAAAAAAAGCTGAAAAGTCATAATTTGGATGTACTGAAGCCTGATAGAAGCTATTTTTGATGAAAAAAAGATCCCTATTAGATTGAAGGGAATAGTTCAGGATATTACTGAACGTAAAAAAACTGAAGAGAAAATTCAGAGTTTGGCGAATATTGTGGAATCATCAAATGATGCCATTATTACTGTATCTCTTGATGGTATTATTACTAGCTGGAACAAGGGTGCAGAGCAGATTTATGGTTATTCATCGGAAGAAATTATAGGAAAAAGTGTATCGGTACTCGCACCAGATAATCTTAAAGATGAAACAAAAAAGTTAATTGAAAAGGTTAAGCTAGGAGAAAAGATCCAGCACTACGAAACTTCAAGGTTAAGAAAAGATAATAAGTTAATATATGTTTCAATAGTTCTTTCTCCGGTTTTTGATGCATCTGGGGAGCTTGTAGCTATCTCAGCTATTGTTAGGGATATTACTCAGAGACTTGAGGCTGAAAAATCCCTAGTTAAAGCTGAAAAAACCAGAAAGAAAGAACTACATCATAGAATCAAAAACAATTTACAAGTGATCTCTTCACTACTGGACCTTCAAGCTGAGAAGTTTAAAAATCGAGAGTGTATCAAAGATTCGGAAGTTTTGGAAGCTTTCAGAGAAAGCCAAGATAGAGTGATATCTATGGCTCTTATTCACGAGGAACTATATAAAGGTAAAAAATCCGAAACGCTGGATTTTTCGAAATACATTCGAGAATTGGTTGAAAAACTTTTCCAGACTTACAGAATAGATGACAAAAATATTTGCCTGCACATGGATCTAGAAGAAAATGCATTCTTAAATATAGATAATGCTATTCCTCTTGGAATAATTGTTAATGAACTAGTTTCAAACTCTCTTAAACATGCATTTTCAGGGATGGATAAAGGGAAAATTTATATCAAACTACGTAGAGAAGAAGACGGAGAATTCATAAATCGCAGAGAAGAAAGCAAATGTGATAGCTTTCAGAGTACTAGTCTCATTTTAAAAATTTCAGATGATGGGGTAGGCATACCTAAAAGTATCGATTTAAAAAATCCAAACAGTCTTGGTATGCAGTTGGTAACCACCTTAATAGATCAGTTAGATGGAGAACTTGAGCTGAAAAGGAATAATGAAACGGAATTTACTATTAGGTTCATAGTAACAGAAAAAGAAAAAAGAATCAATTAATATAAGATGGATAGTTTTTTGTCTTAAAATCTCTGAATTTTCGAAGTTCCATCCGAAATAAGAAAATATTGCTGATCTATGACTCATGGAGCTTATATTACTTATAGAACATATGGAGCTCATGGAAGACCTGAAACTAATTAAACTAAACTACAATCATAAATAGAAAATATCCGAAAAAAAAAGGTATATTACTCTAAACGAAATAAAAATATGAATAAACTGAATCAGAAACTCAATTTTTCAATATCAAGATCTTACTTAATAAATTTCTAACAAATTTCTCCATCTTTTTACTTTTAATAAAAAATAACTTTTTAATATGCTTTGACATGATGTTTACGTGATTATATCTGGATATCAGTGGAATAATAATCTTTCTCCCAACAGGTTGCTAGTCTGGTCCTTGGGATCAAAATTGTGTACATTTTATACTATTTAGTCAAAGTTATTATTATATACCATATATACAAAAAATATATTATTTCATGTTCAACTAATATACCATGATCCATAAATGCACTATTGCATAGATCCCGAAAATAGAATATTTCACTGTATTTATGTGTCTGAAAGTGAAAAATTGTCAAGGAGCTCTTCGATAGATCGTGTATCCTCCCCACAACTTATAAGATCTATTTTTGATACTTCATTGATGCTCATAAGGCCTCAATTATTCACTGTTTTTCATGGTCAAAGATCGAGATTCCGTCTCTCTAGGATATCCTTGCAGGATCAAAGAGCTGCAGAATCTCAAGGATCAAGAATAATAACGCTCTTTCAAATAAGGGCGTATCTTGAAATTAAATCAACTTTTGAAATTATATAATTAGTAGACTTGAGTTTGAATATAAATAGAGAATTGTTCCAAAATATACACGACCGTCTATATCAATTCATATTCTAGTAGAATTACTCCATATACTTTATTTACATTTTTTATCTTTTGCAGTTTTTGTTTTCATTGAAATGTTACTACCATGTGACTATGTGGCATATTTTCATATTCAGATATACGGGTATCTGTATGTGGGAAAACCCGCTTTTTGCAACCATCTTCAAAAAAAATAACATTTTCTTATAATTGTTTTTTTGAAAATTACTTATCAATCTTAGTTATTTATCTCAACTGATCTTCAGGAAGAAAGTGTTCTTCAATCAAATTTAATATTAGGCATCTAAAGACTTCGATAAAGAGAATACTTTCACAGATTTGGATCCACAAAATTGATTTATCATAATTTCTTATTTAATCAAAGATGCACTAAAAAATATAATCGCATCACATAAAAGATTCATTTATCGATGCAGGATCAAGCATAAGATTATTAGTACTCAGTAGCTGTCCATCTGGTCATCGGTTAGCATCAAGCAATCTTCGAAAATGACCTATTCTGCAATTTTTGAATAGATTTCCTTAACCCTTCCAATCTGACCATTTGTTAATTGAACTTTTATTCCATGCTGATGATTTGAAGAGTTGGTCAAAATTCGCTTCACAATGCCTTTAGTAATTTTTCCGCTCCTCTGATCTTTTTTTAAGACAATCCCAACATTCATTCCTTCTTTAATGTTTGCTCTAATACTACTGATGTTCATGGAAGAAAGTAAATTTTGAAATATATCAACATTGCTGTTGAGCACCCTGCTGCAAGTAACTGAGTATGTCCGTACCACAGTAATGGATAATATCGGAATTATTCAAAATCAAGTCTCTTTATTTGATTATATGCTTTTTTCCTTGCTCCCCTTATTTTCAACATAAATTTTGATAACATTGGAAGTTGTTTCACCTTCAAGTTTTCCAGCGTATCCTCCATCTCGCTATAGTTCACCACAAACAAGCTGCTTTTTAATCAAGAGGTGTTCTGTGATAAATCTGCCTTGCTCAAATGCCTTTTATGTTCTGCATAATTTTTGAAGGAGAATATTTTGGTTCAGCACCAACGAAAAGATGGATATGATCACCATCAGCATCAATTACATCAAACTCAAAACAGTACCTTTGACAAATTCCAAGTCTTATGTTTTTCAAAAAATTGATAAGTTATGTGGCTAAAAGAAAGTTTATACAGTATTTGACACAAAAAACTATGTTGTGCTTTATTTTATGTACACAATATTTACATGCATCAGTTACATTTAAGTTCCAAAGCAGCTGAAAACATAAATTCGTGATTTAGCAACTGTTCTCGTGAAAGTTCTCACTTTTAAACAAACTGTGAGGGTATTAGACTGGGATGAGCCTTCATTTTTCAAGTTACCTGCTTTAGAATCTAGTTCTTCGGGCCCAAAGCTACTATTGCAGTTACTCTTAATCCCCTGCTTTTATGTAGATCTTACATATCCTAGTTACAAACTCGTCTATTTTATTGTTAATCAATTCCTAGCAAGTTTTTCGATCAATTCCTTCGTCTCGCCCTTATATTCAATCTTGTACCCTCTTTTTCTCAAGATATACTGGGAAGCTGCCGATGGAGCAATCCCCAGCAACTTTGTGGAAGTTTCCAGTAACTTTTCTTTATTTAAAGTTTGATTGCAAGATTGTCTCTTATTGCGGGAGCAATATCCGATACAGCCTTCTTGCATGGAGGGATAGTTCACAAAAAGAAAGGCGTTTAACACAGTAATGCCCCGAAAATCATTTACATGAGCTGAGAATAAATTTGTAGCTCAGGAAACAGTGACACTTTGGCCTATAAAGTTCCGGTCACTTTTTGGAGGCTCGAAAGGTACAAACTGTAAATCAATATCATTTTGCAAATAAAATTCAGAAATGTAGTAGATATCCTCCTAACATAGCAATATTTATTAGAGTCTACAGTATATAACAGACAAACAAAATTTCGGCCTTATCCATCAGTCATTGATACAAATATGTAAAAAGAATAACTATTCCATTTTTAGGAATTTGGACGGGCTTTGTGTTCCAATTTCAAAAACTTAAAGACACGCTCAAAATTTAGATTTAAAGAAAGTAGGTATTGGATGTCCGATTTCAAAGAAACTAGCTTAGGAATTACCGGTGATCCTACGAAAGTGGCTCAAAAAAAAACTCATTATTATCCAGAAATAAATTATTTAAGGGGGTTTGCAATATTATCTGCGATTAGTGTTCACGTTTCTGGTAATTTTACAGAAATGTCTAAAATTAATTTATTAACAATACTGTATATGGCAATTGATGCTCTTTCTTGTGTTGCAGTTCCAGGTTTTATAATTATTTCTGGGTTTGTATTATATAATAGTTACAATGTAAATTTTCAAATCGGACATTTTTATTTAAAGAGATTTAAATACATTCTACCTCCATACTTCATCTTTTCTATCTTATATACTATTTACGACTCCAAAATCCATCATCTAATAGTAATAAATAAACCGCTTAATTTGAATTTATTAGATTTTTTAATTAAGCTTCTTACAGGTGGAGCTTATTACCATTTATGGTTTTTTGCTCTAATAATTCAACTATATCTTCTATATCCTATAATTGTAAAAATATATATTTATTTTGAAAATAAAAATAGTGTTGCATTATTTTTATCAGTAGTATTTATATTCGGGATAATATACGATATTCTTCTGAATAATCATATTTCATTTTTAAAAAATATTAAATTTATTAGCTATTTATTTTATTTTATATTTGGGATGTTCATTAGAAGTAACTATGAATTCATTAAAATGAAATCGTTTTCAAAAAAATATTATTTTTATATATTTATTTTTTTGTTACTCGGGACATTTTTAAATATTGTGGATTCTGCAAAAGAGTACTTTTTTTACAATTTATTTAGTTTTTGTCCAGGGTATGAACAAATATGGGAAGTATTTGACATTGTTGTTTCACGGTTATATTTTACCATAATTTCCATAGTTATGTTATATATTTCAATATTTTTATCTAAGTCAAAAAGCTTACGAATTATCGATAAATTAGGTTCATATTCATTCCCAATTTATTTAGTACATGCAATTATATTAAACTTGATTGTTCTAGTGTTATCTAAAATTGGATTTACTTGGAATAATTTATTATTCTATCCATGTGTATTTGTCCTGACATTGATTTTGAGTATATTTTCAGTAAAAATTTTTGAACAAATCCCATATGGTAAATATATAATTGGTAAAACGAGTTGAGTAGTTAAAATTATGCTGGTCCCGCAAAATCCTAATAGTCATTAAATAGAACAACTGAGTGAATTTTAGAAAAATCATACTTTGTGCACAAAAAGGATTGAATTATTTAAAACTATGCCTTGGAATGATTTTTATCCCTTTTCAAAAAAAGACATCAGTTGCGAATTGACAGAAAAAGGATTTAAGAAAATAGGGTTTTAGGGTATACTTTAATCCATTATTTATCATTGGACTTGCGCGGCTGAACGAGAAATTGATGGCATTAAAACCCAAACTATTTAAAGCATAAATTAAACTAGGGGTATATTGCACTTTATTTTGTAACATGAATACATAAGTTATATATCAGTAGTACTCTTGTTGATTATTTAATATATCTTCGTAATCCCTAATATCAGAGTTTATGAAATAAAATAGCATTCTTATCGCGTCATCCTTTGTAGGGTCCCTACAGCATCTTTTAAATGAATCCTCTGTATGTATCGTTGCATATCTACAAGCTTGGTTTTCGAATTTTTGAAAATTTTCTTTTCCCATGATAGTACCGTTAGTTATACATTGCTCGGGATCCTTTTTAAGCGGGTAATAGAAACAATCTAGTGTTTCTTCTATTTCTTTTCTAGCCATAATATACAAATCAACGCAGACATATATATAAATTTTGTACTGTTTGTTATATCGAATCCTTTCATGATTATATAAATATCAAGTCCTTATTATCAAAATCGCCACTATGGTTTCTTAGCTACCGGTGCTTCTATAGCTTTCTGATTGATTAAGGTCTGCATTTATAGCATGTAATTGTTATGCATTGATTTTAGATCTTGTCCTCTTTGAATTGCATTATATTATTTCTTGCTTTAATGTTTCAATGTGATTCTGTAATTCTTCAGATCTTGTGCATAATTGAGCCATTTTCACCGGATCTGGAGCAACATGCAGGCCTTCATTGAGTCTTTGAATCTCAAGTTTCAATTTATACATTTCTGTGTCAGGCGTGTGTCCAGACGTATCCGTTATGTGTCCAAAAGTACCCAATGTGTGTTTAATTGTAGCCATTATGTTGCCATTAAATAATAACTCTAGCCTGTCACATACTGCTCGTGTGGGGCTATCATACCCGAGTTTCTCGACTTTTTCCCACAAAGAAACAGGGACCCAAGAATAAACTTTTCTTTTTTCTTCAGCTATTGGTACAAGGACGGGCACATAGAATAAATATATATATATATATATATATATTTGTGCCTAAATATATCTGGAATGTGTCCTATTTTTAGGAGTTTGCATCAGAATTGTTATACGATAACTCCCTATATTTTTTCATTGTAAATGGTAATAATAACGATTTTGTAATGTTCATGGATATGTTTATTAATATTTTTTGATTTACTACGTACTTTTCCAGAGCAAATTAGTATATTCAATATGATATGTTATGATCGTTTTCTAGGTACATAGGCATAAATTAGGTTGTTTTCTGTAACCCAACAAGGACAAATTAGATGTGACAAATGATGATCATTAACGATGTCTCTGTAATTGACACCGTCAAAAGAACAGTTGTTTCCACTGTGACTTTCGGAAGTGTGGCTAATGAAATTGCAGTCAAAAAGGAGCTAACTTTTTAGGGGATAACCTTATAAAGTGTAACTTTATATGAGCTAAACTTATAGATACTAATCTGAGATAAGTTTATTATTTAATATTAAACAGCCTTCTAAAGTGAAAACACTTTATTATGCAAAATTAAACGGAGAACTTTCTAATTAATTTAGTAGGGTGTGTGCTTGTCTTATTAGAAAATAAATATCCTCATACCTATTCAAAATCAAATTTTCTCATTTGCACATATGCTTCATTGAGCAGATACTTGATTAAATTGAGGTATAGGAGGATTTACTTTTATTGCTAAACGTTGGGTTTCCTATTAGAGATGAAGGATATCCATTATCTTCAATTTTGAACTTCAAAGTGTATAAACTGAATACGATATAGTTACAAAATATATAAATAGAGTGAGTGCTGTTAATATTGCATGGAGGGCATAAATGGAAAATAAGCTTGAAGAAGTCGAGAGAGATTACATAGAATTTAGAAAAGAAATTGAAGAGGAAGAACACAGAAAGAGTGAAAAACGACATATTCAAAACTCAGATAATGTAAGAGATCAATGAATAAATTGATGGACAAACAAAACCCCTTCCAATGTTTTTTTTCTTACGTAGATTTCGACGGCGGTTTATCAAAATTCTAGTATATCCTTAATATTCTATGTATCTTTTCGCATTCAGCTTTTAAGCATTTTAATGAATTGGCCATGAAGTTTTGATTTTTTTGTACATTCCAACCTGTAATATTCTTAAATTTTGGTATAGGAAACTTAGTTTATCTTCCATTTTTGCATAGCTTTCTCCCCAATCTTTCTACATTTTATTGATCAATGATCTATTCTCTCAACTTATCTTGCCAAATTGAATTAAGGCTCTAGCTTGATACCCTGTAGCAAAGATAGTTTTTAGCTCATGAACAGTAGATTCTAGTGTTATCATTACCGCATTTTTTTCTTAGTTAAAGTCGCAGGATAAACTTTTAAAACAATGTATATTAAAGAAATAGATAATTACAAATTGACCACAAATCAGGTTTTGCTTGTTCCCTTTCAAATTATCGAATTTATTATGAACGATCTTAATGTAAAATTTGTATTATATTACTATTGAGGATTTGATAGACATCTAATTTTCACGAGTCATTTATATACCATTTCTAAGCATATGATAAATATAGGAGTTTATCGAAATTCTCTATTATCTATTATCTATTGGGGTGGTATGAATACCTGATATAAACATATTTGAATCAATTTTGATTTCATATGATTTGCAAAGGGCCGCTTTGGTTCTTGTGATAATTGGATTCATTGCTATGATAATGAGACTAGGTATATTAAATAAATATAAATTGAAAATACATGATGTAATATTCACACTTGCTTATTTATTAGTAATTTTATCTCTTCCACCCATGATAAATTCTGCATACTTTGCCATAATTTTTCACATAATTTCTTCTTTGATTTTAATCCACGGCTTAATAGGAATTGTGTTTTTAGTTATGGGATTTGTATTTGTAATAAATAAAGGGAACTTAGAAATCAAAAGAGAATGGAAAAATAAGAGAAATATGCAAATTCTTGAAGCTTTGTGGTTTATAAACTTTATATTAGGCACTTATTTAGTAGCTGGTTTGTTCAATCACTAGGTTTGTTGTTAACATAATTACATTAAAAAGAATACTTAAAAGGCAGATTAAGGATTCCATTATGATTATGAAAACATTCAGATACGAATTAATTGAACAAACAAACCGAAGAACGAAACAAAAGTCTATATTCTTTGGCGATATTGAAAATTTTGATAAATTTGTATATGAATGCGAAAAGTAAAAGCTTTTGTAACAGTCATTAGCCAAATATCCTATAATTTACTATCTTGTTTTCCACATGTATTCTATTCGTATTTATTAGTTAAGTGATGCGGTTTTTTTGATATGAATAGCTGTATGCCTGAAAACTAAATTAGAACCCAAATAAGGTTGTATAACTGTTGCAGATTCGGTCTCTCTCCACAGGCACTATTACCAAAAAAGTTAATTGCCATAGAGCACTACTTTAAGATATCTCAGAGAAACATAGATCAGAATCAACAATACCTTGAACTTATGCGCCTTGAGGGTACTGTTTTGTCTAAAAGGACTCATCTCATTTATATATATTCTAATCAACAAGAAACACTTATCACTTAGTTGATGTCACTCAAAAATGAAAGTTCATTCACCAAAAAGACTTAGCATTGGTTCTAAGAGAGGTAGAAAAAAAATTAAACGTACATTTTTAGAGGTGTATCATTTCAAACATTTAAGTCCTAATATCATAAAAATGTCTATTTGATGTTTAGTGCGGGTTGAAAAATAACTCCTTAGTTGAAGTGACCTTACTAAGGACCCACCACAAAATAAAATAGATATTTTCGAACAATGTTTGAATTTATACATTTGAGATATATAATTAAGCTATAATTGATGTTGTGATTAAAATTTAAATTATAGAGATTTTAATCCTTAATGCTATTGATTTTTAGTTAACCTCCGTAAGTTCCATTAATTATATTTTTGAAAAATGCTTCCTTAGTAGGCATTATGTAGTGGCTAAAAAGACCGTTCAAATGGTAATATAAGCATCAAACTGAATGAAGAAGCGAAAATCATATCTATTCAAGGTGCAACAAGCATGCTTATTGGAACGAATGATTAAGAAAAAATGACCGTCCTGGGTATAGCAGAGTCAGCCAGTGTAAGATAGGTCTGATATATTAATTTTTTTTCAAGCGGTAAATTTGATATCCTTAAAGGAATTGGTCATAGATACATTGACTAACTTTGGTGATAAAGCAGCCAGAATTGTTAATTTTATAATCTTTAAGATATAAATACATCGATATTTTAGTTTATAGTTTTTGCATTGTTTTTTTTAAATGGCATTTGCTGCTATTATGGTAGATATATTTTCAGAAGATTTGGTAGAATACACTATATGTTGAGAAGAGTATTTTTTGTACTACCATTAATATCCATGATAATCATAAATATTTCACTAGAGGCCCATAAAAATGTACAAAATGGATCTGATACTATGCTATTGTATCAATCTTGACAAATTTTGTATTTTTACTCGTATCTATTATTGGATTGGATCTAAATATTTTAGAGTAGCTAGATATTTAGTGGATCAATCTGGATGGATTAATTAGTTATAATGCATTAAAACTAGAAGATCATGCCAACAATTAAAATTCAATAATAATAGGACTTACGTTTTGAAGTATTAAAGTCAAATACTAAATCCATAACATTAAACTTTAATTTTAGACAATTAAAAATTTAATGCTACGGATTTCTCAGTTCAACCGCATAAGTCCTATAATCGAAGCTTTGAACCCCTTTAAGTACCCAACTTTTTTGGAATTAGCTTTCATGACAATTATTTAGTTGTGATTTCTTGATCCCAATTGTATTTCTCTTCAATACCCGCTTTGTTCACTCTTGTTTCTCAGAGCTTGTCTTAAAATTAAATTTGATTATACAATTGGGATAAGACTTGCGCATTTGAACAGGAAAATGGTAGTATTAAATCGTTAAATATATAACCGCAAATTTAAAGTATGATTTCGATTTAGTTGATTTTGTGCTTCGAGTGTTTAAATCTTAAGAAAAATGGGTTCATTGTTAAATTTCTTTCCGGTTCTAGTTCATTGATTTTGTTTCTAGAATCCTTTTTCTTAACTTTTCTATCTGTTTTTTATTCCTTTTATGGAATCTATTTCTTCAGCTATATTTTCAAGTTCATCAAAAATTCTTTCCGAGTCCTTTCGCATTTCTCTTACTGCACCTTTTAAGCTACCCCCCGCAGATATAGTAAATGTTTTTTCCTGTAAAGTAAGCCTGAATCGTTGAGGTTCCTGATATGATGGTTTACCCTTGATATCGTTATATTAAGGTCTCCAGCCAGATCTTCTGATGATATTAATACGTTATTAGAAAGGTTATCAACCAGGCTAAAAAATATTTTAGTAGCAGTTTTTTCGATATCTCGGCCAGACGAGAAGCCAAAGCTATCACATAACCATAGAAGATCTTCATCCAAACTTTTTACATGTGGTTTTTCAATATTCCTTAGAATAATCTCTCGAACCATTTAGGTAATATTTTGGAGTTTACTATATATATCTTTTCTTCAGATTTGTATATATCATTTCTATTTTTTAGTCATTATGTCTTTTTTCTCGGCAATTTTTAAATATAAGTTTTGTATTATAAGCAGATAGTGGGATTTCCCATGGCAATATGTTCATTAATACCATATTGACTTTAAACGACCCTTTAATGTTCAGCTAATATAGAACCGTGGCCTTGAGTCATTAATCAAATCTGAAAAACGGATATTCTCCCATCTTTTAGAAAATGTAGGGAATCTTGTGTTTATGATATTTAACAACTCATGGACCGGTCTAATATAGAACCACTTGACAATAAGGAGGAATGAAATAGTGATTATCAGACCTATTGGCGAAAGGGTATTGCTCAAACACCGGGAGGAAGAAAAAGTGACGAAGGGAGGAATTTATATTCCTGAATCTGCACAGAAGGAAAAAAAGGAAGGAATAATTATAGCGGTAGGGACTTTTGAAGACGGGAAGGAACTACCTCTAAAAAAAGATGATCATGTGATTTATGGAGGATACCAGGCCGATGAGATTGAAATAGATAATGAAAAATATATTTTTGTAGATTTCAAGGATATCCTGGCAACAGTTGTGGATAATAAATGTTGAACAAAGTATACTCTGAAGAATGTAATGAATTAGAAAATACTCGAATTGACTCAAGAAAACATTTGATCTCAATCAAGGTGAATTGGTATGGCTTCAAAAAAAATAATGTTTGACGAAAGTGCCAGAAAGGCGCTTCTAAATGGTGTCGATAAAGTTGCGAACACCGTTAAAATAACTCTTGGACCCAAAGGTCGCTATGTTGTGTTGGACAAAATTACAAAACCTGTGGTCACAAATGATGGGGTAACCATTGCAAAGGAAATAGAACTTCATGACAAGTTTGAAAATATGGGAGCTAAACTTGTCAAAGAAGTTGCTTCCAAAACTCAGGATAACACTGGAGATGGAACAACTACTGCAATTCTCCTTGCCCAAAGCATGATTCGAGAAGGCCTAAAAAATGTCAGTGCTGGAGCAAATCCCTTAGATGTCAAGAGAGGCATCGAGATTGCAATAGAAAAAGTTGTGAGCTATCTCAAGAATAAGAGTGTTGAGGTAAAAGGCAAAGAGAAAATCATACAGGTAGCTACCATTTCTGCAAATAACGATGATGAGATTGGTAATTTGATATCCGATGCCATGGAAAGAGTTGGCAACAATGGAGTAATCACTGTTGAAGATTCCAAGACGATGGATACAAGCTTGGAGGTTGTAGAAGGAATGCAATTCGATCGTGGTTTCGTTTCACCATATATGGCAACTGATACTGAGAAGATGATCTGCGAGCTTGATGACCCCTATATCCTGATTACGGACAAAAAAATTAGCAGCATGAAGCAGATTGTTCCTGTGCTTGAAAAAGTCGCCTCAGAGGGTCGCTATCTCTTGATCATTGCCGAGGATGTCGATGGGGATGCTCAGGCAGCTCTGATATTAAACATCATCCGTGGAGCACTGAAGGTTTGTGCTATCAAAGCTCCTGGTTTTGGGAATGAGAGAAAAGAGATGCTTGAAGATATTGCTGTGCTGACTGGAGGACAGGTAATCAGTGAGGAGAAAGGTTTGAAACTTGAGGAATTCGATTACCACATGCTCGGAAGTGCCAGGAAAGTCACAGTTGACAACCATAAAACCATTATTGTAGAAGGGAGGGGCGACAAAGCAAAGATCAATGAAAGGGTCAGGATCATCGAAGCCCAGATTAATATTGAAGACTCTGATTACAGGAAGACAGAACTCAAAAAACGTCAGGCAAAGTTGAGAGGCGGGGTAGCAGTAATCAAAGTTGGAGCTGCAACTGAAACTGAGCTAAAAGAGAAGAGGATGAGGATTGATGATGCTCTAAATGCCACAAAAGCTGCAGTTGAAGAAGGAGTAGTTACCGGAGGTGGAGTAAGCCTTTTCTGCGCAGCTGCTACTCTAGATTCTCTGAAACTTGAGGGTGACAGGCAGGTAGGCATAAAAATTATTCAGAGAGCTATTGAAGAGCCAATTCGGCAGATTGCTACAAATGCAGGTAGGGAAGGTGCTGAAGTTGTGGCAACTATTAGGGCTGAATCAAGAGAGCTCTTTGGGTACAATGCAAAGAAAGACGTCTTTGAAGACCTCTTCGAAGCCGGTGTTATTGACCCGACAAAAGTGGTCAGAAGTGCTCTCCAGAATGCTGCTTCAATTGCAGGAATGGTACTTACGACTGAAGCACTTGTTACCGACTTCGATGAAGAAAAGGATGAAAGGGCATCTACAATAATAATCTAATTATATTTTTACTATAATTATAAAGGGTATAGTTAGCGGCGCTTCTTTTAATGCCGCAAGAATACCCTCTATAACGGCAAACCACTTTTTTGTTGTAGAAATTTAGGCTTTCTTCTATGGAAGATTCCTGTTAATGGTGTATTTCATAAAGTCCTTTATTTTTTTATTTTAATTTGCTCATCCTGATATTTTTTTGCCCACTGCTGATCATTGAGGTCCTAAAAATAGTTCTCTTTGAGAAGGTCATGAACGATTTGAAATGCCACCATAACTGAGCATGGTAGTATGTGTGAAGAAGCCTAATTTTTTATTAATATAATTGACTGAATAATTAAAATTCTCCTTGGATCCAGTTGTCACTGATGTACCCATTGGTATCAAGGGTATGTGGTTGAAACATAACCTTATTGATATCGTTCCAGGCTTTTAGTATCAATATGCTGGACTCTTTTAAGTCCATACGACACTCCTAAAATAAATTACACGATCACATAAATATGGTATAATCGGTCTTCTCTTCCTTCCCGTAGCCCCTGAAGTGCATCTTGAAGCATTGAGTATGTCTTTCTAACATCTGCGGAATAGCACAATCAAACTATCAACTTTCCTTCATGCGCCTTTTTCTCATCACGGCGATCGATGAAGAACAAGTCTTCAGCCAGTGTTTTTTCTTCTGCATCATGAAGATCCATCGCCATACTTTCCTTTTAGATATGACCTTTTTCATCAAGTTCTATGTTGAGCGAAAGAACATTAACATAAGTTCCAGTGAATGGAAAGTTGATAGATTCTGAAAGTACCAGTTCTTTGAGTTCTTCTTCCGGAATATTTCGTGCTTTTGCCACAGCAGGTACCTGTACAAGTGCGGATTCCAGGCTTATGTGTGGATCAAGCCCGCTTCCTGAAGCCATAACCAGATCAGAAGGTATAGGGTCAGTAACACCAGCTTCCTTTAGTGCACTAGTCCTATTGGCTACCGATCCTAGGAGAGTAGGGTTTGTTGGACCGAGGTTAGACCCTCCAGACGCGGTTGGATCGTACCCACTTCCACTAGCTGAAGGCCTGCTCTGGAAGTACTGAGGTGCGGTAAAGTTCTGACCGATGAGTTTTGAGCCAATAATTGTGTTGTTACTGTCCATAATAAAGCTCCCATGAGCTTGGGAAGGAAATACACTCTCTGAGACTAACGTTACCGCAAGGGGATAAACAAGTCCTGTGATTATAAATAATACTCCGAATAGCAACGTGGCTTTTTTGAGAGATTTCATAATCAATACCTCCTCAGATATGCATTAAACCGGCCAATATCAGGTCTATTACCTTGATTCCTATAAAGGGGGCAATGACCCCTCCAAAGCCAAAGATGGTCAGGTTATAGGCAAAAAGTTTCGACGCCGACATAGACTTGAACTTTATCCCAGCTAGTGCAAGTGGTATCAGCATTGGAATGATCACAGCATTGAATATGACCGCAGAAAGAATGGCAGACTGCGGTGTTGCAAGACCCATTATATTCAGCACTTCAAGCTGCGGATATATCCCTACCAGAGCAGCAGGAATGATTGCAAAATATTTTGCGATATCGTTAGCTATAGAAAAGGTGGTCAGAGCTCCGCGAGTCATCAGGATTTGCTTACCTATCTCGACAATGTCCAGCAGTTTGGTTGGATTGCTGTCCAGGTCAATTATATTTGCAGCTTCTCTCGCAGGCTGTGTGCCATTGTTCATAGCTACAGCTACGTCGGCTTGGGCAAGAGCAGGAGCATCGTTTGTTCCGTCCCCTGTCATGGCAACCATGTAGCCTTCATTCTGATAGTCCCTGATAATCCTAAGCTTGTCGTCAGGTTTTGCTTCTGCCAAATAATCATCTACTCCGGCTTCTGCTGCAATAGTAGCAGCAGTAAGATGATTATCTCCTGTGATCATAATAGTCTTTATCCCCATCTTGCGCAGATCTGCAAATCTATCTCGAATACCAGTTTTTAAGATATCTTTGAGGAAAATCACTCCAAGGATTGTCTCATTGAGAGCGACAACTAGCGGTGTCCCTCCTTTAGATGCAATCTCGTTTACTTTCGCTTTCAGATCTGATGGAACTGTACCTCCATTTTCAAGAACGGACTTAATTATTGCATCAGAAGCACCCTTCAGGTAGATTATCTCGCCACACTGTGCACTACTCACTCTAGTGGCAGCTGAAAATGGTGTGAAAGTGAAATTCTCTGAAGAAATTGGAATTTTTTCGGTCTTTTTCTGGATGAGATTAATAATGCTTTTGCCCTCTGGAGTATCGTCTGCAGAAGAGGAAAGCATAGCAGCTTCAATCAAGTCATCAATTGATTGACCATCTACTGGCAAAAACTCAGTAGCCTGTCGGTTACCTAAGGTGATAGTACCTGTTTTATCCAGCAGCAGTATATTTACATCTCCTGCAGCTTCGATTGCCCTTCCTGAGAGAGCGATAACATTTAACTGGAATAAACGATCCATTCCGGCTATTCCGATTGCTGAGAGCAGGGCTGCAATGGTTGTGGGCGCTAAACAGACGAAAAGCGCAATTAGTACAGTGAGGCTGGCAGGAGAGCCTCTTCCGCTTGAGGAGGCGCTATACGCAGAAACGGAGTAGGTGCTGGCCACAACCACTAGAAATACAGCTGTCAGCGAAATGAGTAGTATGCTAAGAGCTATTTCGTTAGGAGTCTTCCGTCTCTCTGCACCTTCCACCATGGAGATCATACGGTCCAGAAAAGTATGCCCGGGATCAGCGGTAATTCTGATGATTATCTCATTGGCAATAACTGTGGTTCCTCCGGTCACAGCACTCCTGTCACCACCAAATTCACGCACAACTGGTGCCGATTCCCCGGTAATTGCGGATTCATTAACTAATGCAACTCCCTTCACTACGTCCCCGTCTCCAGGGATTACTTCGTTTGTCTTTACAAGGACAAGGTCACCTTTCTGGAGATCGGAGGAAGGCACTTCAGTTAAAGGACTATCGAAAGATTCTGCTGCGAGCTTTCTAGCAGGAACGCCGGTTCTTGACAGCCGGAGAGATGCTGCTCTGGCTTTTCCACGTCCCTCTGACAGAGCTTCCGCAAAATTGGAAAAGAGAACTGTCAGCCACAACCAGAGGGAGATAAAGCCAATGAAGAAAGAGGATTCAGTGGTAGCAGAGAAGAAGCTGATGAGAAAACTTATAGTGGTTAGGATACTTCCGATTTCCACTGTAAACATTACAGGGTTTTCGATCTGCTGGCGTAGGTTCAGTTTCAACACTGAACTTATGATTGCTTCACGAATAAGTTTCGACTCAAAAGCACCTAAATGGGAAGATTGCGTTCGTGGCATTATTAATTCCCTCCCATCATAATTAGGTGTTCGATAACCGGTCCGGTGGCGAAGAGTGGGAAGAAGGTGAGAGCACCGATGATCAAGATTACTAGGATCGTCCAACTAGCAAATGAAAACGAAGCTGTAGGAAGAGTTCCTGAACTTGATGGAACTTTTTTCTTCTGCACCATTGATCCTGCTATTGCTAGCACGGCAACTGCAGGGATAAACCTGCCTAGCAACATTGCTATGCTACCCCCGAGTGTGAAGAATGGCTTTGTTGCGTCAAGCCCAGCAAAGGCACTACCGTTGTTGTTAGACATGGATGCAAAGGCATATACCACTTCAGAAAGTCCATGTGGGCCCGGATTTGCCATTAAATCTCCAACTTTCGGTAGAATCAGTGCGATACCAGAAAACAGAAGAACAAGGATTCCAGGGACAAGAACGGTTATGACGGCCATCTTCATTTCTAATGCCTCTATTTTTTTCCCAAGGTATTCAGGGACTCGTCCGATCATAAGTCCTGCAACAAAGACCGAAATCACCAAAAAACCGATCATAGTGTAGAATCCTGATCCTACTCCCCCGAAAACAACCTCTCCAAGAAGAATCAGGAACATAGGCACCAGACCGCCTAGTGGAGTAAGTGAATCGTGAGCACAGTTGACTGCTCCACAGGATGTTGCCGTAGTGGCTGTGGCAAAGAGCGAGGACCCCCAGAGCCCAAATCTGACTTCTTTCCCTTCCATGGATATGCCGGAAACGCCAAGTTCTTTTATTAGTGGATTTCCTGCCAGCTCTGCTGCATATAGTGTACAGAATCCCAATAAAAACAACACTAACATAATAGAGTAGATAACCCATCCCTGTCTCATGCTTCCAACCATTCTTCCAAAGACCAAGGGCAGGGCTGCAGATATAATGAGCAGAAGGAAAATTTCGATCAGGTTAGTCAAAGGAGTTGGATTTTCATATGGATGTGCAGAGTTTGCATTGAAAAATCCTCCTCCGTTAGTACCGAACATTTTTATTGCTTCCTGAGAAGCTACTGGACCCATTGGGATTGTCTGCGGTCCTGTCGGACCGTATCCTGTGACGTTTATATAAGGATCTATATTCTGAATGACGCCCTGGGAAACAAGCACGAGAGCAAAAATAAAAGCTATCGGAAGAAGGATATAAAGAGTGCAGCGAGTCATGTCTACCCAAAAGTTGCCGATCTTATAGGTAGACTGGCGAGTGATGCCCCTCATCACTGCAATCGCTATGCAGATACCTGTAGCTGCGGAAAGGAAGTTATGAACTGTAAGTCCAGCCATCTGGGTAAAATAGCTTGCTGCCGTTTCACCGCTGTAGACCTGCCAGTTTGTGTTAGTGACAAAACTAGACGCAGTGTTGATGGCAAAACTTAGATTAAAAGCCCCGAATTTTTGTGGGTTTAGAGGTAGATGATCTTGAAAAAGAAGAATTATAAGGAGAATTAGAAAACCTATACCATTGAAAAGGAGCATATCACGGGCGTAGCCCCGCCATCCCTCTTCGTTATCAGGATCAGTATCGATTAATCTGTATATTGCCCTTTCAAAGTGTCCCAGAATTCCTCTGGACAAACTTCCGTCAAAAACACGAACAATGAAACTGCTGAAAGGAAATGCCACCCCGGTTAAGAGAACCAAAAAAAGGATTAGCATTACACTATCTGAAAGTATATCTGGTGTTGTCATATCAGAATCAAGTACCAAAATTTTTTTACTAATCTTAACATAAACATGAACCGCTGAAAACAGAGATCGGGAAAAATTATTTTGTATTTTTCTCTTCTTAAGTGTTTGCCGTGATTATTGAACCTTGAATAAATTAAGTGGAACTTTTAGTTTGAAAACATAGCTTACATCTATTATATTAGTTTGGAATTTTATTTGTCCTCCATAGGCAGCAATCGGACAGCTATGATAATTGCAGAATAAATACCTTGTCCTTCATTAAATATCACTTTCCAAAAAGTCCATACATTATTCCATATAATTATTCAATAAAGTTATATTTTAAAAATGCATCTACTCCTTTGATGGATAAAATTGAGCAAATGGGCAAATAAATTATTTATCTCTGTGCACTTTTGGAATATAGAATCCATGAAAATATTAGGACTAACGCGGTTGAACTGAGATATCAGTAGAATTAAGCCCTTAACTACCCAAATATAAACTTAAACAATAGTCTATTTCACTTGTTGTGTATATCTAGTGCTTAAGTTCTAATATAGCCAATCCCAAAGCTCAAAATTTGCTTTTTTTGGAAGATCTTGATAAATTCTTATATTTAGTAACACGCTCATAAATGGTATATATTAATTCGTGAAAATCAAATGTTTATCTGAATAATTTCTAATATCCTCTTTTGAACCCAAGTTGTTCTGGAGCATCATCATGTCGGATTTTGGTACTATGAATTAAACTTGAATAGATTTAATTGTAAAACGTAAATGTTCGATGAGCTAAATTATTTTGAGCTTAGTAGGGCAAAAGCCAAGGATAGAAAAGCTACGTGGAAGAAGATTAGGCTTGTAGTTAGATGCAAAACACAAATGACAAATACGTAGTTTACCGCTAATATCCAGATGATATGCTTGCAGAAGATTGCTTTTTTCTTTTTTGTGTAGTTTGAAAATAATTTCTCATTTAAAGTAACTAAACTAAAGAGAAATTACCGATTCGGAATGTTATTTTTCACACAAAATGTTTTCAACTATTATATGTGTGATATCACATTTAAGAAGGTGATTGTAAATCTTCCACTCCAAATAACAAAGAGCTTTGTTTTGTTTGATTAGAACCTCTCCAAAATCCTTTGGCTTACACAGAATGACATATCAATTACATAATCCCATATTTAGTTTAAAATCTCGAGATTCTTTGCAAAGTTCATCCAGAAAGCTACTTTTGGAACAAGATTAATAGTGAAATATATATATATATCATAAAACGACAGTAGGCTATTGCTTATATGTATTCTCTTATTTGAATTTAAAACCTATTTCATTCCACAATTTAATAGGCAATAAAATCAGTAATAAATACTTACAAGCAAGCTCATCCTCCAAAGCCATTCTTCGCATAATCTTAAAAACTTTCCGAATTGTTTTTATGATCCAGATTTGATCGGTTATTTGGAATATAAGATTCGAGAAGTAAAATTTGAGTTATGATATCAGCTCATTTAAAATAAAATCAGTTTTGGGATCAACTGGATATAATAAACTCAATACACTTTAACTGTTAATCGGAGATAGTTAAAAACTTCCTGAACCGAGTTTATAATAAAATAAATATCAGACATTTTTTATGAGAGTTTCCTGATGAAAAACCATACAGGTTAACTACAAAAAAGACCTAAATAAATAAAATTAAGCAAGTTTATTGAGATTATTTGATTATCTATATCATTATCATTCTTTTGCTTTTAACCATAAAGCTTTAAGTCCTCTTACTTGGAGGGCATCAGCTCAAAGTTGAGAGATGAAAGCTTTCAATTTTCAAACTATTAATCTTTTTTAAATATGAAAATTTATTTATACAGATAGTTATGTCTACATTTAGATCACTATGCAATATAATCTTGATCACAGAAGCCATTCAGTGTATTCACTCCATTATCATTTTGTACAATGTATAAAATATCGGAGAAAAGTACTTTGTAATTCATTAATAATTGATTTCTTAAAAACAAAAATCCATAACATAAGTAAAACGTATGATGTTGAGGTACTGAACATAGAATGTGACAAAGATCATTTTCATATGATTTTCACTTCAAAACCAACATTAGACATCCCAAAATATATCAATACTTTAAAAACTATAACTTCAAGAGAAATAAGAAAAGAATTTCCTGAAATTAAATTACTATTATGGGAAGATACCTTTTGGTCAAGATCATATTTCATAGCTACAACAGGCCAAGTGACTTTAGACATATTAAAAAAATATGTCGAAAGTCAAAATGAATCTAACTGTGAAAGTAAAAATATATCCAACTGAAGAACAAAAGGTGTTTTATGGAGTATATTGAATCAATGTAGATAACTCCATAATCTTTGTTCCCACTGATAGAAAAGAGTCGGTAAAGCTCAAATAAGTGTAAAATATATTGAACAACAGAAAAAACTTCCTAAATCTAAAAAAGATAATCCTGAACTCAGAAAGTATATTCTACGATACTTCAATAGGTCCTTAAAAAACTTGATGCTGATTATATATCCTTTTTTGCTCTTTGGAAGATGTTTATAAGAACGACATACTTCCGAAGTAAAGAATATTTCATTGGTTGTGTATAGATAATTTTGTAAAATCTGATTGACTCTGTATCATTTTACTTCATCACAAACAAACAGGATGTAGAGTCAATGATTTTACTGACAAAGCTTCAGTTTATATTGTTTCCATTGATGTATAGGTTTATAAAGTAAAAACTATACATCTTATTTTTTGACGGCAACCTCTAGAGCGTTCTCTTTTAATTGATTGATGTTATTTCTCTGAGAGAAATAAATCACACCGAAGGCTACAAAAAGGATTGGGGTAGCAACGCTATCATCTTTCAGTTTAATGCTCATAATGTCTTTGAATCTGAGAATTTTAACAAAGCATTTAATAATAATTCGGCAGATTCCCCTTTTACAATAAGTACTGCTTTTCTCGAGTGTCTGATCACATTTTCGGCTACACTTCCAACCAGAAATCTCTGGAGTTCAGTTTTTTCGTGTGTGCCCATAACGATAAGGTCGATATCATTATTTTCTGCAAAATCTATAATCTCATTTGCAGGGTTTCCTTCCAGAATTACAGATTCTACATCAATATTTGCAGCTTTCCCAACGTTCTCGATATAAGATATTGCTTTCTCACCCTTTATTGTGAGTTGCTTTTTCATTGTCTTTTTCCATTTCTCATCTAAGGAATGAATTATCGAATAACTCCCCATTGAGATCACGTTTACAGCATATAGTTTTGCCTCACTTAATTTTGCAATTCCAACTGCTGACTTAACTGCTTGTTTTACCAATTCCGAACCGTCGGTTACAACCATTATCTTCCTGAAAATAGCGCTTTTCATTTATGATTCCCCGGTTCCATTTTGTTCTTTACATCAATATAGGATGATACGCACTTATGATACAAAATCAAGTACTAAAATCAAGTACTTTAAACGTCACAGTTAAAATTTTAATTCCATAAAGTTGTTAATTTGTTGTTATTGGTTTGTAATTCAAGTTCGTAAGTTCTATATTAGAGCTTACGGAATTACAAAACTAGGTTCAAAAAAAATCGGAGAATATTTTTAGAAAACTATTGTCAAATTAGATCAGGGATTTTAAGAGCTAATTTGAGATCTTCTTAATACAAAGGAACGTGATAAAGTTAGGATAATTACCCACTCGAAATAGTGAAGAGCCTAAATGCTTAAATGTGAGCCAGTTTAAACTGGCAAAATAAAATATCTTGTACTAGATCTTTTGTTTTCGAGTTTTGAAAGTAGGTAAATTACCATTATTCTAGCGGTGATTTTTGCAGCTTCCTGTTAGAGTCAATCGACAGGCTGAATAGTCACCTTTTACTAAATCTTGCCTAACGAATCTGTGGATTACCAATACTCAGACCTTATAGGGAAATTTTTCGATTCTTTTTTTAGTTTCTCTTGTTCACGAATTTCTTCTTCTGTAAAATGGATATGTATCTTTCCTTCTTCATCTATGTAAAAATCCATTTCGCCATATCTAGTTTCGATTGAAGGCATGTTGTGACCCCTGGTATATTTATAATCATGTTTCAATCCTTTAACAGTAGGTTTTTCTTTCCTGATTATCTGCTCTTCACGCCATTTCTCGATTGCTCTCCAGATGGGTAGAGGATCAATGCCGTTATTTTTGATGTAATCTTCTCGAGTATACTCGTGCATATTGCCGTCTACGAAGAGTAATTTAGCCTGGTCCGCCATCACCCTCGTTCCTGTTGGTATCGTTGCCGGATTAGCACAGATCTCTGCACAGTGAAGAAAATCTTCTTCTCCGCCTGTTTGTTCTATCTTGAGCGGCTTCCCGCAACTTGGACATATCCCAATCATTGTCTGCTCTTCTTTATTATTCATGCTTTTCCTCCTATGTTTAGAAAAACTTCAATCTATTAAATCATAAGAAAGAGATGTGCGTATTATTGTTGCTTTGAACTTGTTTAATTTTCCTAATGCCTAGTCTTTAACCCGTTTCGTGATTAAGTGAAACAAAGCAAACATTCCTATTAGCATACACCAAAATGCGCCGCCAACCACCCTGTACCCATAAGATGTACTGCTTGCTTCACCTTACTTTCGCCATCAAGCTCTAGAATTATCCCAAAAAGGAGTGAAATGCTTTTTTTATCAAATTTTATCAATGCTCCACTGCCACTACCAAAGCCTACTTACTTACAGGTGTCCAAAGGACCTTTCTTTTTACCTCCCTTATTTTAAAGGGAGGTATGAGCTCAACTTTTGCTTCAGCTTTCTTTTATATCATGGCTGTCCTTTCTGATTATGTCTATCCTGATCCCTATTTTTCAGTCTACTCTAAACTTCTGTCTACCAGTAAGGTGTGTATCCATAGCAAGTATAAATATTGCCTATCTGTTCACGAGTTAAAGGCCAGTCGTCCTTATCAAAGCCTTCTGTCTTTTCCAGGATTTCCTTGCTGACGTCAAGAGCAAAAGCGTGCTCATGTGGCCTCACTGAAAGAGATTCCCAAGGGACACCAAAAAGTTTATTCCCAAGACCAAGAAACCCGCCAAAAGAGAGTACTGCATATGCTACTCTACCATTTTCTAGATCAATCATTAAGTCTTCAATCCTTCCCAGATGTTCTTCAGCCATATTGATGACTTTGTCTCCGGTTATCGTCCTTGCTGTAAAAAATAATGGAAGATCTGCAGTTACTATAATTCCAACTCCCGATGTTTAGCTCTACATAGGACTCTGTGCTAATGAGAGTTAAAATAAAATGGATAATACACTGTTGTCAAATTTACTATTTAGACGGTTGATGGTTTAATGCTATTGATCTATCAGTTCAATCGCATAGATACATAAATTCAAAGCCCCTTTCCAAATAGTATTATTCTGTCGATGTTAAATGAAACCATACAACTATCAAAAACAATATTTAAAGTTACATCCCACATCTAACAGATCTCACTAATTAATATAGAGAATTTCGATAAACTTCTGATTTTCACGAGTCATTTAGATATCATTTATGGGCATATAAATGAATTTATGGGTTTATCGAAATTCTCTTGATTATATTTAGTCTATAAAGTATAGTGCTATAAACTTCAGTTTGCTGTATTTCTTTTGTAAAGAAGGTTTTCTTCAATCATTACATTACTCGATTTTCACATCTACTAATTTTTCTAAAGGCTGTTGATAAGGTACTGTGACTTTAAGTACACCATTTGAGTATTATAGCAACTGCTTTTTCCGGGTTTACAGGACAGCATATCGAATAACTGTCTAGATACTGAACTCCCTCTTTACTAGCAGCCACATAAAAACTGTCTTCAGTAAGCTTAAAAGAAATATTTTTCTTGTCGACCCCTGGAAGAACTACCTCAATTAGATAGTTTTCGTAATTGTCGTCAGGATATGCACAGATAACTGGTGATACTCTCAAGGTTTTTGTCATTTTATTACCCCAAAATTCATACATGATTAAGGAATCAATTAATGTTAAATTGCTTATTTCAGTTCTATTATATATTTGCTTACAATTACTCTTTTGTTTATTTTAAATTAATTATACGAAAAATAGTTTCTAAACAAAAAATAATTCTGCATAAAATTTTTTGTAGTCAAAAAACAAAAATATATTATTAATTATTTTTAATTATCCGTGAAGTTGTCAGAATCTAAAGTTATTCTTTTCTAGAGAATAAAACCTTATGTAGAGCCTACCAGTAACCTATTCATCGTTTATAATTACGACTATCAAATAAATAATATAGTGTACTGAAAGTTCTGTAAAAACTACTGGTCACCATTTTTTATTACAAAATAAGATTTCTCATTTTCACGAATGCATATGTTTGCTATAAAAACTATGCATCAATGAAACCATAAATTCTGTTCTGTAATGAAAGAAAAGTATGGAGAATAGTCTTTTTACAGAGCATTCGGTACACTGGCAAGATAGATAGTTTATCGAAATGTCTGTAAAATAACTAATGTCAAGAAGTTATTATATAGCAAATTCTATACACTACCAAAATCTGGAAAATAGCTATCTTTATTCTTATAACGTGGTAATCTTTTGGAAATCGCCCGGCCAATACTAATTTTCCCACAAAAAAGAGTATCTTAGGTTAACAATACTATTTTTGTTCGTTTTAGTTTCTTAAAGTAGTTTCGATCCTGCTCACTAATATAGTTCATGGGTCATGATCTGGAAATGCACTATGACATGAATTTTGGAATAAAATGTCGTCGTGTAGTTATGTTTCTGGATGTGAAAATTTTTCAAGGATCTTTCAAATAAATTGTCTATCGACCTGCAGGCATCTTTCACCTGCAGCTCACAAAATCAATTTTGACACTTAATGCCGTTTGATAACCGCCCTGCTTCAGTTATTTACTGTAATGGTTCATGGAATCAGGACCACATAATTTTCGTGTCATTCGTTTAAGTTAGTACTATTTAGAATACATACAAAAAGTATATAATATATTTAGCTCTTTATGGCACTGCATACTGCATAATAGAGAGAATATGTTGAAATCTAAGATTTATCGAAATTCTCGATGACGAGAATATTAAATTTAGGACTTACTCGATTGAACTAAAAATCAATCGCATTAAACCAACAGTGTCCCTACTTTGCTGTAAAATCACAAATTTCAACGAATTCTGAGAAAGGAAACCATACATCTGAAGAATCTAATCACATAAAGTATGCAAAAATTTAACTTTGAATTTACAGCAAATTGGAGACGCTGCCATTAGACCTTTAATTGTATGAAAAGCGAATTTAACCACAACGTCTATAGTTTGCTATTTTGATCATCATGTGCGTAAGTCCGAAAATTGTGAATACTATCTTTGTATGAAGTCCCCAATGGAGGTGAATAATCATGGAAGGGTCATGGTATTACTACAAATATCGCAGGTTCATAAAATGGTTGGGTTTATATTTGGCACTTGCTGGTCCAGGTATAATTGTGATGGTAGCGGATAATGATGCAGGTGGTATCACAACCTATGCAGCAACAGGTGCCAAATTTGGCTTTAACTTAATCTGGCTGTTGGTACTACTTGGCCCAGTAGCATATGTTGTTCAGGAGATGACTGTGCGACTAGGCGCGGTCACCAAGAGAGGACATGCAGAAGCTATATTCGACGCTTTTGGCTCGTTTTGGGGCTGGTTTTCGTTAATAGATTTGGGCATTTTGGATTTTCTTACGATGGTAACTGAGTTCATAGGAATGACCGCTGCTCTAAAGATATTTGGCGTGCCGCCGATATTGACGATAATTGGTGTCTCCATCTTGATGATCTCCATATTCATTCACGGGAGATACTGGACATGGGAAAAGATAGTACTCCTTTTCTGCGTACTCAACCTGATCTATATTCCTGCGATTCTGCTTATTCATCCCAATTTTAGCGATGTCATCAAAGGTTTGATTCCAGTTATTCCTATTGGGGGGTTCACAGGTGATTTTTTCTTCTTTTTCATGGCGAATATAGGTACTACGATAGCCCCCTGGATGATATTCTTCCAACAGAGCTCTGTAGTAGATAAGGGCATGACTGAGAAAGATATTTCCTTTGGAAAATTCGATACTGCAGTTGGTGCATTCTTTACAGTAGTAGTTGCAATTGCGTGCGTAATTCTCACAGGCACATTGCTTTTCAAGCCCGGTGGAGTAGATATAGAAAGTGCTGCTCAAGCTGCGATTGCGATCATGGGCAGCTCCCCACTCGTTGGCTCTGCTCTTGCCATAGGACTCTTCGATGCCGGACTTCTTGGGGCTATGTGTATATCATTGGCAAGTTCATGGGCTATGGGTGAGGTCTTTGGATGGGCCCATTCCATCAACAACAAGGTTTCAGAGGCACCTATGTTCTATGCTTTTTACTTCCTGAGCTTGTTCTTCGCTGGCTTGGTTGTAATAACTCCAGGAGCTCCATTGGTGCTGATAACTCTTTTCGTGCAGGTGGTAGCTGTTACTCTTCTTCCTGCAGCTCTGGTTTTTCTACTACTTCTGCTCAACAATGAAGAGATGATGGGGAAATATAAGAATACTTTAATGCAAAATATATGGGGTTTTTTGATTGTATTTACTATAATTATTGTCTCTACTCTTTACGCCTTAAGTGTGGTCTTTCCGGAGATGTTTAAATGAGCACAGATAACATGGAAAACTATCAGGAGATGAAAAATATGGTAAACTATGTCAATGACACATCTGAGAAGGGAAGGATTAGCTTTGTGCTAAAAAGGTGGAGAAAAGCAATATACAATATCAACAAAAAATACAGCAAGCCACGATTGAAGATGACACCCTTGGTCAGGTTTTCGCTCCTGGCTCTCAGACTTTATCTAATAATGTTGGTGATTATATTAAGTTATAAATTCTACACAATGGTGCGGTAAGCTGGAGGCAGATGTATGAAAGATGAATTAAATAACAACAAACCTGAAAGCATCCTTTTTTTGAGTGAGGTGATGAATGCTAAAGTTCTCCTAAACGGCAAAAAAATAGGAAAGCTCTTGGATCTTGTCATACTTGAAAAACATAAGACTGCAGAGGTCACATACATCGTAATAAGTCGACCTTTTGGCTATCCTTCATTAGTAGTACCATGGAGTAATGTTAGTTCATTCAATGAAAAGGAAGTAACTATAGATATCGATGATGTAGAAAAGTTTGCATACAAAATTCCTGAGGGATTTATCCTTCTGAAGGATTTCATTCTGGACAAGAAGATCCTCGATTTGGAAGATGCTGAGGTTGAGATAGTCTACGATATCAAGATGGTTATGAGTAAAAACAAACTCTATATTACTGATGTAGATCCCTCCAAAAATGCGCGTTATCGGAGGCTAGGTCTTGATAAATTTACTCATTTGATTCGCAAGGATAATGATAAAAGTGAGGATGAGTTTATTCCGTGGTCATACGTTCAAGCTCTACCTTCTAATATTGGAAGCTTTAAGGGAGATGTAAAGTTAAATATACTGAAAGAGAAGCTGAATGATCTCCCACCTGTGGATATTGTGGAAATTCTGGAGGATCTGGATCACGAGCAGAGACTGACCGTTATCAATCAGCTTGAAGAAGAGCATGCATCTGATACCTTAGAGGAAATTAATCCGAATATGCAAAGGGAGATAATCTCCTCTCTGAAAAAGGACAAGGTTGCAGACTTGATTGATATGATGACTCCGGGCCAGGCAGCTGATGTACTGTCTGTGCTGACTTTGGAGGATCAAGAAGCGATAATGAAACTAATGGATGAAGAAAATCTCAATAAGATAAAATCTATCCTTGAGAAACGACAGGATACGATACTCAACCTCATAACTGAGAGATATCTAAAGGCTCAGCCTGATGAAACAGTAGAGACTGTGGAGAACGCGTACCCCAAAAGAGCAAAGGGCAAAGATGAAATAATGTACATCCACGTAACCGATAAGGATAATAAGCTATTGGGTGTGATTGATGTGAAGGAGCTTCTTCAGGCAGATCGTCAGGCACTTTTGGGGGACATCATGAATAAAAATGTCATAACCTTGGATAAAGAAAGTAGTATTGAAGAAACCACGAAGATGTTCTCTAGATATGGCTTCAGATCGCTTCCCGTGACGGATAATGACGGTAAAATAGTTGGAGTTGTCAGTCAACGAGATATCGTGAAGCTAACACTTCACTTCTCGGAATGAAAGACGATTTTCGTGATATCAACTATCCCGAGTAATCACTGAAAATTTGCAGCAATAGATATTAAGGATTTAAGGTAATAAAAGAAAGTTTAGAAATTGAGTCCTGATTTCTTTTTTCCGACTTTCCGCAGATATATCCCAAGAAATGGTATTTTTCACAATTTTCCTATGTAACTTATACTTCTTTTTTAAGTTTAATTTAAGTTTGCAATTCGAATTACCATTTTTAATCCAGTTCAATTTTTTACTTTTGTAATCTCCTTAATTATAATTAAAATCTATTTCAATATCAGCTTTCGAGTTTGTTTTTAATTTTGTCTGGTCTCTTTTTCCCGTTGCTTTTAGCCATTTTCTTATCTTCCATCATCTATAAGATTCGCAGACATAGTTATCAAGTTAATAACGTAGGGAAATCTAAAATTATTATATTGATATACGCTCTTTTACACTGTGGCACTTAATCATGAAGTGGTTGCATGGACAAAGATGAGAAATGACCACAAAACGAAAATAGACTGAAAATTTATGTGGATGAACTATGATAAGAAAATATCCCAGTATTATGCTCAAGAATTAAATTGTCATGACACTAGGATAGAAATCTCAACCATCTAACGGGCTACGATACACCTGCATAAATAATGTGAATAACATAAGGATAAATTAATATATTGTTGACAATTTATTACTAATAGTTTATCTGCATTAAGCTTTTTTTAACTACTTTGTATCCAGGTTCAGTGCAATTCCATTGCAAGGTATCAGATTTGTTAGAAAAAGTTAGAAAAATCTAGCGAGCTTTTATCTATGCACTAATTCTAAATCTCATAGTAGCATTTGCAAAACTTATTTATGGGACTCAAACCGGCGCTTTAAGCATGATTGCAGATGGCTACCATTCTCTTTTTGATGGGATCTCCAACATTGTAGGCTTGGCTGGAAATTTTATTGCATCTTACCCACCGGACAGAGATCATCCTTATGAACACCGAAAATATGAAACAATAGCCTCTGTTTTTATTACATTAATGCTAATCTTTGTAGGCATTGAAATTTTCCGAAACGCTATTGACCATTTCCTGATCCCAAACAAACCCGAGGCTACTGCTGTGAGTTTCCTCATAGTACTTGGGACAATGTGTATTAATTATCTAGTTACAAGATATGAGGATAGACAGTGGCAATCTCTCAGAAGTCAGGTGCTTATAGCAGATTCTATACATATGAAAAGTGATCTTTATACCTCTCTCTCGGTCATGGTAAGCCTGGCCGCTATCGGGTTAGGTTTTCCTATCATTGACTCTATAGTTTCTTTAATAATCTCTTTTATAATTTTCAGGGCCGGATACAGAATTGTAAAAGAGAGCTCAAAATCCCTTCTAGATATGTCAAGGATTGAAGAGAAGGAAATGAAGGAATTAATTATCGAATGGATGGAGTAAATGATTGTCATAAAATCCGGACACTTGGGAGCATGGGAGATATCAAGGTAGATATGCACCTACTTGTTCAATCTGATATGTCTCTTAGAGATGCCCATATTATTTCTCACAGGGTCAGCAAAAAGCTGAGGGAAGAATATAAGGATATTTCTGATGTAATTGTACATATTGAGCCGTCCTTACAACACTCTCGATAACCAAATAGCAAAAACAAGTTAAAATGCATGGTTTTGATGCATCATTGATGACTATATGTCTTCAGTTATTCGTTGCTGTTGTCATGATCAAAAATTTAAATCCTATATTTTAAAGATTATATCTGCGAGATCAGCAAGCTGAAAAATTTTAAGGAACGTGAATCTGACTCAATAAATTATAAATTATTCAGTACACTCTTTGTCTTCATTGCAATGAACAGAATTTATTGACTTTTCGGATGCACAGGTTTTAACGTAAAAAAATATGCATTTTATTTTTTGACGATAACTTTTAGGGCGTTCTCTTTTAATTGATTGACATTATTTCCCTCCGAAAAACAAATCATACAGACGGCTGCAAAAGGGATTAGGGGTAGCAATGCTGTCATTTTTCCGTTTAAGACTTATAATGTCTTTGAATCAGAGAATTTTAACAAAAAATTTAATAATAAATCAGCGGATTCCCCTCTTATAATAAGTACCGCTTTTCTTGAGTGCCTGATCACATTCTCGTCTACACTTCCAACAAAGAATCTCTGGAGTTCAGTTTTTTCGTGTGTTCCCATAACGATAAGGTCGATATCGTTATTTTCTGCAAAATTGATAATCTCATTTGCAGGGTTTCCTTCCAGAATTACAGATTCTACATCGATATTTGCAACTTTTCCAACGTTCTCGACATAAGCTGTTGCGCTGGAAACTCTAAATGTAAAAGGTATGAATAAGAATCATCATTTAGCTCAGGCGATAGGTGATTCTGCATGGAGTAGTTTCGTAACTAAGTTGGAATATAAAGCGGCATGGTTTGGAAAAACTATACTAAAAATAGGACAGGTTGAACCATCAACAAAGATTTGTAATAATTGTGGGTTCCATAACTCGGAACTAACATTGAAATATAGAGAATGGGAATGTCCTGAATGTAAAACAAATCATGACAGAGATATCAATACTGCTATTAATATTAAAAAATTCTCTCTTCAAGATCAAAATCTGGCCGTAATCTGACACCTGTGGAACGCAGGGAATGAGCCTGGGGACATGTTCTTACAAAAGAAATGGCTGAACCAGGAAGCTTCTTTCTCGCTGCAAAGCAGCATGGAGAAGTAGTTCACGGAAGAACAAAACACCTGCATGCAAAGTTTGCTACTTCAGATGAAGTCCGTTTTTTATTATACGCGTTCAAGTGCAAGAGCTCCAAGAAATGCCATTGTTTCAAATATCTCTTTATTTTCTGGAGTTAGAGCTATCTCAGGTTTTTCAAAGGCAAATGCCATGAGGCTCAATATCATTCTGTGAGTTTATAGCGGAATGTAATACCCCCTTCCTACAGGAAGATTATCTGTTCCGTAGCCAGCTGCCTGACAATTATCATAAGCCCATTGAGCGATGTTACTCTCTTTATCTTTGAGCGGGTAGTCAGCATCACCTTCTTCGATTTGAAGCCCGGCGGAGCTGGATGTGAGTATTGCAAAGGCACCCGGTGCAAAGCTATGCATCTGACCGGAGAGAATTTTTAAAACTTCTTGCCGTGTTTTTGCTTCCACAAGTTCACGGGAAAGGCCTGATGTTGCTTCCACTTGAGCTTCGCTCTTCCATATCTGAGGCAGAAGATGACGCAGTCGAGTTGCAAGGCTGCTGATTATAAGAGCAATAGCGACATATCCTACAAAAGCGATGAAGTATTGCAAGTCGTCAATACCAATTGAGTAGTAAGGTTTGACAAAGAAAAAATCAAAAAGTAAAATACTCACAAATGCTGTAAACATAGCTACTCTGCGCCTGAAGAAAAATGCAGATACAAGAACTGGCAAGAGCTGAATAATCAGTAAGTTCGTAGGTCCAATATGATCTCTAAGAAGAAAATTGACGCTCACTACTGCTATAATTAGGATGAGGCTAATTGCATATTCCACTGTAAAAAATAGTGGAATTCTTCGCTGAAGGGGTATGTGCAAGCCGTTTCCTTTTGGTTCATAGAGGTGGATATCAATACCTTGCGAATTCCTTATGACCCTGTATACCGGAGAGAAGAGCACATCTATACCGTGAGGTTTTCCAAGCATAATCATGTTTACATTGCTCCGCCGAGCATAGCGTATAATCTCATCACCTATATCGTTTCCACGGTAACGAACTATCCGTCCACCTAGCCTTCGACACGTCTCTAGAGCTTGATTAAGCCATACACGTTCCATAGAAGATAAAGCCATATCGGTGCCAATATCTACTGAAAGTACAATAAAATCGGCATCGAATCTGGTTGCAAGTCTGTATGCTGCCCTTACCATGGCTTCAGCTGTGGGACCGGGACGAATACAGACAAGAAGCCTTTCTACTGCAGGCCATGGACCCTGAATAGCACGACTTCTCATATAACCAATCATCATTTGGTCAGTATATACTGCCATATATCGCAGTGCAAGTTGCCTTAGTGCAAGGAGATTTCCTGTTCTGAAAAAACTCTGTACAGCAGTTTCAGCCATATCTTTTATATAGATTTTCCCGGCTTTGAGGCGAATATTTAGCTCTTCTGGTGTGATATCGATCAACCGAATCTCATCGGCATTGGAAAAAAAAGCATCCGGTACAATTTCAGAAACCCGGATGTCACTGATTTGGGCAACTGCATCGTTCTGGCTCTCAATATGCTGAATATTGACGGTAGTAGAAACTGATATTCCTGCTTGCAGGATCTCTTCGACATCCTGGTACCTCTTCACATGTTTGCTGCCTGGAGCATTGGTATGGGCTAACTCATCTACCAGAACTATTTGAGGACGACGCTTAATGATTGCATCGGGATCTACCTCCTTTAGGAAGAGACCATGATGTTCGATGGAGACTGTTGGAATAACCTCAAAACTACTTATCAGTGCATTTGTTTCAGGACGGTCGTGGATCTCAACATAGCCGATTATGACATCTTTCCCTTCCTGCAGCCGTTGAAGTGCATCTTGAAGCATTGAGTATGTCTTACCAACACCTGCGGAATAGCCCAAGTAAATTGTCAACTTTCCTTCATGCTCTTTTTTTTCATCACGGCGAGCAATACAGAGCAAATCTTCAGCTAGTGGTCTTCCTTCTGTGTCACGACTACTCATTCCCATAATTTCCTCTTAAGTACTCCCTTTCTTGTCAAGTGCTTGGTTGAGAGAAAGAACATTAACATAAGTTCCAGTGAATCTAGAATCGATAGATTCTGAAAGCACCAGTTCTTTGAGTTCTTCTTCCTGAATATTTCGTGCCTTCGCCACAGCAGGTACCTGTACAAGTGCGGATTCCAGGCTTATGTGTGGATCAAGCCCGCTTCCTGAAGCCATAACCAGATCAGAAGGTATAGGATCAGTAACACCAGCTTCCTTTAGTGCACTAGTCCTATTGGCTACCGATCCTAGGAGAGTAGGGTTTGTTGGACCGAGGTTAGACCCTCCAGACGCGGTTGGATCGTACCCACTTCCACTAGCTGAAGGCCTGCTCTGGAAGTACTGAGGTGCGGTAAAGTTCTGACCGATGAGTTTTGAGCCAATAATTGTGTTGTTACCGTCCATAATAAAGCTCCCATGAGCTTGGGAAGGAAATACACTCTCTGAGACTAGCGTTACCGCAAGGGGATAAACAAGTCCTGTGATTATAAATAATACTCCGAATAGCAACGTGGCTTTTTTGAGAGATTTCATAATCAATACCTCCTCAGATATGCATTAAACCGGCCAATATCAAGTCTATTACCTTGATTCCTATAAAGGGGGCAATGACCCCTCCAAAGCCAAAGATGGTCAGGTTGTAGGCAAAAAGTTTCGATGCCGACATAGACTTGAACTTTATCCCAGCTAGTGCAAGTGGTATCAGCATTGGAATGATCACAGCATTGAATATGACCGCAGAAAGAATGGCAGACTGCGGTGTTGCAAGACCCATTATATTCAGCACCTCAAGCTGCGGATATATCCCTACTAGAGCAGCAGGAATGATTGCAAAATATTTTGCGATATCGTTAGCTATAGAAAAAGTGGTCAGAGCTCCGCGAGTCATCAGGATTTGCTTACCTATCTCGACAATGTCCAGCAGTTTGGTTGGATCGCTATCTAGATCAATGATGTTTGAAGCTTCTCTCGCAGGCTGTGTGCCATTGTTCATGGCCACGGCTACGTCGGCTTGGGCAAGAGCAGGAGCATCATTTGTTCCGTCCCCTGTCATGGCGACCATGTAGCCTTCCTTTTGGTAGTCCCTGATCATCGTGAGTTTATCTTCAGGTTTTGCTTCTGCCAGATAATCATCTACTCCAGCTTCTGCTGCGATAGTAGCAGCCGTAAGAGGATTATCTCCTGTAATCATAATAGTCTTTATTCCTATCGTGCGCAGATCTGCAAATCTATCTCGAATACCAGTTTTTAAGATGTCTTTGAGGAAAATCACTCCAAGAATTGTCTCATTGCGAGCGACAACCAGTGGTGTGCCTCCTGTAGATGCAATCTCGTTCACTTTCGCTTTCAAATCCGATGGAATGGTACCTCCACGCTCGAGAACGAACTTAATTATCGCATCAGAAGCACCTTTCAGGTATGTTATCTCGCCACACTGTGCACTACTAACTCTGGTGGTGGCCGAAAATGGTGTGAAAATGACATTCTCTGAAGGAACTGGAACTTTTCCGGTCTTTTTTTGGATGAGCTCAATAATGCTTTTGCCTTCTGGAGTCTCGTCTGCAGAAGAGGAAAGCATAGCAGCTTCCATCAGATCATCAGGTGACTGACCATTTACTGGCACAAATTCAGTAGCCTGTCGGTTACCTAAGGTGATAGTACCTGTTTTATCCAGCAGCAGTATATTTACATCTCCTGCAGCCTCGACTGCTCTTCCTGAAAGAGCGATAACATTTAACTGGAATAAACGATCCATTCCGGCTATTCCAATTGCTGATAGCAGGGCTGCAATGGTTGTTGGTGCTAAACAGACAAAAAGCGCAATTAATACTGTGAAGCTTACAGGGGAACCTCTTCCGCTTGAGGAGGCGCTATACGCAGAAACGGAGTAGGTGCTGGCCACAACCACTAGAAATACAACTGTCAGCGAAATGAGTAGTATGCTAAGAGCTATTTCGTTAGGAGTCTTCCGTCTCTCTGCACCTTCCAGCATGGAGATCATACGGTCCAGAAAAGTATGCCCGGGATCAGCGGTAATTCTGATGATTATCTCATTGGCAATAACTGTGGTTCCTCCGGTCACAGCACTCCTATCACCACCAAATTCACGCACAACTGATGCCGATTCCCCGGTAATTGCGGATTCATTAACTAATGCAACTCCCTTCACTACGTCCCCGTCTCCAGGGATTACTTCGTTTGTCTTTACAAGGACAAGGTCACCTTTCTGGAGATCGGAGGAAGGCACTTCAGTTAAAGGACTATCGAAAGATTCTGCTGCGAGCTTTCTAGCAGGAACGCCGGTTCTTGACAGTCGGAGAGATGCTGCTCTGGCTTTTCCACGTCCCTCTGACAGAGCTTCCGCAAAATTGGAAAAGAGAACTGTCAGCCACAACCAGAGAGAGATAAAGCCAATGAAGAAAGAGGATTCAGTGGTAGCAGAGAAGAAGCTGATGAGAAAACTTATAGTGGTTAGGATACTTCCGATTTCCACTGTAAACATTACAGGATTTTCGATCTGCTGGCGTAGGTTCAGTTTCAACACTGAACTTATGATTGCTTCACGAATAAGTTTCGACTCAAAAGCACCTAAATGGGAAGATTGCGTTCGTGGCATTATTAATTCCCTCCCATCATAATTAGGTGTTCGATAACCGGTCCGGTGGCGAAGAGTGGGAAGAAGGTGAGAGCACCGATGATCAGGATTACTAGGATCGTCCAACTAGCAAATGAAAACGAAGCTGTAGGAAGAGTTCCTGAACTTGATGGAACTTTTTTCTTCTGCACCATTGATCCTGCTATTGCTAGCACGGCAACTGCAGGGATAAACCTGCCTAGCAACATTGCTATGCTACCCCCGAGTGTGAAGAATGGCTTTGTTGCGTCAAGCCCAGCAAAGGCACTACCGTTGTTGTTAGACATGGATGCAAAGGCATATACCACTTCAGAAAGTCCATGTGGGCCCGGATTTGCCATTAAATCTCCAACTTTCGGTAGAATCAGTGCGATACCAGAAAACAGAAGAACAAGGATTCCAGGGACAAGAACGGTTATGACGGCCATCTTCATTTCTAATGCCTCTATTTTTTTCCCAAGGTATTCAGGGACTCGTCCGATCATAAGTCCTGCAACAAAGACCGAAATCACCAAAAAACCGATCATAGTGTAGAATCCTGATCCTACTCCCCCGAAAACAACCTCTCCAAGAAGAATCAGGAACATAGGCACCAGACCGCCTAGTGGAGTAAGTGAATCGTGAGCACAGTTGACTGCTCCACAGGATGTTGCCGTAGTGGCTGTGGCAAAGAGCGAGGACCCCCAGAGCCCAAATCTGACTTCTTTCCCTTCCATGGATATGCCGGAAACGCCAAGTTCTTATATTAGTGGATTTCCTGCCAGCTCTGCTGCATATAGTGTACAGAATCCCAATAAAAACAACACTAACATAATAGAGTAGATAACCCATCCCTGTCTCATGCTTCCAACCATTCTTCCAAAGACCAAGGGCAGGGCTGCAGATATAATGAGCAGAAGGAAAATTTTGATCAGGTTAGTCAAAGGAGTTGGATTTTCATATGGATGTGCAGAGTTTGCATTGAAAAATCCTCCTCCGTTAGTACCGAACATTTTTATTGCTTCCTGAGAAGCTACTGGACCCATTGGGATTGTCTGCGGTCCTGTCGGACCGTATCCTGTGACGTTTATATAAGGATCTATATTCTGAATGACGCCCTGGGAAACAAGCACGAGAGCAAAAATAAAAGCTATCGGAAGAAGGATATAAAGAGTGCAGCGAGTCATGTCTACCCAAAAGTTGCCGATCTTATAGGTAGACTGGCGAGTGATGCGGGGCATCACTCGCCACTTAGTAGAAGATCTCTTCCTAACATGATAGTGTTTGTTTAGTTCACAAATGATAAAGAACAAAAATTCGTGGTAAATGAAAGGGGTTATTACATGATTGACCTTATAGAAGTTAATCTTGAGAGAGATAACATTGAAAACGCTAACCTTAAGGGAGCTAACTGCAGGAAGCTAACCTTGAAGAAGCTAATCTTGTGGGAGCCAACCTTAGAGGAGCTAATCTTGAAAAAGCTAACCTTAAGGGAGCTAACTTTAAGGGAGCTAACTTGCAGGGAGCTAATCTTGAAGAAGCTAACCTTGTAGAGGCTAACCTTAAAGGGACTAGCTTTATGGGAGCTCATCTTGAAGAGATTAACCTTGAAGAAGCTAATCTTGTGGGAACCAACCTTAGAGGAGCCAATCTCATAAAAGCTAACCTTAGAGGAGCTAACTTTAAGGGAGCTAACCTTACGGGAGCTGACCTTGAAGAGGCTAACCTCATAAAAGCTAATCTTAAAAAAGTTGACCTTAAAGAGGCTAACCTTAAAATGGCTTACCTTGAAAGAGCTAACTTTGAGGGAGCTAACCTTGGAGAGGCCGATCTTAAAGGAGCCCACCTTGAAAAAACTCATCTTGAGGAAGCTAACCTTCAAAAAGTGAATCTTATGGGAGCTGATCTTAAAGGAGCTAACCTTATAAGAGCTAATCTTGATGGAGCTAACCTTATAAGAGCTAATCTTGATGGAGCTAACCTTATAAGAGCTAATCTTAATGAGGCTAACCTTATAAGAGCTAATCTTAATGAGGCTAACCTTAAAGGGGCTCACCTTGAGTGGGTTGATCTTGTGGGGGCACACCTTGAAAAAGCTCATCTTGAAGGAGCTAATCTTGCGGAGGCTGACCTTTTTATGGCTTATTTTGATGAAGCTAACCTTGGTGGGGCTAACCTCATGATGGCTAACCTTGAAGAGGCTCACCTTAAAGGAGCTCACAAATTAACAATTGAACAGCTATCTAAAGTGAAAACACTCTCTGATGCGAAGTTAGACGAAGAGCTTCTCAATTCACTTAGAAAAGAATACGCTTGTCTTTTTAAAAGGTAAATATCTTCACCTTTTTAGAAACCCATAATTGCCCCTTCTAAAGGTTCGATCGACTTTCAAAATCAAATAATAGATGTGAAATTAAAAACACACTCGATTTTGGAACTGAACCTATCATTCAGTAATATGATCGAAATAATCTTTAAAAGATGGTATATTATGGAAATAAAATATAAAATATTCCTTGTACTAATCAACGTGATTTTATTGTCGGCGACTGCACCTGCAGCATTTTCATATCTAAAATTATATAAAAATATGAATTGTATAAGAATTATTTAAAAGAAAAAATTTTATTGCACATGATCTTTGATTTTCAGTGCTTAAGCTTCGAATTAAAAGTATGTAAAGGTATGAAAAATCTACATCCTTTTATTCTTATTTTTTTCTTTCTACCTGCCGCAGCTGCTGCCGAAGCTGCCACTGCTGCCGAAGCTATTACTGTTGCTGCAACTACTAACAACAAAATCGCTAGTATCTCTTGAATTCTTTTTGTCACAGATCCACCAACTCCTTAATTTATTACTTTTTATTCAAGTTAATATAAATTAGATCATATAGTTATATAGTAATTATATTCTAAATACAAATTGGCATATCATGGCTGGACAATGATATTTAAAACTATAATTTTGGTTTTTTTATTTGGATCAGAAATTGATTAGGCAGTTTACCGAAAGTTCTGTCAATTCCAATTAACTCTGCAACTTTTTCTTTGCTACAAGGAATGGGATTTATCGTTTTTACCAATGCACAGTTTTTATAGCAAAAAAAGCTCTGTATAGAAGAGCGAAAAAAAATAGAACGGTGAAGGATTAAAATTTAAAATATAATAGTTTGTCCACATCCGTATTGGCCTTGTCCATATTAGCCTAATCCGTAGTATGGGAAACTTTGGCCTTGTTCATCTTTTCTTACTATTATTTTGTATTCACTGATATTTAATCAGTAGAAACATGTATATTCTTATGACCTATGGAATAATTAATTTTACAGACATATAGGCAAAAATCTGGATATTCGCTGTTTTATGTGGTTTGAAAATGATTTCTCACTTAAGTAACTAAACCAAAGTAAATCAACTCAAAATAGAGGTTATCTTTCCGACATCATCGGATTTTTAGCTTATAAGTGCGAACTTATAGGTAAACGTTTGATCAAAATCGATGAGAGCTATACTTCCAAAGAGTGTTATGTTTGTGGACAAGCTATCAATAGTTTATTGATAATCATCTACAAAAAGTCTTGATAATGGTTAAAATAACGATATTCCAAATCAAATGGTATCTGTACTCGAAAGAAGCTCCTACCTTTACGTATCAGGGTAGGGGGATAGTCAACCTTTCGTCATAACTAGCCCAAGACCTTTTAGTACCCAAGCATCAGCATCAAGAAAGGTTCCCTCGGATCGAACCCATTCCGTTAGAATTTACGCACTTGAAGAGCAAAATAGCATACATTAGATTGTGTGTTTAAAATCATTCTTTAGACAATTGAAGGATTTCATGTCTTTTTATCGTAGTCATAAAATACAATTTTAATTTTTTCTTCTGTGATCAACCCTTGGGTAATTATTTCGTCTAATTTTGGTTTGATCTTATCAATTTTTTCTTCGATATCAGCTATTTCGATAAGAATTGGCAAGTCAGTGGATAACTGCAATATAGATGTTGTATGAAAATGGCTGTGTTTTCCAAAACCTGCAATGCCTCTAAAAACAGTCGCTCCTGCCACCCCTTCATTTTTAAGCATCTCAAGTATATGCATATACAACGACTTGCCTTTATATCTATCAGACTCTCCAATGAATATTCTCAATAATATAGCCTGGGATTCCTTTTTCATCTAATTCCCCTCAGCATATACGTGCCAAAGTTCAAAGCCACATTTTTCCCTAAATATACTGCAAACATGGAAAATAATACCGTCGCCATCAAATTTATTACCATCAGTGTTAGTTTTGAATCATCTAGTAATCTGAATGACTCATAACTAAATGTTGATAATGTTGTATAGCCACCAATTAATCCAATTGTAAGAAATATCCTGGTTTCTTCGCCAAAGAATCCTTGATATTCAGAAAGGTACATTATTAAACCTAAAAGGAAACTGCCACTAACGTTTACAACCAAAGTACCAAAAGGGAAATTAACAAAATTGTTCTGTATCCATCCACTTAAAGTATATCTCAAAACAGAGCCTATGAAACCGGCTATGCCTACTAATAGAAATGTATACAAGTCAAAAGCCTCGATTATTTTGTGGAAGTCATCAGCATAAGCTATTTAGACTTAAGAGTCTATGCAGACTTCATCACCTTTCAAAGAGAAATTTACCAACATTAAATAAATAACTTATGCAAGTATGATTAGGCCTCTATTATTTGGTTAGTTTTATTTCCAAAATGAACTTAGCGATATTTTTCGGTTTTTTGTTCCGCACTTTAGTGATGCTAGAGTATAAAATGCTTCAATGCATGAAAATGCAAATATTCGCTAAATTGGAAACCTTAATCTTAAAAGAATTAACAAAATAATATAGTACGACCAACCTTTCAAACAGGCTAGAAAAACAGTAGATGTGTACTAATCACTGACATCTAAACAAATAAAATTTGGAAGAATAATATTGAAAATATATCTTAGTTCATTTTTAAACCACACAAAACAAGAAATAACTGAAACAAATGAAAAGTTTTCCCGTTTATTTCTGTGTTTTTCGTGATTACAGAATTTCGAGCAGCTTAAGTGTAAATAATTACAAAAATTATTTAGTTTTATTTAATAAGTTATTTTAAACTATTAGTCCATCCATAATACTTTAAAGTCATCGTCTTTTTTTGCAGTTTTTTTATACGATGAATCAATATAGATGGCTTTTTTAGTTCTAATACTAAAGCAGACGCATCTAGCAGAACTTTGCTCAAAGATATTTTATAGAGTATACTGACAGGGTTACTCTTAATAATTTAAGTGTCTCCTGCCATTCATACGTTGATTGTAACAGTATCTGATGCTGTATTAGAGTTTGTAGAATCACTTGGTGTGAAACTACCATGCAATATATGCGTACCTGTACTCAGTATAGTTCCTAGGGGTATAGACAAAGGTTCCAGGTACTGAAGTATATGCATCCAGCTGAACATTGCTCAATGGTGTATCATAGAATATGTCAGCAGGTTCCCTCTAAGTAATTATAGGAGTCTTTAGAAGTCTTTGTCAAAATATTTATTGTAGTGAGCATTGAATTTGTACCATTGCATTCCTTACTGTCAGATTAACTGTATAGACTCCTGCTGCAAAGTAAGTATGCGTTGGATTCAGTCCAGTTGAAGTAGCTCCGTCTCCAGAGTTCCATCCCTGTCCGGTAGCATTTGTCGATAGGTCTGTAATTGAACCTTGAGGGGAATATAACCATTGGGTACGTTGGTACTGAACTTAGCTGCAGGAAGACCTTTTACAGAAAGACCTTGTGGATCAGTAAATGCTTTGATTCACACATTAGTATTTGAGTAACCTAGCTATGTTGTTATATCGGTCCAGATGTTTCCATCCAGACTTACAAAACTTTCTGAGTCATTTGCTGTTGCTTGGCTACTATAGTCTGAGCTCAGCATTTCTACAGCAATCGGGTAAGGTTATTCAGGGTTTGTAAGCTCCAACACTAATAGAATTTTAGGCCGGCTTGAGCTTAACTCCGGATGCCATTTATATGCTATTGAAAATCTTAAGCAAAGATTCTATCTACATTTTTTTTAATAATCAGTTGGCTGATGTCTAGTTTGACGCAATATATCTCTTGATTAAGAATTGATGGGAAAAAATAAAAAATTATCATTAGCCAACAATTGAAGAAAATAAGCCCTAAGAAAATTGCTCATTGAAACTTGTTAAAGATCACTATAAACATCGTTTTGATCTATTTAAATATTTTTCATTAGTTTTCATTTGTATTAATTTTAATTTATAAGTTACTAAATAAAAATTAGTACATATATTTCTCGATAGATTATATTTCAAGATGTGAAATACACTGATATTAGCATTTAATAATAGCTATTAAAATAAATAATAAAGATTTAAAATTTATAATTATATTTATCTTTTAATACATTAACAAGATTTTCCAGTTTAGTGATGGCATCTATGAGTAAATCTATCACTGAGAAATGGATTGAAAATTTAACTGTCTTAAAATTGCATTCACTAACATTCTACTTATTTCTACTAATATTAAACTGCACACAAGTTTGGAGAAGGTTTTTTAATGGGAAAACAAATATTTGACAGAAAAAAAAGTATACTGAGTGTTCTATTGGTAGTCTTTTTTTTAGCATCCATCATAACTACAGTAAGTGCAGCTAATAACTGCAATGGAAAATGGAGATTTAATACAGGCAGTTTAAACGGAAACTGTAATGGAAATGCAAATCATGGTTCCCTTAATGTAAACTGTGACGGAAACAATAATTTAGGTTCTCGAAACGGGAACAATAACGGAAACAGTAATTTAGGTTCTGAAAACGGGAACAATGACGGAAACAATAATTTAGGTTTCAGAAACGGGAACAATAACGGAAACAATAATTTAGGTTTCAGAAACGGGAACAATGACGGAAACAATAATTTAGGTTTCAGAAACGGGAACAATGACGGAAACAATAATTTAGGTTCTGGAAACGGGAACAATAACGGAAACAGTAATTTAGGTTCTGAAAACGGAAATAATGACGGAAACAATAATTTAGGTTCTGAAAACGGAAATAATGACGGAAACAATAATTTAGGTTCTGGAAACGGGAATAATAACGGAAACACGAACGTCGGCAATGACAATGGAAACATAGGAAACGACTATTGGAACATAGAAAACTACAATAAGAACACAGAAAACGTCAACTTCAATATCGGTAACGTCAACATCGGCAACTATAACTTCAACAACGATAACTTAAGCAACAATAACTTAGCCTTCAATAATGGCAACAACCGTGACTTTAATAACGGTAACAGAAAAGGTATATAATGTATCCGTTGGAGAATTTCGATAAATTTTTGATTTTCATAAGTCATCTGTAAATAATTAATAAGGATATGATTAAAACTTAGGGGTTTATTGACATTTTTTTGATTTTTGTCAATATTTTTGATAACTCTATTATTCCATGATTTAATTGCAATGTACAAGTTTCTACCGATTCCCTCCAGTTGGATTCTCGATGGTTACGTTTCCTATAGTAGTTGTTTTTCATGCAATTGAATTCGCAGTAGTTATATTTTCGATGAGCGAATTTCCTGCTGTTGTATTCCCAACAGTTTCAACAGGAGCACTAAACTTGTTTTCGACAGTATAAAAAATGGTTTCCATTCCTTTTGCTGGGACTGATAACCTGAAGTCTACAGTAAAAGCATCGGTTTTTGTGTATTTATCAGAATGTTAGATTATTTTTCGATCTGCATTGCAATATTCCATGACCGTAACGTTCTGATCTTCAGACCTGCTGTTGTGAAGTTCAATTTCATAGCTGTCATGCTCACATTGTTGCGGACCTGTTTGAAATTAGTCTGGATTCGTTTACGATGATATCAAATGAATTGCCTACAGTCACTTTCATTTTTTTTGATTATAGGGATGTGAACTATTTGATCTTCCCCCATAAATTGGAGCTGCCCTTCTTAACTGAGCTGATGAACCCTTACAGTCCCTACAGGAAGAGTATTCCAAGACCTCCTGCTTAGAGTTATCGATGTTAAGGATAACCTGTAATGATAACCCTTCGAGATATCAAAAAAAGTTCATTTTGGACAAGCACTTGATCTGCAGAAAAATATATCTATTTTTCTTAGTTATTTATGAGGGTTACTGGATTTTCTAGGGTATAGAGGTGGTACTCAAATAGTGGTGTTTCGGAAATACCTTTAGCTGAGGTAAAACTTTCTCCAGCTACCATATCTCTGTATTTGTGCACTGACCCCGATCCATAGATACCATGAATAGCTCCTACCACCAGTTTTAGCCTTATTATAAAGGAAATACCTGCTTTATTGCGAATACTTAACAAGATCTGAGCTCTGCATTTGTAGAATTGGCATTCTTTTGTACGATATAATTTGCACTCCAACTAGACCTTCAGTTAGATAAGAAATAATAAAATCCCATTTTCCAGAAGTTGATGAGCAAATATACCAAACAAGTGTTGGTTTTGTAAGAAGCACAGAAGCAGCTGAAAATTTCATTTTTATGGCAACCATAGCCACAAAGCTTCAATCCTCCCTTTTAAGAACAACATCATTTCCACAATGGCTGAGCAGTTTGCCAGTATAGTTTGGCCTGCAAAGTCCATTACAGTAATTTTCTTCTCCAAGTATTTGTCAAAGATATTTGAGCTACTAAAAAGATCGTATTGACATTGTTGTTCGAGCACAACGGTTTTATTATTTGTAGGACCTTCCACCAAGACCGGGGAGGATAAATCCTATCAATCACATTTGTATACTCGATAATATTGTTTTCATTCTTTAAATAAACCTCTCTTTTTTCTTTCATGATAGCCATACCACCTTTATAGACCGTAACTTCAGTGTGCCATTAATTTTTTCTGCGCTTGCGATAAATTCTTTGGCCGCATTTGTGTTGCTGATCCTAGTTTCAGTGATCTTTGGCGAGCAACTTTGTGCAGCAGCTGCCGATGATGTAGATGAAACAAAAAACAGAAATAAAATCAGAGCTGCTGATGGTAAATTTTTCGAAGTAAAATTACCTAGACCTGATAATTATTGGAATCCTACGATTGATAAGCTAAATCAAGAAGAGATCATTGTATGTTGTTAAAAAAGGTTCTACAAAAAGTAAGAGATACCTGAGAATAGCTAAAGCAGTTACAAAAATGAGTAGAAAGAAAGCAAGTAAGTTAAACCTTCCCAACACAAACTTTCCAAAACTATGATTGAAAACACTAAAGTTAATAATCTCATAGTATTTGACCTTAGTGTGCAACAAATGGCTCAATCTAAAGTAAAAGATGGTAAAAAAGAAAAGAAGACCAAACAAAAGAAAGGTCAAAATATTTTTACTACGGATCTGGGAAACTTAGATAGATTTGTTCAATTCTGGACCTATAAAGCAAAACATGTAGGTAAAAGTGTAATAATAATTGATGAAAAAAAACAACAAGAAATGTTGTTATTGTGGAAAAGTACATGATATGCCTTCTTGGAATCGGGTTATGATTTGTGATTGCGTGAACAATATTGATAGGGACCGAAATAATTCTATCAATATTATGTTACATTTCCTATCACAAAATGCCTTGTGGACAAGCTATCAACAATTAGTTGATAATCTTCAACAATACAGAATTCCCAATGGATCTCAAATTTAAGAACATATGAAGGAATTACTCGAAGGAAATCCCTTTCTCAGCGGGTATCAACCCGACAGGGAGGGGGAGCTCACATGTAGAACTAACTCCTGAGTTAATAAGACATTTTGAAGAGCTATAATCGGAGAGGATACAGAATCAATCAGATTTTACATAACTTTCGATACGCTGACAAAAAGGTTTTTGTCGGAGTTGACGGTTGCAGTGCAGGTTGGTTTGCAGTTTTTCTTGCTATAGAAGACGAAAAAAACTGTGAGTGGAAAATCGGCCTTTTCCCAAAATTTACCTCTCTTATTGATTTCTTGATAAATAAATATGAACAAATAGAACCCCTCATTCTTATCGACATCCCTATTGGATTAAAAAACGGAGGTAGCGGAGAACGGCTTTCCGACCTTGGAGCACGCAGAATTTTAAAAGCCCGAAAATCCAGTATATTTCCAAACCCTGCAGGGAAGCTGTATATACGGAGAGCTATAAAAAAGCCTGCGAGGTTAACGAAAAGCTTACCGGAAAGCGCATCTCAAAACAGACATGGAATACAGTCCCTAAAATTTGAGATGTGAATAATTTCCTTGTTGAAAATGAAACTTTCCGAACAAAAATAAAGGAAGTGGGCCCTGAAATATGTTTTCAGGTATTTACAGGTTTTCCTATGGAATATTCAAAAAAAAGTCACGATGGTTTTCTTGAGCGAAAAAAACACTCAAAAATATTTGCCTTCTTACAGACAAAATTATCGAAGCTGCGCTTTCAGAGTACAGGCGAAAGGAAGTTGCAAAAGATGATATTCTCGATGCACTTGTAGCAGCAATTACAGCAAAAATGGGATATAGATACGGATTCAAATTTGTGCCTCTAGAACCTGAGACAGACATTAATGGACTGAAAATCCAGATGGTTTACTGTACCCCCAATTTGATAGATTCCACTAATTAGTAAGTATTTTCTTCCAAAAAACGCATTTTATTGGCACAAACTCTTTTAGAAAAATAAAACTACCATAAATAGAAACACGAAATAGAACTTTGAATCATATGAAAAAAAGTATAAAGCCTTTTTGTACATTTCAAAATATCGGCTTCTGTAAAATTATTTTCATTATTTTGTTGATGTTATCCCAAAATACCCTAAATGCTGTCTCTGTTCGTTTTCTGTTCCATACTTAGTGAGGCTAGAGCAAAAATTCAAATAAACCAAAGTGGGCAAAAGTAAACTGCTGTTGACATCTTTTAAGTTCTCTTATCTTTGATTCATAAGGATTTCTACAAACCACAAAATTTTATCATATACTTATAAGTGTATACAAGTAACTTATGAAAATCGAGGTTTACCGAAATCCTCTCATATACAGATCACACATTTGCTGTATTAATAATGACTTTCTGCTTGTTTACGTATCTTAATAAACAATAAAGTACAATAAATAGCTTGGAGGGAATAACTCTGCATAAAGGTATGAAAATAGTGGGTTGTATCTTAGCAACAATAGGGCTTGCTTGTGTTATAAAACACATCACGCATTACAAAGAGAATTGCTGTTTGTGTGGTTGGCATAAAATAAAAGTAGAAGACAAAAAATCAACTGGTGCAACTGTACCATATAAAATCGAAGTACAGGACTAAAAACCAACTGATTTAACTGTATATGCACTTAATGTTATAATTGGAGAAACATAACTAACACGCCTGTGTGTTGGCTGTGACTGTGAAAATATTTCAGCAAAAGTCTCCGATTTGATCAGCTTTTACCTAACGTAGTAACTTAGTCTCATATCTATTATAACACACTTCACTCTATCAGTTGCTTCCTCATATCTCTTATCCCAGAATCAGTAAAAACGATAATGGCTGATAATGCTGAAGAGAAGTAATTGTATCATGACCTTGACGTGAGTGAACTAGCATTCAGATGAAGACTAAGGGGCTTCTTGGTTCATTACGTTCTCTTTTGAGAGTAGTCCCCCAAAACCATTCCAAGCATTCCACATGTGTTAGATTCCAATTCGATTTTGATCAATGATAGTAAATTTTTTGATGTTAATTGCAGCATTAATGTTTCTATCATGTTTTATCTTCCAATCAGGACATTTCTATTCTCTATCTTTTAGTGTTAGCTCAGAGTTATGGTATCCACAAACATGACAGATCTTAGATGATAGTTCAAATTTAAATATCATAAGAATGATTTTTCCTGATCATTCTGGTTTATATTCTAATTTTGTTACAAAACTACTCCACGCAGAATCAATTATGGACTGTTCTAAATTATGATTCTTAATCATACATTTAACATTCAGAGTTTTCAGCGCAACAGCTTGATTCTCTCAAAAAAGTTTAAAAGAGAATTTGTGTTGAAAATTAATTCTCTGATTTGTGATTTTCTCATGAAGTACAGCAAGTTTTTATTTGGCTGTTTCTCGGTTTTTAGAACCGTTCTGTTTTCTATAACTCTTCTGGGGAGTACTTTAAGTCTCTTCAAAGAGTTTTTCAAGTACTTCGGATTTTCAAACTTTTCTTCAGTTGAAATAACAGCAGAATCTTTATTCCAACATTTACACCAATAGTCGTAGGTTCAGAAAACACTTGCTTAACTGGAACTTCTTTCCTATCTTACACTAAGATGCTGCAATAGTACTTTCCTTTGAAAAATTCGAAATAGTAGTGGTTTTTAATTCCCCTTCAATTTTTTGTTGGGAACTGCTTTGATTTCTCCTATCTTAGGAAGCTTAACAGCATTGTTTTCAAAATCCACATTGTAGTTTTGTGGTATCGGGAATAACTGAATCGGATTCTTCATTGATTTGAATTTAGGAAAATCATTCTTTTCTCGAAAAAATCTAGTGAATGCAGATTCTACCTGTTTAGTCATACCCTTACATGATCGGGAATTGACTTTTCCTAACCACGGGCTTTGCTTTTTTAGATTTAGAATTAGTTTATTTAAGTCAAACTTAGAAATCGATTTCCCGATTTGCTTATATGTTTTTAGTTTCTGATCAAGTGCCCAATTGTAGACAAACCTACAACTACCAATATGTTGATTAAGGTGGTTAGATTAGTCAATTATTAGATATAGCATAAAATATAATGCTTTCATCATAAAATACTTAACCTGCCTTAGCAATAAATATATTTTTTGTTAAAACATTGGATATGAACATAATAACTATAGAAAGTTTTTTAAAATATGCCAAATTATCTTTGTGTACAAGTATCAAAAAAATATACTAGAATCGATTGATTAAGAATTCAAACAGATAATTCATGAAATTAAAGGAGGAAGCTTTTGAAATACTAGAAACCTGGACTTACGAAGACTACATCCATCTGTTAGTTAAGAGCGAGCCAAAAGTCAGCACTCTTGAAATCATTTGAGAACTGAAACAAGAGATAACAATTAAGCTATGGAAAACTCAAAAAGAGTATTTGAAAATATACTATTGTAAAGAATATACACTATGGAGTGATGGATATTTTGCATCAGATATCGGCAAGTTTAACAAAGAATCAGCCGAAAATTATATACGGAGCCAGAGTTGAAGTTGACGCTTACACCCACTGGGCTGAAAACCCAGTGGATTTACTCTTTGTCCTATAAATTACTTTACCATATGTTTTTATTGCTTCACCAGACTTGTTTAAATTAGAAACATCAGTAATGTCAGAGTTCAGAATACCTTCAAATGCCGCTGCTTCTGAGATACTCACTCGGATTAGAAGCACAAGATGGTGATTCCAAGAAACAAAAAAAGTTATGGAAAATTTGAATTTATTTGCTTAAAGAAGCGGAAGTTAGAATTTACTCAATCAAAGAATATTTGAAAAATATTTACAAATATTAATTCACAAAAATATCAAAATCCTCATCATTTGGAAAAAAATGAGTGAAAACGTCCCAATCAGTGATAAAAAATATAATTCATTGAGTTAAAGACTATGAACAAACATTCTAAAGTAATTCTTGCTTATTTTACCACATTATATCCAGCGTTCTTCCATGCAGACATGCCTCCAAGAACATTGTATACTTTACCATAACCGTTATTTTCAAAATTGAAGCTGCTAAATTAGCACTCTTAGCAGTGCAACAATAAACAATTACAGGCAAATCTTTTGGAACTTCATCCAGTTTCTCCTCCAAATGACCAATATAGATGTGTCTAGCTCCATTAATATGTCCTTTATCCCATTTTCTCTTGTCTCTCACATCAAGAATTACCATTTTCTCTTCGTTCTCCAATTTGCCTTTCAAATCATGAACGGATATAAGATTAAAATTACCTATAGGTAGAGCTTTAATGTACCAGGCTGCAATTCCACCGTTCAGCATACCTGCTATATTATCATAACCCAATCTGATTAAATATCTCACCGCAGTTTCCAGCTGCTCTTTTTCTTCCAGAACTAGAAGTATGGGTTTACCATAAGGAAGAACCCAACCGGCAAAGGAAAGTACACCTCCTAGCCAGATACTGTAAGTATCTTTTATATGTACTCCTCCAAAAGAATATGGCATGCGTGTATCGACAACTACAGCTCCTTTTTCTAGCTCTACATTAAATTTTTCTGGCGAAAGAAGCTCGGGAGCTGGCAAACTCTGCAATAAAGGAGGGCCTTGCAGGTTATACTGCTCCATTTTCTTGAAGTAAGGCGGAAATTCAAGATGCTCTTCAACCTTATATTTTACAAACTCCTCCTTCTCAGTTTTTTGGAGAATAGGATTCTGGATGCGTTCCAATCCAAGGGTACTAAGCTCCCGGTTCGCGATAGAACCTCCACAAACAGAACCCTCACCATGTGCAGGACAGAGGATTACCTCATCTCCAAGGGGTAATATTTTATTAAAAATACTATCATACAAATTTGATGCTAGTCTTGAAGCTTCCTCTGGACCGTAGAGATCGATCCTCCCTACATCACCTATAAATAGGGCATCTCCTGTGAAAACAATAATGGGATCCTCGCCTGCATCAAGATCTACCAGAGTATAGGATGTACTTTCGTCAGTATGGCCCGGAGTAGGTAAAGCAGTCAGTTTCATTGAGCCAAAACTGAAATCCTGACCATCATCTAGATAATTTCCATATTTAAAATCCACACCACGGCCATGATAAATTTCTGCATCTGTAAGATTTTTAAGTTCCAGAGAACCTATTACATAGTCTTCGTTTCTGTGAGTTTCAAAGATATATTTTATCTTCATCCCCTCTCTTCGAGCAAGGTCAAAATATACCTGGCAGTCCCTTCTAGGGTCAATAACTAAGGCTTCATCTCCAGACCCGATGAAATAAGAAAGGTGAGCTAGACCTTCAGATTTAATGCGTTCAAATATCATACAGACTCCTCTAAAATACCCCAAATTTTATGCATAACCCTATATACTTTATTGATTTGTCTTCATAGGTTCTAATTTATCAGTACAGAATAGTTTTAATTTCTATTTATCTATAGGACTTAAGGGGTTGAACTGAAAAATCAATCGCATTAAACCTCCAATTGTCCAATTAGTGAATTTGACCAAAAAATCTATTACTTCGATTTTGTACTTCAAGTTCAAAAATCCTATCGATTTTTCGATTATTTTTTACTCCCTTTTTTCAGGCAAAAAAACCAGTAAAGGTAATATTTTCCTTCATCTTTCGTTTCAAGTCTTTCTTTTACTGCTTTCATTGAACTAGGAGCGGGAATAATAACAGATTCTCATGTTTGCCAATTTGCCGGAGTTGCTGAATTCTCAACATCATTTTTCTGCAGGGCAATTACTAGCCTCTTAATTTCCTGCATATTTCTTCCAGTTGATAGTGGATAGTGCCCTTATTTTGTATTTTGGATCAAAACAAATAATGCTCTTACAGCTTGAGTTGTTGAAGCGTCTGGCTGAACCATACCGTACTTTTTCGTCACTTCCATTTTAAGGTCAGCAATAACAGGAAACTTAATTTCAATGTTTTTCATCTGTTTATATTCAATTTTTTCTCAATCCTCTTAAGCCAGGATATATGGGAAAAAACGCAATCTATAGAAAGCCCTATCAATTCAGTGCTCATTTTTATGAATTTTTCCTGCATACTGGCAAAGGTAATGAATTCAGTAGTAGTACATACGGGTGTGAAATCTGCAGGGTGACTGAAATGGCTTATAAATAAGCGTTAATTCTCACTTGATTATTTTAAATTAATTATACAAAAAATAGTTTATGAGTAAAACTTACTTTCCAATAAAATGTTTTAAAATCAAAAAATAATTTTATATTGATTATGTTTTTGTTAGTTAAGGGGATCTTCACAAATTTAACATTATGATTTTTTTTGTAAAAAAGAAACGCCGATTGATCTGATATCAAATATCTAGATTTTAAAAACCTATAAAAGTTATTATCAACACTATATGATTGAAATAAAAATTTGTGAGTGTATAATCGTATCCTTGGGTAATTAAACAAATCTGAAAAATGATTATACTTCCCATTTTGGGAAAACTGTAGAGAGAGTCTAGTACATACGATTTCCAATAACGCACAGATATGAACTATTATTCAGGTTTATATTACATTACATTTTAGTGAAATTATTAAAGAAAAAGCTATATAGCCACTTTCAATATATTCAAAATAATACTACTACTGTGTTCTAACTTTATTATTATGGGGGATTTTAATGAACTGGCAGCTAAGAGAATATTCGCAGAGCCCACACCTAAGATCCTTTTGAAGAGATTAGGAAGGCACAAGAACGCCTGAATTTGTTGTTTAAAGACTTAATGCCTAGGGAAAAATGGGAAGGTGAAAATGTATTTACTCCTGCAATTGACATCAAGGACGAAGAAAACAAGCTTGTTGTAACTACCGTCCTACCAGAAATAAATAAAGATAATATTGAGATAGACCTTAAAGAAGACATGCTTGAGATAAGTGCAAAGAGCGGAAAGGAAAAAGAAACCGAAGATGAAGGATATATTCTAAAGAAAGAGAATATACTCACTTTTACCGAGCTGTCCGCTTGCCTACCAGCGTTAAAGAGGAGGGTAGCACTGCAAAAATTGAAAATGGTGTCCAGACCATAACACTTCCAAAAATGAAGCTGGAAGAGCCAGCAAAAAAATACAAATCGAATAATCTTCGAGAGCAAATTGATACTTTTCGATGCAATAGGAAATTTAGTTATGAGAGGAAACGAGAAGATTATTGAACATCTAAACTCTCGTTCACCGATGAATTGACAGCTATCAATCAGTACATTATCCATGCCGAATTGTGCGAAAACTGGAATTACAAGCAACTGGAAGAAATGATCCAGAAGCGAGCCTCCACCTAGATGAGGTACACTGAGAAGCTGATCGTACGGATCCTTTTTCTCGAAGTGTAGCCAATAATCAGCAAACTGAACCCAAGAATAATCATCGGGCAAGCGCTAAATAAACACCAATATAATTATATATTTGAATACTTGACTATTAAAAATTACGCCATTGAATCAATGTAGCCGCTGAGGTAGGGGATAATAACACCAAAGTATTTCTCGAATCGATCCTGAAGGAAGAGGAGTAACACATCACCTGTATCGAAGCTCAACTCGATCAGATCAAACAGAAGGGTGTCGAAAACTATCTGGCGAAGCAGATTTACTGATGGAGAGCCTGCTACATCTATTCACTTTTGAGTATGGGCCACTGGGAGTTCACCTATGAGAATTCCTCAATAAAGAGCAAAAAATGGATTTATCAAAAAATTTGCACACACATGATATTTATATACCAGGAATGTACATCCATGTAAGTGATTACCATGAATGTAAGAACTGAAAGAAGGGATCGATTTTTACATCGAATCCCTACAGAATAAAACGGTAACTGTTTTTGACACAACACTGCGCGACGGAGAACAAACTCCTGGAGTATCCCTGAATTCTTCTCAGAAGCTGGAAATTGCCCATCAACTTGACAAACTCGGGGTAGATATAATAGAAGCTGGATTCCCCGCCTCTTCAGAAAGCGACAAGGAATCCATAAAATCGATCTCTAATGCCGGGCTGGATGCTGTCGTCTGTGGACTTGCTCGTGTATTGAAGAACGATATAAATGCATGTTTTGAAAGCGACGTTGGTCTTGTGCATACTTTCGTCCCTACCTCAGATGTTCAAAGGACATATACTATCAAAAAAAGCCAGGAAGAAGTAATCCAACTGGCTGTGGAAGCTGTCCAGTATATCAAAGACCATGGCCTGAAGTGCATGTTTTCTGCGATGGACGCAACTCGGACTGAGCCTGAGTATCTCATAGATGTCTTCAAGGCGGTCCAAGAAGTAGGATGCGATATAATCAACGTGCCAGATACTGTTGGTATTATGGTTCCATCCGCAATGTACAGGCAGATAAAAGACATTGCATCTGAAATAACAATTCCTATAGATGTTCATTGCCATAACGATTTTGGGCTTGCTGTGGCAAACAGCCTCATGGCTGTCGAAGCCGGAGCATCCCAGGTCCAGGTCACTATAAATGGCATCGGTGAGAGGGCAGGAAATGCCGACCTTCCACAGACAGTTATGAGTCTTAAGGCAATTTATGGGATAAAAACGAACATTAAGACCGAATACCTTGTGGAAACTTCAAAGATGGTTGAAAACTATACTGGAATCAGGCTTCCTCCCAACGCTCCTGTGGTAGGCCAAAATGCTTTTTCCCACGAGTCGGGGATCCACAGCCAGGGAGTGCTGGAGAAATCCGATACCTTCGAGCCTGGAATAATGACTCCGGAAATGGTAGGTCACAGAAGACGTATTGTTCTTGGAAAACACACCGGCAAACATGCAGTTAAACAGTCCCTGGAATCTGCGGGAATAATAACTAATGATAAACAACTCGATGAAATAGTGTACAGGATCAAGGAGATTGCAAATAAGGGCAAACAGATCACAGATGTTGACCTTTATGCTGTTGCTTCTGCAGTACTCGGGAAAGCAAGCTCCGAAGAAGAACTTATCAAGCTTAAAGAAGTATCCGTGATGACAGGAAATATCCTTACGCCCACCGCCGTTGTCAAAGCAGACATCGATGGCAAAGAAGTCATTGCTGCAAGAGTCGGAGTTGGCCCTGTAGATGCCGCCCTCAATGCAGTAAGAGATATCGTGGGAGAGAATAACCACTTCAAACTTCAGGAGTTCAGAATTGATGCCATCACTGGAGGAGCAGATGCCCTTGCAGACGTATATATAGGCCTTGAAAACGAAAAAGGAAGAATTGTAACTGCGAGATCTGCAAATCCAGATATAGTTATGGCTTCTGTAGAAGCCCTCGTGAATGCAATGAATTTGCTCTACAAAAATAAAGAGAAAGCTAAAATTTCCAAAATCGACTAAAAAGCTAGAAAACTTTAGCTCAGAGTTTAGATTGAAGTATAGTTCAAAGAACAGTCAACAGACAAAAAAATGGATAAGGACTATACCTATTCTTTTGCAGGTTTGTATTCCAAAATTCTTTGTAAAAAGTGAAATAAAATGAGATGGAATAAAGAAAGATCCATGCCTTATCAAATATAGTGATTCTCGATGTATCCTTGATTTTCTTAAATTCAACCGTGATCGAGAAGAGATCATTTTTGAGCCAGGAAAATGGAAATTGTAAAAAAAATTAATTCAAATATTTTCCTGACGGGCAACAGCATGAACTTTTGACTTGAGAAAGATTAGGAACCAATTTATTTCACATTTAACCTAATTCTTTATATAAGCATGAAAGGCTAATGTGAAGAAATAAACAAATTCTTGCCCAAATTGAAGCTAACTAAGGAAATGCAGTAAGAATTGGAGAAGCAGGCCTAAATTTCCAGAAATGCAAAAAAATGATGAGATTGGGACGCAGACAAATTAGTTCACAAAAGTGATAGACATTCAAAAATAAATTAGAACTCCTCTTATAGATACACATTCCGTTGGATGAAGCTTAAATTTTGAAACTTTTTAGGTCTGTGGATATAGTTATTTATCATTGCCACAGCTGCTCTATTAAGACAATGTAAGTAATAGTGGATATAAGACATCACATTTTTCCGACAAATCTTATATATTTTTTTGAACATCATCTGCTTCTTGCATCAGAAGTGCCACTTGAAAACCTGCTTCTTGAAATCAACAATCTCTATTTTTCATCACGCAAAGGCGGAAATAACATATATTTACAATTGATTCAATTCATATAGTAGCGCAAATTAAGGATATGGGAACTATAGAGATCACAAAATTATAGACTGAAAATGCGCACAGGGTTTTAATGTAGAAATTTAGACTTACGCATTAAAAGTAAAAAACTTATGGTGAATGATGCAAAAAAATGTAAGAAAAAAGTAGTAAAGATATGAAAAAGAATGGAGTAAAACAAAAATAAAGGAGGAAAAAAGATAGAAGTCCACTACATTTGCCCCACAGCCTACGATTCCAGTGTCTACCTAGTAAATGGAAAAGTTCTGATCGATGCAGGCATGAATAGTGACCTGATCATTAAACAACTGGAAAAATATATCAAGCTTACAGATTTGGAACTCATTATCCTGACTCACTGCCATTATGACCATACAGCAGCAGCAGCAGCAATTGCAGAAAAGAGCGGTGCAAAAGTCGGAGTGCACGAAGACGACCTGGAAGGCGTAAACGATGAATATTTGAGTGTATCTATGCTTTTCGGAGACCGCGCACCTGCTGTCAAACCCACAATTACGTATAAAGAAGGAGACAAAATTGAAATAGGAAATGGGGAATACCTAGAAGTGATTCACACACCTGGTCATTCAAAAGGGAGCGTCTGCCTCTACGAACCTGTTTCAAAAAGTCTCTTTTCTGGGGACACTGTATTTACCAGTGGAGGGTTCGGAAGGATGGACTTTGAAGGCTCAGAACCTGATAAGATGCTGGGATCAGTTGAAAAACTCATAAAACTAGATGTGAAGAACCTATATTCTGGACATGGAGCTCCTACGGACAAAGAAGGAAACAACCAAATTATGGCCTCATACACTATGCTAAAAATGATGATGAAAGCATAAAAGAAAAATCCAGAGAAACCTAGTGTCCAAACAATTTAATCATTAATTATCTAAATAAAATCTTGAATTTTTGTATGCTGATAAGAAGCTATCTAATTATTAGGTTATATAATTAAATTGCCACGACACTAAAAAGCTTAAGTATGGAAATAACTCTAGCATCTGTGTGTCTGGGAATCGAAGAAAATGAGGAGCTTGGAAACAGATTATGCCGACAAACATACCATTTCCGAAAGGGAATAAAAAATATATTATGGAAAAATCGGATAAAGTAAGATTATGCAGAAAAATCGGCTTATTTGTCCCCATAAAAGTAGAAATAAAAGAAGACTTGAAATCAGGATCGAAGCCAAGAATAAAATCAGAAATGCTGAAAATCAAATTTTCAGAAAAAATAGAAAAAAAACCTGAGAAAGAATCCGAAAATAAAACTAAACAAAAGGAAAAAAAAGAAAAAAAGTCAGAAAAATATATTCATTCACGTACCCCTACATCAAATTTTCTTCCAATGAGCTCTGAAGAAGTAAAAGCCCGCGGCTGGAAAGAACTTGACATTATCCTTGTCACTGGAGATGCCTATGTTGATCATTCTAGTTTTGGAACCGCAATTATTGGAAGGGTTCTTGAAGACGCTGGTTTCCGAGTAGGAATCATTGCTCAGCCAAGATGGGATAACTTGGAGGATTTTAAGAAACTTGGAATACCAAAGCTTTTCTTTTCCATAAGCGCTGGAAACACAGATTCCATGATCAGCAATCTGACCCCAGGTCTAAAACCGCGGAATAAGGATGCTTATTCCCCTGGAGGCAAAACAGGACTTCGCCCAAATCGTGCAGTGATTATTTACTCTAACAGGATAAAAGAAGCTTTTCCTAAGATACCGATTATAATGGGAGGCATTGAGGCTTCCCTGCGACGTTTTTCACATTACGATTACCTTTTGAATAAAGTCAGGCAATCAATTCTGGCTGATGCACCTGCAGATTTAGTTGTTTACGGTATGGGCGAGCTGCAGATTGTAGAGCTTGCAAGACGGTTACAGGCAGGGGAAGATATCAAGGAGATCAGAAACATCCCAGGCACGGTCTGGAAGATGGAAGTTAAAACATGGAAAGAACTTAAAGAAAGAGTAAATGGGACGGAAAAAAAACAATCTGTAGTATTTGGAGATAAAGATGGAGAGGCATATGAGAAAGCAGCAAAATTTTACAAAGATTATATAGAAATACCCTCCTTTTCCGAAGTTGCTCAGGACAAAGTAGCCTTTGCAAAGGCTTTTCGTATGCAATTCCTGGAACAGAATCCTTTTATTGGAAAAGGCGTTTTCCAGCCTCACCCAAAAACCATTATCGTTCAGAATAGGCCTATGAGACCTCTGACAGACACTGAAATGGACCAGGTATATAAGCTACCATTTACTGGCGAAGCTCATCCATTCTACACTGAACCTATCCCTGCCCTTGAAATGATAAAATTATCCCTCACAACGCACAGGGGCTGCTTTGGAGGCTGTGCATTCTGCGCCATTACCCAGCACCAGGGACGCATGATTTCAAGCCGCAGCACGGAGTCCATCCTGCATGAGGCGAAAAAACTTACAGAAAAACCAGACTTCAAAGGAGTTATAACCGGAGTTGGAGGTCCAAGTGCTAATATGTATGGAATGGAGTGCGAAATCTGGATGAAAAAAGGAGCTTGCCTTGACAAATCTTGCCTTTACCCCCACATATGCCCTGCTCTGGATACTAGCCACAAAAAGTTACTAGAACTCATGCGCCGTATACGCGAACTTCCAGGAGTCAAGAAGGTCTTTACAGGTTACGGAGTGCGCTACGACTTGGCTCTTGAGGATGAAGAATATCTTGAAGAACTGTGCGCTTACCATATAAGCGGGCAACTTCGAATCGCACCGGAACATTTCTCAAAGAGGGTCACGAGTTCGATGCGCAAACCAGGTAGAGAAACATACGAAAAATTTGTCGATAAATTTGCTGTCCTCAACAGAAAATACAGCAAAGAACAGTATATAGTGAATTATCTGATGTCAGGACATCCGAGCTGTACCCTTGAAGATATGATCGAAATGGCAGAATATGTGCGAGACCATGGAGGCTATACAGAAAATGTACAGGATTTTACCCCAACCCCTATGACCGTAGCTACCTGCATGTATTACACAGGACTTGACCCGTTCACAGGCCGAAAAATGTACGTTGCGAGAGACAAAAAAGAAAAAGCAATGCAACGGGCCCTTATGCACTACAGGAGTCATGAAAACTACGAACTTGTGTATGAAGCTCTGGAAAAAGCAGGAAGATTTGATCTTGTGGGAAATACCCACAACTGTTTGATAAAAAGAAAAAATAAATAAAACACTTATAATAGCTCAAATTCTTAGAAAAGCACGATTCGATTTTGAAATATGTGCCACAAAATATATATGTTCGTGATTCGAGAGTCTGATTTTCTGTCACAACCCCTGACATTCACGCACTAAAGACCTCAATTTTCTGCCGACCTGCCCACAGTAAGTATTAAGAGAACGTTCTTTGATCTCGATCACCAGATTTGCCTCTCCATCCCAGCTAAAGTGAGCAACTATTCCATCCCCTTTAAACACTACGAGATTTCCAAATAAAACTACGATCCCGTAGCTCCTAAGTTTCTTCTTCACACAGGAAAATACCTCCAGAGTCACATTATTAAGCTTAATGCCCTGACAACCCTCAATATCCAGTTTCCTACCACTCATGCTCTTAATCTCAAATTTTTCCTTATGAACCACGGCATCCTATCACGAATTTTTTTATTATATAGGCTGCGACATTACAACTGATGAAAAGGGGTTTTCCCGTGATTTTGATGGTAAAATTACATTTCCCATCCCATTCAAAATCTGCCACAATTCCAGCCCATGACAGCTCCCCTTTATTTCCAGGGGGTATATAGATGTCTGCATCCTGAAGCTTTTTCTTCATGCACTTAAAAGTATCAGGCGAAACGTTACAAAAAGTGATAGGTTTACAACTCACAATTCGCTTCTCCTAACTTACATCTAAAATTTATACCCGACTTAGAATTCAGTAAACAAAAGTAGTTTTTCGAAAATAAAAACATTCTGTTGGCATCTACTTTCATACAGGCACACAAAAATGCCATCCAATTTCTCAATATTCCAGTAGCTTCAAAATTAATTCAAGTTTCAATTAAAATCGTGGGTAAATAGGTAAACAAATTATACATCTGTGTACACTGTGGAATGTAGGTTGGTATTATAGCGAACTTATTGTGAGATCCGAAAAAATAAAAATTATTTCTCAGGCAGTATTTCCTAATCTCATCAATCAGAAACCATTTCTAAAAACAACTATGAAATTTTTTGAATAAAAAGCTCAAATAAATGAAAGTTTTATCCACCTTACTCTTCTTTGAACATTGACTTAATCGCTATTTTGAGCAAGAAGTTGGTTCTAATTTTGGTTTTCAAACCAGTCTAAATTTAGGAAAATAATGATGGATTTTTGGAGCAAGAGAAAAACGTACCTTTATTAGTTGCTCTGTAGCTTCAAGTACTGAATTTTCAGGGTCATCCAACTCGAAGAGAAGAATATCTTCTTCTGAAGGAAGCACAATCTTTGGTCGCAGTTTTTGAGAACCTGCAGGGAAACTCCGTCCAGGACTTCGCAGGCTGAGAGAAGAACCCCATTTGAAAATGTCTTTTAACACTAACTGTCCTATAATTTTTGTAATCTCAACGGAGTGGAGATAACAATTTTGCGATTTTTAGGGCGATGAGCAATTTTCAGGCAGCTTTTGTGACAATTCCAAAAATACTCCAGACTCTATAATAAAATGCGTTAGACCATAACCTGCAGCAGATTTCAGCATTATTGAGACTGCGTGGATAATTGTTCCATCCATAAGAACCACTTCCAGATCGCAAACATAGTTTCTGACAGTACAATATTTAACACCGTGTATTCAACTTGCATTGTGAGCTATCATGTCTCAATAGTGCAAATAGAGGAACTTAAATGATTTTGAGAAAGAAAAATACGCAAGAAAGCTTTCAAATTTAAAACAAAATTCCACTACATGAAAAAATTTTTAGAATTAGAGGAGGATAAACCTTTACATCATAATAGACATAAGAGGACAAACATGACACAGTACTTTGAGATAGAAAAAAGAGATGGAGCAGCCAGAATCGGGAAACTTCTGCTAGTACCAGAACTTCGTACTCCCTGCATTATAAGTACTTCAGAACTCGGGAACATTAAAAATCCTGGCGCTGTTGTCGATGTAGGTAGCTTTTGGGGTGTTGAATCCGATGTAAAGCTTGAAGAACGCGTAAAACAAATCCAGGAAAAAACAAAATATGGAACTCTTATAATCCAACCGCATCAGGTTTACTCCCCTTCCATCTCAGCCGAATCAAGGGGAAAAATTAGAACATTAACCATTGACTGTGGGAAAAAAACGGAAGGCCCCAGAGGTTCCCTTATCAGAACAGAAGGAGATATTCTTATAAGTGACCTTTACATAATGGAAGGTGCAGGAACCTTTGAAAACAATGCTCGAAAGTTTCTCGAAACCCTTTTTAAGCTGAAAGACCGCATTCCCCCAGATACGGCATTATATGCTCCAAACCTAGCGCTTCCTGAAAATGCAGCAATGCTGACCTATTTTGGAATCGATATTCTGGACGATACCCGGGCAGTAATTGCAGCCTATTCAGACATTTATCTCATAAATGCAGGCAATTTTCATCTTGAAACCCTGACAGAATTTCCCTGCAGATGCAGGGTATGTGCTAACACAAGGCCCGCAGAGCTAAGAAATCTTCCGAAAAACGATAGAGCAAAATTCCTAATAGCCCACAATAGAAATGCCCTTGAGTCAGAGCTTTCCCTTATTCGTGAAAGGATACGGGCAGGGACACTTCGGGAATATGTTGAAGGCCAGTGCAGGGTCCGACCCTGGCTCACAGCCATGTTACGCCTTGGAGATTTTGAATATTCTTATCTTGAGGAAAAAGTTCCTGCTTTCCGGCAAAACCAGCTCCTTGCAGATACTTCGGAATCGCTATCTCGAATAGAAGTGACACGGTTTGCAAGACGTGTACATGAAAGATATAAGCCTCCAGATCTTGATATCCTCCTGATACTCCCATGTGCGGCCAAAAAACCCTATTCAACTTCTCAATCCCATCAGAAATTCATTTTGACCCTTGGAAAATATCGCAAGTTTATTCATGAAGTAATATTAACCTCACCCCTTGGAGTAGTGCCAAGAGAACTAGAACTAACATACCCTGCAGCTCATTACGATACTGCAATTACGGGGCATTGGGACGAAGAAGAAAAAAGTTGGGTTTCCGGCTGCCTTGAAGCTTATCTCTCAAAATATAGTTATAAGAAAGTGATAGCACATGTAGAGGGGCCATATAAAGAAATTTGCGAGAGAGTAGCAAATAAACTTGAAATTGAAATCATCTACACAGCTAAAGAAAACCTTGTGTCGATAGAAGCTCTTTCAAATCTAAAAAATGTTGTTGAATCCTTTTGCACAGCCGAAGATTTTAGCAAGAAAAGCTTGAATGCAGAAGAGAAAAAAAAGAATATTATGAAGGCAATTGCAACTTATCAGTTTGGAGAAGCTAGCAGACTTCTCTTCTATGAAAAAAAAGAAAAGATTGTAGTCAAAGGTCATTTCCCAAAGTACCAGCTCTTTGTCGGGAAAAAACAATTTGCAATTTTAGTTCCACAGTATGGCATGATTGCTCTTTCGCTTGATGGAGGGGAACTTATGTCAAAAAATGGGAAATACATGGTAAATATTGATGATTTTATTCCATCCAATTCCATTCTTGCTCCAGGAGTACTGAAAGCGGATCCGCAAATAAGACCTAATGATGAAGTGATTGTTCTTGGAGATCGAGCACTTTGCGTAGGAAGGGCACTTATGAGTGGAAATGAAATGGTAAAGTCTAATAGAGGAGTTGCTGTGGATATTCGGCACGTTAAGAAACTTTAAGCCTATTGTCTCAACAATTTAATTATTTCTCACAATAATCTCTGAATCCTTTCCTATCTTCATTTCAGAGACAAAACTTGAAGATGATGAAATAAATTTTCTTATGGACTTTGTGAAAAGCGACAACAAAATCAAGAGGACTAACAAGAATAAGTATATTACTACTGGAAAACCAGCAAAATGGAGCAAAAAGATAACGAAAACATCAGGTTTTTGTATGAATTCTGTTTTGATAATAAAAAAGATACTTTTTTGAAGGTATCCAAGGTGCTCTTGGAACTAACTAATACCTAATCAACCTAAAAAATACACCGAGAAGCAAGTTGCAGAAACAGTAGCTCAAGCATATACAAGTTCCTCCGATAGGATCAAGAGGTGGTAGATTACGCTGTTTATTGAAAAACTAACGAAAAAAATATTGGAAACAACAAACAATGATAACATCAAGCTTATTCTAAAAAAAGCAAAATTAAGCCCTGTTCGAGAAGTTTGTCGTGTATTCAGGCGATTGATTCTGAACAGTAGACAATATTTACGGTATTCTTAACCTGTACAAGGGGATCAAGATTCGAAAAAACACTACATTTTTGAATGTACCTATATGTCGAAATTCTTCAGGGTCGCAAATTTGCCTTAAATAGCATGTAAAATTTATACATAATAGATATAATTTGGTTCTCTTAATGTGAGATTTTCTTCCCCATAAATTATTAAGATTTATGATTTTGCAGAAAAATCGGCACACTATCTTTTATTATCCTCACAATTACTTTGATTTATCACATTTCCTTCTCACATCTACAGCGGAGTATAATTTTATTCCTAGAAATATGATGTAGTGAACAAAATAGCAAGAGAAATTATAAGATCAAAAAAAATATTTCTGTAGAAAAATATTTCATTGGAAAAAAATGAATTTTACTTCAAACGAAAATTCATTTTTCGGTGTCAACATCTATTAATTACTCAATAGCTTGATTCCCATTCCATAAAGGAAAAAATGAGAAAATGACAATTTATTTAGTAAATACCTTAGAAGATTTCGATAAACCTTTGATTTTCAAGAGTCATTTACATATCTTTTATAAGCATATGACTGAATTTAGGGTTTATCAAGATCCAACCATCTAGAATTAAAGTACAATTTGCTTGCACTCAAGGAATTTGAGTGCAAGTTTTTGCCTGATGTCTATCAGGTAAAAGCTACTTTGGTCATGATATAAGCAACCATCCCAGGTTTGAGTTTGCTTTCCCTTGATATCTTTTCTTCAATTCTCTCAGCAGATGTGCCTTCTGATTTTAGCTCCCTTATTTTTTCAATTACTGATAAAGGGATACTGTAATATTCGTTAATATCCTTCCTATGGCCCCAAACATCTCCTTCGATAAGCTGGATTCTCTTCATTTCAAGGAATATCTCAATGGATTTTGATACCGTGCATCTGTAAGACTTGGGTAACTGAATTACCTCAATTTTCGGACAGGTTTCTACAAGTGCTAAAATATCCTGATTCGAAGGCCTGAAAGCCATGTGAACAACACTTTCATTGGAATTGAGAGTAAAAATTTCTTCTCTGGAACTAACTACTCTAATTTTCATATTTTTCCCCCACTTAAGTTTTCTTACTTTTTTTACCTCAATATAACCTACTGATAATTGTTATAAATATTTATCTGCCTGCACTTTTATTTTTCCCACAGTATTTTGAGTTTTCACCTCCTATCAAATCCCGTAAAATTTTGGAAAAAATAAAAAGAAGGGGTAAAATTGCAAAAATCAAATTGCTTGCAGCCACCCCACTCTAAAGAGCGGGGAGTCTTCGAGCCATTCGCTTAGTTTGTCAAACCAATAAATAATCGACTCATGTTTGACCAAGCATCTTCGGCCTGCGAGTTAATTTGAAGTACTTCGTCCTGGGTTTTTAGATCCTTTTCATGGTAGTTTTTTAAGGAATCTCCGCCGGAGTTTGAGCATCTGCTAGTGGCGCCTCGCCTGCGATACTTATCAGCATCAAAACCATAGCTATTGAAACTAAGGCTATTTTATGCAATTTATGTTTAATTACCATTTATTTTCCCCCTATATTTTATATGTTATTTTTCCTAAAATAAGACTAATATAATATTAAATAGAAAAAATAAAATATATATTACCCAAAATCAATGACATTTATATATAAATATAATCATATTCTTGTACAGAATTTAAGGCTATCAAATACAATTTGTGCTTATTGATCACGTATTTCAATCCTTTATCTGATATGATTAATATCTATCAATCTATTCGGAGTGCTGTAACATATCCAATCTTCAATCTAGTTAAATATAAAAAAAGGAAAAAGGTTCTTCTAAGGTTATTCGGTTGCAATTTTATAGAGCTTAGCATAAAACTCAAGTCTTTAGTTTATTGTATTTGAAAAGAGTTGGGAGAAAAATGTGGAAATAGTTGTGATAAAATATGGAAATCAATGATATTACCTTGAACCGTGTTTTGCGTGTAATTGTAAAAAAAACATTTCCTTTGTGGCAGATGATTGGATTGCATGTTACACCGAATCATTACTATGAACCAATACCTGATACTTCAACATTGAGTAATAAATTATGGCAAAAATGTTCTGAGTTAATCGGTATTGATATTAATGAACAAGCACAGATAAATCTTCTTTCTGAATTTGATTTAAAGTATAAAGAAGAGTTTAATAGATTTCCTGAAAATAAAACAACATGTCCTTATCAATATTTCATTAACAACGGATATTTTGGAGAGATAGATGGTGAAATTCTATATTGCATGATACGCCATTTCAAACCAAAAAAAATTATTGAAATTGGATCTGGATATTCAACTTATATGTCTGCTCAAGCTATTATTAAAAATAAGACAGATTGTGGCCACGAAACAGAATTAGTATCTATTGAACCATATCCAAATAAAGTAATAAAAAGTGGTTTTCCTGGATTATCTCATTTAATATCAAGAAAGCTACAAGATGTTTCTTTATCAGATTTCACTTCATTAGAAGAAAACGATATTCTTTTTATAGATTCTAGTCACGTTCTGAAAATAGACAATGATGTTCAATATGAATATTTAGATATATTACCGCGCCTTAAAAAAGGAGTAATTATTCAGATACATGATATCTTTTTACCAGAAGAATATCCAAGAGAGTGGGTCTTCAATCTTTATAGATTTTGGAATGAACAATACTTATTACAAGCATTTTTGGCTTTTAATGAAAGTTTCAAAGTATTATGGGCGGGAAATTATATGTGCTTGAACAATACTGACCAGGTAGAAAGCACATTTAATTCATATAAAAAAAATAAAACGAAGCCTGGAAGTTTTTGGATAATGAAAGTAAAGTAATTATTTAATTAAGAGTTATTTATAGATATAAAGTCAGTGAACTAACCCACCTTGTTTTCATAAGAAAGCAGGGGGATTTTCGCTGTGCTTCCACACTTCCATAGTTAAAAAACAGTCACATAAAATATCTCGATATATTTAATATGTGCGAAGTACTTAAAAATGTAAGAAGCTTTTTTCTATTTTTAATATAGCTATAATTTCCGCAACACTCATCATATATACAGAGACTATCAGATTTTACAAAACTTATGGTAAACCACAATGTAAAATTAATAAAGTTAAAAATCTTACTTTTATTCTAATGAAGTATCATACATGACTTTTTTTTGTACAATTACAAAGTAGGATTACATAAACATTAAGACCCATATCTACATTTAGTTACATTTTGCAGTTTTTGTGTTATTACTATTAACACCCCCATCCCCATTCTTGCTGGTAAGGATCCCACCCGCAGTAATCATGATGATAGTAATCAATGATTGTGGTCTCAATGGTCATGTTTGTGGCCCCCATGATCGTGTTAGTGATACGGTGCAGTGCTCGATGCTGCTGCAATCAATGATACTACAAATAAGACTGCCAGCAAAATATTCAGTGCCTTTTTTTATTCTACTAACTTGTTGTTTCAACATTCATTTCACTCCATTTTTATTAAGTTCGATACGATTTTAATTCGGTTAAGACTTACACAGCTAAATTGAAAAAAAATAATATTGACAAAGTTGTGATCGTCCTTTCAAATCTCGTTTATCTTTGACTCACTTATCGACATTAGAACATTTGTATGTTATTCTCAGTTTAACTATGCAAATTTAGAACCATTATTAATGATCATTAATATATATTTAGAAGGATATCTTAATAAATATTTATATTTAGAAAATTCCACTTATTTTTTAGTTATTTAATTTTATATATACAATAAAATATGCAAACTCAAAGTTATGTTTAAGAAGCAGAGTGGTTAGGGTATTCCCTAACTAGAAACCAGTATTTGATAAGGAGTCTCAATACTCATTGATAAATGAAGACTGGATAACAGGAAACAAGTATGTAATAATGGAACAGTAATCAAAAAAGAAGATTAAAGGTAATAGCAAATTTTACATAGAATTATGCATTCTGTCAAATCAAGCACATTAAAAAAGATTGGATGACAGCTTGGAAGAGTTGTCTCTACTGTCTACCCTTACAGTCACTTTGAATATATACTATCAGTAGTATATTTAATTCGAAATAAGACCAACGTCTTCCAAGCTATTCTACTCCTCTTTTTAGTCCTACTGTAGCTGTGACTTTTCACTCTTATTGATCTGTTCGTTCTGCGAGACCAGTGATACAATATATGGTTATCTCCGAAGTTATTTTAAATTAATTATACGAAAAATAGTTTCTAAACAAAAAATAATCTTGCATAAAATTTTTTGCAATCAAAAAAACAGATAAATATTAAGAATTATTTTTTATTATTTGTGAAGTCATCATAATCTAACATTACCTTTCCCTAGAGAATTAATCACTTTGGTGTCGTAACTTTTTGACTGGATAATTAATTTTAATCTACACAAAATAGCGAAGAACAAAATTTGTATCTATTTGTCTGTAAACTCGATTATTTCACATATATGTAGGAAATTCAATAAATGCAAAAAAAGTATTAGAAACATATAGGTAAAATCAATAAATCCATTTGATGTCTATTTTATTATGATTATAAGGTACAGCACCCATATCTGAAGCAGTGGGAATCTTGAATTATAATCGTAAAAATTAGACAAAAGTTAGTTCATACGTGTAAAAAGGAATTTCTCAGTCAGTTAGCAGAACGAGTTAAACAGTTAGGGAAAAATAAGCTTTAAAGTATCGGGTTGATCATCCCACTAACTACACAAACAATATTTTATTGTTGTTAATTTCATGTTGATAGATGTAATCTCCATGCATAATTTAAAATGGTTGGTCATCTAATTTTTAGGGTAATAATGATATTCCTTAAGGTAATCGATATTGTCCTATTTCTTTTTTGAGTTTTCCGTAGTGCTTATTATTTTGTCCTTCGTTGAAATTAATAAAAAGTCAATAATTTTACTGACAAATATTCGGTTTCTTATTTTTCCATTGATGTAGAAGTTTTAATATAGAACATAGGTAAATTTGAGAGGTTTGTATCATTTCAATTTCTAAAAATTGGAGCTTTAAGAGCAAAATCACTTAGAGTTTTCATAAGTAGAAATTGATGTTAAGAAATTTAAACTCTTCAATACTCAATGCATATGAATTTATCGAAATTCTCTAAAATCTATATATGTTCTCAACGTAAGCTCTCATTATTATTTAATTTATTAGTACCTATACTCACAAACTGAAAGTATAGAAAAACGCACAAATATTTAATTTGCATCAAATTAGGCTATTCACAGTCTAATTTGAATTTATGCTTGAATTATATACTAAATGTGGTCTTGTTTTCATGATCATAATGCAGGATACCCACTGCTTCAGATATGGATACCCTATTTCATAATCGTGATACACGATATGGTTAATTCCTTTTGTATCGATTTTTTGAACTTTTCGCAACTTAAATATATCCAGCTATATTTTGTTTCAAAATTTCCATATCATCAATTTTAGGTTGATCACGACTGAATGCCAATCTCCCCCTGAAGTAGTTAACAGTAGACATTATTCCCCGCACATAGATCATCTATCCTGATCATGCCAGCTGAATATTTTTAAGTAAGACTCGTGGTAAGGTTTTCATTCGATGGCATTAGGGAGATAAGTCTGCTAGCTCCCACAAAATAGATTTTAGAGTCATAATTATATTGATTTTTCAAAGAATAAGGGTGATTGTGGGAAATTGGGTTAAACCAGACAATGTTAATGAATATCAAAGGAAATATATTGCTGCATGAAACTTACCAGTGGAGCAAAAGTCAGAATAAAACTAGAGATTTTTTTGATTAAAGTTTCATCTAGAAACTTTGATAATTGCATTTCCAAATAATACAGACAAAAGATAGTAACCAAAAACAATAAATGTAAGTCTAAATGTGAAAAAAATTTTTAAAAAGTAATTGATAATTAAAAAAACTGGAACGCTTAATCACTTTTCAATCAGGCTGCTAACTTTATGATGTGAAATTTTCTGATGTGAAATTTTCTGATGTGAAATTTTCGTTGCAAGGTAAGCAGTGTATGAAAATATCTATGAAAGTATCTATGAAAGATCCACCGTCACATTCGCATCCACCGTCACATTCGCATCCACAGTCACATTCACCACTCCAGCCGTCACCGTGTGCGCTTATTGCGTCAGAAGTGGCCTTTTTCTTCTCCTTTACCATAGTGGATTTTGTACTTACTGCTTTAGAAATTGCTTTTTTCTTCTCCTTAACCATAGTGGGTCTTGTACTTACTGCTTTAGAGGTGGCTTTTTTATTCTCCTTAACTATAGTGGATCCTGCGCTTACTGCTGCAGCTGAAGCTTGAGCTGGCCAGCAAGGAACTATAGGTGCAAAGGCTTCTTGGACTGCAGGGGCTGAAACTGGTACCGTGGCTATATATGGAGCTGCGTAAGGGTAGCCTAAGTAGGGATAACTATCCATCCAAGGGTAACCGCCCCATCTGCACCAGCCGCCACCATGTGCGCTTGCTGCTGCAGCGGTTACGGACATTAAAAAACAAACTACTAGCAAAATACCAAGTGTCTTTTTCATTTGTTTTAACATCTTTTTATCTCCTTCTTTTTATTTCCTATTTATTCGTTTTAATCCACGTTTCATCGGCAGGAATACCGTGGAAACATCACATAGTCAACTTGTTCTAAAACTAGGGTTTTTAAGAATATATTTTATACCAATAACAAAATTTATATATACGTAGGAAAATACATTTTCTTATTGGATTATAATTCTATTACTCTCCAAGTGTTATAAAATATATAGAAAGATTGATTACTATAAATGACTAAATATATTTTTGAATTTATGATTAAGAAACTTTCCCCATATTTACACATGTTTTTTGTTATAAAACCTATGCATAAGTGAAAACAACAAAAATGAAAACTTTGTCAGCAAAACTATTGAGTCGGCATCCTATCTTTTACAATAATTAAAAAATATAATGAATATCAAATTGCAGTTGATTTTTAAAGTGTCTCATGCTGAAATAAGCTTTATTCAGAAAATATTAATAAACCAGTATTAATATTAAATTGTTGTCAAATGTTAAAATATTTTGTGGGGAAAGAATTTTTATTCAGAAACTATTTTTTTATAATTAATTTAAAATAACTGACAAACTCAGTAAATAATGTAGTTCATCAAAATTAGTTGAAGTAATAGAATAGATATCAACCAACTAATTCTTTGTAGCTTGAATAGTTAACAAGAACAAATTCCAGTATAATTATTAATTTTAGTCATAAAGGAGTGAACTAAATGCTGAAACAATCATCTATTAGAATGAAAAAGGTACTCGCTATTTTACTGATAGTCCTTTTTGTAGTATCAGTTACAGCTGCGACAGTAAATGCAGCGAAGCAGGTAAGAAAAGGTCACACAACGAAGCATGTAAGAACAGGGTACACAGCTGTAGTGAGAACAGATATTCATCACCGTCCACGTGCCCAACTACTACCTTGACCATTACTACCCTAACTGTGACTGGGTATGGAGCCCTCACCAACAACAATGGCTATGGGGCAGTTAATGGTAATAATGACAAAAACTGCAAAAATTAAAAGTAACTAAAATGTAGATATGGGTCTTACTGTTTATGTAATCTCACTTTTAAATTGTGCAAAAAAGTCATGTAAGACACTTCATTAAAATAAGAGTAAGATCCATAACTTCATTAATTTAGACTGTAGTGTGCCACAAGTTTTGTAAAATCTGATTGTCGATGTATTCTTTTTCTTTCACTGCAAAAAAACATGATGCCGAGTCAATTATTATGTTAACAAAGTTATGTTTTTATCATCTCATTGATGTGCAGTTTTTGCAACAAAATCTATGAATTTCCTAAATCCCATCAGTAATAAGAAAACATTGTTGATCTTTGACTCATGGAGCTTATGGAACTCCTGGAGCTTATGAGACTCATAGAACATCTGGAGCTCATGGAACATTTGGAACTAATTAGCCCAAACAACCATCATAAATAGAAAAATCAGAAAAATATAATTATATAGATCTGGCAGTGTACCGAAAGTTATTTAAAATGTGGTTGATTCTGTATTTGTTTCTTCCCAATGAAAAATAGGAATTGTTCAGTCAGTAAGCAGAGCAAGTTAAGCAGTTAGGGAAAAATAAGCTTTAAAACATCGGGTTGATCATCTCATCAACTACATAAACAATATTTTATTGTTGTTAACTTCATGTTGATAGATGTAAACTCCATGCATAAATTAAATTGGTTGGTCACCTAATCTCCAGGGCAATAATGATATTCCTTAAGTAATCTATATTGCCCTTTTTCTTTTTTGAGTCTTCCACAGTACTTATCATTTTATCCTTAGTTGAAATTAATGGAAAGTCAATAGTTTTACTGACAAATATCCAGTTTCTTATTTTCCATTGATGCATAGGTTTTAATGTAAACCCGATGTATTTTTCCATGTCAACTTTCCTTTACCATTTTTTGCACTATTACTCCAACTCACAAGCTTACGAGTATAGAAAAACTCATACAAAGATAATATTTAGCAAACCAGTTTTCCAGTCTAATTTGTTTTTATGTTTAAAACTAGATACTAAATGTTGTCTCGGTTATCATGGTTAGAATATAGGTATCCTAGCTTATAGTCCGTAAATATAGTACGGAATAGGCCAGTGATAGGCTAGTGGTGGAGTTTCTGGGATAAATGAATAGGGAAAAATATAAAGGAAAGATTTTTAGCGAAGTACTTAATCTCTATATTCTGATTTCTGTAAGATGTACAGATTACAGCATGCTAAAATCTTGCCTGAAATTTGAGATCTGAAATGGAATATAAAAAGAAATATCAAAACCTATCGGAGCCTGAAGAATGACCCTTGTCATCGCTTTTATGGGGGAAACCGGTGCATTAATGACCGGAGACCTGCGTGAAATAACATTTGAAGGAAATAAGCCGGGTATAGAGAATCTCGAAAAAGAGCTTTACAATGGAGCAATAGTCACAGATGATGAGCTCGCAAAAAAAGCCAGAGACTATGGAGTCGGCATAATTGTCAAGGACTGCAAAAGCAAAATCTCGGAGAGAAAAGGCATTTTGATAGGGGAAGTCTCCTCAATTGAAGGTGTGGTCGTCAAAAAAAGAAGGCTGTACGCCTCAGCTGGAAACTATGCGATTGCTGAGCTCAGGGATTCCGAGATAACCTTAACCTCATATGCGAAAGGAAGTAACTTAATAGTTCTTGGAAATGACTTTACCAAACAGGTAGCTAATAAATGCTTCAAGGACAACTGGACTAAAAAAACACTTTTCAGGATGCAGTAAAAATTCTCATGCTCTGTATGGAAACCGCAGCCAGAAAAACGGCGTCTGTGAGCAAGCAGTTCTTTTTAATTCAGACAACTTCAAAAGCTGATGTTTTGAAAGCTGTGGAAGAGGATGTGAATGAATCAAAGTGTGGTTGAAAACTCAACCAAAATTATTTTCCAAGAAATAGTCTGGAGCCTGAGGCATTGCAATCCATTGGGTAAATTATTTATGAGTTCTGCCAAGCTTTTGTGCGTATTTATGCCTCTTTGAGTTTCTGTAATGATTTTGGTGTAGTCTCTTCATCTGCAACATCAAGCGTTGCTGCATTTTCGTGGTAATGGCCAACGTAATGTTCTAATTTGATGACAATGAAGCCGCGCTGGCCACCTAAAAATCGATCATAGAGTCGCTAAATTAATTAGGTTTTCGAAAAAGAAGGACGTTTAGACCGGATGTTTGGTAGACGGCGTTGTGGCCTTGATGACCATGGAAGAAACCGCGGTAGTAGCTTGATCAAGATAAAGACCATAAAAGAGAGCAGGACGGTTTCCATGAAATGTTGGGCTTCGAGATTTGTTTGAGGATTTATAGTCAAGTGTGGCTTATTTATTTAGGTGCTTTAGCATATTTTAGTATTATTTGACACTTTGATTGAACAACTTTAATTCATTTTGGGATTTATATAGTAATTTATGGCTAAACTTAGCAACTTTTTGACCATAAATAAGTCAGGTTTGATGAAACCTAATTAACTGACAAACAGCCAAATAGCCGATAGCCAATTAGATAATTTCAAAAAGTTTAATTTACGCATTTGAACCAAGTTCATAGTTCAGTTATCATGGAAAAAAGATTTGAATCGACAAACAAACACCCCTAAAGTAATATTAATTTTAATAGAAAAGGAGTGAAACTAATGTTGAAACAGTCATTTAGTAAAGCAAAAAAAGTATTGACTATTTTGCTAGCTATTCTTTTTGTAGCATCATTAACATTTGGAGCAGCAAGTGCATGCCATTCGCATGGACATCACCATAGTTGTGATAGATGCAGCAGTTATGTCAGCTCCCCCTCTCACACTTGTGGATGCTCCCACGGTAGCTGCTGTAATTAAAAAATTCCCTATAACGATGATAGCTGCAACGTTGAAGCCGTCTGTGAAAGCTAATCGTTGACTATTCAAGAGTTAAATCATGTTCTAAACTGCTTAGATACATGACAATACCAGTTCACATCGAGAAAAGTATTGTGTATTCCATTGTGTGAGTATACTGGTATACATTGCTTGGCGCACACCATAAGGCTATTTGTTTGCAACATATACCATATATGTTTAATTTCAAGTTCTACTTCAATTTCTCTGTTCTGAATTATTAGTGTTTCATCATTCTTAGCTAGCTAATTTCAGTACTATCAACTAGTAGGAACCGATAAAACAATAAGAATCCGATATCATGTATCACTAAATGGAATTGTTTGGATGAATTGCATATAAAATAACGGATCTTCTAGATTCTAAACTCATCCTGCATGTACCGATTTTAACGTAAAAACTGGGCATGAAAATAAGGATAAATCCTTCTTTGTAGTAAAAGAAAAAGGCGATGAAATAAGCAAAAATTTAACTTGTCGTATATGTGCAGGAAACCCAACCACAAACTTCCTGCTCATATACTTATAATGGTTTATTCCACGATCAAATATGATCAAATATATTATATAACTGATCGAATAAATTATTCTGAATAATAGTTCGAAAAAGAAGTAGTAAAAAGATTGAACCAATTTGTAGAATCAGGAAGCTGAAAAATGAAAACAGCGAGATTTGTGAAGTAAGTAGAATGTATATCACATTCAAAACACAAATATATATTAATAATTAGTTTTTATTATTTGTGAAGTTATCATAATCTAATATTATTCTTTGTCTAGAGAAAAAAACTTATCTGAAACCTATCAGTGACATATTCCTTATTTATATTTACGACTATAAGATCGAATTTATTTAAAGCAGCTCCGTTCTTGTTCCAAGCCTTTATTGTACCAAACATATGAATTATGTGAGTTAACTTTAATTGCTTTATCACAAGCTTTTATTGCTGCATCAGACTTGCCTAATTTCGCTAAATTGACTCCTTTATTGATCCAAGTACCTTAATTCTGCGTAGCACCTGTGATACTTATCAGTACTAAAAAAAGTCAGCACAATGATTCCTAAAATTGCTATGTAGGTATTCCTTCTACTTGCTTTATCAAATCTCTCTGTTTTCATTCTTCAGCTTCCTGATATTTGTTAAGATAAAGAGCATGACGAAATTTATGAGTTTATCAAAATCTTCTATATTTATGTATAAGAAATTACAAGATCATTCGCACATTATTTTTAATACTTTGCTTACAATTTTTAAGTTTGAGTATGAATCGACAATTACTCAAAATAAGTATAAGGCGGATAAATGGATAATAGTTTATTTTGTTTGTTGCAAAGTCAATATGTAATTTAGTCTCTGATGATTGCATATTTCCTGAGTCTTATCCACAATTATACGCTGAATACCACTAGGAAATAGACAAATCGAAGAAATCAAACGTGCTGTAGAATGCTGAACAAATGCATTTTGTTGGTTGTATATAAAAAAATATCCTATTTCAAGAAAAGAATAATAAAAAAATTTTAAGGTTAAAACTTAATACTATTTATATGCTTGTGCTAGTACCTGTAGTGTTGCCTGCACCTGTACTATAAACGTTGCCTATGCTAAACACCAACGATGCCTATGATATTGCCTGTGCTGCTGGAACTGCTGTAAATATGCGACCTGTGGCTGCTAAGAGCAGCGTTTACTGTAATAACTGCCAGATAAGCTACTATGCAAACTGTTAACAAAATTGTGATTGTCTTTTTAAATCCCATCATCTCGCTCCAGTTTCTACATATTATTACTTAAGCATATGAAGCCAAAAATAAAATTCAATAGACTTGGTGATCAGATTATCGATTCAGACATATTGATGCTTAAGCTTATTGATTTCTTGTGATCCATTTAGGTTCTCCATTTCAAATTTTGCTTTTAATATATAAAAATAATGATGAGTATATAAATACATTCTATTTATTTCCAATTTTTGCAAAGTCAATACGTGATTTAGTCTCTTCTAATTACATACGGTCAGTATAATTTGAATTAAAATTTGACCCAAATTAAGTACATTTTCAGATTAATCATTCCTAAAACAAATTTTGGCGATCCTAGATAAATCAAAAATAGTAAACTTATGAGTTTACTTATTTCGAACTAAGAAATTAAGATCAGAAAATAACAAGAAGCCTCAAAAAATTGTATCGAAATATATATCTATTTTACATATTAGTATATATTTTCAGTAAATTTTTCTAATGCCATATTTTAGTAGATATATTTTTATTCTTAGTATTTTGCATTTTTAAGTAGATCAAATAAATTAAATTTTATTAAAATAGAAATTTAAACAGTGAAGTAAATTTTTAAATAATCATCTATAGGTTTGAGAAGTTAGTAAGTTAATCAGAAAAATTATATGTAATTGATATTAACTAACTTTCGTTTGGATTGGATATAAAACAAAGAGTATACAATGCTATATCTTTGTTTTAGAAGGTTAAATAAAGTAGAGTTAATTTTTGAATAATCATTTATCTGTTTAAAAAGTTAGGAAGTAAATCAAAAAATTTATATGCAGTTGATGTCAACTAACTTTCGTTTGGGTTGGATATAATATAATATAATGATGCAACTATTCAGTCTATACAGAACCAGTTGATTGATATATATTCTAACGTAATAGATATATCTAATTACTGACTGATGGAAAAATAATAAAGATTGCTAGCCAACAATTAAATAAAAATCGATCCACCGAAATTTACTGCAGATTTATTTAAAAAGAGCTATTTATTTTGTTTTAACCAGGCTGAATAGTTGTTATTTTACATTTAGTTTGCTAGTTCTCTTCTTTTTTGATATTTAGCAGTTACAGCGATTTAATCAAATATATTTTTTTCCATTGGATCAGATTTGAATATTTTAATATCTGGAACAGTTAGATTTTTGATGATGATAATCCTTTTAGCAGGATCGTCTGCTGTAAAACCTAATTATTTATCTTTGGTAATTGTTGACGCTCAGATTTCTTTAGGATCTCATAGCATAACTCAAATGACAATGCTTGTTATTGGGATTGGAAATGATATGAGATATATCATATAGGCGATACGAAAGCTCCACAGGGATCTCAAATGAATAAAAGCTACTTTGTATCTTAAAAATATTGGTGATCAAAAATAACAACAAGCCCAAGTGGTTGGAATTTGATTACTGATGGTTTGAAGTATAAACATGATGCAAATACATTTGACAGTTATCTAGGTTATCAGGATATAGAAATTGTCAAATGTGGAGATATTGAAACAAAAATAGTATATCTTGTAAAAGGTCATCCAACACATGCTCAATTACAATACGATGGAACTGAGGCTACGGGTCTGAGCGTTGCAAAAATTAACTATTATGGAAATCAAAGTGCATCATGAGTTTGAGAGGGGATACTGTTGACGATGCACACACCAACCGTATCCAATTTACGGTATGCTGTTTTTTAATCTGTTCTGTGAAACAATATTCGTTCTTATACTTTAAAATTATTTTCATTAAGTATTGGTCTTTTAAATATGATATCTAAATTAGCTAAAAATGGAGCTATCCGGATACTTTACAATTATTTGAACTAAAAATATCCCAGATTAATTTTAGTCTCACTTAAATATTGCCATCTGTATTTTTTGAGCTATTTTTCGTTATTAATATCGAAATCCGCATCAAGAAACTGAAAATGAAGAGATCTATACGTGATAAAGCAAGTAAAGGGATATGCCACATAACTTTCCCAGGAATCCTTATGCTGAAGTTTTTGATATTCGGATTTTTGTAAAGCCTAAATTTTGGTATCGATAGCTTTCAAGATGGTTCTAGCTGGGAAAAGCTTATGGTGCTTTCCGGTATCCCCATATCTTCAAAGATAAATCGACCATTAAATCAGTCAGAGCTTCTTCATTCTTGAAAGGCACTGGGGAGATCATGTTAAGGAGAATAATGTTTTTTACCATAATCCCCCAGTACATCAGGAGTTCCAAAGGATCCTTATTCCCTATTTTAACTTCATTGAAACGGACAAAAAATTCAGATGCTGCTTTGTAGTCTTTAAGATCCATTTTTTTGACTTCGTCTACAATTTCACCATCAACCAGTGCGGCCATTGTCAATGCCTTTATCAAAGAACTATTGTCTTTATAGAGTTGCTGCAGATTTTTGATGATAGCTCTCATGTAGCCCAGGAAATCATTAAAATCAACATTCTAGCTGCTTTATCATCAAAAGTTCGTCCATGTATTAATGACCGATTCCTTTAAGAATATCAAATTTGCCATTTGGAAAATATTTGTATAGTAATCTTATACTTACACTGGCTGAATTTGCTATATCCAAGATGGTCACTTTTTCGTAACCTTTTACTCCAATGAGCATAGTTGTGGCATCTTGAATAGGAATTATTTTTGCTTTGTCATCTGGTTCTATGCTCATGTCATCATTTTGAACAGTCTTTTTATCTACTATTTAATGCCCCCTAAGTTTACAGAAGTTAAGAACCGCAATTTTAGTTAAGGGAATGTAGATAGTAACTTTTTGTACAATCCAGCATAAGATTACATAAACAATAAGAATCTCGTTTACATTTGACTTATAGTTTTATTCGGTTATAGTTCCTATTATTGACCATTAACAGAACCATACATACTGGTTGTTCTAAGGGCTTCACACATACTCAGAATACGGGTAGAAGCCACATAATTAAGCCATAAAGGGTAGTAGCCATAATCGTAGTCTTAGGGATAGGAGCTATAATCGTAGCCAAAGCCATAACCAGCTCAACCATGGTGACCCCTATTTCCATTGCTGTTTCCACAATAATGGCTGATTGTATAGCCATTGGCCCAATTGCATGGGAGCTGCCACCGATGCTGCCACGACAAAGTGAGCCACCGCAGAAGCTGACACTTCTATGTGTGCTCACTGATAATTTATTTAAATTAGATATATTTAAAACATAATTTACATTCGCTCAGAATTCCACAGCGCTTCTGGATTCTATGATTCGTTTATTTCTTGATAATACCCCATGTATCATTTATGGATTTAATTTTTGGAATATGCAACCAGAAGAGACTAAATCACGTATAGACCTTACATTAATTTCAACTAAGGATAAAATGATAAGTACTGTGGAAGACTCAAAAAAGAAAACGGGCAATATAGATTACTTAAGGAATATCATTATTGCCCTGGAGATTAGGTGACCAACCAATTTAATTTATGCATGGAGTTTACATCTATCAACATGAAGTTAACAACAATAAAATATTGTTTGTGTAGTTGATGAGATGATCAACCCGATGTTTTAAAGCTTATTTTTCCCTAACTGCTTAACTTGCTCTGCTTACTGACTGAACAATTCCTATTTTTCATTGGGAAGAAACAAATACAGAATCAACCGCATTTTAAATAACTTACGGTACATTGCCAAAATTATGCATGCTGCCAAATAAAGCACATTAAAAAAGATTGGATGACAGCTCGGAAGAGTTGTCTTTCTGTCTCCCTGATACAGTCACTTTGAATATATACTATCAGTAGTATATTTAATTTGAAATAAGACCAACGCCTTCCAAGCTATTCTACTCCACTTTTTAGTCCTACTGTAGCTGTGACTTTTCACTCTTATTGATCTGTTCGTTCTGCGATACCAGTGATACAATATATTATTATCTCCGAAGTTATTTTAAATTAATTATATGAAAAATAGTTTCGAAACAAAAAATAATCTCGCATAAAATTTTTTGCAATCAAAAAACAGATAAATATTAAGAATTATTTTTTATTATTTGTGAAGTCATTATAATCTAACATTATCTTTCCCTAGAGAATTAATCACCTTGGTGTTGTAACGTTTTAACTGGATAATTAATTTTAATCTACACAAAACAGTGAAGAACCAGATTTTTGCCTATGGATTAGATAACTCGATTATCCCATATTTTATAGTAAGATACAAGTTTCTACTGATTGCATGCAATAAATGCAAAAAAAAGTATTAAAGAAATACATAGGCAAAATCAATAAATCCACCTGACATCTATTTTATTAAAATTATAAGGTAAGATACCCATATCTGAAGCGGTGAACATTCTAGATTATAATCGTGAAAATGAAAAAACATTTGGTATTAAACTTGCAACCAGAACAACAAATTGAACTGGGAATGAACTGGTTTGTTTAAAATCAGATAGAATGTGTTTCGCTATAATTTTAAGCTTGTGAGTTGGAGTAATATTGCAAAAAATTGTAATAGAAAGTTTACGTTGAAAATTTACATGGATTTTACAACAAAAAAACGATGTATTTTAGATTAGTTGATGCTTATTTATTTTTTTGGTACTGTGGACTTAATAGTAAATTCCGTCTCATTATTCCTTTTCAGCTCAAGTTCTCCATCTAATTGATCTACTAGAGTGGTTACCAACTGCATACCAAGACTGTTGGGATTTTTAAAATCGATACTTTCAGATAAACCTACCCCATCATCTGAGACTTTCAAAATGAAACTGGTACTTTTATAGTCTTCACATTTGCTTTCTTTTATGCTATTTATGAGTTCTCCGTCTTCTTCTCTACGTAGTTTGATATTAATTCTCCCTTTATCTCTCCCTGGAAATGCATGTTTGAGAGAGTTTGAAACTAATTCATTGACAATTATTCCAAAAGGAACTGTTTCATCCATATTTCATAATATATTTTCTTCCAGATCCATGTTCAGTTGAATATTTTTGTTATATAGTCTGTAAGTCTGGAAAAGTTTTTCAACCAATTCTCGGATGTATGTCGAAAAATTCAGCGTTTCTAATCCTTTACCTTTATATAATTCCTCGTGAATAAGAGCCATAGATATCACTCTATCTTGGCTTTCACTGAAGGCTTCCAGAACTTCCAAATCTTTAATATACTCTCTATTTTTAAACTTCTCAGCTTGAAGGTCCAGTAGGGAAGAAATCACTTGCAAATTATTTTTGATTCTATGATGGATTTCTTTCTTTTTAGCTTTTTCAGCTTTCACTAGGGATTTTTCAGCCTTAATTCTCTGAGTAATATCTCTAGCAATAGCTGAGATAGCCACAAGCTCTCTAGATGTATCAAAAACCGGAGAAAGAGTATTGAAACATATTTTAACTTATCATCCTTTCTTAACCTTGAAGTTACGTAGTGCTGGATCATTTCTCCCAGCTTAACCTTTTCAAGTAATTTTGTTGTTTCATCTTTGAAATTATCTGGTGCGAGTATCGATACTTTTTTTCCTATGATTTCTTCGGTGAATACCCATAAGTCTGCTCGACACCATTATTCCATCTAGTAATAGTACCATCAAGGGATACAGTCATGATGGAATCATTTGAAGATTCCACGATATTCGCTAAGCTCTGAATTTCCTCTTCAGCTTTTTTACGTTTAGTAATATCCTGAATTATTCCCTTCACTCTAATGGGGATCTTTTTTCATCAAAAATAACCTCGGATTTTATATGGACTGTGCGTTCTTCCCCATTAGTTAAGATAATCCTATGATCAAGGCTGTAAGATTTCCCATTTTATACCTTTCTTAATGGTATTATCCACATAATCTCGATCTTTGGGGTGCACATAACTTAAATATTCATTGTAAGATAGAGCTAATTCTCGTGAACCACGTCTAAAAATATGATATAATTCATCAGACCAATATGCTTTATCAGTTATAATATCCCATTCCCAATCCCATATATGGGACATTTTTTGAGCTTCAGCAAGCCTTATTTCACGTTCATTTAACGAGTTGTAAGCTTTTTCAAGCTGCTTTGTTCGCTCTTCAACTAGTTTTTCTAAATTATCAGGTGCCTTTTTTAAGATCTTATCTGCCTCTTTGCGCTCTGGTATGTCTATGAATGCAGCAACATAACCATGTAGGTTTCCCTTATCGTCATGCAAGGATCTAGCATTACCCAACAAATGTCGCAGCTCACCATGAGGGTAGACAATGTCGAACTCGTAGCCTTGTAGCTCTGTGCCTGCAGACGCTCTTAAAAGTTCAATTGCTTTCCTAGCATCTCCATGTGATTTAGCTGAGATTGGAGCACATAGGTTTAAATAGTTTCTTCAATAATAGATCCTTCATTAAACGCCAATTTAACACGGGCACACAAAATCATTCGTATTTGATAGGTATCATACAAAGGAAAGATGAAATATTTAAAATTCATAGAAGATTTTACTCGTGGATCTAAATTTTCGCCATAGTGAAGAGCATTCGAAATTCCTATAGTTGAGATAAAGTGACCGTTATTAACAAATTTAGATTGGCCTGCTCGACTAATATTGTAGAGAAAATCATCTTTTTTTAGGTAGTCGATTTAATCTAAAACTACCACAAGATAGACGTTATTTTCTTTGATAACCTTCAATAAGACAGAATAATAATAATAATCTAAAGAAAATCCTTTCATTGGAATTTTAGTTTCTGGATCTACCTGTTTGATCATTTCATATAGAATACTGTTCTCAGTATGCTGAATTTCACATGAAATGTAAATCCATTTTAAGGCATGATCCACTATTTTTTTACTTTCTAAGCGTTCTTGAAAAACAAAATTAAAACAAATTTCCTAGCCAAAATAATAATGAAGTATATTTTCAAAAAAGGGTAAGGTGAAAAATAATTTCATTTTTTGTGTTCTTGTTAGTGGAAGAATTAATGTTAGATTCCTATGAAACTTATATTCAAAGTGAAATTTTACCGCCCTTTTTTACCTTGGTTAAATCTTTAATTACCCTTTTATTTGCTTCATTTTCTCGATGTTTATCCACTTTTGTATTTCCACGATCTGAAAGAATAAAAATAGCATCCTTAATCATGTCCTTTTTTATTTTCAAACCTAGGCAATCATGGTGGCTTTGCAACTGCCCCCCATATTTCTCCTTTGCGGTTATCAACAATTTTTTTTAATGACCAGACTGTGTTAATATCTTGTATGTGCTCAGGAAAACTAAGAAATTTCTTGAAAGAAATTCGATCAATACATTGTTTCTCAAGTTCAAAGTTAGAAAGATCATACCATTGCTGCAAAACAAGCATTTTAAACATAATGATTACGTAAGCTTCAGGCCTATATCATGAAATTGTTTTGTTAAAATATATTGACTCAAAAATGATACGAAAAGATTTCCAAGCAATTCAGGAATCAATTTCAGCAAATTTATCTCCAACTACTGAAGACGTTTGTATTCTTCTTTAAGAGCAAAATCAGTAAAAGTTTTCATGAGTAAAAATTATTGTTAAAGACTTAAACTTTTCAATGCTCAAATGCATAGGAATTCATCGAAATTCTCAAATGACTCGTGAAAATCAGAGGTTTATTTAAATCTTCAATAGTCATTCGGAACTGCATCAAATCGGAACTACTCTCTTCCTACTCTTTTTTTGGTTTTCAATCTTTGAACCTTTAAACCAGGTTTTTTGGAGTGTAGCTATGGATGCTTATGCTTCGATTTTCAAAAAAAGCACTGTTCCAATTGCGCATATAAGGACTGACAGTGAACCTATTGCTACCAGATCGTTGTAGATGCCAAAAGTGCTTACTCCGGCAATTGATCCTCTTAGGCCGTCTACGCCATAGGTAAGTGGATCAATTCTGCTTATTAAATAAATTGCATACGGCAGATTTTTGAGGGGGAAGAGAGCTCCTGATAAGAAAAAGATGGGCATAATCAGGAAGTTCAATATCATTTGGAACCCTTGCATATCTTCCATTTTTGAGGCTATTGTAAGGCCAAGGCCTGAAAAGAATATGGCTATAAGGAACATGAAGATTAGCCCCATCCAAAGGCTACCTAGATTGGGAATCCTGAACCCAAACAAATAGGTCATGCTTAGCATGATTAGGCCCTGAATCATGGCTATGGTTGCACCTCCAAATGTTTTACCGATCATGATTTCTGTCCTAGAGATCGGAGCTACCAGAGTCTCTTTAAGGAAGCCGAATTGTCTGTCCCAGATGATCTCAAGCCCCGAAAAAATAGCTGTAAAGAGAATTGCCATGGTGACAATTCCCGGGGCTAGAAAGTCAATGTAGTTTGCCCCTCCACTGGCTCTGGTATACATGGGACCAAATCCAAATCCGAATGCTACCATGAAAAGTAGAGGCTGGCCAAGAGAACCTATCAACCTGGCTTTGGAGCGCCAGTAATGCTTGAGCTGCCTAAGGCAAAGTATATAGACAATTTCGATCATTATCTCATCCTCCCCAAGCCCCGCATCATTTTTTGTTTATTTGCTCCATTATTATCATCACGGATATCCCTACCTGTCAGCTTAAGAAATGCCTCCTCTAATAATTCAGTTTTGGTTCGCCTCTTAATTTCTTCAACTGTACCAAATTCTATAATTTTACCGTGATCAATGATTGCGACATTGTTTGCAATTGCTTCAGCTTCTTCCATGTAATGCGTTGTTAGAAAAACCGTTATTTTTTGTTCTTCGTTCAATTTTCTGATGTGGCTCCATATAGCGTTTCTAGTCTGGGGATCAAGGCCCACAGTGGGTTCATCTAGGAAAAGAATTTTTGGGTAATGGACAAGTGACCGTGCAATCTCAAGCCTACGCTTCATCCCTCCTGAATACTTTTTGACATAGTCACTCCACCTATCACAGAGTCCAACAATAGCAAGCGCTTTCTGAATCCTTTCTGCTCTTTCTTTTTTAGGTACTTTGTAGACAACTGCATGGTAGACCATGTTTTCGTAGGCTGTAAGATCTTCATCAAGGCTATTGTCTTGGAAGACGATCCCAAAAGATTCACGAGCCTTACTTTGTTCTTTGAGTACATCGAAACCATTGATGCTTATTTCTCCATATGTTGGCTTCAGAACAGTTGTGAGCATTTTTATTGTCGTGGATTTGCCTGCGCCGTTTGGACCGAGAAAAGCGAATATCGAACCTTTTTCGACATTAAAGCTGATGTCATTTACAGCGGTGAAATCATCAAATTTTTTAGTAAGGGATTGGACTACAAGTATATTTTGCATGATTGATCCTTGTATTTTTTTTCCAATTAAAAAAAATATTAAATTTAGGCAATTCTTATTTTAAAAGTTCCTTATATACACAGATTTGCAGGAAGAATTCTGCGCAATATTCAAAAAGAAATATTTCCCATAATCTGGGGCCTGGTACGATATTTGTAAATTTTGTCCCATTTTCAGCACGGCCATACATTTAAAGGCACTAGATTCTTCAAGACTTAGCCTGTTAGACTAAAAAATCATAGCTCTAAAATTTAACTGCCTTTAATATAGATTTGAAATCATGATGTATATTATGCTTGATTTTGTTTCTTAAGTGTGTAAGTCCTTATTGCTGCGTGGAGTCTATATTGAATAATATTTCAGAGGATTTCGATAAAGCCCTAAATTTGGTCCTATTCTTATAAATTGTATATCAATAATTCACGAAAGTCAGAGGTTTATCGAAATCCTCTTTAATCTCTATCTTTGAATGTGTGTTCATTAGAGCCTAGCTGCATTCAATGCAATCTTCCTAACGACCTCGGTGGCTGATGATAATTCATCTGAATCAAAACCCTTAAGCAAAAATGCATTTATCTCAAATACTATTCTCTCCATCTCTAGCTTCAATTTTCTGCCAATTTCTGTAAGATATAGCCTTTTGATTCGTTTGTCTTCCTGATCGATTTTACGGTAAACAATACCTTCTTCTTCCAGTCTCAATATAGATTTTGCAATCATAGTTTTATTAAATCCTTTTGATTGTGCAAGGCTATCCTGGCTACAGACTTCTTGATCATACAGTGACATCAGAATGTCGAAATATCCCCCTCCAATGTGATACTGACCAAGTTCTCTAGCAAAATACTTAAGAACAGAGCGGTAAGTGAAAGATATCAGCGCTGTAACTATGTCGATATCCTCAATCCATCGGATCGTTGCTTCCTCATTCATCATTTACACTCTTGACAAATCATTATCTTCAAGCCTGTTGAAAACTAGTTGAATGGTATACTATTTATAAAGAGTGGATCGAATTAAAATTGTTGATATGTAAATTGTGATGCGAAGGAATAGTATGAAGAGTATTAATTGATGAGAAACATTCATTTTTTACTTTTTATTTTCTCTCTTTTATCATTTTTTCCTTTTCACATCGAATCGGGGGCTGCGATCCCCAGAGTATCAAGGGAATTTGCAAGCACAATTTTTGCACAGTCTACAAGGGCTAGTCTTGCAGCCTTGACTTTTTCATCCTCCGCAGAAATGACCGGAATAAAATGATAGAACTGATTAAAAGCATCGGCGAGTTCGCGAGCATAGATTGCAAGAACATGAGGTTTGAGTTCGAGGGCCCCAAGATCTATTATATGGTCAAACATTGCCATCTTTTTGATTAGATTTATTTCGCTATCCTCAACAAGTAGCGAGGGATCAGTTTCCAAGGAAAATTTCCAGGTAGCATCCTCTTTTGCCTTTTTGAGGATACTGCAGGCTCGGGCATAGGAATATTGGATATAAGGAGCTCCCTGCTTCTCAAAGTCCAGAGCCGCTTTCCAGTTGAAAACGGTAGATTTTTCTGGGGAGACCTTGACTATATCGTATCTTACTGCACCTATTCCGACCATCTCTGAAACCTCCTTCTTGAAGTCATCAGATGTTTCAGGGCGGCGAGTATCGACCTGCTCAAGGGCAGCTTCAATGACTCTGTCAAAAAGGTCATCGGCACTTATGAATTGGCCACTGCGTGTGCTCATTGAGCCTTCTGGGAGAGATACAAATTCGAAGATCACAATCTCAGGTTCCTTGATTCCGATTGCATTCAGCGTAGCCCTGAGCTGGCCAGATATCAGTTTGTGATCTGCCCCAAGTACATCAATTACACGGTCTGCTTGCTCTATTTTCCATTCGTGATAAGCAAGGTCCCTTGTAGTGTAAAGAGAAGTTCCATTTGAGCGCTGTATTACGAGGGTTTTCTCAAACCCGTAGTCAGAAAGGTTTACCACAACTGCTCCATTATCAATTTTTGTCCTTCCAGTAGCCTTTATCCGCTCGATTATATCGTTTACTGCTCCGGATTTAAGGAAACGAGATTCATTGACGAACTTATCATGAGCTACGTTTAACCGAAGAAGAGTCTCCTTGATTCCGGCAATTGCCAGAGCAACTGCCTTATCAAAGCGTTCTATGGTCTTGATGTCTCCAGCTTCCACATTTTTCATAAGGAGCATCTATTTCAGTTACATATTCTGAATTTTTATTTAATTCGGTATTTGCCTTAATGTATATGTCAGCAATAGCAGCATCTGGTTTTTTGGAATGGTCAAGCTCAAAGTGTTCACATGCCCAGGAGACTACAGCAATCTGGCGCCCCATATCATTGACATAGTACTGCACTTCCACATTGTACCCTGCGCGCTTGAGAATGCGAGCAAGAGTATCTCCAATAATTGAATTGCGGATGTGTCCCACATGCAATGGGCCGTTAGGGTTTGCTGAGGTATGTTCAAGGATAATTGTATTCTTTTGGGCTCCGCAACCGAATTTTTCTTTTTCTTCCAGGATTGTGGCGATGGTTCTATTCAAGTAGTGTCTTCCTGCATGGAAATTAATGTAAGGGCCTGAGGAATTTACTTTCCCTATATACGAACCATCCGGAATTTTAACTGCAGAAACAATGCGTGATGCTATGTATGTGGGATTTTGTCTGTGAAGGCTTGCCAGCCTGAAGGCAGCTCTGCTTGCAAGGTCGGCAGTGAGAAGAAGTTTCAAAATAAAGTTCGGAATCCTTAACATCAAACCCGATTTTTTGGATAGCATCTTTTAAAATTGATACAGCCTGAGCTTTGAGTTCCATGAACAAGATAAATCACCTGTAAAAACTATGAAAATAATATGATAACATTAATTTAGAGACTTTTTAATATCCTCTGGAATAGTAAAAATTCGCCATTAATTACACTGGCAATTGACTGCAATCAATCAAAACCCAGAAAATAATGAAAAAATTATTTATTTACTAAATTTTGATCCACTGATCTAAGGGCAGTTCCATTAAAAAAGTATTGGGTAAAAAGGTACTTGATATGGGGGACAGGTCTCATTAGCGAAATCAGACCCCTGTATTGTACCTCAGGATTGCAGCAATGCCTCCAAAGGCATTCATGAGCTGTGAACCTTCGTCAAAGTCAGTAGACACGAAAGTAACCTTTGCATTGCTTTTGTCAGCAAGCGCTGATAGTTCATCAACTATATCAGTTACATCTGTTACATCAATGGAAGAACCGCACTCTGGGCAGTTTCCGGCTGTAGGAGCAGATTCACCTGGTTTCCAGCGCCTCGTCCATTTATTTTCGTATCCACAAACGCTGCATTTCGTGGTCACCCTTTCAGCCCGTAGATCTTCGGAGAGCAAGAGCATTTCAACAGCATTAATCTCGAGGTTTGCCCGAACCTGAGTTTCCCCATAAGCTACTTTTCCTGAGTCAGAAATAAGTTCTTTGAAAAAGGCCTTGACAGCATTTTTTTGCCCCATAAGCTCAAGATCCTGGAGCTTTTCCCCTGCAGCATTCAACAGCTCGGAAAGTCCGGATTCATCTGTGTAAGATATATCAAATAGTCCAATAATTTTCCTCTGGAGCTCATGGTGCAGAAACTCCCCTGCGTAAAACTCTTCTTTTGTCGGAGAAGGCCCACCTATAAGGACGCCTTTCAAATCCTTATGGTCAATGGAAAGGAATATTTCACTTGCAGCATCGCCTATTCTTTTATAAAAATCATGGATAGCAATGAGCCTGAGCTGCTGAAAACGGTGGGCACTCTGCCCTCCTTTCCTCTGCTTCCCCGGAACCGTGGAAGTAAGATGGCGGAAGGCTTGTATTCGCTTACCAACCAGCAACCCTACAGTAGCTTCCCTGCGATCCAGAACCAAAAGCCCGAAGGTATTTTTGTCCTTGAGCATATCTTCAAGAGGCTCGAGGTAAAAGGTGGAATTGCAGTGATATTTGTAAGCTGTAATTGGTTCCGGAGGAATTATCACCTCACTTTCCATGTTGGTCTTGTTGGCCCCAATGTCCACAGCCCCTGTAAAGTATACTATACCATTTTCAGGTACTTTGTCAAGATATTTCAGCCTTGATAAAAGAGATTCTATGGCTCCCTGTACATTCGTCCTGGTAAGCTTGGACTTAATGTTTGCAGCTTGTCCATGCTCTTCTTTCAACTGGTTTGTAACATCAAAAATCTGCTTGTCTAGAGGAATATAAAGAGTAATCAGCTCAGTACTTCTTCCTTTCTTATCCCTGAGACTTTCAAGCTTCTTTTTAAATTCATACTTTTGATGTGCGGATTGTTCAGTCATTTCGAAAATTCTCCAATAGGCAAGTGATTAAATTCTGGTATTTCCTGCAAATTTGATTTTAAATCTGTTATCTAAATCGATGCAGTCATATTTGAATCGAAATTTGAGATTATAATATTTGAGAAATATTTGAGATTATCAATCTAAGAAATTGTATGAGATTATCAATTTGATCTCGTAATAAATTTAGTTATTCAGTTTACAATTCATTTAGCTTTTCGGTTAACTTGACAATAGTGAACTGAAAATTTGATAAAGAAAAATCAAACAGTAAATATCCGTCTCAACTTAAATGTATAATCTAAAAATCGCTCAGACACGAAGAACCTGAAAGTAAGAATAGACCTGCCAGATAAACAGGCACCTCTAAAATTTTGATAAGCAGTTAACTCCCTTATGCTGTGCAAACCTATCCCATTTCGTATTCTGTTGATCGAACTAAATATGAGACATGATTTTACTTAAATTGTATCTAATTGGCTTAAAATTGGATTAATCCCTAATGAAAGTATATCCCAATTGAAACTTAAGTTTAAATTTGTTTCTGTCACTAGACTGAAATAATATATTCTTATAAAGACAAAAGCTTCATATACATTTATTTTTACTTCAAAGTTGTTGGTTTATTAAAATAAACGCTGTCCTTTATTAATTTGATTGGTTTCCAAAATGCACTTAGTGCAGTTTTCTGGTATTTCTCGTCCCGCACCCATTGCTGTGAGCTAGATAAGATGTGCTTCAGTACATGAAAACACAAATTTCGTTACAATGGAAATTTAATTATGAAAACATCAATTACTAATGATGGGCTACCTGATAAAAATAAAGCTAACTGGAATGGGAAAAATCGAGAATTATTTTAAATTGACCAATTTAGGTTTTAGTTTTATTTGACGATCTTTTCAAAGTGGGATTTTACCATCCTTTGAAAGTAGTACAACCCGGCTAATCTCAGATTCATCTGCTATTTCATACCCCAGGCATTTTGCAAGTTCTTTTGAGAACTCTAAGACCTCTACATGAGTGGGCATGGAAGAGCGGTCAAGACGAAGCCGTGAAAAGCCCAGATGCATATAAGCTTTTATTTCGACAAAGTCAGGGGAACCTTTTTTTATCAGCTCGGCATAACGCTCTGATCTAAACATGTTTTTTCCCTTGACCAGCGTTGTACGGATGACTGTCCGTGATTTTTTTCCCCCTAGTATGGACAGAGATTCATTGATTCTTTCCCAGAGCGCAGCTGATTTGGGCTTACATATCTTCAGATAAGTTTCCATGTCAGGAGCATCAAGACTCATATAAAGCTGAGAAGGGAAAACTTTTGTAAGCATTTCAGGATTTGTTCCATTCGTGACCAAAAAAACTGTGAAGCCCATTTTTTTGTATTCCTCGATAAGCTCTGGCAGGTAAGGATAAATGGTCGGCTCTCCAGAAAGGGAAATGGCGACATTATTCGGCTCATTGCTCTCAATCCAACGTTCCTTAATTGCGATCTGAGAACCGCCAAAACCCGTGATCAACTTGCGCTGGCAGGCAATGCTTTCTTCTACAATCTTTGTGGGGGAATCCCATTCATCAGGCAGTAGGAACAGGAATCTCAGTGGGTCGCCAGCAAAAGAGGCACCTTTGGTTGCACATAAGAGTAGGAGTCATCTGAAGGCAGCGGTGAGATTGTACTCCATAAAATTTGGATTTATAGCAGAAACCTTGACCGTTCATAGCGTGTCTAAGCCAGAGACATGTCTTAACTGCTGAGTGGCAGCCTGCGAGGGCATAGCCCTGTTTTCTCAGAAGGGTATTTAAATCAGGGGGCTCAAAGGGCAAAGAAGTATACTCTTTATTCCGGTTTTCTTTCTGAACAATCGATAAATCTTCTTCGAAGTCCTCCTTCTTTTCTTCCTGAGGCATTTGCAGCATATTAAATCTTAGTTGTATATATAAAGATCGGGCAGTATTTTTAGATAAATTTGTGGTCTATAAGAATTATTTGAACTGTCTATCTGCGCAAATTCAGTCATTGAAGTTAAGATTTTTCATGCCAGATTCAGTCAAAAGTAAGAATTTTATAGGTAAAATCCGCGAGATCCACAATTGGGACTCTTGCAGGTACTGGCATGAGATTCACATGTTTCTGAAACTCTGTCTGACCCTGCCAGGTTCCGGAATTAACAAGAAGGATATTTTTATAGCGCTGGACTCCTAGGGTATGGACGTGGCCAGTATGGATGATATCCGGCACAGGGTCGATAACGAAATAATCCATTTTTTCCGGAGATATGGAAACCCTGCTCCCATAAGTCGGAGCAAGGTGCCTGCGCTTCACCATTTCAAGAACGGCCATGGCAGGTTCCTGATAGGAGATCCCCGGAATGCTTGCTACGAGGTCATCAATTGATCTTCCGTGGTAGATGAGGATGCGAGTACCATCCAGATCAACAAGAGAAGGGTTACCAACGAAAATAACATTTTGAGGAAAATAGGCCTGAACTATTTCAGGAAGCGCAGGCTGAGGTTCTGCCTGGCGGACAGCATCATGATTGCCGGGACTTATTATCACACGAATGTGCTCCGGAATTTCCCTTAAGTACTCTGCAGCTTTCATGTACTGCTCATAGATATCCATAATGTCCAGTTCTAATTCCTGATCAGGATAAATCCCTATCCCATCAACAAGATCTCCTGCAACAATAAGATAACGGATACTGGCGGCAAGTTCCCGCATGACTTCTGATTCAGACTCTCCTTTCAAAAAGTCAAGAAAATCCAGCCAAGCGTCTTCAAGAAACTGGGAACTTCCTATATGTACATCAGATATCATCACTATTTTCCCTTGACTTCTGGTTCTTCGTTGAACGCCATTGGGTACATCTGGCTGAATGAGTTTTGTGGCAAACATCAGGTTTCCGGCGCTCTTTACCAAACCCGTTACTCCTATGACCTCATCAAGCAGGACTTGTGAGGCCAGTTCAAAAAGCTCTTTATCAGTATTTCGAATGAGGACTGAGAAGGAGCCGGTTGGATCTTCAAGAGATAATATTTTGTGGCCGTTATTTGTGCTACTGATGTCAGAAACCATCCCGATTATAGATATTTCTTCCGAATCCCAGTCCCCTTCACGACGAAGGCTTCTTCTTCGTCTTAAACTTTCGATAGGACGCGCACTTATTCTACTCCGTATAATCGCTGAAAGCCTGCTGTATCTATTCCTGAAATATTGAACAAACTGCATATATTCTCCAATACATGTTGAATCCCCTGATATGTCGGAAATTACGGTCACAGGATTCCTGCCGGGAAAACTTCTGTGCACTTTGTCACTGGGACTAGACGAGAAGCCCTTTCCGAAAACAGATAAAGATGGATTTTCCCTGGAAACTCGGTTTGAAGGGGACGAAGGTAGAGAATTCCCATCTCCGAAAAAAGATGAAGTTGATCTGTCTCCAGCTTGTGAAGATGGCAAGGAAAAGGCCAATTCAGGATCAGTTCTCAATGAAGAAATCGAGCTTGAAGCAATGTAAGAACTCGATACCTCCTCGGATGAAATATTACCTGATTTGAGATCTGGAATTGGTTTATAAGTTATATCTGGTACTGAAATTGAATCTGGAAGCAGATTTGGGTAGAGGCTCGGCACAGGGTCGTTGACTGGAGCAGGGATCCCAGTCTCTGAGGAAACATCATCTGATTTCGGAGAAAGTTTGCTAGATACTGAAAGAAATTCTCCTGCTTTTAAAGAAGAAATTGGTATTTCATCATAATTTGGCTTTTCGGTTGAATTTTCGAAACCAGGATTTTTTTTATTTTCTGCATGAATTAGCTTTGAAGCTCTGTCATGAGCAGCAAAACTTTCAAGATCTATATGTTCGGCCCCTATGACAACAACAAAGTCATTTACAGTTGAAAGGACATATTTTAGTAGGCATTCTGGCGAGTTGCTGGATTTAATGAGTTCAACGGCTTCAGGGCTTATCTGGTACTCTTTTTCTATAACTGCCTTTATAATCTCGCTCTTGTCCATACTTCCAACCTAACATTCCTAGACTGACACAAATCTTTCCAAACCGAAATAAACTTTTCTAAACCTTTTGGATCTGATTTATCATAAGGTTCATTTGGCTCCAAATTTAAAAGATCTCAAGCAAAAGACATGTTTAAAATATAAAAGTTAATAAGATACAAAATATATGCTTAACAGATACTAAATTAATGTGTTAAAATTAATTTATGAAATGAAATTGTAATTCTAAAAAATTTTATATGCCCCATGTAACACTTATATCTTTTGATTCCTGCCTACTATAAAAGATATCTGCCTTTTTTAAGTAGATGACTATAAAAGCATGATAACTGGATGAATAGATTTAACAGATATTCTGCAGATGTACATCAGGTATATATTTTGTTTGCCTATTTGCCAACTAATATTATTGAAAGTTAAATTAATTTTTAAGCAACTGTCATATTTAGAAAATGGATGCCATTCTTGTGTAAATCGGTGGAAATTGGGATTTAAAATTAATCTCTTATAAAAACAAATCATAGGCAAACATACTGGAAAAATACTTAATTATTTTTAATAAGTCAGAATAGCAGAAAGAGCTATAATTAACTCTGAGGTTATATTGTAGCCTGAAATAATCTAAGGAATAATAATAGAGGATTTCGATAAAACTCTGATTTTCATGAGTTACTTATATACCATTTTATAAGCATATGAAGAAATTAGTGGGTTTATCGAAATTTTCTATAAAGCCTAGCGTCTATACCAATAACTTAATGAATAAAATTTTTGTCAGAAAAAGACTAATGGAATTAATGGGCGCGAAAAAAGTGAAATTAAAGGAATAAAGGCTGAGTATGAGCAAAATTAATGAGGAAAATAGTACCCAGGAAGAGAATAACTCCTGGGTTTCACTTGGAAAGGACTTGCTGTTGGTTGTAGCTGTACTGATTACTTTTATGTTCCTTTCCAAGTTGGTATTGGGTCTCTGGACTCCTATGGTTGCGGTAGAGTCAGAGAGTATGGATCCGCATATACAGATCGGAGATATTGTTTTTATGAAAAGTATTGATCGAGTGAACATTATCACGAATGAAGAAGGAAAAAAATCAGGATATAAGTCCTTTGAAAATTATGGAGATGTGATTCTTTATCGTCCTAAAGGTCAGGAAGGTGTAACCCCAATAATTCATAGAGCCATGTACAGGGTAAAAGCCGGAGAGCCAATGTGGGAAGGAGGGCCTCTTGCTCAATATTCGGGTTATATTACCAAAGGAGATAATGTTGTAACTAACCAGTACTTTGACCAGGAAGGAGACATAAGCTATTATATGCCTGTAAAAGACGAGTGGATTATAGGGACTGCAAAGTATAGGATTCCTTATCTAGGATATATCAGGCTATTATTTTCATAGACAATTGAACTATAATTTTCAATTTATTTTTTTAAATCTGCATTCTATAAATGCACACATATGTATAAATTTTTCACCTATTTGCCCTCTTCTAATGAATGATAGTGCGCTAATAAGTGAAAAAATTATACATATGCAGAATGTGATACGTCACATAGCTTTACCAATTTTAACCAATGTATACATTTTCGGGATATATCTTCCGACTTTTTCCTTACCATATTTTCAATTAGTCTATCATCCTTATATTTGGTCATCATGGGAGTCATATACTAAATATTCTTTTTTTGAAAAACTTGAATATTTTTTGCTTCATTAGCTCCTTTGTCGAAAGTGATATGATAACCTTTTTTGAGTTTGCTTTCCACCTGATTAAGAAGTATCAGAAAAATTCTTCAAGTTAAGAACATTGCCTCTTATTCACTGCAAATTTATGGATATATTTATGGTTTCCTTGAGTTTACTAAATCCTCCTGTTATCTGTAACTCATCATGTCTACTATCTCTACTGTATCCATATATTACCAAGTTTAGATTTAGTGCAGTGAAGAACCATACTTTCTCAGTCCAAAGTTAAATCCGTTTTTTGAATCTTCACTTGAAAACAGATTGCTCAATATATCAGGGAAGATCTTCTCTTTTAGTTACTCCTCAAGATTTCAAGATTTGTGTAAAGGACTTTTTCATGAAATTTTTGGTTCCGTTGCAAAAAAATTATGAGAGGGGTACTATAAAATAAACAGGAATCTAAAAGTATATGTCATGCCAGTAAATTCCTTTAAGTGAAGCATTATGAAGGAGAAATTATCTTATTAAATGTAAGATGGTACTTAAAATATGCATTAAGCTATAGAAATTTAAAGGAAATGATGATCAGAAAGAGGAATAAAAGTCGACCATACAACAATCATGAGATGGGTACATCAATATTCTCCTGAAATAGAAAAGAAGATCAGAAGACATTTAAGAACAACAAACGATTCGTGGAGAGTTGATGAAACTTATATAAAAGTAAAAGGTAAATGGAAATATTTTTACCGAGCAGTTGATTCAAATGGAGATACAATTGATTTCATGTTAAGTGCAAAACGAAATCTAAAAGCTGCAAAGCGATTCCTTAAGAAAGCTTTGAGTTCAAATCATAATCAAATTCCAAGAGTAATCACAGTTGATAAGAATCCAACTTATCCTATTGCCATAAATGAACTGAAAAATGAAAAGCAGTTGTCTAAAAATGTTGAAATTAGACAAGTAAAGTATGTGAATAACATTGTAGAACAAGATCATAGGTCTATAAAGCGAATAGTTAATCCAATGTTAGGATTTCAGTCTTTTCGCTCTGCTAGTAAGACTTTAAAAGGAATTGAAGCTATGAATATGATCAAAAAAGGACAAGTAATCGATCTAAATTACTCTGTTCTTAATGAAGTCAAATATATTAATCAATTGTTTAGTATAATTTTATAATGTTGGTATATTTCCCTCGGATCTTTTGACTTTTATTTATTACTTTATTTATTACTTATAGATTTACCTGCTTATTCTGAAGTTTTTGCAACGGAACCGTTTTTCGCGATTGGCACACAAAAGATGCAGTTCAATTTCCAAAGAGGAATTTAAAATATTTTATCCGAACCAAAAATGAGACAAATTATTGAGGAATTCGATAGATTCCGATATTTTATCGTATCTTACAAGTTAAATCGAGGAATATACAGTAAAAAAATATTTGATTCAAAAAATCCTTTAGAATAGACTGCAAAAAGCATGGATGAAGACTATTTCAAGATGAAAACTAAAGGATTCACCCTAAGTGTCAATGCTCAGGCTGCAAAGCAGTCCTATTAATACACTCATAAAAAAGTTTCGATTTTTAAATCCCCTTAAATCTTCTTTTTGGAAAAATACCCATATTTTTACTTTCAACCATTTTAATGCCAGGCTCAATGTTGTATAATTTCACCCAGGTATGTATATCTACCTTTTTCTATTATTACGCCGGTATTTATACTTGTATTAATACCGGTATGCACATCATCTCCCATAATCACACCAAGTTTTCTCCTACCAGAGTCGAGAATTTTGCCCTTAAGCCTAACTTGTATATTTTTCCCGTCATGGCGGAGATTTGCAACTTTTGTGCCAGCTCCAAAATTACAGCGCCTTCCGATTATACTATCGCCTACATAACTCAGGTGCCCTACATGGGTACCTTCCATAATAATCGAATTCTTTATTTCCACTGCATTTCCAACCCTGACATTTTTCCCGATAGCTGTGAAAGGACGAATAAAGCAGTTCGGACCTATATCACAGTTTTCCCCTATTACAACAGGCCCTTCTATATATGAACCGCTCCTTATAAGAGTGCCTTTCCCGATAACAACTTCGCCTTTTATGGTTGTATTCGGTTCCACTATGCCTTCACAGCTGCTTTTAAGATCTTTCAGGAGGTTTTCATTTGCTTTCAGAAGGTCCCATGGATATCCTATATCTATCCACTTGCCTTCCAGAGGACTGTAACCAACAATCACTCCACTATCTATTAACATCTGGATAGAATCTGTAATCTCTAATTCATTTCTTACTGAAGAATGGGTTCTGTCAATGAAATCAAATATTGAGTCTCTGAAGAGATATATTCCGGCATTTGCAAGGTTAGTTGGAGGATTTACAGGTTTTTCAATTATCCTGACCACTTTATTATTTTCGATCTCAACCACCCCAAAATCAGACGGGTTCTCCACCTCTTTCACACAGATCAAAGCTTCTTCTGACCTTGAAATCAAGGTTTTTAAGTCCTCCTTTCCGATTAGCATGTCTCCATTAAGTACAAGAAAAGCCTCTTCAACATAGCCCTTTGCATAACCGATTGCATTTGCAGTTCCTAACTGCTCCTTTTGCTGTACGTAATCTATGCTTAATCCAAATTTACTTCCATCTCCAAAATACTCCCTTATCTGCCTTTCCATATATCCTGTAATGAAGACAAAACTTTCAATACCTGCTTCTACCGCTGAGTTCATGATATGTTCGAGAATTGGCTTATTCGCAACTGGGAGCATTACTTTAGGACATTCAGAAGTTAGAGGCTCCATCCTTGTACCTTTGCCTGCCACAAGGACGACTGCCTTCATTTAAGCGCCTCCTTCACTATATTTTCAGCCATTTCAAAAATCTCATCAACATTTTCCCTGGCTTCAGCCGTAATTCTCACTTTTGCCTCTGTGCCTGAAGGACGTACAAGCACCCAACCGTTTTCCATTTTCACGCGGATGCCATCTATATCAAGGACTTCTCCCAGGGGCTCGAGTTTCACCTTTACCCTTTCCATAAACTCTGCCTTTTTTTCGTTTTCACAGGGCAGAGTCCCTCTTTTCGTGGCATAACGAGGGAGTTCTTCCCTTAGTTCGCTTAGTTTCTTTTCCTTCACAATCTCGACAATCTTTGCGGCTGCATAAACTCCATCCGGGCAGTAGGAGATTTTCGGGAAAATCCAGCTTCCTGAAGGTTCGCCTCCGTAGGTGGCGTTGAACTGTTTTATGCCTTCTGCAACATAAACATCTCCAACCTTTGTCCTAACGATTTTAGAATCTTTGAGGAAATCATCAACCATCATGGAAGTGTCCACAGGCACGACCACGGTCCCTTTGCTACCTCCGCATTCATAGAACCCGAAAATAGTAAGCAGCTCGTCTCCTGACACGAAATTACCTTTCTCATCTACTACCATCATTCTATCTGCATCACCGTCATGCGCTATACCCAGATCGGCTCCGAAATCCAAAACCGTTTTTTTGAGCAGAGAAAGGTTTTCATCGTTTGGTTCCGGGTTTCTTGCAGGGAAATGCCCATCAGGCTGAGCGTTAAGGGTTATTACCTCACAACCCAATTCCTGAAGAAGATAAGGACTAATCGTTCCTCCTGCTCCACACCCACAGTCCAGTACTATTTTCAAACTAGAACTTCCGACGAGTTTTTTGATCTTATTCATATGGGCCCGAATAGCATTCCCATCTTCTTCGAATTTGCCTATCAGGTTCCAGGGAACCCTTGTAAAACCCTCTGTTTCAATAGCTTTTTCGATCTCATCCTGCTGGGCCGAATCAAAAGCCATACCATCAGGATTCCAAAGTTTAATTCCTATATATTCAGATGGATTATGTGAGGCTGTAACCATTACACCACATTCGTAAGCTCTTGTTGCATATGCCAGGGTTGGGGTGGTAACAAGGCCGATTTCTGTAGCATCACAGCCTGCTGAAGTAAGTCCTGCAATAAGAGCATGCTCTATCATAGGCGCCGAAACTCTTGGATCCCTCCCGATAACAGCAGTTTTTTTCCGACTTCCCAGTACGAGCCCGACTTTAAGTGCAAGTTCAGGCGTGATTTCTTTGTTTGCTATGCCTCTTATTCCTGAAGATCCAAAGAGTTTCATATGTCCCGCTCCGCAATTTCCTGAAATAATTCTCCCTGAATTTTCGTTGTTTTCAATTTTGAAATATCCAATCCTCTTATTATTCTACAGTGACGCTTTTTGCAAGGTTGCGCGGTTTGTCAATAGAGCAGCCTCGAGCAAGAGCTGTATAGTAAGCAAGCAGCTGGAGGACCACAACATTCAGCAGGGGAGATAACAATTCGTCACCCTGAGGAACTGTGAGCACAATATCTGCATATTTTCCGATCTCGGTATCCGTATTATTGGCAACTGCGATGACTATCGCATCTCTTGCTTTTACTTCTTTTATATTGCTCAGCACCTTTTCGTACGTAGGGCCTCTTGTTGCAATTGTGACAACAGGTGTTCCTTTTTCAAGTAGGGCGATTGGTCCGTGCTTAAGCTCTCCAGCGGCAAAGCCCTCTGCATGCACGTATGAGATCTCTTTTAGTTTAAGGGCTCCTTCAAGGGCAATTGGATAGTTTAGGTGCCTTCCAAGGAAGAAATAGCTTTTTACATGAGCAAAGTTCTCTGCACATTCCTTCATTGATTCTTGCTGATTGAGAATTTGTTGAATCTGCCCCGGAACCTTCCTGATTGCCGTAATGAATCTTTTAACATAATCAGGACTTAACTTGCCCCTTGAGAGGGCAAATCTTACGGCAAGCAAATAAAGAATTGTAATTTGGGTGCTGAACGTCTTGGTTGCCGCAACTCCTATCTCAGGCCCTGCTCTAGTATATAGCACACTATTTGCTTCTCTTGTAATAGTACTTCCTACAACGTTGGTGATTGCAAGGGTAGGGCAATTGTAAGACATTATCTCCCGCACAGCTGCAAGGGTATCTGCAGTTTCCCCTGACTGAGTGATAGCTATTGCCAACGTTCCATCATTCATAACAGGGCTTCTGTACCTGTATTCTGAGCAGATATCTATATCACAGTGAATTCCTGCCAACTGCTCAAAAAGGTATTTTCCAAGCATCCCTGCATGCCAGGAGGTTCCACATGCTAATATCTGGATTCTTGAGAGCTTCCTTATCTCATCATCAGTCATGTTCAGTTCTTCGAGATAGATTTCCCCTTCAAGTTCCGAGACCTTGCCTGCGAGTGTATTGTGAATTGCACTTACCTGCTCATGAATCTCTTTAAGCATGAAATGTTCGTAACCGGCTTTTTCAGCAGCTTCAAAGTCCCATTCTATAGTTTCTATTTTCTTTTCGCGGATTTTTCCTTCTTTGTCAAAAATCTCTACACTGCCAGGAGTCAAAACAACTGTCTCAAAGTCATTTATGAAGATAACATCTCTTGTATAATTAAGAAAGGCAGTTACATCTGATGCTGCAAAGTTTTCCCCTTTTCCAAGTCCTATAACAAGAGGGCTATCTTTTCGGGCAAGAACGAGTTTTCCAGGTTCGTCAGCACAGATAATTGCAAAGGCGTAAGAACCTTTAATTTCTTTCAGGGCTCCCTGAAGTCCTGTAAGGAGTTCGCACTTTGCTTCATTTCCATCTGGATTCTCATATATATGTTTGTGGAGTAGATGTGCGACCACTTCAGTATCTGTTTCCGATTTGAATTTGTATCCTTCTGCAGTTAGTTGCTCTTTCAATGCCATGTAATTCTCGATTATCCCATTATGCACGACCGATATCTTCGATGGATTCCCAGAGTTATGCGGATGGGCGTTTATTGTACTCGGTCGTCCATGGGTCGCCCATCGAGTATGCCCTATTCCTATATTGCCATTTATTTCTTTAGGGATTATGGCTTCAAGGTTTACAATTTTACCTACTGATTTGTAAGTTTTGATTTCGTTTCCCAGAATCGTAATACCAGCGGAATCATATCCTCGATACTCTAGTTTTTTGAGGGACTCGATAATTACAGACGCAGCAGAATTCTTCCCTGCATATCCTACAATTCCACACATTTTTTTACCCCCTTTTTGGAAATTAAAGAACCACTGAATGACGAGGCAGATCTTTGTAGATAGTATTTCCAGATTCCACCAAACAGTCGACAGCTATCGTTACTCCAGCTTTTACAAGTACACTGTTTCCTATCCGGTTATCATCCCCGAAGATGGTACCAAGTCTGGGGGCTCTATGAATTATTCCGTTCATAATGATCAACAGTCCATCTTTTTCTTCAACAAACAAACCTGAGCCAATTGTGTTGTTGCTTCCAATTATTGAATGAGATATTTGCCCATGTGAGTATATCCTGCAGTCGTTCATTATTATGCTGTTTTGGATCTCGGTAAATGACCTGATAGATACATTATTTCCTATTGTTGTGGAAGGCAGAATTACAACGTTAGGGCCGACATCGCAATTATCTCCTATGACTACAGGACCTACGATGTAAGTTCCGGAGCGAATTTTAGTATTTTTCCCTATTGCCACCTTCCCCCGGATTACCGCTCCTTCTTCAATTTCTCCTTCTATTCTCAAATCCTTTGCAGGATCCAAGACTATGGCGTTTGCTTTTAACAGATCCCATGCATGGATAGCGTCCAACCATTTAGATTCTGTCGGGACGGAAGTAACTGTTTTTCCCTCATTGATCATAAGCTGAATGGTATCTGTTATTGCATACTCTCCATTTTCCGATATAGGGGTTTTTTCAATAGTTTCAAAGACTTGAGGGGTGAAAATATAAATTCCAGTATTTACAATACGACTAATATCACCAGGCCTTTTTTCCAGAATCTTTGTAACCTTTTCCCTTTCTTTCAACACCACACCGTAACCTGCAGTATCTTCCATCCTTACTGTTAGAAGACTCGCATCCCCCTTATAATTATTAAGAAGATCAGCTATGGTTTTCGGTTCCACCAGATTGTCACCATTCAGAACGAGAAATCCTGAATCTTCGGGATCGATTAATTTTTTTGCTTGTTCGATTGCATGTGCGGTGCCAAGCTGAGCTTTCTGTTCTACATATTTTATTTTTACTCCAAAGTTTAGCCCATCTTGAAAATAGTCCATTATTCGTTCTTTTTCATAACCAACAACCAATATAATTTCAAATATTCCATTTTTCTCAAGCGAATCAATAACATGCTCTAAAATTGGCCTGTTGGCGATAGGAAGCATTACTTTTGAACGCGTGAGAGTAAGAGGCCTGCAGCGCAGCCCCTCTCCTGCTGCGAGGATGATAGCTTTCATAAACTTAATGAACCTTTTTTAGAATTTATACATTACCTTTGAAAGTCTTAAACGTGATAGATTTGATGTAATATATATATATAATGTAGTATCATTGGGAGAAACCTTACAATCAAAATTATTTTTGATATTCACAGAAGCGGTTGTTCATATAAGCAAAAACCCTGTACATCAAATGTTAATTCCAAAATCAAGCATTTTTTCCGTATCTCCAGCTTTTGCGGTGGGTCTACAAATTATGAAGACAAAATATATTAAAAAAACAACCAATAAATATATATACAAGAATCATCCACAATCTGAAACACTTCATCAGAGCAAAAGCTCTTGAATCATACCAACATTTATAGTATTTTCAGTAATTGCTATACCCATGAAAAACCCTAATATTTATTTGCAGTGTCTCGATCTTTGCGTAGAATAGCAAATATCAATAAATTATGAGGAAGGGAATTAATATATATGAAGAACCGAATTAGATACAGTATAAAAAAATTAGTTTTAAATGTACAGCAAATCTGCGACATTGCCTCTATTCGAAGAAACTCTTCAATTTGAAAATCAAGAAATACATTTATTTACCTTTGCTTATTTTAGTGATATTGTAAATCCCCATCTGCATTTTAAATATTTCGCATAGTTCCAAAACTCTAATATATCATTGTTCCAATTTAAAAGCTTCAATGATTGTGAAGATTGCAGTATTGGTATCTGGAAGGGGTTCGAATCTTCAGACAATTATAAACAGCATCGAAAAGGGCTACGTAAAGAATGCGGAAATCAATGTGATTATTTCCAATAAGGAAGATTCCTATGCACTTGAAAGAGGAAGGAATCATGGAATAAACACTGTTTTTCTTAATCCGAGTACGTGTGACAAAGCAGGATATGATCGAAAAATACTTGAGATTTTGAAACGGTATGATATTGACCTTCTTCTACTTGCAGGTTATTTTCAGCTTTTAGGACACGAAATTATTGAGACATACAGAAACAGGATCCTGAATATTCATCCATCTATTCTCCCATCTTTCAAAGGACTCCATGCCCAGAAACAGGCACTCGAATATGGGGTAAAAGTTGCAGGGTGTACCGTACACTTTGTAGATGAAGGACTTGATTCCGGTCCTATAATCCTTCAGAGCTGCGTGCCTGTACTCCAAGGGGATACTGAAGAAACTCTTGCTGCCAGAATCCTCGAACAGGAACATATTATCTATCCCGAAGCTGTCAGGCTCTTTGTAGAGGGTAAACTTAAAATTGAGGGTAGAATTGTAGTATCCCTTTAATTGATCAAGCGATTGAATTAATGCTCAAACCAGAATAAATTTTACATATCAATAGCTTCTTTGATGCCTGCGTAGTTATTAATAATTCAAATTGGAGCTTCCAAGAAACATTAAAACTCAAAAATGATCCAAATTTCAAAATCTACTTTACTTCAAAAACATGCAGGAATTTTTCTCTGGAAGTTTTTAATAGTTCAGTATACAGAACCTCACATATAAAATGTTATAAAAAAGGTTATAATGTTGTTTAAGGACTCCAGTTTGTTCGATGATCTTAATCAGCTAAACCCCATTTTCTTGAAACTTCAAATTCTTGAATACCTTCACAATATGAAGCTTGCAAGTATCTGCTTATGAATATTAATCAATCGTAATCCAGCAAAAAATTCTTGATTTAGAATAGGTTATAGATGTAATAGATACTCAGGTGACAGTAATGTCTTATATTGATAAAATCGATCGGGAACTGTCCGAGGCTATCCAAAAAGAAGCCGAACGTCAGGAATACAAATTGAACCTGATTGCGTCTGAAAATTATGCAAGTAAAGCCGTTATGGAAGCCCAGGGCTCAATTATGACTAACAAATATGCAGAGGGATATTCTGGCAAGCGATACTACGGAGGCTGCGACTTTGTCGATATCGCTGAAGATCTTGCGATCTCCAGGCAAAGAGATATTTAAGGCAAAATATATTAACGTCCAGCCACATTCAGGTTCAGGAGCCAACATGGCTGTCTATTTTTCGGTATTAAATCCTGGAGATACCATCATGTCAATGAACCTATCTCACGGAGGGCATCTTTCACATGGTAGTCCTGTAAGTTTTTCCGGAAAGCTTTACAATGTTGTTCCCTACGGAGTTAGCAAAAAAACTGAAATTCTTGACTATACCGAACTCTTGAAAGTGGCAAAGGAATGTAAACCAAAAATGATCGTCTGCGGCGCATCTGCTTATCCACGTGAAATAGATTTCAAGCAGTTCAGGGAAATTGCTGATGATGTTGGCGCATATCTTCTTGCAGATATTGCACATATCGCAGGGCTTGTAGTTGCAGGCGTGCACCAGAGTCCTGTGCCGTATGCGGATTTCGTTACTACCACTACCCACAAGACTCTTCGTGGTCCACGGGGCGGAATGATCATATCTAGGACAGAAGAGCTAGCATTAGGAATTAATAAGTCTGTTTTCCCGGGTATCCAGGGTGGTCCTTTCATGCATATCATAGCTGGAAAGGCAGTGGCTTTGAAGGAAGCCATGAGCGAAAAATTCAGGACGGACCAGTTTCAGACCGTAAAGAATGCAAAAACTCTCTGTAAGTGTCTAAAAGATAGGGGATTTAATATTGTTTCTGGCGGAACAGACAACCATCTTATGCTTGTCAACCTGAATAATATGGACATCACAGGCAAGGATGCGGAAATATCCCTGAGCAAAGCTGGGATTATTGCAAACAAGAATACAGTGCCCTTCGAAACCCGTAGCCCGTTTGTCACTAGCGGAATAAGGCTTGGGACTCCTGCCTGTACTACAAGGGGTATGAAGGAAAAAGAAATGGAATTGATTGCAGAATATATCGAAATCTCGATCAAAAATCAGGCAAACGAGAAACTTCTTTCTGAAATAAGTCGTAATGTAAGAGAACTTTGCTCAAGGTTCCCGGTTTATTGCTAAACTAAAAGGTTAGGGTGTTCTTACCAATGTCAACAGAAAGCTATTCTTCACGGATAATAGACGGGAAATTTCTTGCCCAACAGATCGAAGAAGAAGTAAGATCAGGAGTCAAAGAACTGAAAAACAGCCATGGAGTTATCCCAGCCCTTGCAACAATCCTCGTTGGTGAAGATCCTGCTTCCAAGATGTATGTCCACCTCAAGCACAAGGCCTGTGAACGTGTAGGTATTGATGCAGAAGACTATCTTCTTCCGGCAGAAGCCAATCAGGATGAACTTTTTTCCCTGATTGATACTCTTAATAGAGATATAAATTTGCATGCAATCCTGCTTCAGCTTCCACTTCCAAAGCATCTTTCTTCCCCGAAAGCAATGGAAGCGATAACCCCTACAAAAGATGCAGATGGTTTTCATCCTTACAATATGGGAAAACTCATGATCGGAAATGAAGGTCTTGTTCCCTGTACTCCCCATGGAATTATCCGAGTTCTTGAGGAGTATAATGTGTCTGTAAAAGGCAAAAATGTGGTTATCATCGGACACAGCAATGTTGTTGGAAAACCCATGGCAGCAATGTTTCTAAATCGCAATGCAACTGTTTCAGTTTGCCATGTGTTTACAGATAATCTTGAAAAGTATACCCTTGTAGCTGATATCCTTGTAGTTGCAGCAGGAGTAAAATACCTTGTCAAAGCTGATATGATAAAAGAAGGAGTAGTTATCTTTGATGTGGGTATCACCAAGGAAGAAAACGGCGTATATGGAGACGTCGATTTTGAAAACGTAATCAAAAAAGCTTCTCTCCTTACTCCGGTTCCAGGAGGCATAGGCCCGATTACGATCGCCATGCTAATGAAGCATGTGTTAATGTGTGCAGAAAAATATTTCTAAAACGTTCTTTTTTAAGATTTTTTTCTCCAAAAGGATCTCATAAATTTAAAATCAAAGCATAATGAATCAAAAAGGAAAAAATCGGATCAAATGCAGAAATTAGTGAGAAAAATATTAATATGTTTAACAACCAGGAAACAATCAGAATAATAATTTGAAACTTCAGCAAATATGAATTATTTAGGAATAAAATAATCGCGTTAGTACCTGAGATTCTTACTCCCATATTTTCATACTAAAACAAAAATAATTAGTTATCTAATTATGGCAGATTACAAAAATTTGACTTCTTTTTTGATATAACAAGTGTACTGTAGTAGCAATTATTTTTTAAAGCCAATTTATCGATCAATACGTAATATTATTTTTTACAATTGTATTAAATCAATTTCACACATCAATATTTATATGTATCATTGAAGCGTATTTGATAGCATTCGGAGTTATCATTTGTAGAGATTCCGATAAACCCCTCAATTTCATCAATGCTTATAAATTTTATAAATTGGCTCTTGGAAATCAGAGATTTATTGAAATCCTCTTTATTATAAGTCTTTAAGCAATTCTACCTGATAAATCGCAGTTTCTATCCTTAAATCTCTAGTAACTAAATAAAAAGGTTTTTTCAGAAATATCACAATATATTTTCAATAGGCGGAATGTAATGAATAGGAAACTTTTGAACATCTTCTGGTATTGCAAAAATTCATCATTATTTCACACATTTCGCGACTTCGATAATTCATGAATCCAAAAAATAATAAAAATTTTTATGAATCTCAGTCATAGCTCAAAGGCCCATCGCTGAAAAGAGCTAATTACTGAAAAGATCCGCGAATTAGGTTAGCATAATTATCTTCTTACAAATGTTGATTATGCACTTGTTGGCGTAAGTTGATTCACAAATTGATATAATCTGGTTGCCAAAAATGGTCGTTGATGCTGATATCTGCGGGATAAAGGTGGGAGATAGATACCCGTCACATATAATGGGTATAATTAACCTGAGCCCTGAATCCTTTTACGAAAGCTCTGTTGTGAGCCAGGATTCAGTACTTGAAATTGCTCTAAAGATGGTTGAAGATGGAGCAACTTTCTTGGATCTTGGAGCCCGTTCAACCTGGCGTTTTTCCGAACAAATAAGCAAGAAAGAAGAATTAAAACGCATTTTACCAGCTCTAGAGGCTCTTGAAGGCAATGTGGATGCAGTAATTTCCGTCGATACAATGTTTCCCGAAATCGCAGAAGGAGCTCTCAAAAGAGGAGCTGAGATTATAAACGATATCTCCGGTTTTACCGCAAACCCTCGAATGATCGAAGTAGTCGCAGAATATGGGTGTCCTGCAGTTGTCATGGCCTCTTTAAAAATTCCCGGCGATGTGTTGGGAATGAACTCCGTCATCGAAGCACTTGATTCTATTATAGGGGCTGCTGAAGCTGGAGGAGTCAACCAGAAAAATCTGATACTGGACCCTGCAATAGGTAGCTGGACAAAATTTAAGCTTCCTATGCATGATTTTGAAATCCTCGATGATTTTGAACGCCTTAATATTTTTGAAAAGCCTTTGCTGGCAGCTCTTTCAAGAAAATCCTTCATAGGGGAGGTACTTGGAAAACCTGCAACTGAGAGGCTTTATGGCAGCTTGGCGGCAGCAGCTATTGCAGTGTACAAGGGTGCTCATATTATTCGTACACATGATGTATCTGAGACCTTTGACGTTGTAAGGCTTATAGGAGCTCTAAGAAGGCGGGCAACTGTAGTAAAAGATGGCATACATGAAGTTTCTGTTTTTGAGATAAAGACCCCTCAGGATGCAGCAATAGCAATGCGGAAAATTGGGGCAACAAGGATAAACTCACAAGTAACGCAGTACAAAAGCATTCATTTAATGCTGAAAATTCGCAACCTTACAACGACAGAGGGTCTCATAATAAAACAAGAAATGCTTGCTCTGGGGGGGGATGCAGCCTTGGAAAGGAATGCAGTTACCCATGAAACGGAAACGATTGATGCGCTTATAATTGGCACTATGATGCAACTTGAGCGCTTTGCCAAAAAACTTAAGATACAAGATCACTCCCTTCCACTTATTGGCGAAATGATCTACGAATGTATTGCAAACCGAAACGATCTGGAATATCGATATTTGAGGTAATTATGATTATAACTTCAGCAAAACCCTTTGAGGTAATTCTTGCCCTCTTAAAAATGAAGACAACATGTTCGTTATCGGATGCAATGTCTGCGCGGCAAAACTGAGAATTGGCGGGGAACCAGAAGTTCTTAAAATGTGCAGAAAACTTGAGGAGAGTGGCAAGCATGTAGTAGGTTGGGCTCTTCCTACTGCAGCCTGTAGCATACGGTCTTTTGAGTCTTTGGTTGAGAAAAATGAGAAAATAACTTCCGCATGCTGTATCCTTGTAATGGGCTGCGGCAGTGGCGTTTCCTCAATATCTAATGTAGTGGATGTTCCCGTATACGGCTCAACAGATACAATTTCATTAGGCGGATCGAGCGGAGGTGAGCTTATTCACAATCAGTGCATCATGTGTGGGAACTGTATCATAGGCGAATTCGGCGGAATCTGTCCAAAAGCCCGATGCGCAAAAGGACTTTTGAACGGGCCATGTGGAGGTAATGTTGACGGTAAGTGTGAAATCGACAAGTTGAAAGATTGTGCATGGACTCTTATTTATGAGCGTTTGAAGAAAATTGAGAGGCTTGATCTTCTTTACATTGTACATACCCCCCAGGAGCATGGATTTAAATAATTTCATTTCTAGTATTCTTATTTGATGCATCTCAATTTTCGTGAAAAACTGAATTCCAGCAAATTTTTGGTTACTGCTGAAATCTCTCCTCCAAAGGGAACTAATTTTTCAGTTCCCTTGGAAGATGCTAGCCAGCTCAAAGGCGTTGTAGATGCTCTAAACGTCACTGACAATCAATGCTCGATAATGCATATGAGTTCCTTAGCTTTTAGTAAGCTTCTGCTCGATGATGGGCACGAGCCCATTATGCAGTTAACTTGCCGTGACAGGAATAGACTCGGACTTCAGTCAGATCTTTTGGGTGCTTATGCTTTGGGTATACGGAATATTTGCTTAATGACTGGGGATTTTCCTTCGTGTGGAGATCATCCTGGCTCAAAGCCGGTATATGATCTCGATTCTGTGCAGCTTCTTCAAATTGTTAGGAAACTTGATTCTGGCGTTGATTTTGCAGGAAATAAATTAAAAGGAGGAACTTCTTTCTGTACTGGTGCTGTCTCCGGAATAAATCCTGACAATCCCTTGCAACTCATAAAGCTTGAAAAAAAAGTTAAGTGTGGAGCTAATTTTATCCAGACCCAGGCTGTATTTGATTTAGGTATGTTTGAGGAATTTATGGAAGCCATAAACTACCTCGATATACCTGTAATTGCAGGCTTGATCCCTCTAAGTCCCTTGCAATGGCTGAATTCATGAACAGAAACATATCTGGGATCAGTGTACCTGAGGAAATAATGCTCCGCATGAGAAAGACATCTAATCCCGTGGAAGAAGGCATTTCCATAGCCTCAGAAATTATATCCGAACTCGCAAAATTTTCGCGAGGAATTCATATTATGCCTATAGGATCTCATAGAAATACACCAAGGTTACTTTATATAACCGGACTCCTCGGAAAGTAATTCTCAAAATATAGGTAATATCCTCAGTAGCTAGTACAATTTTTTCTTCTTCCTTGATAAAGACCGAAGGTAGATCCAAAATAAATTGGGTGATAAATCATTCGCCATCGTTCAATGATCATTATACACAATTTGTGGTTCCGTTGCAAAAACTCCAGAATAAGCAGGTAAATCTATAAGTAATAAATAAAAGTAATAAATAAAAGTCAAAAGATCCGAGGGAAATATACCAACATTATAAAATTATACTAAACAATTGATTAATATATTTGACTTCATTAAGAACAGAGTAATTTAGATCGATTACCTGTCCTTTTTTGATCATATTTATAGCTTCAATTCCTTTTAAAGTCTTACTAGCAGAGCGAAAAGACTGAAATCCTAACATTGGATTAACGATTCGCTTTATAGATCTATGATCTTGTTCTACAATGTTATTCACATACTTTACTTGTCTAATTTCAACATTTTTAGACAACTGCTTTTCATTTTTCAGTTCATTTATGGCAATAGGATAAGTTGGATTCTTATCAACTGTGATTACTCTTGGAATTTGATTATGATTTGAACTCAAAGCTTTCTTAAGGAATCGCTTTGCAGCTTTTAGATTTCGTTTTGCACTTAACATGAAATCAATTGTATCTCCATTTGAATCAACTGCTCGGTAAAAATATTTCCATTTACCTTTTACTTTTATATAAGTTTCATCAACTCTCCACGAATCGTTTGTTGTTCTTAAATGTCTTCTGATCTTCTTTTCTATTTCAGGAGAATATTGATGTACCCATCTCATTATAGTACTGTGATCAACTTGACTTCCTCTTTCGATCATCATTTCCTTTAAATTTCTATAGCTTAATGCATATTTTAAGTACCATCTTACATTTAATAAGATAATTTCTCCTTCATAATGCTTCCACTTAAAGGAATTTACTGGCATGACATATACTTTTAGATTCCTGTTTATTTTATAGTACCCCTCTCATAATTTTTTTGCAACGGAACCAATTCACTGACTAAAGTATA
>CAVXNY010000012.1:0-21321 GCA_963763235.1 uncultured Methanosarcinaceae archaeon | reverse complement strand
TTATATCCAGAGCTGGGGTGCGAGTATACTGCTTTGCTGTCAACTGGCTGAAACACAGCAACTTTGATTAAGAACATTCAACGATAATTTTAAAAACAGATTTTCTGATTCTTACATCATGGAACTGAAGAGAGAGAATGTGCTCATTGAAGCCCTACCTTATATGCAGGAATTTTACGATTCAATAATGATTATCAAGGTAGGTGGGAACGCCATGATCAGCGCCCAGATACTGGAAGATATAATTAAAGATATTCTACTGCTACGCTATGTGGGAATCAAACCCGTCATAGTACATGGAGGTGGGCCTGAGATTACGGAAAAAATGGAGCGTATGGGTAAAAAGGCTGAATTTTACCAAGGGCTCCGTATTACAGATGACGAAACTATGGAAATTGCCAGGATGGTTCTCGTTGGAAACATCAATACCAAAATGGTATCCCTCATCGGAGTTTTAGGAGGAAAAGGTATTGGTCTTACGGGATATGACGGAAGAATGATCCTGGGTCATAAGCAGGCTACCAAGAAAGTAGTTGTTGAGGGTATTGAAACAGAAGTTGATATTGGCTGGGTAGGGGAAAGTGAAGTCATTAATCCTGACATTCTCTATATAGTACTTGAAAAAGGTTACATTCCGGTTATCTCGCCCATCGCTGTGGACGCAAAGGGCAATGCTCTGAATATTAATGCTGATACGGTAGCAAGCGATATTGCTGCAGCTCTGCATGCCAAAAAACTAATACTGATGACTGATGTTTCAGGCCTTCTTAGAAACCTAAAGGATCCAAGCAGTCGTATATCTCGTGTAACTCTGGATGATATAGATATTCTTATCTCTGAGGGCATTATACATGGGGGCATGATCCCTAAAATTAAGGGCGCTGCAATGGCAGTAAAAAGCGGGGTTGAAAGAGCCCATATAATTAATGGAAGCTTTTCTCACTCCATGCTTCTCGAACTATTTACAAATTGTGGAATAGGAACCATGGTCTACGAGCCGGAAAAGCCTCATAAATAATTATATATTGAATCAGAATCTATGATGGATTATTAATTAAGAAAAATTTGATAGTGAAGGAATATGAATCTACTCATCAGACTAATTAGTTTAGATGATACTGAAGACATCGTTGGAATGTGAAGGCAAAAAGAATTCAGAACAATATTCTTGTCCTAACCACCGAGAATATTGCCTTTACATAAGGACTTCTCATAAATATAGGCAGAGATTGTTACATGTTAGTAGCCGAACTTGAAAGAAAGTATCAGATAACAAGTATCCATCTTCAGAGGATTTCGATAAACCTCTGATTTTAAAGAGTCATTTATCTGCAATTTATAAGCAAGGAAGAAATTTAAGGGTTTATCGAAATTTTCCCAGTAATTCACTAACTAGTACTCGATAATTTCAAAAGAAGATCTACTTGTTTTACAGCAATGGCATGGTCTCTCCGACTTCGAACCTGATAAACAATTTATTGATTGAATTTCTTTCAGGAAATTTATTGGTTTTTCTATGTAAATATCAGTCAGTACCACAGTCTTATCATTCAGAAAGATCATTCCGAAAGAAAATAAAAGATGTACATGATCACTATCAGTACCTGCGGTATCAAACTTAATAGTACCTTTTACCAATTTCGAAGCATATATTTTCCATCCCCACAGCAAGCTGTGGGGTATTCGAGTTAAAATAAATTGATACCTTATAACCCAGCTTTTGCATTTTTAGCACATAAAGCACCATATTACCCTGCTTTAGAATAAAAAATACGAACTAACCAGATTACAATAACTGAATTTAGATATTATATACATCTGATGGATTTATGATTTAATTTATTGAGTCAATTAGAGCAGAATCCCACTTTCCACAGATGAAACAAGAATGCCATATATTTTCTTAATATAGAAGCAGCTTAAAAACTAATTCAGATTTCAATAATAATATAGTGTGCAAATTTGCAACCAAATTATACATTTGTATAGCATCCACAGAATATCGGCAAAATTACTACAAAAACTAAATGTCCTTATACTTTTCTCAGAAGCCATACAAAAAAGAATCTGAAAAATAAGTAAAAGAACAGATAAAAAATGTAAAAATAAAGTGCAAAATTTTAGTTTGCAAGAATAAGAGCTTCTCCGCGTGATATATTAACTTCTTTTATTGAACCTACGAGGGTCATTTTATCCCCAAGAATCCCCGTAAGCTGGATTGAATTTCCTTCAACCAGGATTTTTGCCACGGAATCCATAACCCTTTCGCGCCTGTTTCCTCGAAGCAGGATAACATTAAGTTCGCACATCTTTAATTTCTCCCAGGAATCCCTTTTAGTTTATTTAAGCCATTAATTTGGTCCAATTTAGACGGTATCTATTAATCAATATATAAAGAATTACGTTATATTAATCTTGTGTCGTGTCTATGAAGTAAGTAGTAATATTACAAAAAATATTGTGAGAATTTTGAGAAACTCCTATTCATTTGAGCAATGGAGTTTTATATCTCTTAATAACAATTTTTATTTATTAAAATTTTTACTTATGTAACTCTTAAAGAAAAAAATAAACTTATTTAGGTTATAATGCTTACATAAGCAATTTGTGGAAATCTGAGGTTTATCGAAGGTATTGAAAAAGCAAGACTCTTAATTACAAAAAAATCTGATGAAAAAGTGGAAATATTGTTCTGACGCCCGGAGTTTTAATATCCTAAAATTATTGCTATTTTTGAGAACAAATCCAACACAAAATACCTAAGTACGCAGGGGTTGATACAATTGTCTCTTCCAAAGCATTGTTTGGACAGTTTATCGGAAAAAAGTCGACTAAAATAAGTCGACTAAAATTTATGAGTCGGAATCAAACGAACAACCTAAATTTTTGGAGGAATCCATATCCTTGAGTCCCCTATCTACTGGAAAACCTTAATGTAAAAAAAGGCAATTAAAGAAATTTATAGACAGAAGAATTTGACATGTGCAAAAATTATAGAAAATATGGAAAAATTGGTACATCTCCTTCAATCCCAAAAATGAAAATTTGATCATGGAAAACTTAGTTTTCTGACTCCAGGAACTTCAGATGGGCTTTCAAAACTAAAAAAAGTGACACATTGATCCGATAGTTTGATATACATTTTAAATTTATCTATATCCAAAAAGATAGCATTAAGTTTACAGAACAAGTCAAATATTAAGTCTTAAGAGCATAAATTCTGAGGATTTTGGAGTCAAAAATGGAAACTAAAGGGCATTTTGTCTTACTCGGGTACGGAGATGTTGGAAAAAGCATCGTAAAAGTACTTTCTGGAGGACCTTTTCGTTTCGTAGTTGTAGACTCCAATAAAACAGTTTTTGATTATGTTGACTTTGAGTATCTAATCGGCGACGCATCAGATGAAGAGATACTGATTGAAGCCGGAGTAAAGACTGCTTCTTTCGTTTTTGTGGTCCTTAATGACGATACGAATGTTATTTTTGCAACCCTCATTTCTAGGGGTCTTAATCCGGAAGTCACCATCGTCGCAAGGGCAAATTCAGTTAAATCCATAGATAAGATCTACAAGGCAGGAGCGGACTATGTCGGTTCTCTTTCCATAGTAGCCGGCCAGATGATTGCCAAAATGACTGCAAATTGCGTGGGAAAAAGCTGTAGAATCGACGAGGATATAATGCTTTACGAGGGCATAGAAATTGAAAAGCATCACGTTGAGAAGGGTTCTTATCTTGAGGATAAATTAATAGAAGACCTTGATCTCGAAAAGAATATCGGATGCACTATTATAGGCATTGGAAGGGGAAAACTGATTATAACTACCATTACAAGGCAAACAGCAATTAAGGCCGGAGATATAATTGCAGTTGTTGGAAGCAATAAGCAGATTTCAGAGTTTAAGGAAAGATACCTTGAGTAAAAGTCTGCTTTGTATAATATTTATTTTCGTTTTGAGGAAGGAATCTATCCCACTTTCCGTAGATGTGTACAAGGATGCCATCTATTTCCTCAATATAACAGTAACTTAATTAATCTAACTTTCACTGAATAATAGTGGCCAAATAAGCAAACAAATTATAAATCCGTGTACATTTGCGGAATTTAGGATCTATCACTCAAAACAAATATAAATGTAGAAATTTTCGAGGTTGAGGTGTGATAATATGGAGAGTTTGTCTACAGGAATTGAAGGGTTGGATGTGTTAATGGATGGAGGATATCCTAAAGGAAAGGGGATTCTTATAACGGGTCCTCCAGGTGCTGGGAAAACTATTCTTGGACTTCACTTTCTGCACAGGAGCTGCCAGGAAGGCAGGAAATGTATATTGATTCTGACGAGGGAACTCACTGAAGACATCCTCAGCCAGTCCCGAAGCATCAAACTTGACCTCAAACCTTTTTTAGAGAGTGGACTGCTTAGTATAAGGAATGTCTTTGAGGACAAAATGAACAAAATTAAATTCGTTTCCAAGTTCGGTAAAGGACTCTGCTCTGTGGATACAGACATAATAGAGTATCTCAGTGCAATGTCTTCAGAAGTTGATGTTGTGGTTATTGATACCATTGGGGTCCTGGCTATAAATTACGATATAAAAGAGTTTGCCGATGAATTTAGCTCGATAAGCATAATTCTTCTGAAAAACGAATGTACAAGCCTCTTTATTATGGACGAGGACTCTTATAATCTGACCCACCGACTTGCCGGCTATATGGCTTTTGGGCTAATACGGCTTATGTCACAGGAAAACTTTAGCTCTGGAAAGACAAAACAGTATATCTATATCGAAAAAATGAGGGAGAAGACTGTTCCAGTTAAGTACTCTCTGTTTGATATCACACCCGAAGGAATGAGAATTATTATAAGCATGAAGTAAACAACTGACCTACTTTTTTGAAACATTTTACTTGAACTGAAGATGTATAAAATTTGCCACTTTTAAGTCATAATAGTTTCAATTCTAAAAGAAGGGGTATTCAAACCTCAAAAAATTGGAAATAAAACTGGACAAAAGCAAGGTAAAACAAGTGGAAAAAAGATCCTATTCCATTTATCATCAGTTAAAGAACATTCTTACTGAAAATTATAGATTTCATAGTCGAAATCAGCCTCAAATTTTATTCACATCAACTGAAATAAATAATTTGCTCCATACGTTGCTTGCAAACTTTAATAATTATTGTGAAAATTTTGCAATTTATCAAAAGCTTTCACTTACCCAAGCAAGTAATATCATTCAACCTTTATAAGAAAGCTAAGTGGCAATTCATGCTACCTTAATAAGAAATTCACAACAGTCGTTTTTATTTCCTATAGTTTTCCGGGCCTCAATATTGAAGTCCGAATCCACTTTCAAAGCTATATTTGAAAAGATTTTTCGTGTAAGGGTACATAAAATAGAGTTTTTACGGGCCTCTTCACCTTTCCAGGGGCACTTTGTTCCCTTGATTATCCAAGAATTTTCGGTTTCACCCATGAAAGAGGTAAAATTACCACCTAACTGGTTCATTACCTCAGCACAGATTTCCCCTGCATAAGCGAAATCCATTTCTCGATTTTCAAAATAGTACATATCAAGAAGCGTTTTTTCAACCATACCTGTTATCTGGTTTATAATGATCTTTTTTTCCTCATGGGAAATAGCCTGGAGTAAAGTCGGAATAATTGATGTAAGGATACTTTGTATTCTATTTTTAATCTCAAGACGATCGCGGTCAGCCACCAACCGGTCATGCATGGATTTTACTCGAAGCATAGATTTTACTCTGGTCTTGAGCTCCAGTCTGTTAATTGGTTTTATAAGGAAATCATCAGCTCCGGCTTCGATTCCCTTTATCTTATCTTGAAGCTCCGAAAGGCCAGTTAGCATTAAAACTTGAATGAACTGGGTCTCAGGATCATCCTTGATAATTTTGCAGATATCATATCCATTCATATCAGGTATAATAATATCCAGAAGGATCAAATCTGGTTTATCTCCTTTTACTTTTAAGAGGGCTTCTTTCCCGCTTCGAGCAGTAATAACATCATAGGGTTCCAGTGACAGGAAAGCTTCCACAATCTCTATATTTTCTGGGATGTCATCGATGATAAGTACTTTTAGTTTGTTTCTTTTACTAAGCAAGACTTTCTCCCCCTGACTCATGAATTTTGATTCCTTCAGAAGTGATCTCAAAGACAGACATTTCGGGAGAAATAGGAGTGCTGCGCATCTTAAGTATGTACAGGTAACGCTCCATTATTCCAAGGTAAGAGTTTTCTTTTACCAATAAGTGGATGGACCCATAGACTGAATACTCAGCAAGCTGATGGGTCATATTGTGTGCAGATTCGTCCATTATTAGAAGAGCAGTACATCCTTTTTTTCTTACAATGTAATTCAACCCGTCAAATTGGTCTCTAAGTTTTTTTGTAGAAACCCTGAGAGCAAAGGTTCCTATGTTATCTACGACAAGACAATCGGTTCCTTCACGTATAGATCTAAACAGATTGGGGATTTCAATATCCAGAATTTCAGGCCTAAATCCATATCTCGTCTGCTCTATAACTTCGGAGCGATCCTCAAAAATATTTTCTATAACTAACTGTCCGTTCTCATAGAATGGTCTAAGGTCATGTCCTACCATTCTTGCCTGGTAGAGAATATCTTCAGGAGTTTCTTCAGTTGCAATTAACAAACATTTTTTGCCTTCAAGGCAATTTTTGTGAATGAAATGGATACCGATAATTGTTTTCCCGCTCCCTGCAATACCTGTAACAAGGGTCACTTTATTTACAGGATAACCCCCACTTAACTTCCTGTCCAATTCTTCTATGCCTGTAGAAACCCTTTCCATTTTAATAAACCCCCATCAATTTATTTTAGCCTTATTTACATAATACCACACAAGAGCTAATATAGATAATTTCTATAAAACCCTGACCTTCTTTATACGCTCATTAACAGTATATAAACGACCCGTGAGAATCAGCGGTTTATTGAAATCCTTTATTGAATCCTTTGTCTGGAACAGTATAAATTTTTGTATGATAACTGGATGTTTAACAACACCCTGGATCATAGAATAAATCTGACGTCTCTGTGCTTTCATGCGGATCGATCAAGCTATAGTAATTTTATAGACTTTTTATTTATTTACTGGTTTTTTTGATCTATTGAAGTCAATTGCTAGTGAATTAATAATAAATTATGGAGACCCCATAAAATATTAAAAAGTCTCTAATCTAAATATGCGGTATAAGTCACTGTGTATCTGACTAACCCGCTACAGCTTTTACTAGCACACATTACTTTTAACTATTATACTGTATTACTTCATATATATTTTTTATTCCATGCTTTTTAATCTATGGTCAGGTTATAAGTTATTAAACAGTAACTCTGAACGTCAATAACTTTTTTAAATACCATATGTGATCAGTTATTCTTTCAGCAATTGCTAAAATACTTTGTAATCTTTTGATATCAAAATTAAATTTTGTTGTCGTGCTTGTGAGTTAATAAAAACTGTGAGCAAAAGGATTTTCGAGGTTTTCCTCAAAATAAAAGGTTCTCTTTTTTTAGAATTACTTAATAATTTATGGACGCGACCAGATTTTTAGCTTTAGAGAATCATTAAGTTCAAATAAAATGATAAAATGTTTGGAACAAAATAACAGCTTCGTGATGCATTTTCATGCATTGGAACATGTTTACTATAACAACAAAATTGCAGAACCAAATACCAAAAAAGGCATTTATCGTATCTTGGAAATTATATCAAACAAATAATAGATGATGACCATTTTTTACAAAACACTCGATAAAGAATATATGAGGAAGACTCAAAAAAGAAAAAAGGGCAATGAAGGCAAGTTTAAGATATGTTGTAATGGCCCTGAAAATTAGCCCTCTAAATCTTTTTTGTAATTCATGGAGAGAACAGTAACTTTTTAAAGTTAACAACAATACAAAATGATTACGATAGTTGTTGAGAAAACAATTCTGTACTCGAAAGATCACCCTTTTTCCAGCTATCTGACTTGCTCTTCCAGAAGATTGAGTGTCTAAAATTTTTGGCAATATTTTCTTTCAACTTCTGTAGTTTCTCTTCCTTTTCTAAAACTTCCCGAACTTCTTTATAATTTTTGAATGCAGAATGATGGTACAGCTCTTTTTCACATTCTGAAGTCCAACCGAGGATAATCTACCCTTTGAATCAGCAATACAAGTATAGATTACATCTTCTGGTAGTAAATATATTTTGTGATCCTTTACCTTTTATTAGATACCATGTTCGTGGAAAAACCAGGATGAAGCAAAGAAAATAACATTGAAACAAGCTTCTTAAGAACTTAGAGGGCTTTTCTCCGATCAGAGCTCAGTGATCAATGCTTGCAGTTGAGGAGCTGAGTACTGCGATTCGAAACTACGAAGAAAAGCACGGGCTTGTTACCGAAAAGAAGGCAACAACCAAAGAAGTTATTCTGTGCAGGGAAAAGCACGTTATGAACCTATTAATATGACTTGAAAATTATCCGCGTGAACCTTGTCTTTAAAACAAGCTTTGATGATGGAGTGGTAAGGATGGTTGTAGACTTGCTTGCAGATCAAAAGTTGTTTAGGCAACCAAGGTAGACATTAAAGAAAGACTGAGTCTTTGTTGAGATATGAAATGGGTAGACATAGTGTTTACAGAACAAGAAAGGTTTAATAGGAATAGGATGGAATAAATAAAAACTGGAATAGTTACGGTGGAATTCTTCTTCTCAAAGCACTTTTTGTTCAACCTTCTGTGATGCAAAGTCAGACCTGCTAAAATGAATGAAAATGTAGCATTCATTGCACTGAAAACTTGATCACGAAAGAATCAACCATTTAATACTAGACTATCATTGCTTTTAGAAAGTAATATAAGTGTAAACAATATCTGGAAAACAGTAGTTGCTTAGAACTATTTTAAATATTTTGATAGCCCTATCGGAAGTTATACCATCATCCAAAGTTACAATATAACCTCAATCATTTCAAAGTTCACCACCCAATAAATATTTTTTAATATCAGGGTATTCTTTAAAGACTTTTTTTGATGATACTTTTTGGAATTTGTATCGCTCTTGAAGAAGAATATTTGATTCATCACCAATGAAAAGATGTAATTTATCATCATCAGTACCTATTATATAAAGCTCAAAAAGTACCTTTAACCAATTTTAAATCATATCTCTCAAATAATTGATGATATCATTGTCTAAAAAAAAATTACGATAATTCATACACAAAAAATATAATCTCTTATTTTATAGACACAATAGTTTGCATGACCTAGTCCATTTTTAAAGTATAAATATAGCTTAAAATATAAATCATTCAATTGATAACTGTTCTCGCGGAGGTTTCCATCCCCACAGCAAGCTGTGGGGTATTCGATTGGAATAAATTCAAGGGAGTGATTATGGAATATAAGAAAGATCACAAATAACTAAAGAAGATAATGTTTTCCTTTGAAGAAGATGCCATAGCAGCTACAAAAAACTGAAAGATAGACAATCCTTAATAATTGATAGAAACATTGTAGATTTCCACGGTATCAAAATGCTATATATTTTTTCCAATCTAGTAGTAGCTTAAAAATTAATCTAACTTTCGAAGAATAATAATGGCCAAATAGACAAATAAATTCTATATCTGTGAATATCTGCTTAATATCTGATCAACAGAAATCCAAGATACTACCAAAATAATGTTAGCTCATTGAGATAAATATTTATGGTGAGTATAGCTTAATTATATCAAAGTAAAAGCATTAAAAAACTTTACAGTGAGGGGAGACATGAAAATAGTGTAGTTAGTCTAAGATAAAAAATATTTAGACTTAACTCCAATTAAAATATTGTTCAACTGACCAACCGACTTTCCGACCTTTGAAAAAGGACATTTTTGACTTGGTAGAAACCTAGCCAAAAATAGAAGTAACTCAGTTACCTAAATCAATGTCCAGTGAAATGTTCCTTGAGATTCAGAAAATAAAGATTATCAAAGGAGATACCTGTAGTCACAAGAAGGACATTAAAGAATATTGAGTATTCTACTTTCAGTGATTGAAAAAATGAGGGCAATGCGACTTGAAAGTAAATCCACTGAATATATTGATGAAGAGGTTTCAAGGAAAAGCAAGCTTAACTCCGTGATAGTTGCTTATATCTTGACCAAGGAGACTTCCGTCTGAATTTGAGAAGGCCACTATATGTCATTAGGCTCTATAAGGGAGATTAGACCACCAGAGAAATATTGGATTTTTCAAAAATCCCTATTTGTTCTCTAATATCCAGTTTAAATCTCATACTTTTTTAGAACTTGAGCAGTTGAGCTGAGGAAACAGTAGCAGTAAATTCAACTTGCAGATAATCTATGGGGGGATAGACCTGTTGAATCGAAAGTTAAAAATATTGTTCCTTCTAGGCTTCCTTATACTTGCGCCTATTCATGCCGCTTTGTGCACTACACATGCACCAATAGTCTATGTTGCAGGAGATGGCAGTGGTGATTTTAATTGTAATGCTACAAGTAAGCAAATACCAATCAACCAGGCGCTTCAGTTTGTTGCAGACAATCCAGATTATACAACTGTCTATATCAAGGGCCCTTTCACATACATAATCAATGATACTATCCTGATCAATAACTGTACAACTCTGGCAGGAGATTCCAATGCAACAATTAAACTTATAGGTAATGCAAACTGGGCAAACAGACAGCCAATGATTAAAGAAAAAAACTCTAATAGCCATGATATAACTATTTGGGGCTTTGCAATTGATGGGAGCCGAGAAGTCAATACTAATGTTGATAGTGGAAAAGGCTACTACAATATCATCCATTTGAGCAACTGTCAAAATATCAATGTACATGATATGTATCTGACCAATAACCATGGAGATGGCTTAAAGACTGACAATTGCTCTGCCATAAAATTCTATAACAATGAAGCATATTTATTAGGGCATGATGTTCTATATTCCAGCCACTGCTCAAAAGTGGAGGCTTATAATAATAAAATAACATGTAGGACAAACAGTGGACTAAGAATATATAATACAAATAATGTGAATATCCACGACAATATCATCACATCAAAGGGTTCCGGAGGCGTGGGGATCGAAATCCAGAAGTTTAGCTTTCCAGCAATGGATGATATCGAAGTATATAATAACGTAATATATGAGACTGCGCATGCAGGAATCTGGATGTTCGGATCAGCTTCATATCCCATATCATCTGCAAGTGTCCATATTCATCATAACCGGATATATGATACTGGAACTAAGTCCAGTGGCAAAACAAAAGGTGGAATCGTGTCCGATGGATTCAATGCCCTCATTGAAAACAACGTAATCGATGGAGCATACGGAGTTGGTATTGTGCAGAATGACGACTATTCTCCAGCCCCAGCTGGCTCAGGGTTTGTGATTACAGTAAGAAACAACATAATAACGAATACTCGGAAATCAGAAACCGGAGGTGAGGGCTATGGGATATACAACCTACTTACAGACACACACTCTTTTGTCTTACAGAACAATTGTTTCTACAACAATACAGGAGGCAACTATATGGGTGTTAATCCATCACCTTTGGATATAGAAGCAGACCCTCAATACGCAGACCGGGATAAACACGATTATCACCTGAAATCAAAAGCAGGTCGCTGGGATGGAAGTGGCTGGGTAAATGACATCGTAAGTTCACCATGCATAGATGCCGGATATCCTTCATCGGATTATTCTAATGAACCGCAACCCAACGGAAACAGGATCAATATAGGCCCTGATGGAAATACAAGGTATGCCTCCAAATCAGAATCAAGATTATCAACACCTATATTTTCCACTGAAAGATTCAGTAATAATATAATTAGGATCCCTGCTCCTTTTTACTATCTAGTTAATGTAGAGGAAAACCTACTTATGACATGAAGTTTTGGTGATGAGACAATTTAACAATCAAGAAACCTGTGCATGTGCTTAGCAAAATAGTAGAATATACATTTAACTTAAAAGTAAAGAATGCTGTTGTAAATATAATACTACAACAGAATCTAACTATATTGTTGTAACCTCTTTGAAACTTCAGATTACTACTTTTTCTGTATCGCTATATATAGAAGATGCCGCTAACATTGGAATTAACCTATAAAAACGCTGGATCAAATAATTATTAGTATAGGGAATTGGGTGATAAAGCACTTCTACATCCAAAAACCCTGTGTAGAAGGGTAGTAAAGAACGAAAAAACACTGTTAATATTAACAGTAAAGAATGCTGCAGAAGAAATTCAGTAACAATTTTAGGTATACCAAAGTGAAAAGTAAGTGAACAGTATTAAGACTTCTGCACTTGAAGTACAAAATCAATAGCATAAGCATCAAACTGTATAATATACATATTTAACAATAAAATCTATTATAATTATTTCAGACCTTAAGTGGATAAGTCTCAATAATCTCAAAGACAAAATAAGATTTTCAAAGTAAGTTAAATAGATATACAAGCAAATGAGGCTTTAAAGTACTAATTTTAACTTTTGTAGAGATCAAAGGGAGCTAACAAATATGGTACATCGGAAAAATGAAATAATAGGATAACAACAAAAAAGAAGAAATAAATTCAGAACATATAATTATGAGAAAGTACGGATTCATTAAAGAAAATTACGCAATCATCAGTTGTCTGCTGGGATAGGAATTGCCCCTGAACCCTCTAGATTTTTGTAAATAAATGCTGAAGTGTAAGCAAGGACCATGAATTTAAAGCCCTGACCAAAATCCATCTCTACAAACTTACATATCATATATACGAAGAAGGCAAATTGTACAACACAAAGACCCATTCCGGCTAATATGAGTATTTTCTGACGACTGCTACTACTACTGTCTGGATCATCTGATTCTTCTGACATTTCTTTCTGACCTGATTCTTCTGACATTTCTTTCTGACCTCGCAAATAAAGGTGCTAAAAGTATTATGTCTTTGGTTTGTTAATTTTATCTTCAATTTATATTGCTTTTAATTAAAAGATTTGTTATTATTTTCTGGATTTCTATTCTTTAAAGTCAATCGCAAATGTAATTGATATTAAATTTTGAGAATTCCAAAGATATCGAAGTCTCTCAAACCAATTCCATTTATAAGCCATTTCAATGAATTGTTGAAAATCGCAAACATAAGCTTCTCTCTAAATTTTCAAAAAAAAGGATCACGCCCTTTTTTCAGTTGAATCAATTACTCTAGGAAACTGCCTATTTTTACTGCAAGCATTATTCAACAAGTTTAAGAGTAAGATAATGTCTCAGGCTTTAATCCATATACCCTAGCTTTTATAGAGTCCTTAAAAAGATATAAAAAAAATGGAAAGTTTCTGCAACGACATCTTAAAATTAAGCTGTATCATCTCTCATAAAATATTATCTTAAAAACACTCTCCAATTTAATTAGAGATTTTTGTGCAATATATTAATACACTGTTCTTATTTATTAAAGATAGTATATATAACTTACGGGCTAACAATGCACACCGGAGAATATAGTTATTAGAAACTGAGATATTGTAGAGTATCGATTTCAAATTAATGGAAAGAATACACATTATCAAATCATTGCCAAACCCTGAGATTGCAGATCTGTAAAATGTTAAATTTCCAGAGAGTTGCTGGAGTGAGGGGGCGTTCAAACCGACAGTGTATTTAGCAACAAGCTATTTTCCCATCCTTCTTTTTTATTAAATGCAACCATAAAAAGGAAGCTGCTGCAATCTTCGATACAAGTTACAAACTTTGAAATCACTAAGCTAGCTTTATTCCGAACTCATCCATATGCTATACTAAATGCTGGTTATTTTCATACTGTTTATATAAAAAAGAGTATCGGAAAAATATTTTTCTACAAATAAATTGTTTGACTCGATGAAATATTATTTTATTTATGAATTATTTATTTAGAATAAGTCAGCTGCAATAATATCATTTTTCCGACTGGATGCCGGAAGGAAATAATGTGACAAAATCAAGACAAATTATACAATATATTGACACTATAGGTAGCAAACAAGCGTAACTATTTATAAAAGTACCACTAATGTTAACCTAGAGAAAATAATGTCAACCATAAAAACATTATTAAAAATGAGAAAATAGTAAAAGTAAGTTCAGTAAATGATGTTAGTTAAAAGAAATAATATTAAAATTAATAACAAAAAGCAGAATCACGAATGGATTTCTACAAAAATAAAAAAGCAGTGAATTAAATGGACAAAGCACGTATAATTGAGGAAACAGCAGTCAGGATGTCCAGGGAACTCAATGCTGCCGCAATCATTGTTTCTGGGGAGCTGAGTTTTGAAGGAATCGACACTGGAGGAATTCCGATCTATCACAGTTCCATGCGGCCGAAAAGCATACTAGCTCACCTTGTAATGACTGGCAAAGATGGAAAATGCCCTGTAAGGGGTCTCAGCGACCAAATAAACCGAGAAGCTTCAAGCAACGCTGATGACCTCCAACAGGCTGTGGCAATAGAATACGTGCTTGGAGAACTAAAAGGTGAAACTGTTATAGGTGTGATCGAAGCCCGTGGATCCATTTCGATAGTTGTGCACAATCTAGATGAAAACCCCCTTGTAAAAGCCATGAAGGAATGTCAAGAGAGAATAAAGCCAGAAGTAATGAGCGCAATCATGAATATTGCTTGTGACATTGCCTTAGCAGGTAGGGAAGGAAAAAGAGTAGGAACCGCCTTTATTTTAGGGGATTCCGAAGAAGTCATGAAACGTTCTCACCAGATAATTATTAATCCGTATGCAGGTCATGACGAAACTTACCGAAATCTCCTTGACAAAAAAAACTGGGAGTCTATAAAAGAATTTGCCCAGCTCGATGGAGTTTTTGTAATAAGTGATACAGGCCTTATACTTGCAGCAGGACGCTACCTTGATGTTGATGGAAAAAATGTGGATATTGAAAAAGGGTTAGGAGGCAGGCATGTTTCTGCAGCCGCAATCAGCAGAGATACAGTTGCAATCGCGGTTGTGATATCTGAATCCGGAGGAGTTATCAGGATATACAAAGATGCAAAAGAAACTATCTGCATGGAATCCTTGAAACCTGCAATAAATCTACCTAGTCTTATAAATTAATAATTTTTGATTTTATATTTGAATAGAATATTAATAGTTTCAATAAACAAAATAAAAACATATAAAAATAAACAGTTATATCATAAATCCGACATTCCTTAGATGTACACAGATATAGAATTAGTTGCCTATTTGATTACCATTATTCATTGAAAATTGAATTCATTTTCAACCTACTTTCATATTAATAAAACAGATAGCATTATTGTATACATTTTCGGAAGTGGATAAATAAAAAATGTATTTTTTATGTGTAGGAACCGAAAAAAAGGAATGATTTAATGGAAAATAACTTCTTTATATTCTTTTTAGCTTTCGGCTCCTTTTTTTACTCCTTATTATGATCTTCGACTTGGTACCCTCTTTCTCATGGTTCTGATCTCCATTTTTTTGAAAATTGGCTTCTCTGTAGGAGATGTACTTTTAATCCTGCTACAATATCTTGTAGGGAACAGGATCAATATCATTTGGCAACACTCAAGTACGAAATTTCGACAATTCAGGATAATTTGTCCATTTCTTTTGTATTTCTTACAGGATCCAGATCATGAGACTGACAAGAGATGGAACTATACTGGTTATCAATGTAGGAGGAGCAATTATTTAGGTCCTAATTTCCGCTTACATTCTTACAAGAATCCCTTCTTCTTTTTCCATTACATGGTAGAGATCTCAATAGTTACGGCTTTAACACATTCATTAGTGAAACCCATTCGTGGGCGAGGGGGTGCAACTTCAACCACTGTTCCACCCCTAAATGCAAACCTTACTGCTATTTTGTTAACGTTATTTTTTCATATATATAATCGCCCAATTGACTATTGCCGATTCGATAAAGCCTACGTAGGATGTGTAATCGGAACACTTCTAAGAGCCGATATTCTTAAAATCGGAAGAATAAAAGATCTGGAAACCCCGGGTGCAAGCATAGGAGCAGCAGGAATTTTGGAGGCAATATTTTTTTCATGGGGTCATGTCATCCTCCTAGTTCGAAACTAAACTTTATCTACGAGTAAATAGGCAGGATGGACATTGGAAAAGATTTGTTATCAATTCACTTTAAAGCGGAGCAGCGCCGCAATTCCTCCAAGTTTATGAAGCTTTTCTCCAGGCTCAAAGGCAGTGCTGAAAACAACAACTTTTCCCTGGGCCTGTTCTATCTTCATCAGGAGCTCGTCAATATCTACCCCTTTTTCACGCCCATTTCTTAAGGTTTCGTCAGCAACGAGAAGCGTCTCGATAGCTCCATAACCAAGAGCATTTTGAACATCTGCAAAACCATAGGCTGCTTTGCCATCCGTTGATATTTCTCGAATAAGATCTTCTATCAGAATTGATTCACGGGCTATGCGGGATTCCAGCATTATCCTGTCAACTGCGCCTCTGCGAAGTACTTCCTGAAAGCCGGACATCCCAATCATGGCCGTATCTTCTACTATTGCCTTTGAAGCCATAGAGGACTCAGTCTCATAGAAATATTTCAAAAAATCATCTTTGGTAAACCCTGGCCCTGCAATAACTAAAGAGGCATCCTCAGGAACTGCATGTTTAAGCTGCTCAAGGATACTCCTGAAAAATTCATTTCTTAGACCGATCTCCCGTTTTCCAGATGACTGGTGAATATGGGAGTAGATCTCGATTCCATAATGATGTACAAAACCAATATCTGCGTCCCCTTCTTCAATTGCAACAATAACGACCTTCGGACGCTTTGAAGCCTCTTCAGCGTCCTTAATTCGCTGAAGCTGGTCATTCTTCCAGTGCTCTTTAATGATAGAAATATTAGTTCCGATCTCAACATTAAGAGTGTGATAGGAGCCCGAATCCATCCCATGCTCTATCGGCCCGTGTATTCGCAGCCTGTTAGCGAATTTATTAAACTCCATTTCTTCAACCCTAATTCCTAGCCTGACCTTTACTTTCTCAACCTTTTCGGGACGTATTTTATCGCTTGAAATATCAGCTTTCCTTTTGGTAAGAGCAAAGACAAGGTCCGATACTTCAATAATATATTTTAGATGCCATAGATCATCGATAGATTCGATTGTTACTGAAATATTCCCTTCTCTTCCTTTAAGGGAACGATTTGTAACTCTCATATCTTTCTCACTCCCTGCATTTCAATCTACATTTCAATTAACTCTTGGCTTTATTTTTATAATTGGTCCAAAGTCTTCTATCATTTCTTTAGCTTTTTCTCGAGCTTCAACTCAAAGTCTCTCTTCAGATTCTTCTTTTGCTATTTCTCCAAATTCTTCTTCAGCTTCCCCTCCGCTACACTCGTGCTCACATTCTACTTCAGAAGTTTCATATCCTCCACCCATTTGCTCTATTTTCTGACTTTTTCGTTCCGGTTTCTGGTTCTTTAAATCCGACTCTCCAGGAGGGACCATCATGGCAACCTGATCTGGGGATGCGATCTGCTTTACGAAACGAGGATCTTTGAGTTCATCTGCATAAATTTTGTAAATCTTTTTTGAGATGTCATTCTGATTGAAAGTGCCTGGAACAAGCTCCAGAATATAATCACCATGCTTCCGGATAGCAAAACTAGGGCCGCCGATTACCCGTGTCTCATTTTTGAGCTCAAGCCCGACTGCTATGCTCAGAGGTACATCCTTAAAGTAATTGCGCTCTCCCCTAATGATAAAAGCTCCCTTTCTCACATATTCTCCAGATTCTGGGGTCTTTGTGACCTGTTCAGATCGGACCCAGTAGCAGTCCCCACTAAAGTGACCTCCTTTCCAGAGGCTGGAATAAGAAACTGCAAACTGCGCAGCTTCTCTTAGCGTAGATTCAGGGACCTCCTCTCCTGTGGTCTTGACAACCGTCAGGGGAGCACCTGGGGTCTGAGTATGGAAGACAATATCTCTTTTTTCCATGTATTTTTTGAAAATTTCCTCATTTGTATCAGCATCTCTGCCTCCTACAACTAGAAAATTATCCGAGGATACAAACCATCTGAAGCGGTCATACCAGTGCTTTTTCTTGGAAGCCTGCAGTTTTTTACTTGCTTTTGCAGTCTTTGCTTCAATTTTTTTCTTCAGAGCTTTCCTGGTATTTTCGATAGCCTTGATTGCACCTTCACTTTTTTTACTAAATTTTTTTACTTTTTCATAGTATTCCTGAGCGTTCTGAGGCACTGTCTTCCTTATTTCAAGGTTAACGCTCTTGCCATCAAGCTCCACGGTTACAGTCCCCGTCTTTTGGTCAATATTTATAATTCTTTGAGCAGCAGGTAATGTATATTTTGCTTTTTTAAGAATAGAGCGTATCTCATCCCAGGAATAACCCTTTGATCTCGCTTCATTGAGCACCGAAAAAATCTTTTCGATAAGCTGATAATTGGCATAGACAGTTTCTGCAAGCATATTATTCTTTTCAATTTCTTTACCGAACTTCTCAAGGCTCTCTTCCTGCTGTAGAAGCCGCCTTTCGTAAACATTTAAATTTTTTTCTGTCTTATCAGCTTCCTTTACTTTTACAATATTTTCAAGCGCTGTTTTCCCGAAAAACTCATCCAGCGCCGTATTGAAGAAATCGAAATATTCTTTTTCACATTTTGAATAGCGTATAAGATCAAAAGGCAGCACATCGAAAGTTTCCATCTTTCCATTGATTTCTTTTTTTACGTGCTGAGGTTTGAGTTTAAGAGCTTCAGCTTCAATTTTTGTTTCATTTTTAATTTCGATCTCGACTCCATACGCAATTTCAATTTGAAATTCTCCATTACATGCAGCCCTTGCCCTAAATAGAGGAGCGAATAAATCAAGCATAGCATTGGATAACTTAGAAGCATCCTCTTCTGATGCTTCCTTTGCAGGTTTAGATTTTTCAATTTTTGCCCTCGAACAGACTTCTTCTGCCAGAACTCCTCCGAGATTGAACCTAGTAGCAATCGTACGGACGATGTCAGCTGTAGATTCGGAAAAAGCTTTCATCAGATCCGAAACCTTAGCATCTATTGGACTTAGTTGTGCCTCAGGAAGTTCGTAGATTTCTCCGCTCCTGAGCCTGCGGTCACGCATGGTCACAGGGTTCAATGGAAGAATAATTTTGTTTTCAGAATCAACGATAAGTAAGTTACCCCGAGCAAAAAGTTCCACAATAAGAGTACTCCTGACTCCTGCCCGCTCTATCCCTATTTTAATGATTCTGTCAAAATCATGCTGTTCCACAGATACGATCCTGCCACCTGTCAGGTACTTTCTAAGTACCATCGGAAAAGCTTTGGGAAGATCAGGACTTGCCCCAAAGTGTTTGCTTAGATGGATGCGTTTACCAGCCTCGATAACCAGGTTGTCCCTACCTTTATGAAAAACATAAAGGTTGATGCGAATCTCCTCACTTGCAAGCTGGTAGATCTTCCCTATCTTCGAATTAATGATGGACTTTGAGCCTGCTGACAGCTCGGCAACAACTGCAGCAACGTCAGCACTCGACATATCATGTTTCATGAAGTGGATATTAATAGAGGCTTTTCGTATAAGTCTTTGCCAGCAATCAACGCGTCGTTATCTTACTGATCATTCCCTACTCTATATATGATCAAGCAAAAGTATTGATAAGGAGTCTATTAAATAAATTCCAAGAGATATGGAGAATAAAAAATACTTGAGTAAATATAACTGGATACGCAATCTTCAATCTTTCTTATCCCAACCTTCAGTGAGACTTTTCAGCAGTTTAAATGGAAAAAGTGAATCAGAATGAACCATGAACACAAAAATTAAAGTAAACTTAATTGGCAAAACAACTGTCTAGTTTACTTTCAGCAAGCCTACACAAAAATAGTGTATCTTTTTTCAAGAATCGAACAGAATTACCACTTCTTTAGATGTGGGAGAAATGCGTAATCTCATCAACCCCTGTTTTAGTAAAATATTCACACGAAAATAATAGATATTTTTGTGTGAATATACTTCTCATAGAATCTACTAAAACAATACAATTGAAAATAAAGGATGCTGATTTTGATTTAGTAGAAACTATGAAAAAATATGCAAATGAAATGAACTACGTTTCTAGTATGGTTTTTGATAATGATATCATCATTCCAGCTAGAAAACTACGACCTATGGTTTATGCTCATCTCCGAGGCGACATCGGTTTGAAGTCTCAAGTGATTGTAACATTCCAAGACAAGTTGCTGGGACTTATAAAACAATAGTAGAACTTGCAAAAATAGGAATGAGTTACTGGTAAAAAGTAAAATACTCTTCTACTTCTATGAAATTATCATATAAGAGAGATTATACGATAACAAATGACTCTGTGAGTATAACTACCTTTAGTCATGGTAGGAAAACCTATGAAATCCATACCTAGCCTTATGCAAAGCAATTCTTTCATTCTCCTTGGAAATTTGAAGCTTCTAAAGTAGTGAAGCATAAAGATGGTGATTATTATTTCCATCTTACTGTATCATAAGAACTTCCAGACAAGAAAATAGAAGAAGCTTCGACTTTCATGGTGTATATCTAGGCATAAATTTTTTAGCTGTAGCTTTCACTACTAACAAAAAATGCGAGTCTTTTGCTGTTGGAGAAATAAAAAAACAAAAGAAAAGTATATAAAAATATGAGAACAAGATAACAACCTAAGGGAACTTTGTCAGCTAAGAGGATGATAAAACATTTAGCTGGTAAAGAGAAACGCCTAATGAAAGACGTTAATTATTTTATCTCCAAAGCAGTCGTAAAATTTGTAGTTGAAAACGGTGTTTCTGTAATAGGTTTAGAAGACTTAATCAGAATAAGAGCTAGAACTAAAAACAATCTAAGGAAAAACAAAAATATCTCCATAATAGCTGGGTTTTTTATCAATTGTAACAATTCATTGAGTATAAAAGCAAAGAGTTCTGGAATAATAATAGAATATGTGAATCCAGAATATACTTTTAAGGCTTGTTAGAGGTATAACCATATCTCTAAAAATAATAGAAATGGATTGAAGTTCCTGTGTGGACTTGGGGTTTTGAACTCAATGCCGATTTAAATGACGCTAGAAACATCGAACATAGAACACGAGACTATAGATATATCTTAGAGTATCAGGGGTGTCTGTCAACCTCCCACACGGATAATATATGATCTGATTTATCAGAGATATCCAGGCCTGTTGCTTTAGTGACAGGTAGTTGACTCTGTCTCGA
>CAVXNY010000011.1:0-476669 GCA_963763235.1 uncultured Methanosarcinaceae archaeon | reverse complement strand
CTATTCAAAGAGTGAATCTGAAGTTGTTGTGTGCAGTTTTTTGTTATATATCACTATCTTTTGATAATTTTTTTGGTTTTTTTGTCCAGTATTATTTATTGAAGGTTGGATAAATATTTAAGGTACTGTCATATTGAGAAAATATATGCCGTTCTTGTGTGCATCTACAGAAAGTGATTTTGATTTATTGCAGTCGCAAGGTGTGGAAAATATTGAGGAGTTTTTGCGATCCCAGAAGACATTATATAAGTTTTTAGAAATGTTGGGAAAATGATCTTGAAGCTTCCTTAACCTATTACACTTAAATCTGAAACACGGACTGAAGGTAAAATAATGCCTCCGACTCTTCTTACATCAAAACCAGCACCAGTGATCTGTTTTAAGAGCTCGAAAGCATTGCCAGAAATCATAAGCGACTTTATAGGTTCATCAAGAGCTCCGTCTCTAATTGTGAAAGCATTTCTTGCTTCTACCGAAAAGTCCCCGGAAATTGAATTTGCAGTGTGAGAACCGATAACCGTATTCACGAAAACTCCATACTCAGTATCAGCAATAACATCCTTTTGAGGGTAATCGATTATGAAATTTCTGAGCCCCACCGAAGGAGGACTTGAATAAGAAGCCCTCAAGCCATTTCCTGTGCTTTTTATGCCTGCTTTCCCGGCGGTATGATTATCATGAAGATAAGTCATAAGCACTCCTTTCTCAATCACAGTCGTACGCTGTGAAGGAATTCCTTCATCATCTGAAGCTGAAGTCTCGATTCCTGACTCTATCAGCCCATCATCATAGATACAGAGTTCGGGAACCGCCAATTCTTTCCCGAGCTTATCTATAAGGCCTGACCTCCCCTTCTGGACATTGTCTGCGTCAAGGGAAGGGGCAAGGACATCTTCAATGATATCTGAAAAAGCAAAGGGGTGGAAGATCACATCGATTTTTTGCGGTTCGATTTTAATTCCTCCATTGGACTTAAGAGCAAGATCGGAGGCATTTTCCCCGAGAGCAAAAAAATCAATGTCGAGAGAACGTGAAATAGCAAAATCGTAGGCTGTTGAAGTCTGCCCGGTTACCGTAATAACATCCACAAAACCGGAAACAACAGTGGATTCTTCTTCAATCTCAATCCCGTTTGTGTTCAGAATAAGCTGTCTGCCTTTTGCTCGGGTAAAACCTCCGGAGGTTGGAAGCGTGCCGGGGTGTTCTTTTGTGCCTTCAACAAGAGCCATCGCATAGTCGATACACTCTTCGAGCTCAAGAGTCTCGACTCTTTTATCAAAGATCCCTAAAACCTTTTGGTATTTCCCATCAGATGGAAGCCCCATCAAATCAGGATCCTGTCTCCCAACTCTAGCTTCTGCGACTGCAACTTCTATAGCATTCTCGAGTTCTCGTGCAGAATTCGTACTGGCAAAACCCACTGCTCCATTTACTATGGCTCGGATTCCAATACCTTCTGAGAAACGATCTTTGGCATTTTCAAGGGAATCCTTCCGGAAATTCACACTTGTTGAGTGATTAGAAGCATAATAAATTTCAGCTTCTTCTGCCCCGATTTTCTCTGCCAACTTGAGGGCTTTTCTTGCGAGTTCATACATTTTCATGAACCTCCTACAAGGGCTTTTGAGATGGCAAGGTGGGGGGAACCGTCTGATACTGGAATAATCTGTCCTGCTTTTCCGCATCTACCTGCAGTTATTTTCATGTCATTGCCAACAAGAGTTACATGGTTAAGAATCTCAAGGATCTTGCCAGAGAGGGAGACATCCCGTACAAGTTCCGTAAGTTCCCCATTCCTTAACAGATATCCTTTTTCGGCATTGAACTGAAAAATTCCTTCTCCGGTATTCACCTGCCCACCTCTGGAACCGATAAGATATATACCATCTCGAAGCTCTTCAAGCATCTCTTCAAACCTGGCATCCCCGTTATCTATGAATGTATTACTCATCCTGACAACTGGCATGGAATATCCCTGAGCTCTGCAGTTCCCTGGAGTTCCTCCAAGTTTGGCAGCTGTTTCTCTGGAATGCAGATAGGAATTTAACACCCCCTCCCTAATTATTTCTGTTTTTTTTGATTGTACTCCTTCTGCATCAAAAGGGTAGTATCCAAACTCGTGCAGAGTGGGGTCGTCGATGATAGTAATAAGAGGAGCTGCGATCTGTTCTCCTATTCTGTTTCCAAGTATGGAATCCCCTTCAAGGACAAGATCGGCTTCTGATGCGTGTCCTACAGCTTCATGCACAAAGACTCCGGCAAGTTCCTGATCAAGCAGTACAGGCATTTCTCCACCTTTAGGGGTTTTGGCTTTAAGAAGTTCGACTGCAGTATTTCCTGCTATGTTTGCAAGTTCCATAACGTTTTCTTTTTCAAAAAGCTCATAGCCGTAACCAAAGCGGCTTTCTCTGCCTACTTGATATTCGCCATTCTCTGAGGCCACCGCAGAAACGGCAAAGCCGACATTCAGAAGTTCATATTCGCATTCCAGCCCGTCGGAACTTTGGTATTCGATTTTGAATTCGGCTTCCATATATGTTACTTTTGTGCTGTGAACTCCTTTGACCTTTGCATTGGCCTCAATGCTCATTAAAAGGTCGACTTTTTCCTCGATGGTAACATCCCTTGGATCGATCCTTATTTCAGGAAGATTTTTTATCTCTGGAGGATTTACAGATACAAGTTCAACGCTTTCTTGGGGGGTGTTTGCGTTCATAGAAAAAGCAAGTTTTGAAGCAGCTTCGATCCCATGCTTGAGGTCAATTTCCCCTTCAACAGCTGTATAACCCCATGAACCCCCACATAGCGCCCTTATACCTGCTCCTCGTGTGAAGTTTGTGGAAATTTCCTCTATCCTTCCATTATCCAGGATAATAGAGATGAAACTACCTCCTACTATCCTGCAGTCATAAAATTTAATGCCCTGCATAATGCTTTTCATGATCAGTTCCTGCACCCAAATAGACTCTTAGCCTGAACGGAAGCAGGTGAGACTTCCGGAATGTCGAAACTGAGCTTGGTAATATTTTTGAGTTTTTCTATAATTGTATTCTTTCTCGGGCCCACTAGGCTGTGTTCCATTACTTCCGCAATTGAAGACACCGGAATGATCTGAATTTTGTCTCTGTATGCCCTTTCGATAAGAACATCCGCTTCATTTGCCTTTGGGATAATAACTTTCTTCATACCTGCTTGGGCTGCAGCTTCGATCTTATAGGTCACTCCACCTACAGGCAGGACATCTCCTCTGACTGAAAGGGAACCTGTCATTGCTACAGTCTGGTCTACGGGGATCTTTTCAATGGCAGATATAACGGCTGTAGCAATTGAAACCGATGCACTGTCCCCTTCCACACCTTCATATGTTCCTACGAACTGGATGTGGACATCATGTCTGGAGATATCTGCACCTGTCATATTTTTAATCACTGCAGAGACATTCTGCACTGCTTCCTTTGCAATGGTCTTGAGCTTCCCTGTTGCTATAATGCGTCCCTCAGCTCCAGAAATTGCAGGAGTGACTTCGGATACGATAGGTAGCACAATTCCGGAGTCTCCTCCCATAACTGCAAGTCCGTTGACCCTGCCAACAGCAGAACCTTTTCTCAAGAAGGATTCATATTCCTTGCGCTGTTCAAGGTAGCTGTCTGCAAGCTGCTGTTCAATTGACCTGGCAATCCTTTTTGCCGCAAGCACGTGTTCTGATGTTGTGATTGGGGCGTCTTCTGCATGGGCAATATCACCTGCTACACGCACAAGTCCTCCAAGATCACGGAGCTTTAAAGTGAGGTGGCCTTTCCGACCTGCCCGCCTTCTGGCTTCCCTGATTACTTCTTCTACTGCACCTTCGTCAAAGTGAGGGATATGCCCGTCCCGAACAACTTCCTGGGCAACGAAGCGGACCATTTTCTTCCTATTTTCAGAAGTATCTTCCATGGAGTCACGCATGTAGACTTCATATCCATAGCCTTTTATTCTCGACCTGAGCGCAGGGTGCATCTTATGAACTGCATCCAGGTTCCCTGCTGAAACCATTATAAAATCACAGGGTACAGGTTCGGTTTTAACAAGAGCTCCTGAACTCCTCTCGGATTGGCCGGTAATCGGATATTCCTTCTCCTGAAGCGCCGTCAGTAGACTCTGCTGGGACTCCAGCCTGAGAGTATTGATCTCATCAATGAAGAGTACTCCTTTATGGGCCTTGTGGATATCTCCGGCTTCTACTCTATCGTGTGCAGGAGTCTCCAATCCTCCGGACTGGAATGGGTCATGCCTCACATCACCAAGCAGAGCTCCTGCATGTGCTCCAGTTCCATCAATATAGGGTGCATGCTCTTTATCATAATTAGAAACCGCTAATTTCGGGATCATCATTTCCTCTTTAGGAAGAAACTGGCGAGTTAACATGAGGATCATTATGCCCGCAATTATGCCCCAGAGCAATTGGGCAACAAAGTAAGAATAAACTATAATGCCGACTACAAAGAGCATCATAAGCATGTTTCTAGCCTGGGCTTTTTTTCTAGCTTCCATCTTATGAGCCATAACAATTTCTCTGCCTTTCCCGGCAGGAACTTCTCTGATTTTAGGATTGTTTAGGTCTTCCATGTTAGGATATACAAGGATATCCTTGAGTTCTTCTTTAGGAAGGAGCTCTGCCATAGCTTTTGCAAGCAGGGATTTCCCTGTACCTGGGGTCCCTATCATCATGATGTGTCGTCTTTGGCTGGCTGCTTTTTTTACTACTTCTACTGCATGCTCCTGTCCTAACACCTGATCGATAAGAAGTTTGGGAACATCTATATTAGAAGTGTTTTCAAATGGAAAGCCTATATCGACATCTTCATCCATATCATAATTGAGATTAGGCTTAGATTTAATCTGATTAGATTCAGATTCTCCAGTAACTTGATTGGATTCATTCCCGTCCGTAACATTATTGCACTCAGTTGTGGTTATACCCTTACCGGACATTTTTTGATTACTATTATACACCATGGTTAGCTCACATATTCTAACGTTATTATAGACGTTATCTGATCAATATTTACATTTGAAGCTTTCTAAAAAATAAAAAATTTAGTGATAAAATGATTGGCAAAAAGCGGATGCCATAATTAATACATTCTTGAAGTTACTGTAACCCCATATATACTTCGGTTAATTATATAAACTTGCGGTATATAAAACTAACCTGCCAAGTTATATAAAATATTTCTATAAACTCCTAAATTTTGTCATGTGATTATAAATTATTTATAAATGATTCGTGAAAATTATAATTTATCAAAATCCTCTATAAATTATATAGAAACCTTTTACTATATACTATTTGCTAGTTCAGTAGTTCCAAATCTCGTAATTCTGCATAATTAATGCAAATCAAAAAAGTATCGAGAAAGATTATTTAAGGTAATGAAGTCATTGATTTATGCTAATGAAAAATGACTCTACTTTTTCTACAGACACCGTAAATTTATTTTGGAGTATTTCGATAAGCTCCTACATTTTGTCATGTGATTATAGATTATATATAAATTACTCTTGAAAAATCAGAGGTTTATCGAGGTCTTCCTTATTGATTCATGTGGTAATACTTCATTAATTTTATTTGATACTTCTTAATCAATTTTCTTCAATATAACAACAACTTTTATTATGCATGATTTTCCCGCAAATACCTATTCTTGGATGCCCCAGTGAACTACAAATCTTATTGACCACATCCTTTGATACGTATCCCTCAAACTTCAAAGCTTCATCACAAGCTTCATGCCCAGAAAGCCCATAGTAAGAGAGCATCCATTCTATACCCCGATGACGTCTAACCAAAAACTCAGCATGCTCTGTTCCTTTGTAAGTCAAACTAATGCTCCTATAAGGTACATAATCTATAAGGCCAGTGTAAGACATCTCCTTTATGGCCTTAGTAATTGTTGACGGGTCAAGGTGAAAATTATCTGATATATCCATTGTACGGACAATACCCCCTTTCTCAAATATATACTTCAAATATTCACTTTTTTTAGGGCTTAACTCTAGACCATCATTACGTGTCATTGTTTGGTGTATATTCATATAATATTAATATTTTTTGCATATGCATCAAATTTATTGTACAATCTCGTTTCTAAAGAAAAAACGTATAGATATTCCTATGCTTGCAGTTTTCAATAACACACTCTCACGATTTTAAAAAAAATTAATATCATAACATATATAATTATTTGATAAATGATCTTAATTATAATGTCAATATAGTCTGATCGTATGCCACAAATGAGTCGGATCAATAAATATAGGTGTGATTTTCCGGGGAAAATGACCATTTTCTAATAATTCAGCTAATTTTTTTATTTAGTTTATTTATGTATTTAAATAATCCTTAACTATGACGAAAAATATTTTATATGGCACAAAGTATTTGGTAGGTAACCAATAATTTATCAACGGGTAATTATATAATAAGCTCGTCCCAAATCCATTTTATTTGGAACTTATGTGATTGAGGGATAAAATCAAATATATATGCCATCATCAGAATTATTGATCCTTAGACAGTTGAATATTTAATGCTGGAGTTTCTCAGTTTCATCCCCATATTTAATTCTATTTTAACCTTAATCATTAGAATTCTAGACTTTCGCAGTTGAAATAACAAATCAATAGCATTAAACTTCTAATTACCCAAAGTACAAATTTCGTTACAACTTCTAAGGTGCTTTGTTTTATACTCAAAGCATGTAAGTCCTAGATTCTTCACATTGTTTTATGATCAGAGACTCGACTCTTCGTTCAAAATATGAGATTCAAAAAACGAATTTTAATTTTTTGGATCAGCTAAATAATGTATTCATTCAGTAGGTAGAAAATTATGAAACATACAACTTATATTGTCATAGGAGCTGTGATCCTTATTGCCCTTGTTTCTTTCATCGTAATAAAGGGTTCTCCCCCAAGTCCTTTTGGCACTAATAATACTACGGTTGCCATCAATACAACGAAAACCATATAAATAGTTGCTGCTGAAAATTTTTTTGATAGTCTGGTATCTCAGATTGGCGGAACGCATGTCCAAGTGTTGAGCATAGCTTCAGATCCAAATGCAGATCCCCATGAGTACGCAAGTAACACTGAAAATGCGCGTGCATTTGCTATGGCAGATTATATAGTTGTTAACTGAGCCGGATATGACAGCTGGGCTAACAAGCTTATTGGAGCTGGCATCAAATCAGATTGCAAAATTTTGAATATAGCAAAGCTTCTTGGAAAAAAAGAGGGTGATAATCCTCATTTCTGGTATGACCCCGATTATGTGAACCTACTGTGAAACAGATGAAAGAAGATCTTATTTCTATCGATCCAGCCAATGCTGCATATTATTAACAGAATTATGCAAACTTGCGATTATCGCTTTCAAAATACCAAAATAAGACCACTGAGATCAAAAAACAATTCAAAGGCACGAAAGTAGCAGCCACAGAAAGTATCTTTGCATACCTAGCAATCGCTACAGGTCTTGATCTCGTCTCTTCTCCTGCATTTACGCAAGCTGTTGCCGAAGGGAACGACCCTCCAGCAGAGAGCATTGTGCAATTTGAGACACAGCTTAAAAGTAAAAATGTGAGCATTCTTGTCTATAACCAGCAAACTGCAACGCCGATTACGAATAATATGAAGAAACTGGCCACCGAAGAAGGCATACCTCTTATTGGTATCACAGAAACCATACAGCCTCAAGATGCTTCTTTCCAGGATTGGATGAACTCAGAATTAATATCTCTTCAGAATGCGCTAAATGCAAAAGCTCTTGGGAAATAATAAATTAACGCAAAATATCCTAATATCATTACAGTTGAAAACTTGGCGCCCGGATACCAGAACAACATCGTTTGGCAGGACGCCAATTTTACTATAGACCACGGCGAGTTCGTAGCGGTAATCGGCCCAAATGGATCGGGGAAAACAACCCTGTTTCGTTTGCTTCTTGGGATGCAGCAACCTATTCGAGGCAACATTAAGATATTTAATACTCTGCTTAAACGCTGCAATCCACATATCGGTTTCGTGCCGCGGAGACACTTAATTAATCCAGAAATGACCATCGAACCCCTTGAATTGGTAAGACTCGGATTTTCCGGAAAAAGGTGGGGTTTTAATCCATTTTCCCAAAAAGATCGCGAATACGCTTTTGATGTGCTGAAAGCCGTTGGAGCAGAAAATCTAGCACATCGGTCCCTTGGTGTATTGTCAGGTGGAGAATTACAGCGGTTATTTTTAGCTGAAGCGTTGGTCAGTGACCAGGATCTATTATTGCTCGATGAGCCATTGTCAAATCTTGATATCAGGCGTGAGCGAGAATTAGTGCAGCTTATCGATAATGTAATTCGGGCGCGCAATGCAACTGCATTGCTTATAGCTCATAATATTAACCAGCTCCTACCGGTTCTTGATAAAGTGATCTATATAGTCAACGGCAAGGGGCGATCGGCAAGACTCACGAAGTCCTGACGTCGGAATCTTTATCGGCTTTATATGGAACACAGGTTGAGGTCTTGCGTGGTTCGCAGGGCCAGGTCGCAGTAATAGGTATCGAAGAAAACCAGCACCACTCTGATTAATATGTCATTTAGCATTAATTTATTAACTGACCTGCAAGTGATGTGACAGTACGGATTTATGCAGCATGCCTTTGAGGCCGGAACTATAGTTGCGATCATCGCAGGAGTCGTAGGTTACTTTATAGTGCTCCGTCGCTCATCGTTCGCAGCGCATGTCCTTGCTCATATTGGCTTTGCAGGGGCAGCAGGCGCCGTGCTCTTTGGGATCGCTCCTATAATAGGCCTCCTACTGTTCACAAGTTGTGGAGGTATAACGATAGCAATACTTGGCCGCCGTGCAGCTTCGCACAACACTCAAATTGGAATAGTCTTTTCATTCATGCTTGGCCTTGGTGTTCTGTTCATTAGCCTCTATAGTGGCTATGCAACCGAAGCATACTCTATTTTGTTCGGAGAAATATTGGGTATTAGTAACAATGATGTCATTGTGACACTTGTTGCCAGTCTGCTGATTCTTTTTTCAATAGGAATCGTATATAGACCACTTTTATTTTCATCTCTTAATAAAAAAGTAGCAGAAGTAAAGGGATTGCCTACGCTTTTGCTTGGAATAATTTTCATGCTTATGGTCGCAGTTGCGACATCTTTCGCCGTTCAAGTAGTTGGTGTCCTTCTTATTTTCTCATTAATGATCACACCAGCAGCGATAGCTCATCGATTTGCAAAACGCCCCAAACAAGGTATAATGATCTCCGTATTTATTGTTCTAATAGCTACGTGGCTCGGACGTTTTATTTCGTTTTATGAGCCTTACCCAGTGAGCTTTATTATAACTAGCATAGTATTCTTTCTTTACATTATTACCCTATTACCCTAATTTTTCAGAGATTAAAGCTAATAAAAAATTCATCGCTTAATAATGATTAAGTGATAATTTTTATTGATAGTTATGCCAGAAATTATCTATTTCATATTTAAATATATATAGATAAATATATCCCTAGATACATATCCAGAAATTTATAACCAAACTACTTGCAATAAACCGTCTATAGCTGTATACGGTATAAAATTTTGTTTGTCTATTTCCATCATCTTATCCATTAAAAGTTAGGTTAATTCTCAAGGTACTTTTATATTGAGAAAATATATGGCAATATTGTATACATCTGTAGAAAGTGAGTTTAATTGGATTCCTAGGAAATGTAATTTTTCTATTCAATTATTAAGATTTGCAACTTTACAGAAAATAAGGCACTCTATAATTTAATGGAAAGAGTGGAGCTTTGACTTAAGATGTTATCTTTACTCGTAGCTGTTGTATTGCTTGTTGACATTGTTTACTGCTTTCCTCCATCCTTTTACCACATAGTTGATCCTTTTTAGTTTTTTAGATGGTTAATCAAGTTAGTCCATATATTTTAGTGTTTGATCTTTTTTCATGCTATCAGCACTCATTTGAACATCTCCAGAAAGATCACTCTTAAGGCATAAAGAATAAAGACAATAATTACAGAAAATTTCGATAAAATCCTATAATTTGATTATTGGATAATTAAAATATCTGAACAATAATTTTTATTCATGAAAACTTTTACTTATTTCATTTTTAAAGAAGAACACAAACATATTCAGTCAGTCTGAGACAAACTTACTGAACTTGATTCCTTAATTGATTGCAAACCTTTTCGTATTATTTTAGAGTCCATATATTTTAACAAAAAAATTTCAGGAGGCTGATCTAAAGCTAAAGTAATCATTATGTTTGAAATGCTTGTTTTACAACAATTGCATGGTCTTTCAGACTTTGAACTTGAAAAACAATGTATTGATTGAATTTCTTTCAAGGAATTCCTTGATTTTCCTGAGTACATACCATATAGTACATATTATGTCCATTCAGAAAAAGAATTAGTGATAAAAAGAAGAAGAAATAGGGTGAAAATTTCAAAACTAATTTTCTTTCCTTGATTTGCAAATTAAAACGGGAATATTCAGAACGCTACTTTCATCTATTCAAATCCTGGCCACCAAAAGCGGATAAAAATCGAGAAAATGAAGCAAAACAAAAACAAGCATAAACGGAACCTAGACAAAAAAGTGTGAGAAGTCACACTTTGGATATAAACTTCATAGCACAATAGACGGGGATTATGAGCTGATTTTCTTGAATTGTTGTCTACTTATCATGTTTTCTATTACCAGCAGCTAGTAATCAAAAAGATTTTCAATCACTTGTTCATTCATTGTATCAAGAACATCAAGCGAGTATTTACTTTTTAGCCCTTTGAAATGCAATTCTACATACCATCTTGTCCCATATAATTTTGCGATGTCTTTTGCATCTAAAATATCTTTCGGGACATTTGTGACATAGATATGGTAATTTTTTCCATGTTATATATTGCTACAAAAAGCACTTTCAGCTCATCTTTTTTCTTGTAATTACATAATTTTTGCTTAAATGTTATTTTCACAACTGCATCACGATCTTGTTCAAAAAATTACTTATTACACTCACTAATATGTTTTCCATCAAACTCCTTACTTTTTGCCTAGAAACTCCCTCGTCAACAGAAACAACAACTGAATCTAAATTTGTATTAATTCTGGAGACAAAATACCTCATATTTTCCACTATTATTACAATTGTTTGATTTTTATGGAAACCAAGATCAATAAGAAGAATATAGTCTTTACTTGTCTGCTAAAGAGGAATATAGGCGAACACATATATTGTCCTAAATAAAACGATTATGAAAGCTCCCAAGTTTCTTACTAAGTCTTTTGTTGGATCCTTTGCAGTTTTTCTATGAAATGGATAACACATTGATGAATAACTCAATAAGTTCTTGAGTTAAATGGTAACATCAGCTACTGTCAATAATCGTGTTGTCTGCTTCTTTTTCATATACTCCTTTTAAACTAGCAAGTGTATGCTTGCAGCGTACACCAAAACTAGGAGTTAAAACCCAGAAGATGATGATATGATCAATTTTACGTTCACGTATTATAAGATCAGCTTCGGTATCAGTTTTCCTCACCTATTATTTAGAGAATATTCCCTAAAGAGAGTCTTTAAAAGTAGCTTGGGAATGAGACAATCGATTACATATGAATATTTTATACATTTGTATTTGGTTAAGATACAAACTGTTGAGGATTTCGATCAACTTCTTATTTTCACGAGTCATTTATATCCCATTTATAAGCATAGGACTATATTTAGGAGGTCATCGAAATCCCCTGAGGTCACTATGAATTCAATAACCATGGAAAAATTTAAAGAAAACTGGGTAATGGTTTTTATTTTCCTTTTTTCTCTTAATTTCCATTCTTTAGTTAATCTAAATTTATACAAAGATTTTTAGGAAAAAATATATACTTAATAACAACTAACTTTCAAAGTTATTTAACAGCATCTTTTTACTATAAAATATTTAAGTATATCTATATTTAATATAGGCAAGATAGGTTATATGCAGATGTGCCTATAAATAGATCAGAAAGTCATTTCCATGAGTGAGTAGTTAAAGCTTAGACATAAAACTCTGATTAAATAAACGATATCTAAAACTGACAGCAAATTGAGAAAAAAATCGTGAAAGAAAATCTTTCGAATTTTAACGAGTAAGTCCTATCCTTTCATTCCTTTTCTTTTCAGTCTGCATGTCAAAAAGCATTCCGAAAAGAAGCATCTGAAGTCCTGCACCCAGTATAAGGAAGCCAAGGAGAGGATAGTAGGGAGGTAGGGAATTGTGCAATAGTATCTGCAGAAAACCCCATAGCCCTAAAAGAACACCTACAGGTAGGGAAATCATTCCAATGAAGTAGAATAATACCAAAGGATGGAAATCTAGCACAGTATATTTTATTCTTAACCTCCATAGAAAGCCCCTGAAAATCATGGGTGCTACTTTTTGAATATACTTGCCGTACCGGATCTTTGATTTTTCTCTGCCGTAACGGGCTGGTATTACCACATCCATTACTCTCATTCCAAAGGCATTAAGCTTAATTAGCAAATCGTTACAATAACCATAATAAGGATAAACTGAATCTAGATCTATAACCTCCATGGCCTGCCTGGAAATAGCTGTATATCCGTTCTGTGGGTCCATAACCTGCCAGTAACCACTGCTTATTTTTGTGATGAAACTAAGAAGAAGATTCCCAAAAGATCTCCATTTGCTCATTCCGATCATAAAATCATCGGAAAGTAACCTGTTACCCTTTGTATAATCAGCTTTTCCCTCAATTATTGGGAAAATTAACCTGGGGAGCTGAGCAGGATCCATCTGATTGTCTCCGGCCATAACAGCAACTATATCCATCTCATCTTTCAGGGCAAGTTTATATCCATCTATTATTCCTGCACCTACGCCTTTGTTAAACTCATGTTGGAGGTATACTATCCTTGGATCTCCAAACTTTTTTACAATCTCACCAGTGCGATCTATACTACCATCATCGATTACATAGATCCTATCTACATATTCAGGTATCCCTCTAAGAGTCTCACCTATGAGCAATTCTTCATTATAAGCAGGCACGACAACTCCTATACGCGTGTTTTCAAGCTTTCTGAATATGGGATCAACATCGAAGCTCAGGTAATTTACTTTAAGCTTTTCGGTCTTCGCTGCATATAGCAGGGATTTTAAAGACAAATACTCTTTGTCTAAATTTATTTTCTGCAGTGAATCTGCGGTTACGGCAAAGAAACCTATTTTCTCCTTAAAAGTATTTTTTCCGTTAAGAAGCATCACTGTTTCCTGCTCATAGGAGACACGGCATGGCCAGGAGCCTACAGACAAATCAAAACCTTGCTTTAATGGTTCAAGGACATGTGAGAGAAGATCTATATCCTGCATGCATTCTGGATAAATAAGGACTACAATATCAGAATCGATGGATGATTTGTAAAGAACTTGGAGCAGTGCTTCCTCTCCGCCTGCTAGAGGAACAACTCTTGCTCCTCCTAGAGCCGCTACTTCCACAGTCCGATCTGTAGAGCCTTGATCAAGTATGAGTACACGATCAGCATAACTTGCAGCTAGTAAGACTTTGCTCCCGATGGAAGCTTCCTCGTTTTGAGTTGGAATCAAAACAGTAAACTCATGTCTGAGAAGTCTATCGATGAGTTGAGATTGCGAAGATAATACACTAACTGAGTCGGAAATCAGTAAATTAGAATTAAGTTCAAGGACTGAAAACAAACCCTATCTACCCCCTTATGCATCTGCATATGCTATTACCCCCTCTATGTGTATGAATACAAAAATATTAAATGTTATCATACAAAAAATTATTAGACTAAGGAATATATAAAGTTAACACATGATTTAATTTAATGTAAACAAAATATTATGAATTAAATAATAAGTAATATTTTTATCCCATACAAAGAGTTCTCATTCAGAAGAAAAGCTAAATCAATTGTTGAAGCCTTGATACATAAAATATTTGGAAACAATATCAAAAATTCAATAGTAAATGGCAAATGATGATGTTAATAAGCTTATTTGCGATTAAAGGTAACATTCAGCTTATGGAATATAGTATCATTACTCATCATTACTAAGATTTACTGAGTGAATTCCAGTGGCTGATTTTCATTGACTCTCGGTTATTGATAATGTTGTTTCCCAATCGTTCGTAATCGAAGAATATCTCGAGCCCTGAACAATGTAATTTCCAACTTCTTTGATATTTAAATAAATTTTAGTTGTTTTCCGATTGTTTATATATTGCTATGCTATAACTCTATTAATTTTTACTTAAGTATTACCCCACAAAATCCAGTTTCTTATTATTCGCAATTCGAAACTATGAAAATCTCTCAATGAGTACATAACGATATTATCAGTGACTTTTTCCTTTCTTGGCACTTTGTAGCATCACATAACTGTTTTATTTCCCTATTGTATGCTTCAATTTTCCAGAACTTGTTAACCATTTTTTTCTCATGAATTCATGTATATCCAATACATTTGTGACCAAATATTGCTGGTCTTCATTTTTTGAATCCATCCTGAATTATTCTCACAAATCCAACGCTTTAAGATGAACTACAAGTACTTAAGGAGAGATTTCAACTTTCTCGAGCGACATATTTTTCGTATTATCAGAAATCAACAAAACGATTTAATTCAAACTTACTAAAAAATGCCATTTTTTTCCTAGTTTTTCAATCAGGACATATTTAAATTTTAACAAATTAACTTATACCAATATGGAGAATGTTTTCCAGCACAAAGAATTGTTTGAAAAAATGTCTTCATTTCTTGAAAGAGAACGAGTAACGAAAGAGGAGTTTTTGGCTTCCGACAAACATATTTTTTAATAAGAACTAGGTATTTCCGGTACAATTAGATATAAATATCCTATAATTTTGGTTAAAAAATGAGAAAATACATCGATTTTGCCACAAAAAAACTATGTATTGAGGTTGCACTTTAACATAGTGACAACTAATTCTCAAATGTTGTGGGATATCGACTGCATTGGATTTATGACTTTTTCTTATTTTTGCAGAAAATTATGCATCAGTAAATAATAATAAATTTTTTTTCGTGGTGAAGAAAACTGATGCCGAGTCAGTTAAAATTTACAGAAGCGTTGATATACTGCTTATATTGCTGATATTTGGCATCTTAAGAAAAAAAATGACTCTGTTAAAGTCAGCAGTAATTTTCCAAAACTGGAAAGTACTAACTTTTTTGGATTTTTAAGGTTAATATGGTTGATTTGGTAACTGTTTAATAGCTAAAAGACAATAAAATCGTCCTGCTATCAAGTAACATCATTTTTAAAATTAGTAGCATAAAATCTGATCAAATTATAGAAAAATAATATATATGGCTTTGTTATACATGCATATACCTGTCCAAAAGATGTAGAAACATAAGAACTTCTGAAACCTATTATCGAACCTGAAGTATATCTTTGTTAAATATGCCAACCTTTCAATTTATAAAAGAAAAATAATAAAAGGGGTATTTGAATGAAAATGAATCAAGCTAGCTTTACTGCACTGTGGATAGCTTTCATAGCCATACTTTATAATTAATACTCTAAATAAATAAACGTTTTATATATAAATAAGTATTAATACATTGAGAATATCAATTTACATGAAAACAAAAAATATAATGTTATAAAGTTACAAAGTTGAAACTCAAAAAGAAGCAATTAATAAAATTAAAAAATTGGTTGAGGATATAGCCAATGGATCCGTACAGGAAGAGTTACTCTGAATTTCAAAATTGATTCTTTAAGCTCTAGTTAAGTGTTCTCACTTCAATTTGCCATATATTCTAACAATGTAAATATATGATGGCATTTTTGATTGTTTTTTTAGTTATTTTGGCTATTTTATTTTGTAACTGAATACGGCATATCTTTCCAGAGGTGTTAAGAAATTATGTCAGAGACAAATCACAAACATTCTTTTCCAAGAATGACCCCTGAACTTCTTGAGTTAAGATTGAATGAATACCTGATTGAAGAGCAGAAATATGAGGATAATTGGAAACAACTTAAGAGAAAATTTGAAAAATGATTATTTGAGATCCAACACTTAAAAATAGGTAACGTAATTGGCAAGCTCTGCCCTCAAAATCCTATTTTCAAGTTGAGAGAAATAAACGCTACGTTTTTTTATGAAGTTAGTTCAAGTAAATCTAAAAAGTTGACGATAAAAAAATCTATAAAATTTTAAGTAGTTGTACTTTTTAGAGTACTATATCATAATTTTTCCCTGATATTTTCCATTTATGCTGTGGGTTAGTTTAATTAGTTTCAGGTGTTTCATGAGCTCCATCTGTTCCATAAGTTACATAAGCTCCACGAGTTATAGATCCATAACCTTTTCTTATTTCGTGTGGAACTTAGGAAATTCAGAGATTTTGACACAAAAACTATGCATTCATGAGGGTTTGATCAATTGTATTGTCATAAAAAAACTCATCTCGGTTTTTCAAAAAGAATAAGGTATTTTTCTTTGAGTAATGCGAAGAGATTCATCTAGTTCTGTTTTATAAAGTGTCTTCACTTCATAAAGCTGATAATTATTAGATTTTTTGCTTTTTTAATGGTAGCATTCGAAAGGTCACCCCTTCAGGATGATCTCCTTCAAGATAAGTTTCTTCAAGATGAGCATTTATAAGGTGAGTTCCTTGAAAACAAGTAGTTTGCAAATTTAGACGGTTAGACTATCTATATTTTAAAGAATTTTTGCGTCTTCTAATTACAGTAAGGATTGCTTGAATATCGAATTTCATATTTTACTTCTAAATTTTTTTAGTTACACTTTCATTAGCTTGAATATCAATGAATATAGCGTTAATTGCAATAAGCTTTCTTTTAATCGACTATCAGCACTATAATTTTTCTAACCTAGCCGTTCAAATCCCCATAATTGGCCAGTAATCTTTATCCGATTCAGTTTAAATTCTTTCAAGAGCATATATTCCACCTAACCGAATCTCTATTGCTGGTTTTCCTAAGTGATCAATAGTTCCTAATTGGTCAACAGTTCTAGTAAAAAGCTCAGTAATCTAATTTTCTTGAGAAATGGTAATTCGTCGCCATGTGTAGTAAAGTCCAATCCCAACAGCGACACCAACCACTATTTGAGCTAAAGTAGTACGGTCTTGATTTTCTTTTTGGCTCTTTCTTAATGTTCGTTATTCCAGATACCCATGGCTTGGGAATTGCTATTAATAATCCTACTGCCATTATGAAAAATCGACTAATTACTGGATAAGTGGGTCATCGGATTCAACTGAGAATTTGGGTGCATTTTTTTGTTAATTCAAAGTTTGCAAAATCTTTCTTTTTTTCATTTCTAGTGCTTGTTGTTTTGTCCTCAGTTCTCTTAATGTTGGTGGAACTAGGCATATACTCGCAAGTTTTTTATTATCCATAATGTATATAGGCTTTTATTATATATTCTACTCTTGGTTAGATATACCTTTTTTCTCTGATGATCTCAGGCATCCTGCTAAGTTAGTTATAAAAAAAGCGAGAAAACGGCTCTTAATATAGGTAGCAATATGAGCCGATTTAAAGGCTTTAATAAGCTTCAAAGTACAGTTTTATTGACTCCAATCAGCAGTCTATGACTCTTTTACTTGCCTGTTAACTTTGTGGAAATGTGCTAATTTTTCTGTAAAATCAAACTATTTAAAAGTCATTGGGAGAAAAGTTCATGCCAGAAGGACAAAATTTAAAACCGTAAACAGAAATCTAACCTTGAATTTACAGCAAATTTGTGACATTACCAAAAATAGTAGTGTACTGAAAGTTCTATAAAAATGTCTGTTTTCTATCCTTTGCTTTCATCACAATACAGGATTTCTCGGTTTCATTGATGCATAGGTTTTATAGCAAAAAACTATGCATAATCAAGAGATTAGCATTCAAACATTGATCAAGGAAAAAGAAGGTTGTACATTAAGTTACTTTCTGAAAATCTAAAAATAAACCCAGTTCATACAATAAAACAATAGCAACTTCAAATAATGCTAGTGTAACAATAACAGCAGAAGACAAATGAAGCACTTTTGAAAGGAGCAGTAGGACCTTATTTCCTAAGTCTCCAACCCTTCAGCTTATAATCTAGCATTCTGAATAATTAGCTAGATCTGAAATTGTGCTACCGTTAGAACTTTAGGGATAAGACCTGAAGATGTCTAAAGATTTAGGAACTAAGGTTTTTTAAGATCTCCTTTTTTGGAGTTACTTAGATCAAATAAAGGTTTTTTTTGTTGGTAGAGTTGTTTTGGGTGTATTTTATATATGTTATGTGCGTTTTTTATTCGTTTCATGCAGTTATTGTCCCGATTAAAAGTAGTGATAACTTGATTCTAGCAGTTTCTAGAAGGTCTAGTCCCTTAGAAGTTGAAAGATTAGTATTTAAATGACGTCAGCGTCAGGTACGCCTCAGTAAATTGTTTTGTTAAAAAATATGGACTAAAAAATGATAAAAAAGGATTTCCAATCAATTTTCTATACAATACACAAAGTGCGTGATTTTGTATATCAACTACATAAGTCCTACTGTTGATACAGCTTTCTTTCACTTAAGTAAGTTTTCATGGCTCTTTGTTATTTTGAGTGGTACCATATTTTATGTTTTTTATCCAGCATTCTTCCCTGATTGAGAAAGCTTTCCCAAGATTACATCCAATGCCATAATAGATGCTGTTCCCGGTCCCATTTCTTCTTATCGTTGCCCCATTGATTTTCATTCTTTTGATGAGCTGCACTTCTGACGCAATTGTCACTGACGTTACAAATAAGGCCAGCATTAAAATGCACCCTTTCTTTTTTATTCTGTCAAATTTTTAACCCATAAAGCTGAATTGATAGTTAAGAAAGTAATAAAAGTCGACGAACACAATGTCTAAGAGTTGCTGTTGTTCTGATAAAAAGCGTGATATGCCAACTTGGAAATGTACTATGGAATGAGATTGTGGGAACGTATTTGATGGAGATAGAAACGGTACTATTGGTATTATGATACGTTACCTATTCTCCAAATGCCTTGTGAGGTTATCAGCTTTTTGCTGGTATCTTACGAAAAATAGGCATTATTAATAACCAAGGATACTTAGGTATACTTTCGAATGTTTGTACTCGTAAACGAAGCTCCTTAATCTTTAGCTAAGGTGCTATTCACTATAAAAAATTAGTAAAAAGAATGTTTTTGTGATGAAAAAAATGGCGTTAAAAAGAGTTAGAGGGACCTAACAATGGAAGAGACAGTTGCAAAAATTGAAATTGTAGTTCTAGGTGGCGTAGGTTTCAATTCATACAGAAATTTTAAGGTCCTGACAGTGCAGACCCCTTATGGAGAAGTCATCGCCTATCACAACACTATTAGGGGAAAAAGGATTGCGATCATTCCCAGGCACTCAGGAAAAAATCATATTCCTCCTCATAGAATCAATTACAGAGCGAATATATGGGCCATACATGCCCTTGGGGCAAAACGTGTAATCTCCACAAATTCTGTTGGATCAATGCGAGAGCACCCAGTGGGAAGTTTTGTGGTAATCGATGATTTTATAGATTTTACCCGGAACAGGCCTTCAACCTTTTATGATGACACTACTGTGCATATTGACGTCTCTGAGCCATATTGCGCGGAAATCAGGACAGCCCTTATAGAGGTCCTTGAAAAGCAGATATTTCCCTACACTGAGGGCATTTATGCGTGCACAGAAGGCCCACGCTTTGAAACGAGGGCAGAAGTTCATATGCTGAGCCAGTTTGCAGATATTGTAGGCATGACTGGTGTGCCAGAGGTAACCCTCGCAAAAGAACTCAGTCTTTGTTATGCTTCTCTTGCCTTAGTCACAAACCAGGCATGTGGAATGACGACCCATAAATTAACAGCAGATGAAGTAACCGAGGTTGTGGGAAAAACTCAGGAGGCAATCTTCGAGATTATCTCAGATGTGATCGAAAACATTCCAGAAGTCCGAAACTGCAAATGTAGATTTTCAAGGGAAGGAGCTTGCCTTTAAAATCCCTACTTTTGAGGCTAGGATATATCTTATGTTCAACTCTTTTTACAAATACTGTTTCTCACCAATATAAAAAATTAAAATTTTGAACGATAGTATATATTTTTTTATAGTACTAATATCGATACATTAATATAAAATTTCACTAAACTAAAATTATGGGCTGTTATTTATAAAGTTTATATAACTAATTTGTTGAAGTCGAAGTTTTATAGAAATTCTCTATAGAGGATTCTGATGTACTTCTGAATTCTTTCTTCGCGGAAATGCTGGTCAAAATCTTTCTCGCTAATTTCTGTATTTAGCCCATTTTTTGGTTCATTATTCTCTGATTTTAAATATAGCTTCCACTATTCTAAAAATATTTCTTTTATTTTCAATGCCATCAATTGATAGAGATTATAACAAAATGTTGTACAAAATATTTTTGGGTTCACTCTTTGAATAAAAGTGACAAGAACTTTTATTGCGTTAAATATCTTTTTTAGTTATACATAAACTAGTTTCCCTGTAGCTCTTTTTGAACTGATACTCTTGTTTCTTAATATATCACTCATTCTCAAAAGATGTTTTTTTATTGTTCTTTTCATAGGTGCATCATAACCTTTTATTTTGCTCCAAAGTATCCTCAGTCTCTGTAAACCACTTCATTTTGATACAATGATTCACATGCCGCAGTTCAATTTAATAGCACAAAGGTAGCTTAAAATTAACTCAGTTAGTTAATAACGGTTCTCTGGGAATTTACTGCCCCTGTGCTTGCTGCGGGGGTATTCGACTGAAATAGTTTCCCCTTTGGGCATAACACTTACTTCTTAAAACTCGGAATTAATTTACCGGTTATTAATAATATTGTTTAGGATAAATTGTCCGAAATATACAAGTTTAGGAGCCAAGCACCCTGTGCAAGAAATATTGAAAATAGTTTATAAGTTATGTAGTCATATATAGGCGCATTAATCATTCTATTCGAAGTTACAAATTATTTCACGTTTAAGGATTAAGAGGTGTTCTTATGATCGAAATAAAATTACATGGTACATACAATATTTATTATGCAATTCTTGGAATGCGAAATCCTATGAATTCCTGGCACCTTATGGATAGCAGTGAACTTGATCAGGCAGGGAACTGCAAGATAGGCGAAAAAGATCTGAATCTGTCCCAGAGGCTGATTCTCGCAGGAAGTGAGCACTGCAAATTTTTAAGGTTTATTACAGTTTGTTTTGATCTCACGGCCCCTCTCTACTGGTGGAAAGAGTTCGACACTTACAAGTTCGCAGAAAAGAATTCCTGCTCAACAATGCATAAGCTGACCAGCAAGGATCTGGGTCCTCATGACTTTTCTTTTGATAAGCCGACAGATTTCAGGAATGCCCAGATCCGGCATCTTAATGATCTCATAAAAGCCTACAAATCCTGTGAAGGGGAAAGTGAGGAAGATAATAAATTCCGAAAAGTCGTGTTTAGAGAGCTTATTCAGGATCTTCCAAGTGCTTACATGCAGAAACGCACGGTCATAACCAATTACGCTGAACTCCGAAATATTTACTTCCAGCGCCGCAATCACAAGCTTAATGAGTGGAGGGAGTTCTGCACTTGGGTGGAGGAGACACTGCCATACGCAGAAGAGCTAATTTGCCTGGAAAAAAGTGAAATTAAAAATTGAAACCGAATTAGTCAAACGGTGCTCTTTAAAGAGGCTAAGTGATTGAAGCAAGAAAAATGTAATGATCCGTAAAGTCTGTCGGTGAATTAACAGATTCCAGAATATCTGTACGGCTTAACGAAGGGATGAAGATGACCTAATTCATAAAAACATAGGAGTTTATCAGTTGAACTGAAATATCAATAGCATTAAGCTTTTAGTTGTCCATATAAACTCTGAATAACAGTGCTATATATTTCTTGAACAGAATTACACAAACAAAAGCACTTATTTTTACTCAAATTTATAATTTAGATAATATAACTCATTTCAAACTTTTTCTTCATATCATTTAAAGTTATATATTATTTTCTTTAATTTTTGAAATCTTTCTTTTTTAAAAATACATTGTCTTGATAAAAATACTGTGTTAGTAGTAAAATCTATTTAATTTGTTTTCTAGCAAAATTTCCCAAATGGATCTAAGGTGTTCGAAATAAATTTCCTCAGGCTCGAGTTTGTAAAAAAAATTGTCAGCGGAAATCTTTTTCCTAGAAGGAAAACATTTATACACATATAGGTGAAGCTATGCTTAATTTTGACAAAATGCAATATTTTCTGAATTTGAAGGATATCCAAATCCTGATTTATCATCATTAAGCTCCTGGAGGATTTCAATGAACCTCTGATTTTCATGGGTTATTTATATATTAATTATATGTAAATGACAAAATTGAGGGTTTATTAAAACACTCTATAATTTATTTTTCTCAGTTCATCGCTCTATGTGTAATTAAAAATGATCACAATAACTCAAATAAAAGGAATCACAGGAAGCATAGCAATGTCTGAAAGTGAGCAGTATTCGAGAAATACATTAATGGATTTCATCGAACTTCAACCCCTTGATATCGAAATATGTGACGTGACACTCCGAGATGGAGAACAGACACCAGGTGTTGTATTCACGAAAGAACAGAAACTGGCAGTTGCCATTGAGCTTGATTCAATTGGTGTTGAGGTTATAGAAGCCGGATTCCCAGTAGTTTCTGCAAAAGAAAAGGAAATCGTGAAGGAAATTGCAAACCAGGGCTTAAATTCAAGGATCTGTTGCCTATCAAGAGCAGTAAAAGGAGACGTTGATGCTGCCCTTGATTGTGATGTTGATATCGTGAGTATTTTTATTGCAATGTCCGAAATGCATCTCAAATACAAGTATCATAGGAGTCTTGACGAAATGCTCAGCTGTGCCAAGGAAGTCATTGAATATGCAACTGACCATGGATTAAAAGTACGTTTTGCAGCTGAGGATTCAAGCCGGACTCCAATAGATCGCTTAAAGCGGGCTTTCAAAGAGGTTGAAACCGAATATAAAGTGCAATATCTAAGCCTTGCGGATACAATAGGAATCCTTAATCCAACCACAACTTACTACCTTGTTAGCGAGATTTACAAATCAGTTAATACTCCCATTTGCATTCACTGCCACGACGATCTTGGAATGGCCACCGCTAATACCCTTGCAGCAGCCGAAGCCGGGGCAAAGCAGCTCCACACAACAGTCAATGCTATCGGGGAAAGGGCAGGGAACGCCTCACTTGAAGAAGTTATTGTGGCCCTCAGAGTGCAGTATGGGATTGAACGTTATGATACAACAAAGCTTACTGCACTTTCTAAAATGGTAGCCAAATATTCAGGAATCACCCCCTCACCAAACAAAGCTATTGTCGGGCAAAATGCTTTCACCCACGAATCAGGGATCCATGTCGCTGCAATCTTGGAAGAGCCACGAACTTATGAACTCTTCCTTCCGAGTATGGTTGGTGGGAAACGTAATTTAATTGTTGGAAAGCATACCGGCACAAAAGCCCTGAAAGGTATTATCAATAGCATCGGTTTTTGTCTTGAACGGGAAGAACTCTGTGCTCTTATTGAAAAGGTCAAGGTATGCACAGAAGATAAGCACAAAAGCATCTCACGTGAGCAGCTCGAAAAGCTAATCGCTCAGGTAAGACAGGAAAAGAGAACTACAGGAAATAAGGAAAATGGTTTTTTAGCTGAAAATGTTGGAGAATATAACTTTTCATAAGCTTATTTATGTTACTAAAGCACTATTTTCCAAAAAACTATAAAACTAGCTATTTTTTCACTTGTTTTTGAAATAGTTTCTTCAATCCAGACATCAATCACGCGTAAAAAAATATTTGGTTTTTACTTCGTGAATAGGATTAAATATAATGCCAAAAGTGAAATCAATCCATGATTAGTTAGGATGTTATTATTCCATATCTTAAGCAAGCTATTTTTTGAGTCAAATGTTAAGTTATATATTATATTTTTAATAATTCATATATGGTCCACTATTTACATGATTGATGGTAACTATTTTCTGGAGATCTAATGAGCAAATCTAGGTGGTCTGATTTCATTTAACTGTCTTCTAATGATTATGTTTTTTATTTTTCAATAAGTCAGAAATTCGAACTATCTATTGCATCAAAACATATATTGATCAACAAATTTTTGGTAGGCCGAATAGTTAAGATTGGCGTGTTAAAATATCTAAAGTTCAGTAGATCTACTTAATTCTTACTTTGAATCTGTAATTCCAAATTTTCTTAGGGGTTTATTTTTGTATTCAATTTTTTTCCATCCTCACATATGCATCCCCCTTCCCTATACCAAAATTATAATAGTTGCAGTGGAGCATCATTTGCCTTATCAACAATTCATTTTCTTCGAAAAATAGCACGAGATATATCCGAAAAATGTGATGTTGTTGAATATAAATCAACAAGTGACTTTTAAGTTTCTAGTTATGATTCATTGATAGAGCATCTACCTGTTATATTTGAAAATGCACGAGATCTGAAGGTGTTTACGCACAAAAAAATACAGATAAGATCGATTCACAATTAATTGAAAAAATTGAATTGAATAACATGATTCAGGTATCAGAGTTTTTCCAAAAGTCATAGAGAATTTTGTTTATATATCCAGGTTCGCCATAAATTTGTGCAAAAAAGAATAGATTTAAAAAATGAAGCTCAAGCCATTCCTACACCTGAAATATTCAATCTAAATGATGTAATGACATACATTTTTGGTAAGAATTGTAGGATAAATTCTATCATAGATTTCTTTAGGAAAATAGTCGGTCAGATATAGATCATCTCCAGCTAAATGTTCTTATAGTGAGTATTCAAATAAGAGAGTTTCTGGCCATATAAATTCCTCACAGAGCTTATTTAAGCTCCAGGAATGTCCCAAACTTATAAAGCATCTTGAAGATAAAATCAAAACTTTATGGAGAATTATTTTTAACTATGCCTATGAGAAGCAATAAAGTGAGATGAAATTTTTAATGTCAGATATTATTATTGGATAAATTGGTGCAGCAAGTTTAATTGCTGAAATCGGCAACTTAAATTATTTTTCTTCAGTGTATAAGCGTATTTCATGGTTTGGAATTGTTCCAAAAGTGTAGCAATCTGCAGATTAATTCTCCAATGAGAGAATCACAGAAAGAGGATCAAAGGTAGCAAAGTGAATTCTAATGCAGATTGCTCAGTAAGCAGTAAGAAAGAGAAATAGCAAGGCAATAATTTTTTTAACTTGAATAAGAAGTCAATTGGCCACGTAAAGGCAATAATTGCTCTAGCAAGAAAAATTGCAAAAATAATATGGTATTTTATTACAAATGATAAAAGATATGGAGATGAAAAGGGGTCAGAAAATGGAGAAATTCGAAAGAAAATCATTGTTAGGGTTAAAAAATTTTTGGCTAATGAGCGCATAACAATAATTGATGAAATAATTGCAATTATGACAAAATGAAGGTGAGAGCACTGGGGGAATATTTATTCGTGTACTTTCATGTGAAATAACCAAGTGATATATATAACTTGTGGTTTACTATTATTTGTTCTGTGAAGTATGAGGGGGTTAAGATACGCTGAAATTTGATATGAAGATTCGTTAGCTATTATTCAATTTCTGAGACTTTTTATTGCATTCTGGTTTTTAAAGTTTCTCTATAAAACCTGTAAAGTAACAAAATTTTGGTAATGTCCATGGGTTGTTGAAAATCATAGAGAATTTAGATAAATCTCCTATTTCAACAATTTGTTTATATAGGGTTATATAATAAACCAGCTCAAAATTGGGGTTTATCGAAATCTTCCGTAAACTCAAAACTTTCTCTAGATTTTCCCGAAAACAAAAGATATACTAGTTTTCTAGATTTCATCAATGCATAAGGAGACGACCAAAATTTTAATTACACTTAAATTAATATTTTATTAAATGATAAACATTCTATAAAGTTTTCCACACAAAGGACATTTAGCAGCATCATACGTATTTGAGCCTATACTGATTCTGCCTGAATGTGCTCAAATTGTTGAATTTGGTCATATTTAGATTTTTTTTGAGTTTACTTGGCCTGTTCTGTGTTACGGAGGGAGATATATGGTGCATTCTAATGAAGGTAATAGAAGATATAAAAAATTCAAGGAAAGCAATGAACGATTTCTTGACGCCTTTGGTCATATATTCGATGAATGGCTTATGAGTAAGGATGAAAAAACATTTTTAAGGGTGAGGGGTCAGAGTGGCGGCTCTAGGATATCTGTGCTTGATGATGTATATGAAGCAATTACTGAATATATAGAAGGTAATGATGATTTCGTAAAGGATGATTTTGTGCTTGAATTTTGCGAGCTTATAAAAAATGAAAATGTGGATCTTTATGAGCGTTTGATTAGCAAGATTGTTGGTGATTTTGTATTCAATGTGGTAAATGCATATTCTGTGAGTAAGTGAGATTATGCCTGATGGGTATTTTTATATAGCTTCTGTCTTTCAGAGTCATTTTAAAAATTGGTTGAAGGTATGCTTTGAGTGTTGAATTCTTTTAAGCTATTTTCTATTCAATTTATACCCACAGTTCAATTTTGTTCTTGGCCTTCAGCTGCAGTACTCAACTACTTAACTTTGTCAGTTGAGTAAAAATAAGCACTTTTGTTTGTGCCATTCTGTCCAGAGAATACAAGCACAAAAAAGAGAACATTCCCTATAATTTCTAATAATAATTTATGCTTCCCTCTCTAATCGATTCTTATTGTTCAATTATTTTATGAAAAACTTAATTTTTATGATATTTTTAGAGGGCATAACAGAAAGGGTTTGAAAGTGTACCGAAAGTCTGTAAAATCTGATTGATTCTGTATTTTTTTCATTCACTACATAAAAAAGGATGCTGAGCCAATAGTTATGCTAACAAAAATTCTTAACCAATGATCAATGAATCAGCTTTAGGATGTATACATGTGAGTTTCAAAAATAAGCACAATAGACATTATGCTTTTCATTGTTATTTAAAAAGTTGATGTTTTAGTGTTATTGATTTCTTATTTCAACCGGATAAATCCTAAGCTTTTCAACAAATCAGGAGTTAGCCTTGATCAGCCAAAAAGTTGCTCTCAAAGATTACATAGTACATTTTTCGAGACTTCCTTGAGTATCTATCTCTATTCTGCTCAATATTCAATCTTCAATTCTCCCAACGAATTCCAGTAGCTCAATTCTAAATTATTAGCTGAAGTTTGCCATTTATGCCAAAGAGCATTATCCGAGCCACGGGCAAAAACCTCCAATCGCCCATCAGAATTCCTCCAGACTGCCAATTTATCACTCCATCCTTTCAGCGGTCTTCCCAGCGAATTCCATTTGCTCCAGTCAGGATTATTAGGTGAAGTTTGCCATCTATGCCAAAGAGCATAATCAGAGCTATTTATGGCAAACACTTCTAAACTTCCATTAGCATTTTTTTGCACTAGGTACACTCACAAACTAAAAGCATGGAAAAACACATATCTAATTAATTTTAAACAAACCAGTTCCTTTCCAGACTAACTTGCTTTCATGTTTACAAATATGATACTAATTATGGTGTCATTTTCATGATTATAATGTAGGATGCCCAATGCTTCAGATGTAGATCCCCTATCTTATAATCGTTATACGTGATATAGCTAATCCCTTCTATATTGATTTTATGGAATTTTCACAACTTCAATACATTTGACTATATCCTGTTTCAAAATTTACATATAATCTATTTCAGATAATGGGTTCACTACAGGTAATTGTAGGGGTCTTTCGGATATTTTAAGTTATAAATTTCCCGAATGCAACAGGGTAGGTTCCTACAGGCAGAGTGGCTGTAACAGTGTTTGTGGTTGTGTTAATTACAGAGACATCGTTGCCGTTTTGGTTCGCCACATATACCTTTGTTCCATCCGGGTTGACTGTAACTCCAAAGGATAGCTTCCTACAGGTACAGTGGCTGTAATAGAGTTACTTGTTGTGTTAATTACAGAGACAGTTCTGTCACCAGAGTTTGTAATGTATGCGACAACTGGTTCCAGGACATTGATCAAAACACCTGATGATGCTTTGGTGTAATTTGCAATATCATTTGGCGTGAAAGTAGTGTTCAATTTTTGATGCGAACCTACACTCAATACAGTTCCCGCTGGCGGAGTGTAGACAAAGCTTCCAGGTACTGAAGCCGATGCATCTAACTGAGTATTATTCAAAGCTGTTCCATAGGTTATGTTAGCAGGGTTACTCCATGTAATTGTAAGAGTATGTTTTGGAGTCGTTGCTTGTGGAGTAGTAAATGCCTTGATGCACACATCCGTATTAGGGTAGATTGTCGTTATATCTGTCCATTTTTTTCCATCAGAACTTACAAAACTTTCTGATGCATTTGCTGTTGCTTGACTACAGTAGTTCGATATAGGTGTTTCTATTGCAATCGGGTATTGATAATTAGGGTTTGTAAGCTTCAATACCACTGAAAAATTTTGGCCTGCTTTGCGCTTAACTCCATAATTCAGGGGTACTGTATTGTAGCCTGAAGTTGAAATTGTTCCACTCTGGGTAAGAACAGGCCCAGCCTGACTAATGGGTTGGGATCCCGTATTATTGTAAATATTAATTATATAATTACAGTTCAGATCCGTTGTGTAGAAACTTACTGCTTCGAGGACTTCGTTAGATTTTGCAGTAAAGATGTTTGCACCCCAGCCGGTTGGGTTGCCATATCCATATCTACTGGTCCATCCAAGTGGATCGTATTGGTAGATGTTTGTATAATCATTAGGAGTTTCAGCCATGAAGAGTACATTCTCATCGTATCCTATATCAGAATCATAATAGGAAACATAGAAATATCCATTATTATTGTTTACATCCCCCCAATCTGCCGCAGTTGTACCCCAGCTATTTTTTATGATAAACGCTCCATCTACGGGTGGAATTGTGGAGAAATTATTCCTACTAAAAGAGTCGTTCCAGCCCACAATGGTCACTGCATGGTCTGAAGATGTCTTCCCATTATAGTAATAACCGTATGTGTTTTGGTTATAACTAGTAGTATTGTAGGGGTCAAAATAAATCATAGTAGCCACTCCCCCATAATTCATAATCGCCTTTTTGATGTCCAGATTGTCCGTAGGACCATTTCTGCTCGGAAGAAAAGTTACATTTTGTACATATTTATGTACAGGAAGGCTTGTCTCACTGGACGAAAAGTTTGAAGTAGCACTATACGGGTCATCGCTGGTGTTCACAGGTCCGCTCCCGCGAGCCAGGTCAGCAGTTGACATAAAAAAGTTTCCCCCGTCGTTGGGACCACGATCGAAACCTTTCGGGCTATTTGCAGAAGAAAGCGGGTTTTTAATATTATTTTCTGAAAAGCTCCAGGTTTCTCCTGGCATTAAATATGATTCAAGGGATCCATAAGTTGCAAATGTCCAGCAAACACCTGCACTACCCTGATTTTCCACAGGGGTTACTCTGTTCAGAGTTCGCAGGTCATAGGAAGTCGGAATAGATGCACTTGCTGAAGCATATACATCTGCAACTGAAGTATGTTTGAGATAACTAAGGTCCACAGATGAGGGTATTAAGCCAGATCTATGTTCAACTGGGGCCTGTGACGTTTGATATACAAGTTTTCTATTTTGGTATTCGCTAAATTTAGGATTTTTTGGTGCAAGTCCAAACCTTGGAGAAAATTTAGTTTTGTTTGCTATATTTTTGTGAATATCAGATGATTTGTTTTCTTCTGAAAATCCTGTATATGCCATCGTCACTGATGAACATATAACCAAGAACAAAACAATAAGTTTAGCAAAAATCACTAATTTTTTTATTATAGTTATATCATATTTTATATTGTGATCTTTTTCCATGTTTATCTCCGTATTAATTTATTTAGGTGTTCTCACTAACTATATTCTTCACTTTTACCATATTTTAAAAATAATCAAGTCCTAAAATCTAAAGTTTACTTATTAAATTTTAAGTAATCTTCTATAGCTATTGAGCAAAACTAAAAATGGTATGACACTCCTTTTTGTGTATAATTTTGAGAGATTCTAGAGCTTACTACTTCCAGTAATCTCTAATAATTACATAGACAGTTTCATTTTTTCAAGACACTGTATTAGTACTTATTGCATATACATATAAAATAATATACAAGTGTATGATTGCATATATAATTATTTTTTAACCTTCACTGTTAGTATTTTATAATTATCATTATAATTAAAAGTTATAATAAATAGAAATTAAATATGAAAAAAATCTCTAAACAATAACACTTTCATCTGGAGATTATCAACAGTTTTTGGCTTCTGAAAAAGAAATATAAAAGTACAAAAATTTACAGAAGAATTTAAGCATTTAAAATGCTTAATAATAGTTTTCTAAACAAAGAGACTGCTGAATTTTATTTAAATGATATCAATCAAATTTCAGATTGGCTATTTATTTAGTTAGTATGCCAACTTTTATGTAAAATTACAAATATTAAGAATTTAGAAAGAAAGAAATCCAACCTTTAAGAACTGAATTAAACATAGTACACAAAAATTTAACCTTGAATTTGTAGATTTTTATTATTTTCTGATTCCTTAAAATTTTTTGAATATTTTATTCATTTTTAATTATTCAATTATGCATAGTTTTTGTGGGGGAATCTATGAAAGCATATTTTTGGATAGTTAATTCTGCTTTACAATAGAGCTATTTTTTAATTTATATCTGAAGTCAGGCGAATTTTTTTCCTGAATATCTGTCTTGTAAGTAAGCATGCTTTTCTCATGATTTACTTTTGAAAATTTTGACTAATTGGATAACTAATATTTACATAAACTATATTTTTATAAACTCAAAAATATACTTATTTAGTAGAAAAGTTTGGTTCGTAGATTGAAGCATTAAGCATTTGCATTTTTGTAATTATTTTTCATCATTAATATATAAAAAAATATCAGGAGATTGAAAATGAAAAAAGTGACATGATAACGCAAGTCGAAGGCATACTATTATCACGGCGTTAGGATCACTATGCTGACTCTTTTAATTCTAGTGAATATCGCCTTCGAGGTGCCATTTGTAGTTATTCCAAACTCCAGTGGCAACAATATCTCTAATTTTAATAAATTCGATGAAGCAATAAAAGCATTTGACAAAGCAATTTAAATTAATTCGCAGAATTCAGCAGCTTGGTACAATAAATATTTACTTTAAATAAATTAGATAAGTCAGATGAAGCAATAAAAGCATATGGTAAAGAAATTGAAATTAATCCTCAACTTAGAAGCTTGGTGCAATAAAAGTAATTTATCTAAATAAAATAAATACGATTTGTGAGTTGAATAGTTACTTAATTTTCATTTATTTTTATTCTTCACGAGAGGAATATAGTAAGGTTTTTGTTTTCCATCACAACATATTTTTTTAATAAAATATATGTATTTTCTGTAAATTTTGGTAAAAATATCCTATAATTTTGGCTGAAAACGAGAAATACATATGTTTTATTAAAATAGCTCTAAAATCAAAGAAAATGTTGCTGAAGAATTGAATGCTTGGTTTTGGGTGACAGGAAAAGGAAAACAAATTGCATGAAAATTCAAATCATTTAAATCATAATATTTGTAACAAACATACTAGTGTTTTATTTTGTTCCTCCACTGCATAAGCCCTATCAGGAAAGATTCTTTTCCTTTCATACTTTTTCACTAATCCATTTTTGGATTTTTGTGATGTCACTTGTCTTAATAGCCCAATTAATGGCTGCCTTTTAGGTCTAATTGGCCCGCAGGATAGCCTTCATCATAGCCATTTCTATAGCCTTCGTTATAGCTAGAATTCTGACCTAAACCAGCTTTGATATTATAATAATTACCGTTGAAAGCGGCTCTGTAGCTGGCTCTGTAGCCGGCTTCATAGCCTTGTTCGTATTTGGGGCTTTTCACGCCCAATACGGTTGCTAATGCAACTGTTAATCCTACCACAAAAAAAATTGCCAGTAAAATAGTCAGTATCTTTATTAGTCTGTCAAATGATTGTTTTCCAATTTGTCTACTCCCCAAACCTTTAGCCAATTTAATCCAATTTTTATGCTGTTCGTCTTCCAATCAACTTCTCCTCGGCAGATTCACTGATTAAATATTATATTCTAATTAATCATCCAGATTTGTTTCTTTGAAAGTATAATCATTGGTAAGTTCTATTATATTATATGCAAATTATTTATATGCTACGAAATAATTTTGTTTCAAAATCTAATGATTTTTGCACTTATTGTAAAAAATATAATTTTTTAAACAATGTGCAGATTTTTCTGTAAAATCTATGTGTTATTTTCTAAATTTGACTAAAAATATCCTTTAATTTTGGTTGAAACTTGGAAAAGAATAGGTTTTCCCACAAAAAAATTGTGTATTGAACGTTTGTACTTTCACATAGTGACCACTAATTCTCAAATTTACTGCATTGGATCTATGGTTTTTTCATATTTTTGCAGAAAATTATGCACGCTGCCCATTTAATCGATGAGATGTCTGATGCCTACTATGGTTATACCTATTATTGATGAGATTAATGTTATAGTTGCTATTGGTTTTAGTGGTATTGATTGTGATATAATTATTGTTACTATTGTGCTAGATATTATCCATGTTGTAAAATTAGATTTTAATTACATTGTTTACTATATATTTTAGCGTACTTATTTATAATGTATTTATAGTTTGGTGTTTGTTGACTTTATATTGTCATTTGTTCAATCTTCTATCCTTGAGTCTATTTTTTTGTCTGACTTTTTACAAAGTTTATTCAGTCGACTGTATTTATCAGAAACCATTTTTTGAAGATTTTCCTGGCAGAACTTACCAAACTCATATGCAGGAATAAAAATACTGACTTTTAAAAAGTCATATTTTTCTAGAATTTTAGAAACTGATGCTACAAACAGTCAAGATATATACTTTTTTTATTTTATCTCTAAGAATTCAGAGTAAGCAGCTATTTGATTGCTATTGTTTACTCTTCTAGGACTAAGCTCGAAGAACTTAGTGATAAGAAAGCAATTGAACTAGCAAAGTGTTCGACTATAAATAGTGGTATTTGTTTGTCGTAAAATAAACAAGCTTTATACTAAGTTATCAAAAGTGATTTTTATTTCATTTATTTTTCCTTCTTACGTTGCTTTAGTCGCCGCTGGTTATGGATCTTCATATTATCTGTTAATCAGAGTTAAAAGTGCAATTTCACATAGCTATCGATTAAATTAATACTAGCAAAAAGTTTTTCCTTCTGGTTCTCGAGCTCATCTATTAAATAGGTCAGTTTTTTTTCGGAATTTTCGATATCTTCCTCAAGTAAGCGAGCCCTATTCTGCAGCTCTCCCTCTTTGTGTTCAAGCGCTATGAGTTTTCCGGTATCCAACTCCGAGATTTCCGTTTTCTTTGCTTCAAATTCCTGCAGAACTTTAAGGTAATTTTTATTCCTTTCTGAAAAATCCAAAATTGCAGTTTTGACCTGTATCAGAGCTTTATTTTTTTTCTGGGTCTGCATCTCCAGGGATGGATCTCCAAAAATCGTTTGAAGTTCTTGAAAAAAAGAGGGAGCAACTTTTAAGGGATCTTCAAGACAGATGTAAAGCTGCTGCTTCACTTCAGGCTTTAAGTTGTATCTGCCACTTTCATGAAGTTTTTTTATTTTTGAGAGATGGCTCGAGAGTGAAAGTACAAAAAAACTCAAATCTTCTTCTGCTTTCTTAAGTCTTTCCTTAACTGTAGCTGATTCTTTCTGGAGGTTATATAACCTATGCCAGGAATCTCCTTTTCGGAATTCTTCGACAGCTTGGCTTGCTATGGCGAGTTCATCCTTCAAAGCTTGAATTCGTCTCTTTTTAGACTCTAATTCCAGTTTTTCTGCTAGTATTAAAGTCGAAAGTTTCTGGATTTCTTTCATGTCCAAATAAGCTGCTTCAATAGCTTCCGTTTCCTTTATGTTTTCCAAAATTATTTCTCTAAGATCTTTAAAGACCTTTCCTAACTTGGAAAGGCCTTCATTAACTTCTTTTGACTCCTGAGGAAAAACACCTTTAGTATACTTGAAACTTCGATCTGTATGTTCCAGACAAATATCAAAGTTCTTCGCAGCTGTCTCATAAAACTCTTTCAGAGCTCTGAAATCTGGATTTTCTGCCAACTTGATTTTATAGATCAGAGTTGAGACTTGCTTCGTCACATTTTCTCGACTACTCTTTGCTAGTTTTACAGCTCTGACATCAAAGTCTCCCTTGACTTTTGCTTCTGCAAGCATGGAGTTGCTTTCTTTAAGCTCCGAAAGCAAAACCTCTAGTTTCCTTAAAAGATTTGAGGCATCCTTTTCTATTCTGGAAGATATTTTTTGATAACTATTATCCAGCCACGTTGGCAGGTCTTCAAAATCGATTTCTCTGAAATCAGTTTCTTCACAGGAATATTCTTTTTTTCCGAAGAACTTTTTAATCCATTTCAATCTGAGTCATCCTGAATTTGGTAAAATTATTTGCTATAAGTAATTCCATTACTCAAATCTATTTTCCAAAACCAATTTTAATAATTATCATTTTCTAGCCGATCAAAAAAATAGGTTAAGCATAAAGGAAAAAAATAAAGTGTCCATTAATCCTATATATATATAGCTATGAATAAGTAGTTCTGATTTGCTGTATTTTAAAATGACTCCTTAAAATCAGAGGTTTATCGAAATTCTATATAATTTTTCCTGTAGCTTGAATTCTTGGAACTTCTTAGTTCAAAGACGTTTTCAATCCGAATTTGACAGAAGCATGCATTTTATGATCAAAAATTGGACAGTTCCCACTAATTCCTGATGGGCCTATAAAATTATTCTTAATAGTTCTAAGCAAATATTATTTCTCAACGTTGTTTGAATCTTTTTTGATCTTATGTTAGTATCGCAGGTGCGACGCAGGATTCAATAACTTGGACAGCGAAAGGAATTTTATCTAAAGGAATTAAATAAGTTCAATTTGTAGGTTAAATAATTTCTTAATTTTCATTATTTTTATTCTTAATGAAACATAATATTTTAGTTAGCTCTGTTACTGTTCCATTTACTTATCTATATTCTAACTATTTTGAGTATTTGTCTATTCAAGCTCAAACTTGCAACTGTTATACAGAGTTTAAAAAAATAATATGCAAAATATCTTATAATTTTTTCATATATAACTATTGAATATTTTGATGAATTTCTACATTTCATTATGTGCTAGATCTTAACAAAAATCAGGAAGCTGAAGAATGAAAGAAGCAAGATATGATACAGTAAGTATAGAGCATACATTCATAACAGTTTTTGGAATCAATGTGCTAGCGTTTTTAATCCTAGTGAGTATCGCAAGTGCTACGTAGGATTCAGATGCTTGGAGAAGTAAAGGAGAGGATCTATATAGTTTAAATAAATGCGATGAAGCAATAAATGCCTATAACAAAGCAATTGAACTTAATCCACAGGATTCAATGGCTTGGACAGGCAAAGGCATAGCTCTAAATGATTTAAATAAATCTAATGAAGCAATAACAGCATTTGCCAAAGCAATTGAAATTGACCCACGGAATTCAGATGCTTGGTACAATAAAGGACTTGCTCGAGATGATCTAAATAAATCCGATGAAGCCATAAAAGCCTATGACAAGGCAATTGAAATTAACCCGCATGATTCATTAGCTTGGTGTAATAAAGGACTTGCTCTAGATCATTTAAATAAATCCGATGAAGCTATAAAAGCATTTGACAAAGCGATTGAAATTAGCCAGCGACTCAGAAGCTTGGCACAATAAAAGTAATTTATCTAAATAGATTAAATAAATCCGATTTATAGGTTAAAAGTTACTTAATTTTCATTTATTTTTTATCCTTCATAAAGTAAATATAGCAACTTTTTGGCTTTTGAATAAAGTATATATTTTAAAAAAAATGCGTGTATTCGGCACAATCAGGTAAAAATGCCCTATTATTTCGGCTTAAAAATGAGAAAACACATAGATTTCGTCATAAAAAAACTATTTATAAGCAAGCTCTCAAGCCATTCAATTTCGAAGTTTAGTAATGAAAGATACTTTTGTAAAGAATTATCAAAATTTTACCATGGTTCATCTTTACATGCTTCTAACCCATGATTTTTTAGGAGTCATGTATATACTTTCATAAGTTTAGGACGAAATTTATAGGTTTATAGAAATTCTCTACCGATTATTGAAAGTTCTTAATTTATGATAATCATTTATTCATATATTTAATTAGTAATATATATTCATAATTATACTTTCTTTATAAATTATATAGTTTGGATATTAATAGTCTGATAATATAATTGAAAATCATTTCTACTGGCAAATAAGCTGATTTTACTACTTAGTAGTATATCAGTCTTTTAGAAATAAAGCTAACTAGTTGATTACAATACTAGTTTGTGAACCGGTTGGTGAAATACTAGTTAGTTAAATAATATTTCCACAGTATATCTGCCAATGAGAAATGTATTGAAAAAGTAACAGTTTAAAAAGTATATCCCTAAAATATGTATCATAATAGTTGTATCACATAAAAAGTGTATCAAATTAAATGGGAGTGTAAACAAATGTTGAAACTTGGAATGAAAAAGGTATGTGCTATTTTGCTGGCAGTCCTTTTTGTAGCATCGTTGACAGCTGCAGCAGCTAGTGCAGAACGTGAAGGTCATCATGGTCATCGTGGTCACGGTGGTGGCTTTGGCTTTGGCGGAGGATTTGGCGGCTGTGGCGGCTTTGGCTTTGGCGGAGGATTTGGCGGCTGTGACCCCTATGGCGGCTGGGATTGGCCTGTGGGCTTGGGATGGCCTGGCTGTGGCGGATGTGGCGGCTATGGCGGCTGCAGTGGCTGTGGACTGGGACCTGGCGGCTGGGCCGGCTATGGTGGCTATGGTGGCTGTGGACTGGGACCTGGCGGCTGGGCCGGCTATGGCGGCTATGGTGGCTGGGGCGGCTGCTGAGGATGTGGCGGTCACCAGAAAGGTGGCGGTAACCAAGGCAGCGCTGGCTATGGCGGTTAATTAGTATGAGCTTAGAGATATCTACACATCAAAAAAAATGCGCTAAATGATATCTTATTTAAAAGATGAATATGAGGTGGTTTTATAGCAAAACATATTCATAAGAAAGCTGCCCATATTCAAAGCTTAATCTAGGGAAACAAGAGTCTTAATAATTCAGCTTGGATACTAGAGATCTTTCAGCTTGCTAATCTTGCAGGTATTATCCTGGAGATCTCAATTTTTCAATCTAAGCGTACAACTTTACAACGATAGCCATCAAATAATTCTGACAAATAGCAGAAGTACAGACAAAAAATGAATAAATTCATATGACTGAACAAATATTCCTAAATGAGAAAAAGATATCCAATAATTTGGATCAAATTTTATAGATCTTTTAAAATTTGAGAAGATCCTTAATAAAATTAGAAAAACTCCAAATTCCCTTCACAATTCACTCTATTGAAGTAGTTTTTCACCAAAATTCACCATTTTCTTCCGATTGTATAGTGTTCAAACTCATCTGGATTTTTTTACTATTCTTCAATTTCATCTAGTTTTTTGATTCTGAAAATTCAGGAACAACAAAAAGAGATTGGGTACATAAGTTAATCCTCTAAGGAATAAAAACCAGCCACATTTCAGAATTTTTGCTTTATATAAATTTAGATCGCTTTAGGCTCAAATATCAACAGAAATGAGGGGTTTTGTAACAATATAATATAATATAATATAATATAATATAATATAATATAATTAAAAAATACTTTTACTCACTTACGTCTTCAAGCGCATCTATATCGGATTTAGATAAACCTCTGATTTTAATGAGTTATTTATATGCTACTTCTAAGGATATGACATAGTTAAGGGCTTATCTGAATTTAGGAGCTTATCTGAATCCTTAAGTTCATAAGAGGAAATTAATTTTGAATAAACACTTTCTTAGGTGAGTTTTCTCTGGACTCTTTCATAAAAGCAAGTATCTGAAATCTTCACAAAGCGTGCTGGGAATTTGGATTTTTTAAGTTTGACTACATCACCAGTTCTGATCCGGTAAGATTTCTGTCCGTCAATTGCAATGACAGCTTCCTTTTTTTGGGCTGCTAATTTAATTGTTATTTCAGTGTCAGATGGGATTACCCAGGGCCTTGAGGAAAGTTTGAAAGGGGCAACAGGAACAACTACTATCGCATTTACCCTGGGGTTTACTATAGGGCCGCCTGCGCTCATCGCATAGGCAGTCGAGCCAGTGGGGGTTGCAAAAACCACGCCATCTGCACGTATGTCATCAAGAAGGCAATCACCGATATGAACTTGAAATTGGATAATTTTTGCAGGTTTCGCTGACATTATCGCAATTTCGTTGGTTGCGGTCTCAATCATTTCCTCGTTAAGGAAAACATCTACTCGCATCCTTTCGAGATAAGAAAAACCGTACAGAACTTCTTCTATAGTTTCAATGGCATCTTTGGGTTCCACATCTGCGAGAAAACCAAGAGTCCCCATATTAATCCCGAGTATAGGAAGAGGATCTTTCATCTTGGCAATATTCCGAAGTACTGTGCCATCACCTCCTACACTGATAATTAATTCGACCCCTTTTCCCCTCATTTTTTCAACAGGAGTACCTTCTATTCCAAGTATATCAGCTGTGGGAGTGGCGACAAAAATCTGCACCTTTGAGCTGAAATGTGCAAGAATTTCTTTCACCATTTCAATTACTTCAGACCTATCGCAGCGTGAATCGATTCCGATTTTTTTAATCGCCATTTCATCCCTCTTTTTATGATAATACAAAAGATATATTATGCACATCTACATACATCTACATTTGACTGCGATCCTTTCCATCCCAAAGGTATATTATCAAAAAGTCTTAAGATGCTTTCAACTTACTCCTATCACAAGCTCGTCAGTTCCACCATAATTATCTGCTTTGTTGCCACTTCAGTCACGAGCAGAGCATATCTGACATTAACAAAAGCATTAAGTCTGCCTAAGGCTACACATAACAACTCAAGCAAACACTCTCAAAATAATCTTACATTTATAAAGTTTTTGTACCTATTTCGAGTCCTCTTTACATCTGCCGATAGTTTTAACAATGATACACGTTCCCCTCAGGTCGGATTTCATGGTGGGATTTTTTTTCGTTGATTTAAGCTCCTTTTCTGGTCTCTGCATAATATTTTTGGCATATTTCAAGATTATTCATATACTCGAACTTCATGCATAATGGATCTTGAGAGTCAAGAGCCATTGAAACTTCGTAGATGTGGATGCCTACAGTATATCAAAAGGTTCTTTCACGAGGGTCAATAACAATAGAAAATTCGGGGGAATTTCCTAAAATACGCTTTCCAAGTTTCTCGTTGATAATTTTCATCGCTCCACCCAGGCTTTAATCACCTCAACAATAGTCTCTTGCTGCGAGATCTATTTTGGTAATTGGAGTCCGGTCTGCCATCATTCAAGAAAAGCTACTTTCGACATCAGTGTCTTCAAGGTGGGAAATGGAATTTGATGTATCTTTGAAAGCCTCTTCAAATAATTTCAAATAATTTGAATCTACTTAATTTATATTTCTCCCTATATTTCTAAATACATTACTATGATTTGTTCTCAGGATGCAGAATATAGTATGTGAACATTCAGGTTTTGATATTAATAAATAAATTTGATTATATATATGGAATTCTTGAATATGGAATTCCATATCTAAAAAATGGATTCAGAATATTCAGATTGAATACCCAAAATCCTCAAAGCTGAATTGTCAATTGAGACTTACAGTCCAATGGCTTTATTTGTTTTCTCAATCGACTTTGCACCTTCACTTTCCAGTTCCATCATGGCCCTTATAGCATCCACATTTTCGGGAACTACAATAGACTCCTGGTGGATGGCTTGGAAGAAGTAGAGTTCCTGCTCATTAACTGTTATGGACTCAGGCCAGATGCAGTTTTCCCACATATCATTTCTAGGGCGCTTTATGTCCCGAGCAACTTCCATGATTTCGGCTGTTGAAGTAATACCCTGCCCTACGAAATGTATCCTGGACTGGGAACTATAAATTTTCTTGATGTCTTCTGCAGTGCAGTCAGCGTTAACTTCCATATTTACAGTATGCAGGTGCATGAGAGTTGTCGGAACTATCAGCGCTGCAGATGTGATATTGATGTTTGGAAGTACACTCTTTACATCAGGTCCATGGTGGGACGGAAGTTTCACTGGGTTAAGTACAATTGCATTAACAGGCCCCTTTTTAATATCGTTGGGGTCGACAGCCCTCCTTGCAACAGTTACCCTCACTTTCTTTACTCCGATTTCACTGTCTATCGGGGATATTACCCTGCAGAGTCCTGTGGTATTGCATGAGACAACCCTCACAAGGTCACGACCTAGAGCCTTATCGTAATTACTGACCGCATTAAAGGAGAAACCTGCAAGCTGATGACTCTCTCCTCCCTGCCAAATTGCCTTTACTCCGGCTTTCTCATATAAAGGCTTATTTTTTTCCCCAACTCCCCCTGGAGTGCAGTCCACAACAAGGTCGGCTTTTTCTATCATTTCTTGAATTGTCCCTGCTGAAGGTATTCCTGCTTTCCCAAAAGCTTCGATATTTTCAGCAGGTGTATATATGTCATACCCTAGCTGGTGTGCTACTGCAGCTTCATAGTTCGGCTTTGTCTTGGAAATTCCGATAACTTCCATGTCTTTCTGAGCCCTTACGGCATCTGCAACTCTTTTTCCTATGGTTCCGTAACCGTTTAATGCAATCTTTGCTTTAACCATTTGTTATCCTGTCCTGTTTAATCCTTTTCTATTCAATTCAGGATATAGTCTTAATTGTAGCCAAATTATGTCTAAACAGCTGGAAACTTAATTTTGATCCGAATTTGCAATTTCCTAGCTATAAAATGTCTAAGTTAGAGGCATAAATCTGAGGTATATTTATGGATTTATAATTTATTATATATATTAAATATTTATGCTGTAAACTAACCCTCTATACCTTCAATCACAGATATTTATTTAGTACATTCATATTTCGAGTATTTTGACTTTAGCCTTATTTCGTTTATATGAGATCACATAAAGTTATAGGTCAGAACAGAATAAATGCTTTTCCCGGCCAGCTCTTATTGATTAAATAAAGTAGAGGAAAGATTAAGAGCTTCTTGAGCCATCATACCATTATCCTAAAAACACGAGTATCATGTATATATATCCTTCTTCTGACTCTGGACAGTATTTTTTACTATGTATTGTTTCAAGTTCGAGCTGATAAGGTTTGATCAAATATTTGGTTGAAATTACTCTGAAAACACATTGAGTCACCCGTTCTTTGATCTTAATAAGGCTAGAAGAATCGCTATGCTATATCTATTGGACAGTTGTTGGTGATAGAACCTTGAAAAAGAGCTTAAGAGTAAGATTTAATCGGTTTTGAATTAAAACATTTTTAATAATAGATTAACAACAGATTTATCTATTCGGTACTACGGTATTTTTTTCGTTTCCCTCAAACGAAGTCTTCATGCACATTTATGTGCTGTGAAAATGCTTCCGTATTTCCTTTTCATATATAAGTCTGAATATGGTTCTAAAATAGAATTAAAGTCAAAATGATCTATTGATGCTATATTACAATCTCTCAAATCTATGTAAATATTAAGGGAGATTTCGATAAATCTCTGTTAGGGTTCAGGAATCGTTTTTTGAACTTCAGCGATAAATTCTTCAGTGAGTGCTTCTTTTTTCCTTTTTGATCTAGGTTTATATGTTAGTTTTCTGTACCCAAAGTCTTTAATAATTTGTCTCATTCTTGATTTGGAATAAGATATTTTGAATTCTTCTTTAACAAATTGGATTGCGTCTTGTGTTTGCCAACCACGATAATAACCATCATTTGTTGGTATTGGCTCTGAAAGTGCTTTCCTTAACTTCGAAAATTGTTCTTCTGTTAAAAGAGACTTTACTCCTCGACCATGTTTACATTTAAGGCTGAACAAACCTTCTTTTTCTGCACGCTTTACCCAACGATAAATCGTTGAGCGATATACTAAAAAATCTTCTGCAACCTTAGCTGGACTCAAACCATTTTTAACTAATAATAAAGCTTGAAGCCTCAATTGCTCGTTTTTGTCGCAGGAACTAATTGTTGCCTTAGCAATATCATGCGTAGTAAACATATCCAAGCTCATAATTCAAGTAATGTACGATATAATATAAAATGATGTTGCATTATATTTAGAGTTGACTATATATGAAATAAATGTCACTATTAAACTTTGGAAAAACAATTTCATTAGCTATATTATTTAGGGTTTTATAAATACTTTTTTTGAACTCATTTTCTTCATTTGGTGATGATTTATTTTGCTATTAAGTTTTGGATTGGCTTTCAATTGCACAATTTTGACAGTCAAAAAAAATATCAATATACTTATTTCGGGTAGCTGAATATTTGCTAATAAAATAGGGATGTGTTGTTAAGATGACACTAAAGGATGAAATCGACATTATGCAGATGACACAGATGTGTAATTTGTTTGACTATTGGCACACGATTATTTATCAAAAGTTAATAAGGATTAAGTTTGGAAGATTAAGTATCAATAGTTATCTTTACCAAGATTCAATGAATTCGGAGAATATAAAAATATTTTCCAAAGACGGGAAAATCTCCATCTCTAATTTTTAGATTAAGATATATCTCATCTACATTCTTAATATATTTTACAATAAATTACTTTAATTTAGAACTGTTTAACATATAAAAATCACTCAAATTTTGAACTTGCACCTAAAGTCTAATTTTTGCGCCTAAAGTCTGGCTAAAATAGGAAGTTAGGTGCAAAGCCGCCTCAAGCGAAATATATAAATACGATTATCGCTTTAAGAATGTTCGCGACAGGGTGGACAAAAAAGGTACATCCGATAATAAAGCCGCTTTAACTCAGTTGGTAGAGTGTCTGGCTGTTAACCAGAATGTCGTAGGTTCGAGCCCTGCAAGCGGCGTGAGACTTTTGTACATTTTAAAGTACACTTTTTCTAGGAGAATATAAACACCCCTTAAAACTTTTATAATAAGGGATTATAGCTTTATAACTAGCTACTAACAATCACTTAAGATGTATAGATCAATAAGGGCCTGTAGCTCAGTCAGGTTAGAGCGCTCGGCTCATAACCGAGCGGTCACCGGTTCAAATCCGGTCAGGCCCATAGAATTATTTTTAATAGTTCTAAGCAAATCTTATTTCTCAACGTTGTTTGGATCTTTTATAGCTCTTTTAATATTCCATTCACTTACTAACTTTATAACTATTTTGGGTATTTGCATATTCAAGCTCAAAGCTGCAACCGTTATACAGACTTTAGAAAATAATATGCAAAAAATCTTATAATTATATTTCAATATGAAGATTTTGATAAGTTTTTAAATTTGTTATGTGATGTATCTTAACAAACATCTGGAAGCTAAAGAATGAAAAAAGCGATATATAGTAAAGAAGCAGAAGGCATACATATATAACATTTTTTGGGATCATCGTGCTGGCTTTTTAAGTGCTGATAAGTATCGCAGGTGCGATTCAACGTGTAGATATTCCAAACTCCGGCAGCAACAGTATCTCTAATCTTAATAAAACATTTGAAAATGACATAAAACCCAGGACAAAGCACTTCAAATTAAACCGCAGAACTCAACGGCTTGGATAGAAAAATGACGTGGTCTTGATATTTTAAATAGACAGATGAAGCAATAATAGCATTTGACAAAGCAATTCAAATTAACGCGTGGGATTCAGATGCTTGGATATGTAACAGACATACTCTATATAATTAAACAAGCCTGATGAAGCCATAAAAGCGTATGAAAACGCAATTGAAATTAACCCCCTAAATAAAAATGTTTGGAGTCTTTGGTACAGTAAAGGGCTTGCTTTTGATAAATTTGGTAAATACGATGAAGCAATAGACGCATATAATAAATCAATTGTACTTAACCCGTATGATTTAACAAAAAACTACTCCGGTATATCAAAGAAATGGATATAGATAAATTAGGCCGCCAGATAAAGCACTAAAAGCGTATGACTATGCAATTGATATTAACTCGCTGGATTCAAATTGGAAGACAAAGGGGGTACTTTAGTTAAATTAGGAAGTTCAGATGAAGCAATACAAGCCTATGACAAAGCACTTCAAGTTAAATAATTTTACTTACTAGAAATTGTATCAAAGAGATACTAGTGACTCTTCTACTTCTTTACTCTTGAGTACGGAAAATTTTTACTATTAATAGCTTCAAATAATGTAATTAAGAAGCGATAGCGTGCTCCAGCAATATAAGGTTTGCTCCGCCAGGTGAATCCTGGCATCTATTGATTAATATATTCGGAGAAATCGATTTTCAAACCCGAAGACACTTCTACTATCTAAGCTATCTACTGTAGCTTTGCAGCTTCTGCTTCAGCTATCTACGGTCATATATTTCTCAGTTTAGCTATTCATCTCCAAGATACTTCATGACCATCTCTATATCAGCCTGAGTAGCACCAGTTTCTCTATTAATGACCATTCCTTTCGCAGCTTTTACCTGTCCAGTTTCACTATCTATCGCCATGATTTTCTTCTCTTTAACCACAACAGGTTCTGCGCTTACTGCTGCAGCTGTCACTGATATTACAAAAAGGATTACCAGCAAACTAGGAAGTACCTTTGTCATTCTAATAGATGATTGTTTCAACATTTATTTTACTACTTTATGGCTAAAATTAATAGGAATTTGTTTTGGGTAATTATTCAAGCTGTCAAAAATGAGTTAGTTGATATCTATTCTCTTACACCAACTAATTTCGACGAACTACAAGAACTTACTAAGTTAATTTGTTATTTTAAATTAATTATAAAAAAATAGTTTCGGAATAAAATTTATTCCCCCCATAAAATATTTTAGCATTAAACAACAATTTAATGTTAATACTGTTTTATATTTGTTCATGAACAAAGCTTATTCGAGTCTGAAATATTTTAAAAATTAAATGCAATTTGATATTAATGATATTCTTTAATTATTTCTGGATAACATCACAAAGTTATCAGCAGAGATCATTCTTTATTAAGATAACAACCATTGTCATAAAATTTGTCTATTTTTCAAATTTTGCATTTAATTTTGGTAGGTTTCTTTGATAGTGTAGCTAAAGTTCTGTGAAATCAGACAGGTTCTTTATCCTTTTTCTTCACCACAAAAAAACATTATTTATCTATTCTGCGGATGCATAGGTTTTATAGCAAAAAACTATGCAGAATAAGGGATTCATATTCAGACATTGATACAGGAGAACAGAAGGTTAAATATTAAGCTGCTTCCTGAAAATCTAAAAATAAAAAAGCCCTAGTGGAAGTTCTGGTAATTAATATTAAATTCTTCCATATTTTTTATGCGCTTGTTCACCGGTCAAAATATCGAAGACGTTACTTTATTCTCTTCTTCATCAATTTTATAGAAAACTCTATAATCGCCAACTCTCAGACAATATGTAACAATTTTAATTCCTTTGAGTTCTTTTTGTTACTGTACTATCCGGAAACGGAGTTGTAAGCTCATTAATTGCAAATTTCATATTTCTTTTCGTTCTGCTGGAACCTTAACAAAAAGAGTAGGATGCACAAAAAATTTAAAGGTTATCGATACTCACAAACTCAATTTTATCCTCTTTTATAAATTCTCCACACAAACCTGTAAATTTATTTATATTGTGTTCGACTATCAGGTCATTAATAATCTTGTTATAATTGTCTCCTCTGTTCCAATTTTCCATAACTCTTCGCGGGTTTGTTTGTTATCTGGATAGTTGTTGTTTCAGACATAATAGACATTATAGCGGTTATATTATGTATAACAACTCGGTTAAAAAAGTTCTGCTGGAAGTGATGGTGACAAACTAACACATGTTTGGTATAAATAAGCAATTTTCTGGAATTTTTCTCATGAGTTACCTGCGGGTAGAAGGTTTTAGACTTTCTATGCACTATCAGATTAACATTAGGCACTCTGCCACTGAAATTGAACAAAATGCATAGATTTTAGGACAAAATCTATGTATCAATGAAACAATAGAAACAAGAGCTTTATCAGTAAAACTATTAGCTCATGGGGTTCATTAAAGTTCAAACCGTCATTACCTTTTGATTGATTTGTTTTAATCAATTACTCAATATCAATGGTTTTAATCAATTACTCAATATCAATGGTTTTAATCAATTACTCAATATCAATGAACTGATTCCGAGTCCTATAAGGATCAGGCCGCCTAGAATTTCTACTTCATTTCCAAAGTAGTGACCTAACCTATACCCTACGATAGCTCCACAAAAACCATAATAAACGTTACACAACCTACAATGAGCGTAGGTTCAAGAATAGGCACATTGAGAAATGTAAAACTTATTCCTACAAAAAAGGCATCTATACTTGTTGCAACTGCAAGCATAAGAAGTACTGAATAATTAAGGGAACTTATTTCTCCTTCCGGTTTTCTGTAAAAAGCTTCATATATCATCTTAATTCCAATAAAAACCAGAAGACTAGAAGCAATCCATTGACCATAAGCAGAAACATAGTTTTTTATTGTGTATCCACCAAGCAGCCCAATACCAGCATTAAAGCCTGAAATCCTCCAAAAAAAATAGCAAATTTGAGAGCATCATTAACCCTAAAAGTCTTATTGTGATACTTCTAGACATGGATACTGCAAAGGCATCCATTGCAAGTCCTACAGCTAAAAGGAAATTGGATAGCATAGACATTGATTAAATACTCCACTTTTTAAAGGATGGCTATTAATGTTAATTGCTTGGGGTTGCATAAAATAAATGATGTCACTTATCAAGATGCTTATTGAGGATCACACATGGCGTATCACTGTCAATAAAAATTTAAGAACGTGATGAACAGCAGAATCCCCATGATTACAGGCCAGTACAGTATCTTCACGTACATGTTGTCTTTTGCATCAATAAAGGGGATATGTCGATTTGACGCAAAAAATATTGAATTCAGGGCAACACCCAAAATTGCTAGGTACATTATAAAATAGAAATACTCAAGGTAGATAACCTCACTTATGGGAATTCTAGATCTGAGAGAAGAGTGAGGAAGGATAAGAGTAAAAAGAATTGAGGTGCAGTAGCCCCGGACTCCATGAGAACTAAATCCAAAATGAGTTTTATTCTCACCCTTGGTAATTATTGTAAGTATTGCAAACAAAAGAATAATTACTACTGTTATGGGTAGAAGATCAGGATTAAAGGGGAATTTACTGCTTCTTTTAATATCGATGTTGAAGTGAAATTCAGGCGCATTGGAATTTGCAAATTTCCCTAATCCAATGTTGGTATTATTAGAATTAACCCTGTAACTAAAAAAGGTTTTTTGTGGATTCCAGCCATCAAGCACGAAAGGGCGTCGTAAACCTGGAAGGTTTTCTGGAATCAAGCTACTATAGGAATCAAAGTCCGGAACTAAGATGTTTTCTGCAGAATTGTTACTCAATACTCTGATCCAGACATCTTCTCGGTCAAATGGATATTTTGAATAATCAAACTGCTGGCGCAGAGTAGTTTTAAAACGCCAGCCTATAACACCTGTGTTCTTATTTGCATATACTTTTTCAATTGTAGTTTCTTTTGAATCCGGAAAACTAAAGTCAAGAAGTTCCTTCCAAGGCCTTAGGCCTGAAATATTTTGCCAAATATATCCGGTTATTAAGACATTATTAGCATTCAAGAACTCCATGGACTGGAGAAAAAATCATGTAGGAATTCTGGGAGTTGTTGGGCTCGTATCGACATGTTGCAACATCGTTTCAACATCTTCCCTGCCGAAAACAACAAGGTCTCTATTCCTGTTATCAAGAGCGGAATTATTCATAGTAAGATACCACATGAAGCTCATTCCCAGAATACAAAGTAATGAAAAAATAACCGCGAGCATCCAGAGCACTTTATGGTCATACCTGTAAATGGATACAAAAAGCAGGCACAGAAAGAATAAAAAAGCAAACGTTGCGAACACTATAGAAATAATTGAGTGGATTTGCTCTGTTTTTTTGTTCAGCAGAGTTTCTTCCTGAGGAAGGACAAACCCTAAAGTACAGTCTGTAGAAGGAATATTTTGTTGAAATACCCAGTAGGATTTCCATGTAAAGGAATTTGTCGCCAAGTAATCTTTTTTCTGTATATTTTTACTTATGAAGTAAAGATCTTGATCTTTTTTTGCAAGATCGTGAATATTGCCATTAAGATACTCTTTAACGGGATAAGAAATAATTACCCCTTTCCCAGAGATAATGAAACCATAACCCGTATTTCCTATGTTAAGGCTATTTAGATACGCTCTTATTCCTTCAAGAGAGTGACTTACACTTACCACTCCTGCAGCTTTGTTCTTATTCGCGGATTCTGCAAGATAAAAAGGAACCGAATAATCTATCTGATAATTGCGGTCTGCAATCCCGAAATAAGGTGAAATCCATACTTTGGATCCTTTTTTCAGGGCATCATTGTACCATGTGGTTTGTTCACTATCCTTCGTGTAATTATATGTGAGCGGAGCATACACGACTTCGGAACCGTTTCTCTTGAAATGGGGTGCATAAAGCTCCCCGGAATTGGCAGCTGGAGAATATGCAACGACAATGCTAAAAATGTTAGGATAGTTATTCATTTCAGCCAGAAGACGTTCCCTGATCATTGAATCGTTTTTCAGTTTTCCGAAACTCAGATCCTTTGCAACTCCATCAGCAAGGGTGCTAGTAAAATTAAGTCCCATATTAGTATTTTTTATGGCAGAGTCGGCTTTTTGGAGCGCATCTTTCTTTGCATCTTCCTGAATTATTTCATTTGTCTTGCTACTTTTGTACTCATAGCCGAAATGTATCAGTAGCAAAAAACTAAGTAGGCAGAGTAGGGATGCAATACAAACTGTTTATTTTTTACGTTTATCCAAGTCAGTCATTTTCATCTCTTAAACAATTATTACGGTTCCATCAAATAGCACTTCTTTTCATTGTATTTCCTGTAGTTGCAGTACCTATTGTTTTACTCCGTATTAATTATTTTCAGATTGAGTAAATGTCGTCTGTATCAATTTTTACTCTACTCATTCAAAATAATAAATATTAATTTCATTGAAATAAATATGTTGTTAATAAAAAGAAGAAACAAATCAATCGCTACCTCAGTGGTAAAAACGTTGTGATTTATGTGGCACTAAATTAAATGAAATCCCATAAGCTAATAATTGAAGTAGAATAAATCTAATCCAAAAACCTGCTGAAGGCTTTATAATGTATATTTTTTCAGACTTATTACATGCTCATAAAAGTGCCAAGTTTCCTCAAATAATGTCTTAAAATTTAATCAAGTTCTATATTAGAGTCAAATATAGGAATCCACGAGAAAGATTAGGCCAGCATTACTGTGAAGAAAAAAATTAGAGTAAATTGAAATCAAGTAAGTGTATGTGTAATATAGCACAACTAAATATAATTGAAACAACATAATTTCGGATCATCAAAAAATACTATTACTATCCCCCCCAATTAATTCCTTAGATGATCATAGGCGTAATGGGGCCTGAAGGTTCCTACTCAGAAAAAGCTGCAAAGTTGTGGATTCTAAAATGTGGTTTAAGTGATGCAGAAATTAAATATTTTGCAGACATCGAGGATGCATTTTTGGCGGCAGTTGAAGGAAAATCAGATATTTCAATAGTACCGATAGAGAATTCTATTGAAGGCTCAGTAGGTATCACTCTTGATCTTTTTCTAGAAAGCGAAGCTGTAATAGTCGGAGAGATTGTTGTTAAAATCGAACACTGTTTGCTCTCTAAATGTAGGCTTGAGAATGTCAGGATCATCCTTTCACATCCACAGGGGCTTGCTCAGTGTAGAAATTTCCTAAAAAAATATCTTCCTAATGCCGAACTTAGGAGCACAGGCAGTACTTCCCATGCAGCCAGACTTGCAGGAGAGTTCGAAGAAATGGCAGCAATAGCGTCACCTGAGGCTGCAGAGTGTTATGGGCTGAAAATTCTTCTTTCAAACATTCAAGACCAGAAAGAAAACTACACTCGTTTCATTGTTTTGAAAGCCGGGAAAGCCGATTCATTTGAGCATGTTCCATGTGCCTCAAATGCCAAAAGGAAATTACAGCTAGGACTGGAATCAGGGGCTGAGTTCCAGTATGAACTTCTAATAGAACCCGAGAAGTTTAGCCTTCCAGCTTGCAAGACTTCCCTGATTGTATATCTTGAAAAAAATAGACCTGGGGCTTTATATGATATCCTTGGGGCTTTTGCAAAAAGAAAAATTAATCTGACAAAGATTGAGTCAAGGCCTTCAAGAAAGGGCCTAGGAGATTACTACTTCTATATCGACTTTGAAGGGTATGCAAGCAATGCGGTTATAAAAGATGCCTTAGAAGAAACGAAAGCTATAGTTGATACTTTAAAAGTACTGGGTTCTTATCATGCTTTTAAGAGACCCAATTCTTAGCTTGGAAACGATGGTTCGATGGTTTATACTGCACATTTTATCTCATTTCTCACAAATTTCTAAAACTTGGAGAGTTCCAACTTAAAAACCAAGTTTCTAATACAAAAATTTACTCAAAAATAGCTTTAACCATCTAAAAAGTATATTTTCATGATTTCCGTTTTTTACTTTATACTGCAAGATATAACAGAAGAACAAAAATATTTATCTTCAGCCTCTTGTTGTCTAAGGGAATCGTATCTTAAAGGAAAGTGGTTCATCTTTTTTGATATGATTTCCAGTTTAAATCGTATGCATGTTTGAAATCATAAGAATTTAAAATTGAGTGCCTTATCCATTCACTATTTTTAGAAGATTTCGATTTACTCTAGTTTTTTCTTTCGTGGGAACCCTGTCCAAATCTTTCTTGCTAATTTCTATATTCGACCTGATTTTTTCTTTTCTGATTCATTATTCTTTTATTTTAAAAATAGATCCCGCTATCATTAAAATATTCCTTTTAATTACATTTTGATTTTGCTCCAAAGTCTCCTCTAGCCCTGTAAACAGCTTCATTTTTTTCAGATAAATCTACATAAGAATCATGAAGTTATGAGTATATTGTTTCAAATCTTCTGATCAGCTCATAAATCCCTTATATTGTATTATGAAATTTATATCCAAAGTGTGGCTTACTACCAACTTTTTGTCCATGTTTTATCTCTTCCCCTCCTTTTTTTGCTTTATTTTCTAGAGGTTTATCCGCTTTTGCATGTCCAAGATCTGAATGGATAAAAGTAGAGTCCTGAATAATTACCTTTTTTATTTTCAACTCAAGACAATCAAGTTGGCTTTACAACTGTCTTTATATTTCATTTCCTTTGCAATTATCAATAATTTATTTTATGTTTGAACAGACTTTGGTACTTTCTGGTATGTACTCAAGAAAACCAAGAAATTTTCTGAAAGAAATTCGATTAATACATAGTTTCTCAAGTTCAAAGTCGGATGGATCATAAAATTTCTGTAAAAAATATTTTTAACATAATTATCAATTCAGCTTCAGGTCTGCATCAGTGAACTGTTTTATTAAAATATATGGACTCAAAAATGATACGAAAAGATTCCCAATCAATCAAGGAATCAATTTCAGCAACTTTGTCTCCATTTGACTGAAGACGTTTGTGTCCTTCTTTAAGAGAAAAATATTTAAAAATTTTCATAAGTAAAATTAATGTTAAGAAATTTCAAATCTCCAATACTCAAATTCATGGGAGTTTACTAAAATTCTCGAAATTAAAAATTTCGATCAAAATTTCTCTCCTCTGTTTTATTTTCCGGAACAGAAAATATGTCTATTTGCGAGCTTACTTATTCTCAGTACTTTCCGGCTGTAGAGCCTGGATTTCTCCGTGAACTATACTATAAGATTTGACAGCTTTTGGGGCTCCGAGAAGGAGTTTCCGAATCCTGTTATGGACACTAGGAAACTTCTGGTAGTCCAATTCTTCAAGGAGATTTGCTAGGATTTTTATCAGTGGGATATGATACTTAACCTCCATCTGGTCTATATTTGCAAAAGCGTTGAGCATATTGACCGTACTATACTCATTTACTGGAGCCAGTTTTCGTAGGCTCTCTGCAAAGAGATCTCTGCCTTCTTCTGTCTGGAGAGATTTCTTGCGGTTGCGAGCAAAGTTTCCGTAAAGGGCTCGTTGGTCATTTGTTTGCTCAATCCTGAAGGCTTTTGACCTTCCCATTTCTCTGATCAGTTTGACAGCATCAGCACTGCTGTTGTTTCCTATAACTGCAAGGAAGGCCTCCCAAGCAACGAGGTTCTGCTTTGATTCTGCTTCAAAAGCTCTCAGAACTTCAATTTTGTCAGATGCAGAGCTGTTAAGGTATGCAGCAAATGCACTAAGTCTATCAGTTGCGCAGGTTGCAGTCTCAAACTGCTGTTTTATGAGGGAATGGATGTCAGGAGTATCAAGGGTTGCAAGGATGCCTAGGCATCTATTTTTGGCCTGTCTGCTTTTGATCACTCTTGCTGTCTCTTCCAGCGTCGAATCTCTCGTAACTGAGGAATTTTCAAAAAAACGGTAGGCAGAAAGAACGGAATTTCTGTATTTCCAGGCAACTGCCTTTAAAAGCTTCTGCTTTACATCATAAAGTGCCTGATAATGGTGGGCAAACTCCTCTTCTTCCACGGACTCAAAGATGGTCAAAAATTGCCCTCCTGCCTTTTCGAGAAGCTGTCGATCATTCAAGAGCCTGTAGTAGAGCTCAATAAAGTCTTCTGAAGGCTTTGATTCAGAATTTGTTAGGAGCCTCATCTTCTCCCTGTCAACCAGGGTATAGAACGCTGTAAATCTGCCTATTGTATCTCTGTCTTTTCTTACTTGCAGCAAAAGCTCATCTTGGCTGGCTCTGTAGACAAGTTTCCCATAAAAGGAATAGCCTCTATTCAGGGAAAGAAAGGCTGGAATGTCCACGTTTTCAACATTTATTTTTGCAGTTTCTCCACTGACCCTTTCCAGAACTTCTACAAGGTCATTTCCATTTTCATCCACAAGGGCTACTCTGAAAGGGAATTTCCATGGTTTTGCGCCCTCAGGAACCTTTTGTTTCAGGAGGATCGTGAACTTTCGGGAAGCTTTTTCGTATTTAGTTGAAACCTCTACTATAGGAAATTTTATCTGTTTTAGCCAGGTTTCAGACATCTCTTTTAAGGGCTGCCCGCTTTCTTTTTCCATTGTTTCTATCCAATCCTGCGTACCTGCATTGGAGTGCTTGAATTTCCTGAAGTAAAGATCCAGGCCCCGGGCAAATGTGTCTTTTCCTATCAGGGTCTCGACCATGCGCACGTATTCCGGGGCTTTTACGTAGGTAACCGCTGTGATCAGATCATTAGGGTCGTTAAAACCATCAGGAATAATTGGCATGGAAGCAGCTCCAGAGTCCAGGGCTAGAGTACCAGATGCAGGCGCAAGCAGTTCTAACACCCTCCCCAGCCTCTGGTAGTCTTCGCCGAAGAGCAAGGCGTGGTACTGCTCTTCCACATGCACAGTAACGGCTTCATTCAACCAAATCTCAAATGGGCTTTTTCCTGTGACTTCGGATCCGTTCAGGTTGTGGTAATATTCATGTACCTTAACCCGGATCATATACTCAAAAGCTGGGTCAGTTGTCTGAGGGAAAGGCATAATGCGATTTGTAGTAATTGTGGTGTTTCCCACATTTTCCATACCCCCAAAGTCCGAATTCTGCATACCTATTTCCCTGTACACGGTACCTGTGTACTTGTACCCGTGGATGATGTTTTTGACAAGTTCTGTAAGCTCATTCCTGACCTTTGCGGATTCTTCTAGCGTTGATTTGGACTTTGTCTCAAATTTTATTTTCTCTTGCTTGTGAACAAGTTCCCAGAGTTTCTTTCTGATCGGTAATTTCTCTTTGTCGAACTGCTCAGGCCCTGTAAAGATGTATACCCACATGATTGCATCATGAAGAATCCGGAGAGCTCTTTCTGCATCTTCTACGCTTGAACCGGGTGGCACTAGCAGCTCAAGCATGAAGGTTCTCCCATCAGGGTACTCAAACTCCTTGGTAAAGGTCGAATAGGTCCCCACCCCTAAGAAAAAAAGATAGGTAGCCATTGGTGTGATCGAGTTCTCATAGACGATTTTGTCCCTTCCAGGCTTTAAGGTGTGCCGATTGACCAGGATATTCCCGTTTGTGGTAAGGTTTGTGTACCTTGAGTCTGCAATTATGCTAGTTTTATAAGTGCATTTTGCTCTCATGTCATCAATGCAGGGCACAATCCTCTGGAATCCCCACTGCTGGCACTGTGTGATCTGCTGAGGAGGGGCCTCTGTGGGAGTCTCGTCATAGTACAGCCCCTCAAGGATATAATTGGTTGGTCTGCACACCGTATCTGTAATGACTGAGATCTCAGTATGTGGGGGGATCATATTCATAAAATTAATTTCAAGAATCGCATCCTGTTCCCTATATTTGTAAGAGACCTCGGACTGCATGCAGCTCACAGCCCTAATCTCAAGGTCCTTGCAGTTTAATTCCAGTTTCTCTATAGGCTCATCTCTTGTCTTTACCCTTAGCATGGAGTTCACATTAGTCCTATCATCATAAACATCAAACACAAGGTCCATGTGCAAAACTTCAAATGTAAGCTCTCCGAAGTCCTCGGGATAATACTTGTAAATCCTATTTTTCATAAAAAGGTCACCTAGTGAAATTTACAAGAGTTCTATTATGGGATGAAAAGGGAGGGATGTGATTTAAAGTTGTAGCTTAGGAAAGAAGAATATCTTTTTTTCGTCTTCCGAATTTAATTGTTGTTTAGTAGACTCACGGATCAATTACATTTTTTAAAGGTTGACAGTTTTAAATGCAATTATTTCTGCTTAAGCTACTCAAAATTCTGTAATCACGGTAAAACTCGACGAAACGAAAAAAACGGTTTATTTTTTTCAATGTTTTCCTTGCTTTCCGTGGTACAACTTTGCATTTAAGTTTTGTAGAGATATGCATATCTTTGACTACTAATTCATTTTGGTAAGTATTTTAAGTGTTATTTTAACTGTGATCCGACGTTTTGCAAATGTATATGGGTTTAATTATTTGTTTGCTATTGATCACTATCATTCATAGAAAGTTTGATTAATTTTTAAGCTAGTGTCATATTGAGAAAATAGATGTTATTCTTGTGCACATCTGCAAAAAGCGGATGAGGACTATTTTTCACAATCAATCTTTTTATTATCTCCTAGTCATTTTGTTCAACACTTAATTGAGGCTAAGCATCCATGCTCCAATATATAAAAACATAAAATTCGTTACACTGAAAACTTAAGATGGTTTTGATAAATATATGATTTTCACGAGTCATCTATATACCATTTATAAGCATACTACTAAGTATGAGGGTTTATCGAAATCATCAGTAATTATTCAGAACTACTGCAAATCGTAAATGCTGCTCTTAAAAAAAGTTTTAATCCCATTTCTGTCTTTGTGGGTCGGATTCTCTCCCTAATATTTTTGTTAGGTTGCTTTTTTCCCTGGAATTTTTTCTTCATTGCTTCTAAAACTTCAATGCGATAAGCAAGCATTGATTTGATAGATCTATCTCTTTTTATGAAGAAGTTTTTTGCAACCCTAAGCCAATCTCGCAATAAACGATGTAAGTCCTCAAATATCAGTTCCGACGCTGTATCTCCTTTTAATTTTTCCGATATTATTACTGTCTCCGACAAATGCATTAGAAAATGCCTCGAAGAAAAGCTGGTCTATGAACCTTAACCTTGGCCTTCACAAAACTATTCTGATCGTGAATTTCCTTTCTTCAAGTTGATCCCCTGCAAAATCTCGGAAAGAAACCTGATTTTTCTCCCTTACTTCTTTTTTCTGAGACTTCTTTTATCTATCTGAGCTTTATGAAAGCCTCCTATATGCCAGAGAATTTCCTTTTTTCTTTTTCAATTCAGACTTATGATTCAAAAGGTCCTCTGTACTTGAATACTTTTTGTGATGTTCCCTCAAAAACTTCATGCACTCAACACAATAGTTTTTAAGGAAGCGTCATCTCTGACTCCGAGTGTAGTTCTATCAAATTCATGTCCTATTCCCGAGAAAAAGATTATGCACTATCTTTTACTTTTTTACACCCTTAAATTTTGAAACCATAGTCTTGTCTATAAACAACTAAATTCTGTCATATGCTTATAAATCGTGTATATATTACTCGTGAAGTTCAGAGGTTTAATTGAAATCCTCAATGAAATCTATTTTCTTTGAGCCAATAACAATCACTGTTAGCTATCCCTTTATTGCTACCGAAACCTTTAATATCTAACAGATTCATGAGAAGAATTCATCACAGTTCCTCAAATCTGTGTGCGACTGTGGTTTAGTGGCTATGACCTGAGCTTCCCAAGCTTAGAACCCGGGTTCGAATCCCGGCAGTCGCATGGATAAAAAACCGAATATTTTTATTTGCAAGATGAAATTATAAAAAGTTTCTGCAGGAAAACTTTTTGGATATTTTTCCAGCAAGATCCTCTTTTGGTAAACTGCTCAAAATGAGAAGTGAATCCCTAAATGCATTCAGATTTTGGCTCCACTAATTTGTCCTCAATATACTTTTTTTTGGACTTATGGCAAAGGGAGCTATCAACCACAACTTGTTGCAAAAGCTACCCATATCCACAAGCTTTCGCTTTCATTATCTACCACCTTAGGAACTATTCTTTTTGATCATTATCCACAATTCATCTAGTTCTATCTTGGGTAAATCTATATTTTCATTTTTGCTTTATTCACTTTTTTACTTTTTTGAGCAGCTCGAATCAACCAGTTGCTTATATTTATTGGTTGCGCTTCTAAAACATCTGCAATAGCCCAATAGCTCATTTTCTTAATTGCCATTTTAATGGCTAACTCTATGGTAACTTCATCAATACGAATGTCACGAAATAACGTATTGTTATGTCTACAACAGGTTCTGTCGCACTATGTAGATGTACCTTTAGATATCCTTATTGTCTATTCGATGAGGACCTTACACTGTGAGGAGGTAGTATTTAATACAAGGCTCATTGGGCAACTAATATTAACATTTTAGTCTTGCTTCTCATTTTAACATTGAATCAATATATATTTTATCTAAACTGTAATATTTAATACTTTTAATATCAGGACTCTTATTTATAAAACTGAAATTTCAAAACACTATTAAATATTATTTTGTTATTTAGTCCACTAACAATATAAATTTTAATAATAATTTATGAAGATAATAAAATTGTGAAAAAAATTAAATAAAAAGCTCAAATGTGTTACATAAAAGCAAAGCAATTTAGTAAACGAACAAAAATAATTAAAGGAAATAGATGGCAACATTTATATTGGAAGATCTCTTATTATGAATATTGATGAAGTTACGCCTCAAATAATAAAATAAGTTAAACGGTTAAAAGTATTCATATCCTCCTCGAATTGTATGGGGAAAAGTGAATTGCAGATACCTTGCTGAAAGTTTAGAAAATTCAGTCAAGTATGAAAAATATGCTTAAAAGAACATTCAACTTTAGAATTAATACAAATTTCACATAATTTTTTTGGTTTGGAAAGTTCCGCATCTAATTTGAAGAGGATACAAATACTCCGTTAATGGGGGAATATGGCGTTTGTTTAGCTTATGCTGTCATTTAACAAATGCTTATATTTGTAACAGGAAGTGGATAAATGGATAAAAAGAAAACAAAACTTGCGGTTGTAAGCAATCGATTGATTGCTTTGATACCAAGAATGAACAAAGCTACGAAGCATCAGATGCTCTCAATTATTTCTTTAGTGATGATTACTATAGTTCTTACACCGTTTGTGCTAGCAGGAGAGGCATCACCTTTGCCACAGACATCTTCAGGAACCACCGTTACAAAAACAGTTACGGATGTTGCAGGACAAGGACCTGGAGGAAATGTAACAAAAGCTGGAGATATAATCAGCTATCTGATTAATGTGACAACTCCAGTTAGAGTCGGTAATCTGGCAAATGTAAAAGTTACTGATCCCATGATTAACCTTTTCGAATCAGCCACTTATACTGGTAATTACAAGGTTACTCAGGATGACCTAAACAGTAATGGTCATGGGACAGGGTTCATCAATAACACAGCAACAGTTTATGTGAAGGGGCAGGATCCTCAAGGCCAAATTATCAGTACTCAAACACCTATAATCCAAAATCCGTCATATACAATTAACGAAACCATTAATGTTGTAGGAAATGGAACTGGGGTAAATGTAACAGCAGCAGGAGATGTAATCAGTTATCAGTTTGTGGTGATAAATGATGGAAACATTGACCTTAGTAATGTAAGTGTTAATGATACTCTGGTGAACCTAACAGGACCTATAGAATCAAACAGTAATGACTCAGTTCTCGACGTAGGAGAAAACAGGACTTATACTGGCAATTATATGGTTACTCAGGATGATATGAACAGTAATGGTAACTGGACTGGGTTCATCACAAATAATGTAACTGTTGATTGTGATCTAATAGGGGCGGAAAACTATAGTTTCCAAACACCTCTAATTCAGGATCCCTCATATACAGTTACCATGATAGTTACAGGTGTTAACGGAAACGGACCTGGAGAAAATATTACGAAAGAGGGGGATGTAGTCAGTTACCAGATTAACGTGACAAATAACGGAAACATTGACCTTAACAATGTAACTGTCAATGATCCCCTGGTGAATCTAACAGGACCTATAGAGTCAAATAGTAATGACACAGTTCTCAACGTAGGAGAAAACTGGACTTATACCGGAAATTATACGGTTACTCGTGCAGACATAACCAATAATGATGGTGGAGGGTTCGTCAACAACGTTACTGTCTCCTCTGGTCAGTTGGATCCTCAATCAGCCAGTGTTGCAGTACCTATAGATCCTTCTTGCTCTATTTCCGCAAGCGTCACTGATGTTGCTGGAAGAGGACCATCAGGAAATGTAACATCATCTGGAGATTTAATTAGCTACCGGATTGATGTGACAAATAATGGAAAAGTTGACCTTTCCAATGTAACAGTTAATGATACTCTGACTGAGCTTTTAGGACCAGTAAATAATACGGATCCCACTAATATTCAGATTAATAATGGAATTCTCAAAGTAGGGGAAACAAGGACCTATGTTGGCAATTACACTGTCCCTCAGGAAAACATAACTAATAATGAAAATGGGTCTATCCAAGACACTGTAACTGTTAACTGTGATCAGCTGGGTCCTAAATCGGTCAGCTATATAGTACCTATAGAATATCCCAACTTAACCAAGGTGGGCATAAACGATAATTGCAACGATCGTGTACTTACTAAAAATAAAGAGACCATTAAACAAAGCGAGCTCCCGGCTAAAACCAGTAGCAAAGTATCGTCGAAAATCAGTGCCCCATCTATAAAAACTCCTGAGACTAACCAAGCTACTGAGACTGGCAAAGTTCCTGAGACTGCCGACTCAAAAATTCTTCCTGTAACAAACAACATTGTCAGCGGCGAAAGCAATTTAATCAGTGGTAGCAGTGGAGACAGTAGCTTGAGCAGTAACAGCGGCAGCATTAGCAGCGGTAGCAGCTCAATGGGTAAAACGATAGCAAAGCAAGTTGTGGATGAAACAAAGTCTAAAACTAATAATCTTCAAAACACTGGGAGTACACCAGCAAATGTTAAACCGCCTGGGCAAAAAGAAAGTCCAATTCCTCATGAGGCAGAAAAGAAGAACAGCATTCCTGGCTTTGAAATTATTTGCGGTATAACTGCCCTGTTAGCTGTATTCCTGTGTAGGAAAAAATAACGCGTAAAATAAGAAAGGAGATAGAAAAATTTCATTATAGAAAAAAGACAGGATGAAGATCTATACCTTCATCTTATCTATTTTTTTCCACTATTTCTTCATTCTTTTTTTACTATGCAGGAAATTATCAGCGTATCTCCCTTGGACGCTGCCAGAATACCTTATATGATGAACTTCTCTAAGTTCTCTTAATCCTTTTAACTTCACAAATTATGGAGAATTTCGATAAACCTCAGATTTTCACGAGTCATTTATATACCATTTATAAGCACATGACAAAATTTAGGGGTTTATAGAACTCCTCTATGGAATCAGGTCAATCCAATCAATGGAGCCAGGCTTATATTCCAGCAAATCTTTTTCGTTTCCATTTAAAATATTGTCTATGATTTTTTCAATATCTTGTCCTACTTCTTCAATGGTTTTTCCTGTAGTGTTTACTTCAAAAATTTTTTTGCACCATTCGAACGCCTCAATTAGGATCACATCAAGAGCTTCAGCTTCAATATTCTCATTTATTTTCTCTTCCGAATAGCAACGTGTTTTCAGTCTTGTATTTAATTCATGTGGACATGCTCTAAGCACAATAACAATGTCTGCGATATAATGAGCTAGGTGACTTTCCAGAATCAGCACAGCTTTTTTCCTTCCATGTTCCACTTTATGTTTCTCTTCATCAATAGTTTTTATAAGGTACTCCCGGATAATTTCCATGTCAGCAATGACAGTATCCCTGTTCTCGTCAATTTCAGTGTATAGATGCTCCTCTTTAATTAAGTCATTGAGGTGGATTGCTTTCCAGTGCCTCTTTGTTTCAAGAAACCTGGTAACGGAGGTTTTTCCAGTGCCAGGTGTACCGGTAAGTCCTATTAACATAGAACTAAAAATGAATTTATGTCAATTATACTTAATGCAGCTCTGAAAAAATTAGCACTGAGAGCACACACAGTGTAGTTACTTCTGCTTTCCAAAGCCTGCAGTTTCACAACAATTATGCTACCGGCCTTCTCCATTGAATTTATACAAGTCTAAAAATGATTTTTTACCTTTATTTTGTCACTTCGTTTCGCAATTCTATTTTGAAATATAATTTTATCTCTCTAAATTTGAATTAGTGATAAAAAATAAAAAAAACTTCATCAAGTCAAACAATATTTATGCAGAAAAGTACGTTTCTGAAAAACATCTTGAATTCTATTTTCAAACGAAAGTTCATTCTGCTGTTTCAAAGTGTATTGATTACCTTAATACTTCTATTTTAATTCATAACGGTTAAATATTCGAAAAATGGCAGTTTGCTGTTGCCAGTACTCTAATAAACCAATGCATTAAAATAGAGACTTCTTATTCTAGTCAATACTCTACATATTGTTACAGGGATGGATACTTCCCTGATAACAGTCATTAAACAACTGATTAATACTTAAGCTAACTTTGTACTACAAAATAGAACTACGTCATACAAATCATTGTGTCTATAGGATAAGGAAGATTTTGACAAACCTCAAAATTTGGCTGATTGTTTATAAGGAGTACATACACAATTTATTAAACTTAGATGCGTATCGGAATTCGCTCCAATTTAACTTTTTTCTTTTTTCATTATTTGAGAATTACATTTTAACAGGCTTCAAATTTGAGACAGACTTACCCTTCCCCTGCTAATATCAAGCCTGAATTTTTGGCTTATATATTTTTTTGCATATCCTTTTCCGTGTATGAGCAGCTCGACAAGATCAACTGGTTCATCGATATCCGTACCTACAAAAAGAGAATCATATATTTCTATATTCTGCCCTGCTTCTGCAGCTATCGAGCAGTGTGTCAGAAAGCTTGAGCCGTAGTACTTGACCCTGTAGCATGAAGGGTTCTTGACAAAAAGGATATTTGTCCCACCTCCCTTTCCTGGGACTATACAGATATCCTCTTTTGTTGAGATTATTGCTTTTATATGGTTTGGAGAAAGAAGGGGCAGGTCAGCCATAGCAATAAGTGTTGGCTCCTCAGCTTGTCCAAGATACTTATTGAGAGCCTCATTCAAGTCGCTTTTATCCAGGAGAACTCTGGCTTTATTCATATTCTCAAGGCCGTATATTGAAGGACTAAGGATATCGATATTTTCTATTCCAGCTTTTCGAAATGAGTCTATTACCTGATTCAGCATAATTTCCACAAATTCTTCCCTTTCTTCCTGGGTCAGGATCGAGGACAATCGGGACTTTGCACTGGCTTTTTTATAGGGAATTACTACTTTCATCTTGACTCCTTTAAAAGGGATCTTTTAACCTTAGGAAAACCTTTATTTTTGATTTTTCTTCTTCCTGGAACTTACTCTGGTTCTTCAGCAGTTCGAAAGTGAATCCTCTTCTCCGGAAAATTGGGGTTAAATATCCTGTAATGAGTATCTCTATGAATAGGAATTCTTCCTGCATTTTTTTTCAACAATTCAAACTCTGCAGTAATACCCATTCGCTATAGCTTTGTCAGGATGCTGTTGAGAGCTGATTCATCATAAGCGTTATTTCATATAATTTGCTCCACATTTCAAGTCTACCTAAATAAATTTTTCCCGATCTTAACCCATGAGTCCTGAATGTTGCTCAAGTGGGTGTGGAGGATTATATGTGAATGGTTATGATATGCAGATCTATCAAGCCCAATACTGTGAACTTTCCTGATACCAGCTTCATCTATTCGGTTATTCTATGGAAAAAAAGACATGGAGATTATTTCAGAAAAACCCTCCGGTATCGTTCTAATTTCGCGGATATAATTATATGGTCCAGATATTCATCTATAGTATCTAAATGCCCGTACATTATGGTTACATTGGTGGAAATTTCAATCTTATGCGCCAAAGTTATGGTATTGATTCATTTCTGGATATTGATTTTTTCAGGACAAATAATTTTTAATTCTCTTGGAAAAAATCTCATTTGAGTTACTTGGAGGGTATCAATCTCGCTTCTACAATCTCAAGATAGAATTCCATATCAATGTCGGGTATATCCTCCTTCCATACATACCTCGACAAACCCTGCTTTTTTTGCTACCCATTTTTGTGAGAATATCTCCAAAATCAAGTATAATAGCCTTTTTCTGTCTTGCAAGCATGGAATCCACAGTTCCCTGTATGTATCAAATGTATATTTCCTGTATGAAATATAATAACAACATCATCTATGGCCTGAAATCATAGTGCATCTGCAAGTTCAAAAAGCTCAAATGGACTTCCTTCAAGCAGTATAAAATAGCATTTTCTTTGGTGCACTTCTCCTCATTTGCTCTGTCAACGACAAGACTTGGATAGATGTTTCTTTTTTCATGTACATTATGATCATCCTGTTTTAGCTGGTGCGTTTATATCTATTCCTGATGGATGAGCTAATTCTGAGATTTAACGCCTTGGTATTTTTTTGGATTTGCAAAAGCCAATTTATGAACTCCTTTGTATAATGTAGTCCTCTCTTTTGGAATCCTGCCAGCTTCATGTATCATCCATTCAAGTTCTTCTTTTGATATACATTCTCCATTCAAGGCTCCTGCAGATTTGGAAATGTTCTCTTCCATAAGGGTACCCCCCAGGTCATTAGCTCCGCAGCAAAGAGCAAATTGGGCAAGCTTTTTCCCTAACTTTACCCAGCTTGCTTGAATATTATCCACATGCCCATTTAAGAGTATTCGAGAGAGAGCATAGGTTTTTAAGTCTTCAAGGCCTGAAGTGGCATATCTACCTTCTTCCATTAATTTTTTCCCTAAAGAATTGTTGTAGGGCATGAACGGTAGAGGCACAAATTCTGTAATCCTGCCTGTTTCTTTCTGAATTTCCCTGATGATCAGTATATGCTCGATTCTTTCCTCAGGGGTTTCAATATGTCCGTACATCATGGTTGCAGTAGTAGGAATTTCTGCAGCATGCGCTTGCTTGATCACTTCGATCCATTCCCTCGTCCCCAGTTTAGTGGGACAGATAATCTTCCGCACCCTTTCAGAAAGTATTTCTGCTGCAGTCCCAGGCATAGTGTCAAGACCACTTTTATTTAGTCTGAAAAGGGCTTCTTTTACAGTAATTTCGCTGACGCGGGCGGCATGGTATACTTCCATTGGCGAAAAAGAATGAATGTGTATTTCAGGATATTCAGCTTTTATGGATTCTACGATCTCAAGGTAAAAGTCGATGCCTACATCAGGAAGGAGTCCCCCCTGGATACAGACTTCAGTCGCATTAGCCTGCTTTGCCTCTCTAACCTTTGCCATAATCTCTTCAATAGTTAGGATATATCCATTCTTGTTCTTAAATGCGCAGAATCCACATGTTCCCAAACATCTGCTGGCAAAATTAATGTTCCTGTTTACTACGTAGGTACCTGTATCTCCTACAGTACGAGAGCGAAGTTCGTCCGCAAACATGAAAAGTTCTAAATGAGGTACCTTAAGGAGAAGAAGTGCATCTTCTTTTGTGCTCTTTCCCTGGTATACGCGTTCTATGAGGTCTTCTGGAATTCTGCTATTCATTTTTTAATTCCTCCATAGGCACTTTGTTAAGGGTTGTTTCCGGTAACCTTGCGTGTCAGACAGCTGTCCGATCAACTTGCCTATTCTTTTTGAGTACCATCCTTTTTTTATATACTGTGGATAAATCGGTAAGCGTTCCCTTAGTAGGATGTCCCCCAGCTTATCTTGCAGGTCCTTTAATCCCGGCCATTTGGCTTCAGGGTTGATCCAGTCTATGGTCAAAGGAGATATGCCTCCCAGATCCGTTGCCCCTTTTTCGATAAGAAATTTTGGATCAGTGAGGTTTGGAGCTACCTGAACTGCCATATCAGATGGAAGGATCTGCCTGGCAAGAAACACCGTATCAATAATTTCTTCGACTGTAGGCTCAGGAAAGTTTTCCATGGGTGTCCCTGATTTTGGGACAAAGTTCTGGATAATGACTTCCTGGATATGTTCATATTCTCTGTGAAGATCTGCAATAACCTCTAGGGATTTAATTCTGTCCTCCCGCTTCTCTCCGATCCCTACTAGGAGGCCAGTAGTATAGGGAATCCGAAGTTTTCCCGCTTCTCGAATTGTATGAAGCCTGCGCTCGGGAGCTTTTCCATAACAGTTTTCATGGGCAACAAGGGTTGCCGTACTCTCAAGCATCAGCCCCATGCTAGCATTCAGAGGTTTTAATGTCTCAAGTTCCGAGCGGTTCATAATCCCTGCATTCGTATGAGGAAGGATCCCTATATCTATTGCCGTTTCACAAAGAAAGAGTAGGTATTCCAGAGTAGAGGAGTAACCGATCTCTTTAAGCAATTTTCCGCACCCTGGCACCTCCTCTGCATACTCCCCAAAAGTAAAAAGAACCTCAGTGCACCCTGCTTTTACCCCATTTTCTAGAATAGGAATAATTTCTTCGGGTCTCATTAGCCAGGCGTCTGGTTGGCCTGGTTCCCGTTTAAAGCCACAGTAAGCGCAGCAATTTCTGCACATATTGGTTACAGGAATGAAAATATTTTTTGTGTAGGTAACAAAGCAAGAATTTTTTGGTTGAATGGTAAAACACCTGTTGAATTTGCTTCATAATTAAATTCAGCCAAGGATTTTCTTCATGGTTGCAGCCACTCCTAATGCCACTCCTTCGACTTCGATGCCTCCTTTTCCTTTTGCACCGTCTCCGACTACGTAAAGTTTCGGAATTGGGGTTTCATTACCTGGATCCGTACCTGAGGCTGCCCTATTCACAGGCCAACCGTCATGATATGACTGAATGAGTAAAACTTCATATTTTTTTCCTGGGAAAATTTCTTTAAGATCTTCAAGACCTAATTCGATTTCAACCCTTAAATTTTTCAGATTCTCAGTGGCTATGTGCTGGTGGGACATTGTAAGATGTTTGCCTGGAGGAGCCAAATTTGGATCAACATGCGTAACTTCATTAATTCCATTTACCCTTTTTGCATATGGAGTTAGCAGGATTCCGGAATGCCCTATTAGAGGTTCATTTGCTGCCAGGCAAATCTTTATTCCAGCAGAGGGCTTTAGGAGCTCAAGCATTTTGAGGTAGCTGGAGTATGTTTTATCCAGAAGAGCTTCACTGCAAAGAAGGGCAGTTGCTGCATGCCCAAGATTACTGATGATCAAATTTGCTTCATATACCCTATCTCCAGCAATAATGCCTGCTGCTCTTCTGTTTTCCACAAGGATTTTCGAGACTTCGATCTTATTATAAATCCTCCCACCATTTGCAACAATTACAGCTTCTAGGGCATCTATGACTCCTTTGCAGCCTCCAATCGGGACGCCTGGACCACCGAATCTATACAGGTTTTCAATCATTTCAAAAAATTCTTCCAAAGGGACATTGTCACTTTTCAGGCTAAGGGACCAGCCGCAGAAGGAGTCTGCAAGTCTCAAAAGCCATTCATCCTTAAATTGGTTTCTGATCCATGCTTTCAAATTGCTCCCTGAAGGGCGGTTTTTTCTCGTACTCACAATAAGGAGAGCAATTTTCAGGCGATCTTTGTTTGAAAGAGGTGTGAAAAATTTGTTGAAAAAAATGTCCTTGAAGCCTTTCCTGTAATTAGGATTACTTTTTTCCAGAGGCACGCGTATGGTTGGCTGGTCTGACCGAATAATCTGCACATCAGCATTTACTTCCTTTAGAAATTGGGTTAGAGGACCTGTGGGTCCATGAGGAAGTGTGTGTAAAGCTCCGCTGGAAAGCTGGAAGCCTCTGTAATTGAGATTTGTAAATCTTCCTCCTGTGATTGGAAGTCTCTCAAAAACTTCAACTTGGTATCCTACCTGCGAAAGTTTGGCGGCACTTAAGAGTCCTCCTAAACCGGCGCCAATAATAATCGCTTTCACACAGATACCTCTATGGCCTTAACCGGGCAGTACAGAAAACATATCTCACATTCTATACAGGCAGCAGTAGCTGTTGCCTTCCCTTTTACCTCTATTGCTCCCTGATTGCAAAAAGAAACACACTGACCGCATCCTACACAGTTATCATTAATTTTCATTCGATTCTACCAGCCTTTTTATCGTTATAATAGTTATTGTAATGTATTGTTCAATGTGTAACTTCCTTTGTTTATTAAGATCAATTTCTCAAGCATGTTTTCATTCCTGCCATTAATACGATAATTCTCGTGTAATCGATGATATGTAGTTCATTTATTCTCTAAAAACATATAATAATGTAGGTATATTGGTATTTGCTATCAGTTTATTCATACTTATGATTCTGTCCCCAAGTTATTGAAAAGGAACTCGACCATCAATAGAGAATTTAGATAAACCCCTAAATTTTGTCATATGCATATAAATGGCAATAAATGCCTCATGAAAATCAGAGGTTCATCGAAACTCTCAATAGTTTTTTTATTAACTCTATAAGTGATCAGTTCTTTTTTAGACAATTGCTAGAGTTCTTTTGAATCATTTTTTATCTTTCAAATTCAATTTTTAGCCTCATAGCTAACTTCCCGAATATGTACACAAAAATTCCACTATTTTCTCAATATGGCAGTAGCTTACAAATTAATCCAAATTTCAATGGAGGATTTCGCTGAACCCTGTATTTCGTCCTATGCTTATTAATGGTTTATAAATGACTCGTGAAAATTAGGGGTTTATCAAAATCCTTAATGAATAACAGTAGGGAAATAGGCAACCTAATTCTACATCTGTGTAAATCGGTGAAACGTCGGTTAAATAATCGTAAGGTTTAAATAAAGTTATCCAAAACTTGGAAGAAATCAAAACCTCGGATGCAATTTCATGGTTTTACCAAAATTCGGTTAATGATCTACAAAAAATGAAAAATAATTAATGGCCCCTCAAAAGTTCTTAAGTATATTCAAGAATATCTAGGAACCAGAAGCTGTCTCTTTTAATTATCCTGCTACTGGTTATTTTTATTCTCTTATTGAAAAGAGGGCAGTAGGTTACAAAGGTGTGGTATTCCCCTTTTTCTCCACATACATCAATATTTTTATCTTTCAGGTATTTCAAAAAATCCCTGTGAACCTTTCGTCCGATTCGTTCTTTATCGAATAAATTTGAGTCAGCACTGACTACAGTTGCTTCAAAATCTGAATTCATGAAATCAAGAAATGATTTTTTCCGGGACTTTTCCCCAGAGGGGCTCAACCAGTTTAATCTCTAAATCTCCACAAATTCTCTCCATTAAAGCTTTGTTTTCTTCTAAATATATCCCCGCAAATCACTCCTTCGATGCCCTCGTGAATTAAACTCCCGATTGCAGCTTTGACCTCCTGCTCAAATCCGTTTCCTGTAGTTTCTTTTTGAAATAGAGGAATGCCGATTGCCTCAGCCTGCAATTGAATTAATTTAGCATCAGTCCCATGAAAACGTGCTCTTTTATATTCTACGGAAACAAAATTTGCAAGATAGGAAATGTCATATCCGGCAAGAATTGCCTGATAACATGCAAAACAGCTGTCTTTGCCCCCACTCCATGATGAAATGTAGCTCACAAGATTAGTTCTCCCTTCCAGACTGTAATGTTTTGAGCCAAACCAATATATAATTCAGGTATTTACAATGATTTTTATATATTCCTGTTGTGTGCCTGAAGTTTTTTGAGCTTTAATGACAGGTATAAAGAATGAAAGTACCTTAGTTGACGGTACTTTCATGCCAAACAAAGGAAAATAAAAAAGGAAGTTTTCATTATCTTACCCAAATTATTTTGAGCTGGCGTACTCGCCCACAACAGGGATATTCTCTCCACATTTGGGGCAGGTCTTTTCAGGGGTTATTTCGTATCTTTCCACTTCAAAATACCCGCGGGAGATCAACATTTTCCCGCATTTAGGGCAAAAAGTGTTGTTGTGCTTCTGTACCGGAACATTCCCGACATAAACATAATTCATCCCCTCTTCGATTGCTATTTTATGGGCAGCTATGAGAGTCTCTATGGGTGTCGGATAAAGGTCCTGCATCTGATACTGAGGGTGGAAGCGCGTAAAATGCAGGGGAGTATCCGGGCCAAGATTTTTGTAAACCCACTGTGAGAGGTCCCGGAGTTCTTCAGGAGAATCGTTATGTTCCGGGATTATCAGGTTTGTAATTTCAATATGTATACCGAGTTCCTTTGCAAGAATGCAGGATTCAAGCACATGAGCAAGTTTTGCACTGGTAATATCGTGATAGAATTTTTCGGTAAAGGCCTTGATGTCGATGTTGGCAGCATCCAGATAGGGTGCTATATGTCTCAGGGATTCAGGAGTCATATAGCCGTTTGTCACATAAACTGTAGCAAGCCCCGCAGCCTTTGCCAGCTTTGCACACTCATAGGTATACTCGTGCCAGATTGTAGGCTCGTTATATGTCCAGGCAATTGATCTTGAACGAGAGAGGCGTGTCCTTTCCACCAGCTCTTCAGGAGAAATATCCATTGTGTAAGAATCTTCTAGGCAAGCCTGAGAAATCGACCAGTTCTGACAGTGTTTGCAGTGGAAGTTACACCCTATTGAGCCTACTGAATAAGCATAAGAACCCGGGTAAAAATGGTACAGCGGCTTCTTTTCGATAGGGTCAACTGCTTCACTGGAAACAGTACTGTAAATAAGAGTATACAGGTTTCCGTCTCTGTTTTCCCTTACACCGCAAAAACCCCTTTTATTAGGCGCGATTCTGCACCTATGGGAGCAGAGGCCGCAGTTCACTTTGTTGTTTTCAAGCTTCTCGTAAAACATCGCTTCTCGTATCAAATTAATCCCCATTAAGAGATTGTTTTTCAGAATAATAACGGTTGCTGTTTCTGCACCTGGAAACGGGGGAGATGCCCGTGAGGAGGGGGCGGGTGAGCCCCCAAGAACACCCCATTATAAGAAGATGCGGATTCTGAAGGACTCCCTAGTTCAACTTTTAAGCTCGATTGGTGGACGCTCTCAGGGCTCCGCTCCCGCCGCTTCGTCCCCCCGTTGCAATAGCCCGATGGATGCGTTACAGAAATGGAATCATAACTTGGGAATGAGAACCTATCTCATCCCCCTATTAAGTGTAGATAACGCGAATAATTTCGATGATGAAGAAAAGATGAGTTTTAGGCGTAGGGGTCCCGCAGCGCCTTGTTGACGCCGAAGGTCTTGCGCTCCTCGACCGTCTTCCGGTTCTTGTCGATCTTCTCCTTAGCAAGCTTCGTGACGAGCTCGAGGCCGGGGTTGACCTCCTCGATGGGCATCGTCTCGAACATGCCCGCAGCGACCGCTTTGGACCAGACGTCGTTCCCCACCTTGGTGCGGACGAAGACCGTGGACCAGCCGTCGTGGCTCCCAACCGAGCCGGTCGAGATGTCGCCGAGGTTGGAGACATAGTCGAGGCAGACGTGGCAGCCGGGCTGCTCGTACTTATGAGTCACCTTGAGCGGCAGGGTGACGACTTTCCCGCGCTCTGTGTAGACCCAGTACTTGCCCTTCCCGATCTCCATCTTCTTCACGGAGCTGAGACTCTGGCCCGCGTGGTCCTCGACAATGGTCTGCATGGACTTGTACGAAAAGTTCTCCATGCAGAAGAGCCCTACTGCGAGGGCGATCTTGTCCGGGACATCCCGCATGTTGATGGGATAGAGCTGAACCTTCCTGACCGCCTGTATCTGGCAGCAGACGCCGGTGACCCCGACCTTGTCGAGGCCGAAGGATCGGGTCGCCTCCTTGAGCCAGGAGATCTGGGGGCTGATGTTGTACTTCGTCCCTCGTGCCTTGAGGATGTCCTCTCTGCTCATCGCGACAAACGGCCTGGGCTGCCAGGGCCGGTCGCCCATGCCTGCCACAATGGTCCCATCGATGATTCCCTGCTCGAGGGCATAGACCATGAGGGTGGTGGCGATGCCGCCGTCCTGTGCTTTCTGGAGAATCTCCTTATCCGTGCTCCGTGCCGAGACGCAGGTCGTGTATTTGCCGAGATATGGATCTGTAATCATCTTTTTCACCTCACTTAAGCGCTCCAGCGATTATCTCGCGGATGGCCTCGAATTCAGGAATCACGTCGAAGTTGAAGAACGACCTCGGGCAGGCGCCGTAGCAGGAACCGCACTTGATGCAGAGGTCACGCTGACCCTGAGGCTTCCCGAACTCGTGGGTGATCGCTCGCACGGGGCAGGATGCAGCGCAGGTGCCGCAGCCAATGCAGAGGCCCTGGTTGATCACGTCGTTCATCAGGTCGCAGAAGCATGCGGTTGTGCCGCGCTTCGCAAGGTCCATGAGGGGCTTTAAGTACTTGCCCGCAAGGGCCTTCTGGTCCGTATTCCCCTTCAGGAGCAGGTACGCCATGACAGCGACGTTCCTTATGAGCTCCGGGCTCGGGGGGCATCCGGGGATGTATACATCCACGTCGATGAGATTCCCGATGGGGAGGAAGGACTCGTGCTGGGGCTGGTTGTGCTGCCCTCCGCGGCAGAACCGGGTGATGTTCCCGTAGCTTGCGCAGGAGCCGAGGGCTACCACGACCTTGGACTTCTTCCGCGTCTCCTTGATCTCCTCCACCGATTCATGGTCCTGGATGCAGACCGATCCCTCGACGAGCGCCACGTCCATCTCTGGAATATGCCGGACGTCGGCGAGCGTGAGGCTGTAGACGAGGTCGGCGTAGTCGTCCAGGATTTTGATGAGTCCTAAGTAGTTGTCGGCCACGGACACGAGGCAGCCGGTACAGCCGCTCATATGTACATGCCCGAGCCTGATCTTGTTTGCCACTGTTTCGCCTCCTTTGTAGCTTCCATCTTCTTCTCCGTCGCAACTTGAGCGGGCTTGCCTTCCTCACTCATGGTTTTCTTGATGGAGTTAAGCAGTCTCATAGTTCATCCCGATTTCCTTCAGTATCTCGGATACAGCTCCGGGAATGGCTCTCTGTACTTCGTCTGTAATCCCGATGACCATCTCGGGGGCAGAAACGTACTTCTTCTGGCATGCAAGGACCCGGATCCGGATATCGTCCTTGATGAGCTGGAGCGGCTCGGTCAGATCCCAGGAGTGGGCGTCCCGGTAGCTCCCCACGGGGAGCTCGTCAACGGTGAGCCACCTGAGCTCGCCGGGTTCCCCCCCAAAGTCCGCGATGTCCACGATGATAAGAGTCTTCGTGGACTCGGGATTGAGAAGGGTGAAGACAAAATGGGGCCCCCCGAGCCCCGCATCAACGACCGTGATGTTCTCGGGGAGCTCAAGGCCCTGGAGACTCTCCACTACCGCGGGTCCGAACCCGTCGTCCGCATAGAGCGGGTTGCCGCAGCCTGCCACCACGATCTCGGAGTACAGCGTTTCCATTCCTTTCACTCGATGAGCTTCTGGGCGACGATCTTGTTCTTCTCGTCCACCACGATCATGTGGGTTGCGCACGAGACGCATGGGTCATAGGCCCGGATGACCATCTCGGCGATCTGCCAGGGCGCTCCCGCCAGACCGCGGCTGCAGGTCGGGAGGTTCCAGGTGGTGGGCACAAGCATTTCGTACCACAGCACTCGCCCATCCTTCACCCGTGCGAGGTGGACATCGGTCCCGCGTGGAGCCTCGTTCGCGGCCCAGCCCATGGATCCATCTCCCTGGGGGATATGGTCGGCGAGGACCTTGCCCGAGGTATCCAGTTTGTCAAGGCACTTGAGGATAGAGTAGCAGCAATCGGGGTACTCCAGCTGCCTGGCGATGTGCTGGGCGAAGGTGCCCTTCTCGGTGAAGTTCTTGAAGGTGGCGAGCCTTGCCCTCGGGCCGACCTCAACTGGCTGGCCGTCGTAGGTCGGAACACCGTTGCAGGCCTCCATCTGGGGGTTGGCCTTGGTGCCGGCCTTCGTGGTGCCGCCGATTGGGTAGCTCGGGTCCTCAAGATCGATGGTTACCTCACCCATGTACCAGTCCCATGGCCGGGTCTCCTTCCACCGGGCGATTTCCCACATGGGCTTCTCGTCCAGACTGGATGAGCCGTACATCGGGGATGTGGCCATGACCCCTTGGTTGTGGTACCCGAGCGTCTTGGGAATTGGGATCTTCTTGCCCGCAACGTCGGTGAACTCCCGGTTCTGCATGTTCCTGATGACCTCGAGCATGAACTCCATCTGCTCGTGGGCAAGGACGAGGCCTTCCTTCGCCAGGTCAGTCATCTTCTGCTTTGCCAGGTGGCTCACGTTTCGGTACATCCCGCCGACCCTCGGGTTGGAGGGATGGATTGCCTCGCCGCCTGCGATGGCTCCAATGGTCTGTCCGATCTCGCGGATGCGGAAGATCCTCTCCGCAACGCTTCTGAAAGGCTGCTCTTTGGTGAACGGGTTGATCTTCGTCTCCGTCCCCGGGATGTAAAAGTCCGGGAGGATCAGGATGTTGTGCAGGGCGTGGCTGTGGAGGCGGTTTGCGGCATGGAGAATGACCCGCAGGAGCTTTGCGTCCGTGGGGATATCGCAGCCTATCGAGGCCTCCATGGCCTCGATGCTCGCCAGGCAGTGGGCGACGGGACAGATACCGCAGACCCGAGAGGCAATCTTCGGGACCTGGTCCATCGTCTTACCTATGGCGAGCTTCTCAATACCTCTGACCGGGGTGATGGAGAGCCAGTCTCCTCGCTCGACGATACCCTGATCATTCACCTTCAGGGTGACCTTGGAGTGGCCTTCATGTCTAGTGGTTGGGGAGATCTCTATAACTTTCGAAATGGTATCGCCTCGTTTTCGATTCGGTGTTCTTCAGGCTGTACCGTGGTTAAGGCACTCTCTGTGCGATTATTCTATGATAGTTACCCGTACATAAAGTACGTTAACCACTTACTTTCTCCAGCGCGTTAGTTATAGTTTTCGTTTTGGAGCCTCCGTCAGTTTTTGGAATATACGAATGGAGAAAAACGTACAACCCAAAGCGAGGGGGATCTCGTGACCTGGAGAACACTCCTTCCTTGTGACACTCCCGCAATGATCCGGCTCTTTCAGCCTCCTCCTCAATTGAGCTTCGTTGGTTCTTTCCGGAGAATAGGGTGTTTGATAACTATGACTAAAATCGAAAATAGATGCTGAAAGTGATAAAAATACATAAAATTTTGATCGATTTAAATTGACCATGGAGATATTAGTGGAAACATATATCTTCCAAAGGGCGTAAATTCGACGGTTACAATCTATGACGTTGGTAATAATGGAACAATTTATTATGCTAAAACCATTAACTATAAAAACTCTCCGTTTCCAACTTCACCAGTAATGTTACTGAAGGTTATGCTCCACTAAAAGTACAGTTCACTAATCTGTAAACAGATGCAACTGATTTACAGTGAAACTTTGGGGATAACAGCGGTAACACCTCTGTTGCAAACCCAGAACACATATTTTCATCCACAGGATTGTCCAATGCTGTACTGACAATCAACAACAGTAATGGGGTATCTTTGCCCCCTCCAAACTGTATATTAAGAGCATTTTCGCTCATCAAACGGAAAGGATCTTTAATAAAATTGAGTATCAGATGGCTATCTCTGTTTAAACATAGAACGAAATGCCTTAAGTAAACGCTCGTTATTTGGTGACCAGCAATAAGCGAGCATAGAAATAAGTATTTCAAAAACCATCCTTTTTAACGGTCCAGTCGTAACACCTGGGGACAACTAATCATTTAGGAATTGGCTAAATTGCAAGCAGAACAGAAGCTTTTGCACTCCTAATTTGCTTAACAGACCTTTTGGAGGGATTGGGTAAAAGTATCTGGAGAAAAGAATCACCGCACTGCTAGGTCATAAGGAAGCAGTCTTTACCATCCACGGTAGAATGGGACGTGAAGAGAGTAATTGTTGTAATCGTGATGATTATTGTAGGATTTGGATTCAAGATGGCTCTTGTGCCTTTTCATATGTGGGCTCCGGATGCCTATCAGGGATCGCCTTCAGTTGTTCCTCTCTGCTTACAGCTGGGTCCAAGAAGATGGGTTTTGTAGCAGCTGTCAGAGTTTTCAGCTTAGCCTTTCCAGCTCTCCAGTCTGACTGGCAACTTGCTTTCATGATTCTAGCCGTTGCAACCATGACCTTTGGAAACTTGGTTGCAGTGGCCCAGACCAGTGTAAAAAGCATGCTTGCCTACTCCTACCTCGCATAGGCAGGGTATATAGTAATGGCTTTTGTGGTTATGACTCCAATGGCTCTCACTGGTGGAATATTTTACATTCTTGCACACGCCTTTATTAAGGGAGGAGCATTTTTGCTGCTGCAGCCGTGGTTTGGATGGTAAGCTCTGAAAAGACAGGCATACTAGATATTCCAGACCACCTCGATGATTTCAGAGTTCTTGGAAAAAAATGCCTATGTCAGCTCTTTTAATAACTATTTTTGTATTTGCCCTTGCAGGTATTCCCCCAACTGCAGATTTCATGGCCAAGTTCGTTCTTTTTTCTTCAACCATCCAGGAATGCATGACATGGCTTGAAGTAATTGCAATCTTGAACAGTGCTCTTTCTCTGTTCTATTTATGCTCGGCTTGTGAGATGTATGTACTTCCTACCTCCCGAGGGCAAAAAATCAAAATGCTGGCCCAGTATGCGCAGCTCTTCTGTTTACAGTGGCTTGAGTGCTAGCAATGGGTCTCTGGCAAGAACCTTTCCTGCATTGGGGTATGTGAGCAGCAAAGGTATTGGTCTAAGTAGGTTGGAGAAATGACAGATTGTGATCTTTGTTGGCGTGGAATTCCGACCGTTGTTTAGGTCAGGGTTTTCCGCCCTCTCCTCAAATTCGTCTATCCAGAAGGTAGATGGAAAGGGCTATGTGAAAAGTGTCTAGGTTCCGCCGAGAAAATTTGTTTGGATATCAACAAAGACGAAATCTTATGTAGGGAAGACAAATGCTCTCTCTGCGGGAGAATAGACAATGTTTTCTCAGTTGAAGTACAGATCCCTGATTGCTCAAAAGGGGTGATAATAAAAGATAAAAACCTTTGCTCAAAGTGTCTGGAAGCAGTCGATGAAGTCTATCTTAGGCATATAGATAAGAAAACCGATGAAAAGGGATTCATACATGGACATGAGCACGTAAACGGGTATCCAATGAACATTGGAAGAAATGAGTAAATTTATTTTGTGGCTTTACGTTCTCATTTTTATTCAGTAAATGCCTTTATGGAGGCATTTGATGATTAATTTTTCCCATTATATCTCATTTGACAGTTTGATTTTTATGTTCCGACATTCTTCAATGTACGAAGATTCAGAATTAGTTTGCCTATTTGGCTCCTATTATTCATTGAAAGTTAGATTAATTTTCAATCTATTTTCATATTATGAAAATTGATGGTATTTTTGTGTACACTTGCGAAAAGTAGGTTCAATGAAATTGGATGAAATTTTCATTGTTTTTTCAAAAAATGGAGAAGAACCAAAAAAAGTAAAAAGATCAAATATCGATGCTCGCATGTGCGTCATCTTTTTCCCTTTTTTTTGGTTTCTCTAAGGTTTTATATACAAATGCTCCTAAACCTCGAGTAACAGGCGTACATCCATGATTCTCTGGTAATCGGCAATTTACGCAAAGAGACCTTTCGCACTGATGACACTTAAACGCTAGCCACTCTATCTTTTCCCCACAGTATTCACAAGGCATTTAACTCACCATTAACAACTAATGAGTTTATACGGCTTTATATCCTTTTTCTGTCCAATAATAATTCTAAATTTAGTCAGGCCCAAATCTATTTCTACAAATATAGGATAATATCAAAAAATTGTTTAAGGTAATGAAATCCTTGATTATAAAAACAAAAAAACTCCATTTTTATTATAGACAAAGCCAGTTTACTGTTTGTATCTTCGGAGGAGGATTCCGATAAACTCCTAATTTTCACAAGTCTTTTTATATACCATTTATAAGCATATGAAATAATTTAGGGGTCTATTGAAATCCTCTATACATCTGTTTGTCAAAATGGGTTCGAATCTAATAGAATTCGGAAATGTTGACCATACAGATATATGCTCGTATACGAGATATTCTACTGGTACATGAGCAATTTTTACAGGTACATTCGGAGAGGATATTCAAGAAATTGAAGCAAAAACTACAAAGACTCTCGTAATATCAGGAAGTCTTAGGAATAAGATAACTGATTATCTGTTTCAGAAAGCTTTGAGGAGCGTAAATGGAAAATAAGATGTTGAAACATTTTAATTGTTCTTAAAAGGGACAAAGATGAAATTCTGTATTCACTGTGATTTTTGTATAAGGGCAAAAAAGGCTTTATTCATAGGGATTGTATTTCGGTCGAGCTGTACGACAAAATAATCGGCTTGATTCCTGGCTAATCGGAACTTCTGATATAGAGAACAATTAGTGATCAGACAAGATCGATCATTGTAATCTACTGAGATGTTGTTGTCAAAGACTATAAGGTCTTTCTAAGGAAACCAGTGCCAAAAAGATTTAATCATTGATCATCTAAATACACTATTATCCTCTATGCAGATGAGAAGCTATTCAAGTATTCAATGTTAGATAATTAGATTTTCATTACATTTGGGATGGGAATCGCAGATTTATGAGGCTGAATAGGCTAGGAGTAATTGGCCATACGGATCATCCTAAACTTTTACGTAATCAAAGAAATGAACCCTTTTGGAGGTAGCTCCTCCGTAGCAAATCTGAGGAAAAATTATCCTCAAAAGATAACATGACATAAGGGATTTCCCAGGATCCGAAAGTTATTAAAAACTTTAGAAAAACTCTGAAAAAGCTAATCCAAGCAAATCATATAGTATAGAAAGGTTCAGAAATCTGAAGCCAAAATGGCTGAAATGATGAAGGATGTAGATGATAAGTAAATTCCAGAAGGGCTGCAGAAAAATCTATGAATTTCAGAAATAGGGTTAAAAATCAGATTAATCAGGATAATAAGTCCATCTAAAGTTTAGATTGAACTTTTTAAGGAGAGTGTTATTTTGGTAGAACCGTTAGGCAAAAAAATTAGGCGCATAGCATGGGGAATTACAGGTTCAGGAGACCAGATGATTGAGACTTATAGTGTTCTTGTGGATATTAAGGAAAAAACAGGTGTTGATACAATGGTTTTCCTTTCCAAAGAGGGCGAGACTGTAATGAAATGGTATCATCTGTGGGATAAAATCCAGGATGATTTTCCTAATTTCAAAGTAGATGCAGGCCCTAACTCTCCCTTCATTGCAGGCCCGTTGCAGATGGGCCACTACGATTTCTTGCTAATAGCTCCTGCAACCGCTAATACCGTAGCAAAGATCGTGTATGGGATTGCAGATACCCTTGTTACAAATACCGTTTCCCAGACTGCAAAGGGAAAGACACCTATCTTCATTTTGCCTGTAGACCAGAAGAGGGGGACTGTAAAAACTGCTGCACCTAGTGGCAGAGCTTTTGAGCTAACTATGCGTGAAGTAGATGTTACAAACTCAGAAAAACTTTCACAGATGGAAAATATTACAATACTCAAAAATCCCTATGATATCTATGACATCTTTGGCCTTGAAGGATCTTCTGAAAGTATAAAGGAAAAAATTAGTAAACATTCAGAAAAAAAGAAAAAAAGGGCTGGAAAATAAAAAACAGGTACTAAAAGTCTTAAAGTAAGAAATTTTTTAATATTTTTTAGAATCACTAAAATTCAGTATTAATTTTATTGGCAAGTGGCTGCAATCGATCAAAAAGCTGGAAAATAATAAAAAGTGTCTTCCTAATAAGAGTATGAATTTAGATATAAGTGGATCAACTTTTTTAAATGAGAACAGTAGTTTCATGATTTGATAAAATTTCATTGTTCCTTCAAAAGTGGAGAAAAACCAAAACAAAATTCAAAAAGTCTAATGTAGAGGTAGCTGTAGTTTAAAAATTTGAGGAGGTTAAAGGTACGAAGAGCGTATATCAGGATGTATTAGAGGAATTAAAAAATCTTGAATCTTTTGAAGAAGCCATTGGTATGGCGATCTGTAGAGAGAAAGAGGCAAGGGAGTTCTACCTAAATAAAGCAAATATAATGGCCAACCAAAAGTTTAAGGAACTTTATGAGTATCTGGCAAATGAAGAATTGAAACACCTTGGCTACCTTGAAAAATATCGTGACACAAAAGAATTACCAGTCGTCAGTGAGAAAGTACATACCGGTCAGTCTTTTACTCCTGAGTTCGATACAGATCGAGCAAAGGGGGATGAAATCATTTTTGGAGATACAGGTATTCTTCTTGCAGCTATGAGACATGAGAGAAAAAGCGAGTATTTTTATTCGGAACTGGCAAAAAGGGCAAAAGACGATGTCCAAAGAATTTTTTTCGAAATGCTGTCAGGATACGAAAGAATACACTACGAGTTAATTGATGGTTACCTGGATTATATTACCAGTTTCCGGATGCAGACTTGATAAAACAATGAACCATGGGTAATACGAATACAATAGGAGAAACTAGCTGAATTATTGAGCTTTCTAGGAGTATCTACTTGGTAGAGCAATTGATTGGAATGGTAGGGATTTTCATGGGTTTACTACAACCGGTGGAACAACTTACAATTCTTACCTAGTAATTGGGGAAAAGACTGCCCTTATAGATACCTTAAAGGCTCCCTTTGCAGGATACATGCTCAGACGTATTGGCCAGATAAACAACCCTTCAAAGCTTGACTATATAATAATTAATAGTATGGAGCCTGATCACTCTGTTCCCTGACAGTACTTAAAAAGCAAACGAATTCAAAAATCCTCATTACAAAAAGAGACATCGACATCCTTAACGGTTGCTTCAGGGATGAAGATAGCGAAAAATGGGATCTTCAAACTGTTCAGACCGGCTAGCAGCTAGATCTTGGAGGTAAAAGTCTTATTTTTCTGGAAGCTTCTATGCTCTATTGGCCTGATAGCATGGAATTTTTCTTAAAAGAAGATAGAGCTTTATTCTCAAATGAAGGTTTTGGGCAGACATAGTCACTTAAAAAAAGTACGATTTCGTAGGAGTGGTTTTATCCCGGATGCAGCTGATTATTATGCAGATATACTCATGCCTTTACATATGTTGCTTCTCCGTTATTTTGGGGTCCTGGATGAGCATGGAGAATCTTGACAGATAGCTCCTTCATTATGTTGAAAATCATGGAAAGCAGGAAAAAAGAAGCATATTGGCTAATGAAAATGCTTGAAATACTTGATTTTGAATAATCTATTTATAACCAGAGTGGTGGCGCGAATATTATCAGTTGCTTGCAGCTGGGTGCCACCACCTCAACTATGATTGTACACTGAATGATTATATTCTTATGCTCCTAGATTTGCCTTTTTTTATATTCCTTCTTTTAATTCCTTTTCTGTTTTCTCCGTCTTGATTATCCCTTCAGCTGCCATAATCCCTGTAGCAGCTGCGTTGACTATGTCCCTTGAAAGCCCTGCACCGTCTCCTACAGCAAAAAGGTTTTTGATGCTGGTTTCCATCTGCCTGTCCACGTTTAGGTGCATTGCGTAGAACTTGACTTCAGGAGCGTACAGTAGAGTTGAGTCTGAAGTAACACCAGGGATGATCTCGTTTAAGGTCTCAAGACCTTCGATTATATCCATAACTATTCTGTGAAGCAGAGCCATTGAGATATCACCTGGAGTGCCATATTTGAGCGTATTTACAACAAGATTTTTGACAATATGTTCTTTTGTGGATCTCCGGCCGCGTCTAAGGTCCCCCATGCGTTGTAGAACCTATTTTCCTCCTCCGATTGTAGTTGCAAGCTTTGCAATTGAACGAGCATATTTAGTGATATTTTCTATAGGTTCGGTAAGTTCAACGCGCACAAGGAAAGCAAAATTTGTATTTTCTGATTCTATGTTTGTCAAATAATGGCCATTACTTGCTATAAAATCTTCATATTCTTCCTTTACTACAAAACCATGCTTATTGGTACTTTCGTCACTGGATCCATAACAATTGCAGGAACTTCTACTCTTACGCCTATGTCAATTCCACCATATCTAGCTTCTATTCCATGTTTTTCAATCACTTCCGAAACCCAATTGCAGCCTCTCCGCCCTGGAGCTAGGAGCACGTAATGGGCAGGAGTAAGCTGCCCACCTGAGAGTATAACACCTTTTGAGCTCCCTTCTTCGATCAGCAGGTCTTTTACCTCGGTTTCAAGCATGAAGTTCACTCCTTTATTAATAAGATCCTGTTTGAAGCGCCCTATTACTGCAGGAGCATTATTCAAACCTATATATCGCTGTTTTATCTCGATAAAACGGGCTCCCACAGATGCAGCCCTTCGCTTTAGGTTCTCGATATCCAGCCCGTCAGCCATCATGACTCCACGGGGAGCTCCGAATTCAAGGAAAATATTATCCACTTTTTCAACAAGTTTCCAAGCTTCAATGTGGTCTCCTGTCAGAGCTGCTAGATCTCCTCCTACATCAGGCCTCAAGTTTAGGGTTCCATCTGAAAAGGTGCCGCAGCCTCCCACCCCGCACATAATATCACACGGAATGCAGTGCATGCAGTAATTATGAGTCTTCATTGGACACAGGCGTTTTTCTATATCTTTGCCCATATCCACAATAAGTATTTTGAGCAAATGGGTCACAGCGAGCTCGTAGGCTGCAAACATTCCTGCAGGCCCTGCTCCTATAATTATGACATCATATCCAGAATTATTCTCATTTTTCTCAGAAAACTGATTTTCAGTATCCATGCATAAAACTCTTTTATAATCCCTGTTTAACATTTAAGTAATCTGAATTTTTCAGTAGAGAGCGTTCAAAAATGTTAAAATGTTTAAATTTCAGAAAAAGTTCTTTTAAGCTCCCTATTAATTACTCATTTAAACAAATATCACTCATTTATAGTCCTCAAAAAGATATCTTATCCTAGAATAATTTAGCTACAAAACGTTTTTTAGTTTTCGATATTCCATAAAAAAATAACTTAACTCCTATTCTAAATTTTGTTTCTTCTGGCAAACTGTTCCAGGAAAAATTTTTGGTGATTCGAGTTTATCAAATTTCAAGGCTATGTGAAGCATTTATAAAGTAGTAATATTAGAGAATTTCGATAAACCTCTATTTTCACGAATCATTTAGATACCCTTTATAATATCTGACTAAATTTCGGGGTTTATCGAAATTCTAGGTTTGACCTTAAAGATGAGATTATTCTTCTGCAAAGGATTTTGGCTGAAGTTTTGCATCTCTACTGATATCCATTCTTTTTGGACCTTGCGTTCATGCGAAATGGGCTTGAACAGACAGGATGGGCTTACTCAAAAAAATGACGTTATGAATACGTGTGCCCTCCAATCTTAACGAAGTTTTCAAAAAACTCAGGCTCTAACTCAATTTATGTTAGAGGACGTACGCAAGTGAAGTACAAAATCAAGCCCAATAGATGGTATGGCCAAATTCACAATTAAGGTAGTTAAAAATTGAATGCTATTTATTTTTAGTTCAACTACGTAAATTCTATATTTAACTCAAAAATAACTTCTTTCAGGCTTAGAGTATATCCAAATTACGACTTTTCAGCTTTTTCCTCATATACTTGTTCTTTGAGCAGGTCGAGAACTTCCCCATCCGAGACATCGTACCATTTCTCATAAGCCTCTGCGACAGCCCTGAAGTATCGAGGAATTTCAAGCACTACAAGTTCGTCGACTTTTTTCCCAATCTCTCCTGCGATTTCACTTCCAGTTACAGGTACCGCGACCACAATTTTTCTAGCTTCCCTTTTTTTGCAAAGTTCAATCGCTGCTCTCATTGTGGAACCCATTGCAATGCCGTCATCGATAAGTATCACAGTTCTTCCTTTTATCTTGGGCAAAGGATGTTCTCCTCTTAGAACTTTTACGCGTCTCTCGATTTCTGCAATCTGCTGCCGCTTGATTTTCTCAATATTTTCTCCTGAGAGCCAGTAATAAGCATTTTCATGGATGAAAGTGCTCCCGTTCTCGGCTATTGCCCCGAATCCGGCTTCAGGGTTATCCGGAAAAGGTAGTTTCCTTGCAATGATAAGGGAAAAATCCGCATTCAGCTTTTTTGCAACCTGCAATCCTACCTCCACTCCCCCACGCGGAATAGCAAGAATAAGAGGGTTCTCTGCTTTATACTTTTCAAGAGCCTTAGCAAGTTTTTCTCCTGCATCTTTACGGTCTTTGAACATACTCCACCTTACATCCAATTATTATTCTACTTTTATCAATGAAATTTCCATTTTTTCGGCCTGATAAGGCCGAAAAATTAAAAAAGGATGGAAAGAGCCGAATATGTAAACGTCAAAATTCACTTTTTCCATTTTTCCATTTGCTCTTCACGCCATTTCTCGATTGCTCTCCAGATGGGTAAAGGATCAATGCCGTTATTTTTGATGTAATCTTCTTGAGTATACTCGTGCATATTGCCGTCTACGAAGAGTAATTTAGCTTGGTCCGCCATCGTCCTCGTTCCTGTAGGTATCATTGCCGGATTAGCACAGATCTCTGCACAGTGAAGAAAATCTTCTTCTCCGCCTGTTTGCTCTATCTTTTGCGGCTTTCCGCAACTTGGGCATATCCCAATCATTGTCTGTTCTTCTCTATTATTCACGCTTTGCCTCCTATGTTTATAAAAATTTCAATTATTAAATATCGTATGTAATATCATATATTCAAGTCACTGCCTACTTAAAACTACAATGTATAATAACTCAGCCAATTATTTCAAATTAATTATAGCAAAAATAGTTTTTGAATGAAAATTATTCTCCAATAAAATATTTTAAAACTGAACAATATTTTTATATTAATCATAATTTTATTATTTGGATAGATCTTCACAAATTTAACAGTAAGATTTTTTTCTCTCTCTAAAATAAAAATGTTAATTTCTAGTTTTCAACTACACACAAATATTTTAATAAAATATATTATTATTTACAAATTTAGATTAAAATGCGTTCTAAATTCTAGCTAAAATAGATAATATACATATTTTTGTAACAAAAACTGTCAAGGATTTATCGAAATCCTACATAGTCCTAATTTCTCTATAGATTATCGGAGATAGCTCCTAAATGGTTGTGCTGATATTCTAGAAACTGCTGCTCTAATGATTTAAAAAGGAACGAAAACTCCTCTTTTAGTTGGATGAGAAATTCTTCATCTAATTTTGCATTATAAAGTGTTCTTACTTTAGACAGCTTGTCGATTGATAAATTGAGCGCCCCTTTAAGATTAGCTCCTTCAAAGATAGCTTCTTCAAGGTTCGCTCCCTCAAGGTTCGCTCCTTGGAGATTAGCTTTTCTAAGGTTAGCTCCTTCAAGATTAGCTTTTTCAAGTTTCGTCCCCATAAGGTTAGCCCCTGCAAGCATAGTCCAATTAAGATCAGCTTCTTCCAGGTTAGTTTCTGTAAGATTAGTTTTTTCAAGGTTAATTCTTTTAAGATTGGCTCTAAAAAGGTTAATTTCTCCAAGATCAATCATACAATAACCTCTTTCTGTTATCATGAAACACTGACTTCATTGACTTTTTAATATAAACTAATTAAGAATAATTAAAATGTAGTGTGATAAATGGGTAGCCCGATAAATGTTACTTTATGAAGAGCTGGTAAAATCTCTAAGCGGTCGTTGGGCATGATCAAAACTTGAAATATCGGTAGCAAAAGCGAGTGTAGGTAATGTGTTAAAAATCAGAGATTTATCGAAATTCTCTACAATTATCCTATCTATTTGTACATCCGCTCTGTGTACTCATACATCCTATCAATCTTCCCTCTCTTCCTCACTCTTTAACTCTTTATCTGTTCACTTTAAGCTACAATGTACAATATGTTCTACATTATTTTAAATTAATTATACGAAAAATAGCTTTTAAACGAAAAATAATACCGCATAAAAATTTTCACAATCAAAATAGAATAAAATATTAAGAATGATTTTTTTATTTACGATGGTTATTTTGGTTAATTAGTTCCAAGTGTTCCATGAGCTCCAAATGCTCTATGAGTCCCACAAGCTCCAAGAGTTCCATAAGCTTCATAAGTAATAGATCTTCAATATTTTCTTATTCTGGATGGAACTTAGGAAATTCATAGATTTTGATACAAACACTATGGATCGGTGATAATAATAGAAACAGAAGCTTTGCCTATAAAAATTCTGACTCTGCATACTACTTTTTGCTGTGAAAGAAAAGGATAAAGAGCCGGTCAGATCTCACAGAACTTTAGCTATACTATCAAAGCAAACTACCAAAATTAAATGTGAAATCTGGAAAATAAAAATATTTTACGACAGTAGTTGTTACCTTTAAAATATGATATTTGCTGATTATTTTTGAAGATTATATCGAGATAATTATAAAATACATCCAATATTAAAAATTTGTTATTTTTTTAAGTTGTTTCATGCAGAAATAAACTTTATTCATACGCTATTATAGAAATAATATCAAATTATTGTTCAATGTTAAAATATTTTATGTGGAAATAAGTTTTATTCAGAAACGATTATTTTTATCATTTATTTAAAAGAACTAAGGAGATAACTCTATTATACCATAAATAGAACGGATAAAAAGGAGTGAGGAACGATCAAAACAGCCTTATAGCTAGGGGGTATGGCCCCATTTTTATGAGGATGTTCATATCTACTTGATAAACTTAGTCATTTTGACCATGAACGTATTCCTGAGCGTGCAGTATATCCAAATACGCAGATGTTGGCGGTTGCTTAAAAGTAACTGCTGATGTGATCAATATGTATAGGAATAAATTTGATTTAAATCGAAATAAGTTTCTTATATCTTTTGCTCTTTCATTTGTTTTAGCTTAGTTTTTGGATTTTTTATATATGTTCGAGTGTGTTAACGAGTGAGTTTTTTTAAATGAATGGAGGAATTGGAATCAAAAAGTTAACCTTTTTATTATTCGCTCTTCTTAGCTTAGTATCAGTGTCAAGCATTGGGACCGCTGCTGTGATTTTAGTCCATCAAGGGGATTCAATACAAACTGCAGTTAATAATTCAGTCTCAGGTGATGTAATTATCGTAAAACCAGGTACATATTTAGAAAATATCAAAATAGCCAAAGAAAATCTTACAATTCGATCCGATTCAGGAGATCCGAATAATACTATAATTAAAGCCAGGAATTCGCACGCGGATGTGTTTCTCTTGAAAGCAGATGACATAAAACTTAGCGGGTTCAAAATAAGTGGCGCAGCAGGACCCAGCTATGCAGGAATCTTTCTATTTCTAGCGATAACTGTACAATTGAAAACAATATCCTATTGAACAATTCGTGTGGAATTTATCTCTGGTGTGCCACAAAGAGTAAGATATCTAAGAATATGGCTACTAATAATGGAGTGTACGGTGGAATTTTATTTGCCAGCTCCAATTTCAATACACTCTCAGAAAATACGGTTTCTAATAATCACAATGGAATTTATATGGGCACATCTAATGACAATATATTATCAAGCAACACTATTCAAAACAGTGATAATTTAGGTTTTTTTATATGTAGCAGAAGCAACAGAAATCTTGTTTACAACAATTATTTCAATGAAAACAAAATGACCATTAAAAATGGGATAGGAAATGCCTATAACACTATAAAAACTCTAAGTATTAATATTATCGGTGGACCTTATATTGGAGGTAACTTCTGGGGAAAACAGGATGGCACCGGATTCTCACAAAACGCAGTAGATCGTGGGGATGGAATTTCAGATCATGTGTATGCTAATATAACAGGCAGCATTTACTCAGATTCTCTACCCCTTGTTTATTTTTAAGCTCGTCACCTGTTTCGATAATGTACTTTGAACATCGCATTTACTGACACGATTATAGACTCGCAGATTGCAACTTGTGAATAGGTCTTGTAAGAACCTTCCTTAACAGGCGTAATCAAGGATTAAAGAACTACAGATTTATATTTTTTTGACACGATATAAAATCTTAAGTAACATACATTTTGGCATGCGAAGTATCATGGAAGGAAAAAATTGTGACAAATATGGAAATTGAAAAACATATGTTTAGTCACAAAAACGGTGTATTTTATATTTGGACTCTCAATGGATCAGAGTGAATAATTTATATTAACTATTAGATATAAATCTAAAATTAATATTATGGATACCACAGTCTGAATATTTTCTGGGAAAATAAGCTCTATACCGTCCTTAATTATCACAAAAACATGATTTATCGGTTTTACTGATACATAGGTTTTATAGCAAAATCTCTGCCTCCACATAACTGCAAAATCCTATTTTGTAATGGGAGAAATATGGAAAACAGTAGTTTTGCGAAACTTTCAGTATAATATTCTGCAATAAATTAAAAACGTAAAAAATAATATAAAATCTTTTATCTTAAGAAAACTGTACTATAGTTAATTAGATAATTTTATTCAGGAAAAGCTAAAATAATACAATGATCAATTAGCAAAATATTTATCTGTAATCAAAATGGGAACTGAATTTTTAGTCGTGAGAAGATTAGCTTGGACTGGAATGAAGCATACAAGGGTACACCACCGTGGGATATCGGTCATCCCCAGTCAGTTTTCGAGGCTCTTATAAAGGATGGAGAAATTAAGCATGGAAAAGCTATGGATATTGGATGTGGCCGGGGTGATAATGCAATAGTGTTAGCCATAAATGGGTGTGATGTTACAGGTATATACATTTTTGAAGATGCTATCACAGATGCAAAAGCTATAAAGCAGCATGTTAAGGTAAATTTTGTAGTCGGAAATGTGTTACAGATGGACCGACTTTTCATGGAGGGTGAATTCGATACGTTATTGATTCGGGTTTGTTTCATGTGATGACGGATGAGGAAAGGTCCGTTTTTGCACGGCAGATACATAGAGTGCTAAAACCAGGCGGCAAATATTTCATGCTGTGTTTCTCCGATAAAGAGCCAGAAGGCTATGGGCCCAGGCGGATTTCAAAAGATGAAATAGAGCGTACTTTCACGCCACTTTTAAATATTATATATATAAAAGACTCAGCTTTTGATTCTAGAGTCGGACCTATTAGCATTAAAGCTTACCTTATGTCAGCTACTAAGAGTTAATTAGATCAAGCTAGAGATTTGATGCCCCTTGTTTAAAGCTCCATATAAATCTGGGATGAGCTTTCCATTGACAGTCAGGATGCATAAGATATCTCATACTCTCTCATTATTTTTCAATCATCTCTTCTAGGTCTTCCTTTATCCAAAATTTATTATAGAGCTCTTAATCGTATATGCTTTTATGTTTTGTAATTAACTAATTTTACCATAGATGATCATTATTTTATCTTTCGGAGAGGTTATTGGTCAGTCCACATAAGGAACCCTTAAACTTTAATCATCCGATCTGCAGAATCTATATAAAATTCAGACTGCATAGAACTAGATAGATTAAAATGAAAGTTCGTAAGGTTATAAAGTTACTTGAAGCCGATAGTTGGTATCTGGTTGCCACAAAAGGAAGCCATCGGCAATATAAATACCCGACTAAATCAGGTAGAGTAACGATTGCATGTCATAGTAGAGATGATCTTGTTCCAGCCACGCTAAATACAATAGTAAAGCACAGCATATGACAAAGTAAGTGAAATTGACCCACAGACTTCTGCAGTTTGGTACAATAAAGCAGTTATTTTAAGTAAATTAGGTTATTCCGATGAAGCAATAAAAGCAAATGCTAAAGCAATTTAAATTAACCCATCGGAATCCGAAGCTTGGCACTCTATCCAATAATACAATTAAAGTCTATGACAAAGCAATCGAGATTATTCTGCAGAATTCAATAGCTTGGTACAATAAAACAGTTAATTTGAATAAATTAAAGAAATTTGATTTGTAGGTTAATTAGTTACTAATTTTCATTTATTTTTATCCTTTGCGATATAAATATAGCAACTTTTTGGCGTTTTCTGAGATATAAAAATGCATAGATTTTCTCACAAAAGCTATACATTAAAAAATCTGTTTACATCAACGTTTAATTCAGGAGAATAGTAGGTTAAGTATTAAGCTGCTGCCGAAGAATATGAAAATTTTTGTGCAATCAAACCTATTATCTATAGGACTTATGTACTTGTGGTGTAAAATCAAGTGCAATAGCAATCGTGGATTAAACTTCGATTTTAGAAAATTAAAGGTTTAATGCAATTTATTTTTCAATTCAACCCATAAGTCCTATAGATTGCCTACACTATACAATAAATAAACATGTTCATATTTTCTCGAAGTTAGAAGTCTAGACTTTTTTTGCTACAAAGCAATCCAATTTATAAATAAACAAATAAATAAATAAATAAATAAATAAATAAATAAATAAAGCAATTTTTGAAGCAAAATTATTTTAGGATTAAAACTTTGAAAATAACAATTAAGATATGCATGTGGAGATCCATTCCAGCTTTCCCAGCAGTTTTGTCTCCAACTGACTGAAGACGTTTGTATTCTTCTTTAAGAGCAAAATAAGAAGAGTTTTCATGAGTAAAATTACTGTTAAGAAATTTAACTCTCCAATACTCAAATGCATAGTGCCTATCGAAATTATCTATAAAACTCTGTTTTTCAGAGATTTAGAACTAAAATGGAAAAAAGAATAAGAATAAAAAGGGCTATCCAGTCTTTTTTCTGCATTGAAAGCTCGTACATTGAAGTCCGAACTGTTCCCTGGTAACCCCTATTTTCCATTGCAAGGGCCAGTTCTTCAGTATCTCTGATGACTCCCCTTAGCAAAGGAATAGCAAGTGCAGGAATCGAATGGAATGGATTTTTTATAAAATCCATCCCTCTTGCGGCCTGGGCAGCTTTTGTCCGCTCAAATCTGTCAAAGATAATAGGGAAGATGGCTATAGAAATATTCATCATTGTAGCGAGCTCGTAGGAACTTATTCCCAGCCAGCTAAGCGGTAAAGGCCTGAGCATTCTTTCTATCCCACAGGTGACTTCAGATGGATCAGTACTAGCTGTCAGAAAGGCTGCAAAAAGCAGCAGGAGTAGGAATCTAGAAACAAGCTTAATTCCATTTTCAAGCCCTTCAAAACTCATTTCCATAATCCAGAATGAGGCAAATACTCTTCCATCAGTGAAAAATAGCTGTGTAAGAAAAATGAAAATAATAAACATCATCATAGGCATGATTACCCTGGAAAATACCATTATCGGCAACCGTGCGAGAAAAGTGAGAGCAAAGAAGAATATGAATAAAGCTATTATTCCTGCAAAATTCTTAGTCCTGAATGCCAAAATTCCAAGTAGCATCACTGCCACAATTTTTGTCCTGGGGTCAAGCTTATGGAGGGGAGAGACTCCAGGCACATAACTGAAAACTGGCTCATGCATACTTTCTCACCGCTTTCTTTTTTGAAATATTTTACACGGATTATTTTTTCCAGTGGTTCTCATTTGAACTCCACGAAGTTTTTAATTCAAATTAAGTTTAACCCGTTTTGTAGCCAGATAGCAGTTTCTTACTTCAATTGTGATTTTTTTATTCACACTGCAGTTTCTTATTCGAGCTGTAGTATTTTTACTTAACTGCAGAAGATTTCGATAGACCTCAATTTTTGGCTGGTTGTCTCTAAAGAGTATAAATATGCAATTCATTGAAATCGAAGATTTCTCGATTTTCTCTTTAGTTTATTAGTCACGTTGCAATTTCTTATTCGGATTGTTCGATATACTTTCTTTTTGAGTTACGTATTTCACTCTTAATATCTCTTCCAGAGCATCTTCAACATTAAATGCATCAGGATTAACTGGCAGGCCTCTTGCTTTGAGTTCTCGCATCATGGAGGCTATAGGTGGAAGAGGTAAACAACCTTCTTTAAGGTAATCATCTCTGCTCCCATGAAAAGATATTTTTCCTTCCCTGATAAGAATGATCTTTTCGAGAAGTAGGAAAAAATCTTCAATGTTATGGGTTACTGCTATAATTGTAGCTCCTCTGTCTCTTGCTTTTTTGAAAGTTTCGAGAATTTTTTTTTTCCATTCAGGATCAAGCCCTGTGATGGGTTCATCTAGTACGATGTAGTCCGGTCTGAGAGCAAGGGCACTTGCAAGGGCTATCATCTTCATTTCTCCCCCACTCAGACTAAATGGACTTAGATGAAGCATTTTAGGATCAAGAGAAACAGCCTCTAGCGCCTCATTAACCCTTTCATTTGCTTCTTTTCTTGAGCATCCAAAGTTTAAAGGTCCGAATGCTATTTCATCGTATACGGTTCTACAGAACAGCTGATCTGCAGCTTGTTGAAATACCATGCCTATCCTGCGTCTGACCTCTACTGAGGAGGGGTTAAGGCCATCCACAAGTACGATTCCAGTTTCAGGAATCAGCAGTCCATTAAATAGTTTTAAAAGAGTGGATTTCCCTGCTCCTTTCTCTCCTAGTATCCCTACAAATTCTCCTGTCTCTATCCGTAAGTTGATGTCTCTTAAGGCAGGAGTTTCAAGAGGAGTTTTTTTTGAGTATGAAAAACTTACATTTTCAAGAATAATCGGCATAGCTCCTCTGCAAAGCTGTGGGGTGAATAGATTTTTTCCCAGGGAATTTTGATGTCGTACGTCTTCAAATGGGCTGCTAACTCAATAAGGGAAGGTAGGGTAAGCCCAAGATTTTGAAGAGAAGCATCCAAAAAAACACTCTCAGGATCCCCTTCAAAAACTATTTTCCCCTTTTCCATAACAACTATCCTGTCTGCAGAATGAAGCTCTTCGAGATTATGGGTAATGTAAACTATGTTTTTTCCTTTTCTCCTCAATTTTTTTATGCTTTCGAGTACAACGGTTCCGGAATCTGGGTCAAGCATGGAAGTTATCTCATCAAAAACAATGCATTCAGGTTCCATGGCAAGGATTCCTGCAAGGGCTACACACTGGATCTGTCCCCCACTAAGAGTTTTTGGAGAGCGATATCTATATTTCTCAAACCCTATTTCACTAAGAGCCATATCCACGCACTTTCGGATTTCTAAAGGAGGAAGACAGAGATTTTCTGGGCCGAAAGCCAGATCTTCTTCTACGGTTCTGCCCACAAACTGAGTCTCCAGATTCTGGAATACAATACCTACGATCTTTCGGATACCTTGAAGCTTTGAAGGGTCACAGGTGTCCATGCCTCGTATTACGACCTTTCCTTTCTGGGGTTTAAGGAGCCCATTTAGGTGAAGGGCAAGTGTAGATTTGCCACTACCGTTTTTACCTATTATCCCTATAAATTCTCCTTTTTGTATCGTCAAATTCACGTCCTCAAGTGCAGGAGTTCCATCAGAATAACTGTAACTTACTTTCTCAAATCTGATCATGCTTAATCAAACTTTATTCTCCTTTGTTTAAGTTCTCCTGAATACTCTAGGAGCTTACATAAATCAAAATTTTGGTTTATTACACCGCGGCAAGCAGTGGAGTATGTTCGTGCTATCTTTTGGATATAAATGGATTATTCCAAATCAAATATATTCATTTGCGAATATGCTTTTTTCCTGTTTTCCCTGATTTTCGACATGTTAAATTACATCATAAGTTGTTCCATAGTCTCAGTTCCAATGTACTTTCCATATCACTACGCAGTTCATAATCCCATAACTGTGTTTTAATTTCAGAGTATTCTCTGAAGTTTCGTCTTGTTGTGATACTTTTCATGATCTACATCTTTTTCGTTGGTGTCAGAATAAAATATGTTCCTTCAAAAGAATGCAGATAATCACCATCAATACCTATTGAATCGAATCTAAAAACAGTACTTTTTACCAAGTTCATTGCAGATCTTTTTCAAATAGTTGATGATATCATTATTTGGGGAAAATTTTCCCCAATACTTCATAAATAAAAAAAACCTGATATATTATACGGTGTTTTATTATATTTTGTTATATTATATTATAGACCTAATGTTTATATGAAGGATTTTCATTTTAAGTGCAAAAGTAGCTTAAAATAAATCAGTTGGTTAATAAACGGATCTATTAGCAGCTCCAATACCCACAGCTAGCTGCAGATAATTGACTGAAATAAACCAAATCATGGACTTTTAGATTTCATGCTTAGAAATTATGTAGGCGACAACTGCTGTTTTGATAATATCTCCAGGCAGAAAAGGAATCACACCAAGAGCAAGAGTTTTTCCAAGATCCAAGTCAGTCACCATCATTAACCGGAAAGCTCCACATACATAAATAACCAGCACTCCTGCGCTCATATTAAGAGCATTAATGAAAAAACTGGATTTGGCACCATTTCTGGTCTTCCTTGAAAGTTTTCCTATCATATAGGCAGCCAAAATAAAACCAAATATATACCCACCTGTGGGCCCAAGAAGCACTCCTATCCCTGAACTGCCTCCTGCAAATACAGGGAGCCCTACAATACCAAGAAGCATGTACACTATCATACTCAGACTTCCCCATTTGCTTCCTAATATGCTGCCAGCAAGTAGAACAAAGAAAACCTGCAGTGTTATAGGGACAGTAGATAAAGGTACAGGAACCATTATATACGCACCTGTTGCTGTGAGGGCTGCAAAAAGTGATGCAAAGACCATCATCCTGAGTTTACTGGTATTTGCTGAATAGGAATGACTGCGTTTTGTGTGCATACTTTTTCCTCTCTTCATCTCATCTTTCTATATTTTTCTTACACTTTGCTTGTGAAGGTCTATCAAAGATTGTATGGCCTAAAGGGGCAGATGAACATAGGCAGGCCTTGGTAAAAAGTGAAGTTGTAATAGAACTGAAACGAGCATATGTATTACTTAATCAGTTCTCAGCAGTAAATATCTCGCTATAGGACTTACACGATTGAATTGAGAAATAAATATCTTTAGGCATCCAACTGTATGTAAATTAATTTTGAAACACAAAGTATAAATTTACTCTATTTTGGGCTTCGAGTATGTACGTCCTAAACTGTTAGTCATTAACTTCTATGTGATATAACCCGCTAAAATTGCGCCTTTATATTGTTTTTTGGTTTTTGGACTGTTGCAGCCAATTACTAGTGGGACTAATGGTACATTGTGTAAATCCCAGCTCGTATTGAAAAGTCTCTTAAAATATAAGGATATTGTTAAAATGATCAAGTTCGATGGTTTTGCATTGTTTATTATACTTTCCAGAAAATCAGTCTTATTTTTCAGATGGACTTCGATCGTTCTCTGAAAGATAACTATATATACATCTTATATCGCTATTATGGATACTTCACCTCAAATGCAGATTCAGTAAACAGTTATATGTTTTAATTCTTTCTGGAATTGTATAATGGGCGCGTGGCCTAGCCCGGATATGGCACCAGCCTCCTAAGCTGTGAATCGGGGGTTCAAATCCCCTCGCGCCCGTTAATTTCCTTTAATCTGTTTTCTCCAGCTTCTTCCTGAAATAAGTATTCTTCAATCGGCTATCACATTTTAAATTTAGGGTATCTATTAAGTAGGGGAAGTAAATTTTGCTAAATTAGGCGTAATATTCTGTAGTCTATAGGAAAATTTTTTATCTGAAAAAAGAATAGTTTCGTAGCTGTGTTCAGTGGATTGTAGAAACAGCAAAGTCCAGAACAGTATCTATCTATTGGAAAATACAATGTTACTCAGAGGGAAAAGTAATTGATTAGGAAAGCGAGGGTAAATGACGTTGTTGTAATGAGGCAGATTATTAGTATTTATTCCAAGGATGAGCTCATGCTTGCCCGTTCTCTGAGTGAGATATATGAGAATATCAGGGATTATTATGTATATGAGATCAATGAAGAGGTTGTGGGATGTGGTGCTCTCCATGTGGTCTGGGAAGACCTTGCAGAGATACTTGCCCTTGCTGTGAGGCCCGAATTCTCAAGAAAAGGAATCGGTACAAAGCTTGTTTCGGCCTGCCTTGATGATGCCAAATACTTTGATATGAAAGAGGTCTTTGCTCTTACTTATGTGCCTGATTTTTTTGCAACTTTGGGTTTTAAGGTAGTGAACAAAAATTGCCTTCCCAGAAAAATCTGGTCCGGCTGCATAAGATGCTCAAAGTTTCCAGACTGCAGCGAAATTGCTGTCCTGAAATCAATTAATTCCTGATCTGTTCCAAGAACATTTTTTTCGATGTTTAGTTCAATCTGTTGATCTGTTTTCAGACTATACATCGGTTTTGAAGCGATAACACTTATATTGCCAAGGTAAACTTTTTATTACAATTTTCTGCACTATTTCCCTAACTCTTACAAACTTACCAGTATAGATAACCACAAAAAAATTTAATTTTAGTCAAGCTTGATTTGAGATGCATTTACTGGATCAGTAAATGCTTTGATGCATATAGTTGCATTTGGTACCAATGACATTAGGTCGTACCACGTAATTCCATCAGTACTTACAAAACTTTCCCCAGTTGTTGCATTTGCATTGCTACTATAGCCCATTATGGGGTTTGATATCGATATCGGGTAACTGTATCCAGGGGTTGTAAGCTCCAGGACTACGGAGAAAGTTTGGCCAGCCTGGAGATTAGCTCCAAAACTCAGGGGGATTGTGTGGTAGCCAGTAGTTGGAATTGTTCCAGTCTGCGTAATAACAGGACCAGATGTACTGGTAGGGTTGGACCCCGTATTATTGTAGATACGAATCTTATAATTGGAATTATAGGCTGGTGTGTAGAAACTTACAGCTTTGAGAGTTTCGTTAGATCCTGCAGTAAAGACACTGGCACACCATAATGTATCGGTGGAATTTTCTTCTCCTAGTGATCTGGTCCATCCAAGCGGATCGTGTTGGTGGATGTTTGTATAATCATTAAGTGGTTCAGCAGTGAAGACTGCATTTTCACCCTGTTTTCCTAAATTGGAATCATAATAGGAAATGTAAAAAAACCCATAATCACCCCATTGTGGACCCCAGCTATTTTTTATGATAAATGCCCCATCTCCTGGTGGAGTTATGGAGAAATTGTTCCTACTATAAGAATCATTCCAGCCTACAATGGTCACGTCGTGATAGGAATCTAACGTTCCATTATAGTAACAACTGGACGTATTTTTGTTATAGATAGTAGTATTGTTGGGATCTATATAGATTGAGGTTCCAACTCCGCCATAATTCATAACTGCCGCTTTTATCTCCTGATTGTCTGTAGAATTAGCCCTAAGTGCAAGATAAGTTATATTTTGTACGTGTTTTTGTATAGGAATTCCTATCGGTGAAGTGTATATCTTGGGATTCCAAGGATCAAATCTATTGTTAATTGGGCCTGCCCAGCTATTCAAATAAGCACTAGTCATTAAATAGTTTCCTCCGCCATTTGAAAAGCGATCAAAACCATTTGTGTAGTTCTCAGAAAGAAGGTTTTTCATATTCTGTTCTGAAAAATTGTAGTTTTGTCCCGGCATAAGATATGATTCAAGAGATCCATAAGTTGCAAATATCCAGCACGTAGCTGAATGGCCCTGGTTTTTTACAGGGGTTACTTTGTTCAATGCCCGCAGATCGTAGGAAGCCGGAAGAGGTGTGCTTGCTAAATAATTTAAGCCTGGGTTGGGAATATTTTTGAGATAATTAAAATCGATGGGTGAAGGTACGATAATTTTTTGACTGTATCTTTTGTTATTTATGTATTCGGTCAATTTAGGATTTTCTGGTGCAAGTCCAAACTTTGGAGAAAATTTAGTTTGATTCACAGTATTTTTGTGAATATTAGATGATATTTTTTCGTCTGAAAATTCTGTATATGCCATCGCTATTGATGAACTTATAACCAAGAACAAAATCAGAAGTTCAGTGAAAATTACTAATTTTTTTATTATATTTACATTGGTTTTTCTGTTAGGATCATTTTTCATATTTATCTCCTTATCCATTTATTTAAGAATGTTTTATTAACTATCAATCTTCATTTTTACCATATTTTAAAAATTATATCGGCCTAAAACCCAAAATTTACTTCTTAAATTTTAAGTAATCGTCGATAGCTATTGGTCAAAGACTAAAAATGGTGTATCACTTTTATTGTGTATAATTTTGAGAGTTTCTAGAGCTTCCTACTTCCAGTAACTTATGATAGTAATTTATATATTCTCATTTTTTTTCTAAAATATATTATGTAATACTTAGTGCGTTACTTACTAAACAATATAATTCTGTTGTACTCACATATAAAATTACTTTTTGAACTTTCCCGGTTCAGGATATATAACTATTGATATAATTAGAAATTTATATTAAATCGAGATGAAATAAAAAGAAAACCCCTGCAGAATAACACTTCCATCTGGAAAATATCAACAGATTTTGGTTGTTTAAAAAAGATCAAAAAGTGCAAAAATTTACAGAAGAATTTAAGCTTTTGATATGCTTAAAATGGTTATCTAAACAAAGAGGTTGCTGATTTTTTCAGTTGATATAAACACAATTTCAGAATAGATATTTATTTAGTTAGTGTACCAACTTCTCAATACTACCAAAGTTAGCAGTGTACCGAAAGTCATGTAAAATCTGATTAACTCTGTATTTTGGACAAACAATTATTTTATGTGCAACTGAACGATTAACTCCAAAAATTGTGAAACTTAAAAATTGCCTGCAAAACAGGCACCTGCTTAAGCTCTATATCAATAAAGTCTGCATCAGGAAGGGCTTGATGCGCTGAACAAAGTATATTAACTATCTGAATGCAACAGAATCGGATCATATTTTTACTGTGTCTATGCAGCAGTATTTGTGGCTGTGTCAAATGCAGAAACCGTTCCATCTCCGTTCATTATATCTATTTTTTTCCAGTCCCGGGTGACTGAAATTCCATAAGGCTGGCTTCCTACAGGCACACTGGCTGAAACACTATTAGTTGTTGTATTAATTACAGAGACATTGTTGCTATTCAGGTTTATCACATATACCTTTGTTCCATCTGGAGTGACTGCAACACCCAAAGGTAAGGATCCCATATTCACGGTGGTTGTAACAGTGTCTGTTGCGGTGTCAATTACAGAGACACTGTTGCCGTATTCGTTTGCCACATAAACCTTTGTTCCATCTGGACTGACTGCAACTCCAATAGGATTGTTTCCTACATTCACTTTGGCTGTAACATTATTTGTGGCCATGTCAATTACAGAGACAGTGCCTGAACTGTCAAATTTCGAGTTCGTCACATATACCTTTGTTCCATCCGGTGTGACTGCAACTCCCCAAGGATCATTTCCTACATTCACCGTGGCTGTAACATTATTTGTGGCTATGTCAATTATAGAGATATTGTTGCTGCCGTAGTTTGTTACATATACCTTTGTTCCATCCGGTATGACTGCAACTCCCATAGGTTCTTTTCCTATATTCACGGTGGCTGTAACAGTGTTAGTTGTTGTGTTAATTACAGAGACATTGTTACTGCCGTAGTTCGTCACATATACCTTTGTTCCATCCGGTGTGACTGCAACTCCCCAAGGATCATTTCCTACATTCACAGTGGATGTAATGCTGTTTGTAGTTGTGTTAATTACAGAGACAGTGTTGTTGTATTCGTTTACCACATATATCTTTGTTCCATCTGGGCTGACTGCAACTCCTAAAGGATTATATTCAACAGACACAGTGGCTGTAACAGTGTTAGTCGCTGTGTCAATTACAGATACATTGTTGCTGCCGGAATTCGTAATATATGCAAATGGTGTACCTCCTGCGATACTCATCAGCACTAAAATCATAGCTGTTGAAACTAAGGCTATCGAACACAATTTTTGTTTATTGATCATGCATTAAGTCCCTTTTCCCTATATTATTAATGAGAATAACTCGAAGATAGTTCCATCTGATTGGGAATATTCATCAACCTGATTCTGAGTGTTGTAACCTCTCTAACTCTTGTTATAAAATATTCATGTAGTGTCATTATAATAGCAAAATTTGTGAGTCTCTTACATATTAATCCATTTTTGATCAAAATTTCAGAATTTAGCGAAAACATCGCATAAGTTTGATAAACACCAAACTTTGAAAGCCAAATAATTTTTGATATATTCAAAAGAATATGACTATATATATATTTACACACTAAAAAATTTTCAAAAATTGGATATTTTTGCGATTCGCTTTATTTGTATTTAACCTTTCCAGACAGATAACCATTATTTTGTAAATAATAATTTATCTGGAAAAACTCCCTTATCCCCAAATATTTTCTTTCCCAAGAGAGGAAACTAATGAAAAGCCTTCAGATATCTAAAAGTCGAAAAGTTCATATTTGATTGGATTTGGTTCCATGGTTGCCCAAAAAAAGATCCGGAAATCTCTCAGCATCAAGAACCCATTCGCAAATCTGATCTTCAAACTGTGCGAATGTACAAAAATGATGAATCCTACTCTATGAATAGAGATACTGACAAGTTCAGCTCGAATGACTTACCTACATGATTCATGGACAGCTTTGAGTAGAATTGTAGGATCAATGACTATGATTTATTCTCTTCCATATCATGATGCATGATTTTTGATACAAAATCTGTGCATGGATACAGTTGGTTTACATTGGTTACAGTGACTTATCGGTCTACCCTACTTGGCTTAATGGTAAGACTTCTTTTCGATTTTGCGAAGCATTAATATTCTGCGGGTTAATTTCAAATGCTTTGTCAAATGCTCTTATTGCTTCATTGAGTTTATTTAATTTAGACCGCGACTCTCCTTTATTGTTCCAAGTTATTGAAGTTACTGAAAACGGTGGATTGATTTCGATTGGTTTATCATAGGCTTGTATTACTTCATCGAATTTATATAGATCATAAAAAGCATTTTCTTTATTGACCTAAGCATCTGAATCCTGCGTCGCGTCTGCGACACTCACAAATCAAAAACGCAAGCATAGTAATTGCTAAAGCTTTTATGATAGTGTGCCTTCGACTTACTTTATTATATGTCCCCTTTCCCATTTATCTATACCCCTTTTATGTTGTTCAACTTAATACTAAATGCAGGTAATAAATCTAGTTATATCTAAATATATGTAGGTGCAAATCATAATTGATTGTTGATAAGCCCTTTGTGATATCTTGGTAGCATTTAAACAGTTGTGTTTTGTAAGTCATCTATACGGATATCTCATAAAATACAGAGCTTTTATAGCAATAAACTATGCATAATCAAGGGATTCAAATTCAAAAATTGATCCGTAGAACAGAAGGTTAAACATTAAACCGCTTTCTGAAAATCTAAAAATAAAAAAGTCCTAGTGGAAGTTCTGGTAATTATATTAAATTCTTTCATATTTTTTATGCGCTTGTTCAGCGGTCAGAATATCTCTTTCCTTACTAAAGGATATCTATGATAAAATAAATAAAATTTAAATTATTATTTTAGAAGATCCCGAAATACTAGAAGATAGCTATAAATTGACTCTTGCTATTTCTTATAATATGCAAAAACTTAAGGAAACCGCAGAAAAAATAAGGACGATGGAACTCCGGGGAGCAGGCCGAATTGCAAAAGCTGCTGCTGAAGCCATCAGAGATTATGTTGCAGGCCTAGAAGTAGTTTCAATTGAGGAATTCAATACTTGCATTAGAGAAGCTTCTAGTTTTCTTATAAGTACTCGTCCTACAGCTGTTTCTCTCCCGAATGCTGTAAAACTTGTTACGAAGTATTCTTCAGGAAATATAGAAGAAGCAAGGAAGGAAATCATTGGGAATGCAAATCTCTTCATCGAGAGAGCTGACAAAGCCCTCGAAAAAATTGGGAAAATAGGTGCAAGAAGAATCAAAGATGGAGATATTATTATGACCCACTGCAATTCTCATGCTGCTCTTTCCATTATCACTACGGCTTTTGAGAATGGGAAGGCCATTTCAGTAATTGCCACTGAAAGTCGTCCTAGACGCCAGGGGCTATCGACGATCCATCATCTGAATAAATTTGGTATCCCTACAACTCTGATTGTGGACTCTGCAGTGCGTTACTATATGAAGGATGTAGATATGGTCATTGTTGGAGCTGATGCTATTTCAACTAATGGTACGCTGGTAAATAAAATCGGGACCTCTCAACTTGCTCTTGCTGCGCATGAGGCAAGAAAGACTTTCCTGGTAGCCGCCGAGACCTTCAAGTTTAGCCCAAGTACAATTGTTGGAGATCTCATCGAAATCGAAGAAAGAAGTTCAGATGAAATTATTGATCCTTTATTAATTGCAGATCTATCTCACTTGCAGGTAAAAAATCCGGCTTTTGATTTCACTCCTGCTAGATACATTGACATGATAGTAACTGATGTCGGGATAATCTCTCCTGCCATAGCATATGTAATTATAAAAGAGCACTTGAGTTGGGAGCTTGGAGAGATTTGAAGGATGTAAGTAATTATTAATTTTTTAGTTCAGTATTCTCACAAACTGTGCCATATATCCAGTAAAATCCTCAATTTTTCACTAGTTTTGCAGAAAAGTGATGAAATGTTGATTTGTTTTCTTCCGGATTATAAGTCTCAATTGCTATCTGATAGAGAAATAAAAAAATGTCCTGTTTAAAATGGCCTGATACGCATTGAATTAGCTTGCGTTTGGGTGTAATTGGGGTAGAATAATCACTACGCTAAATTCTATCTATTTTATTTTCCATTCTATCATCTCTCCCGAGTTAAACTAAGCTATTTTTTTTGTAACTACCCTTTTTGACAAAAACAACATCAATAACAATCTTTACTAAGCTTTACTGAGCAAATTTCGATGGGCTTTTTTTCTTTAATTGTTGGTTCTGATCATGTTTTTTATTTTCCAATCAATTAGTGATCAAAGTATACATTACGTCAAAATTGATATTAGCCAAATGATTTTTTGTAAGCTGAATAGTGATGTTTTGTTTTCATTCAGTTTTACTTGATATTGTTTAGAGTGATCATTCCATTTGGAATTCGAAATAGCTTTTTAAGTAGTTCCATGTAATTACAGTACTCACAGTAAAAACTAACACTTCTAAAACTCAGAAAAATATAGAGGATTTCGATGAACCCCTAAATTATTTCATATGCTTATAAAATGGTATATAATGACTCGTGAAAATCATAGGTCTATTGAAATCCTCTTAATCTAGTATTAAAGGACTTGAGAAATCAAGTTAGTCACGTACTTTAATCTAAATTAGGATATCAAGAAAAATCAGAATCAATATACTCTGAAAATAAGGACATAAGTAGGGAAAAGCAGATTAAAGTATCAAAAAAATGGGCTGAAATCCAAAATTAACTTCAAAATGGAAATAGTTAAAGGTTTGGGTTTCAGTTCGGGGGTTTAAATCTTTTAGGGGGTGTTAGTTAATGGATGGAAAGGAATTATTGAAATCGATCAATACATTCTCCCTTGATTGAATTTTGGAGGATGTACAGTTCATTTCCACAGCATTTTCATGAACAATAGAACCGTGAGTTCCAGTGCTTTCAAGGAAAAACTGAACCTCTTCAAGTTCAGGCTCGCGGAAATGATCCATCTCTAAAATGTCCATAATAACACTCAACACGTTTTTGTGTAAGCGATTAGTAATTCTGGTCATCTCGATAAACACGATATGCTAAGTATTAATAATTTGCGGTAAATGGAATATGCGATGCTCCCTCATCAATAATGTGAGATGTGATATTTTGAAAAGCCTATAACCTTAGTTTGTTAATATAAACTCCATTTGAATGAAACCTCATATCCTCAGCAAAAATCAATTTACGGTCATCAAAAATATTATTAAAATTATCTCGGATCTGTCATTTCCCAACCCTATGTAGTAATGGAGATTATTAAATCATAAATCCTGTTCTATTTTAGCATTTTTGCTGTACAAATGGTACACTTATTAAATATTTATTTTTTTATCAATATACTCTGCAAATTCAAAATCAAAAATTTGATAAAAATTTGAAAAAAATCACCATTTTGGGGCAGATAATTATCTTCAAATGAAAATAATAAAAAATGGGACAAAAATTTATTGACCATAATATTACTTCATTCTTCTCAAATATGAAAATCTCCTCCCAACATAAAAATCGAACTGTAAAATTAGGATTTCAAAGTATTGTTATTTGTCTAGCTTATGCTAAGCTTTCGAAAAATGCTGTTATTTGTAACTAGAAGTGAATGGCTATGTAAGAAAATAAAAAATATTATGGCTATAACTACTCTATTTTAGTGATTTGATACCAATAGCTTGAGATGTTACATAAAGGAACAGATAATGAAGATTTTCTATTAAAGATGATTCTCTTCTGGTTTTTTTAAACGTCAAACAAATATTCTCAGTCTCGCCCAAAACTCTATATCAATTATACAAAAATTATATATCCATGAAATTGATTCATTTTGCGAGTTTCTCGAGGCTATCAGCGCTATAAAGAGTAAACGAGCTAAATTTTGCTGCCTTGATGCAAACGAATTCAATGTTAAACGTTATTCTCTCTATTGGCTCTTCTGAAGTCCAGCTTCTCTAGCTCCGTTCCATTTTATCATAAAGGCTAATTAAATTATTCCGTGTGATCTTGAAATAAGGGTGGTCAGATCCATATTCCTTCTGAATTATATAGAGGGCTTTTTCATATAGGTCAATTGCAGTTTTATATTCTCCCAGGCTTTCGTGGAGGCCTGCAAAATTGTTGAGAGTAGTACCTACGTCGGGGTGGGTGGTACCAAAGGTTGTTTTGTAGATATTGAGAGCGCGGGTGTACATATGTAGGGCTTTTTTGTGATGGCCAAGGATTCTATAGAGCTCTCCCAGGTTGTTTAATGTCTTGGCAACATCTGGATGATCTGGACTGAGGCTGCACTCCCGGATTTCAAGGGCTCGCTTGTAAAGTTCCAGAGCTTTTTCATGGCGGCCTTTATGGACGTAGATACCTGCAAGGTTGTTTAGGGTTGTGGCAAATCCAGGATGTTCAGTTTTTCCTAGTTTTTCCATGATCTCAAGAGATCTGATGTTGAGGATAAGAGCTTTTTCATATCTTGAATTCTGGAAATATAGCAGGGCAAGGTTATTCAGGGTCTGGGCTACCTGCGGGTGTTCTGGGCCATATACTTTGTCCTGGAGCTTTAATGCCTTCCCGTATCTATCCTCAGCTTCCTCAATTTTTCCCATCTCAGAAAGCAGAATACCCAGGTTATTCAGGGTACCGGCTTTATAGATCATGATCAAGCGTTTGTCAGGCTTCTGCTCCTGAAACATTTCAAGAAATTCTAGAGCTCTGTTGAAGAATTCTTCAGCTTTTTCGGGTTCTTTCATTCCCCTATAAAAAAAAGCCATTCTGTTCAGGGTTATGACGGCACCAAGGTTTTCAGAACTTAAAAATTTTTTCTGGATCTCCAGTGCCTGGGTATAATATGAAAGAGCTTGCTTGTCCATCAAATAATTAAGAATACCCATCTCACTGAGTATGTCCCCTATCTCAGCTCGTTCAGCTCCAGGGAGAATTTCATGAATTTTGAGCGCCCTTGATAAAAGCTTAAGGGCCTCTTCGTAGTTTCCTATGTACCGGTAAATTCTTGCTAGACCATTTAGTACAGTCGCAGTTCCAGGATTTTCGGACCCAAGTTTTTTTTCTGCAATATCAAGCAGCTCTTCATACATGGTTAACACTACTTTCCAAGATCCTGGTCTATAGAAAGGTTCGGCTCTTATTGTAAACCATTTTACCAGTTTCTCAGGCTCAAAAACTTTTTTTGCATGAATAAAAGCTTCCTTTAAGAATATCTCTTCATCTATAGTAATAAGTTCAGGATCAAGATTTTTCAACCTTTGTTCGTAACTCTCAAGCAAAGCTCTGTGATTTTTTACTATGTTATCTTTCGTCTTACCATAGTTTTGTTCGACAGATGCTTCTTTTTTTCCCAAAGGGTTTGAATTTATTATATTTAACTCCTCCTTAACGGAATATAGGATAATTGAGTATTAATTGATATATATAATTGCAAATATTCTAAATACTTACAAAAATATAGACTAATGTTAGGTAACTATTTGTGTTAGCAAATATTAAATTGGTTCAGTAGTTCCTAATTTAGTTAGTTCCAAAACCATTTTCACAAATCAGAATAGAATCGTGAAAGATTATTGAAGGTAATTGGGTCGTTGATTGTAACAAAGAAAAATGACTTTACTTCTATTATGTACACAGCCAATTTGCTGTAGATATTTTCCCAGAATTATCTAATATTATTGTTATGATCATTTTATCTGATGAAGCAAATCATAGCTCTCAAAAAGTTTTAATTTTTTATTCATATTGCAGTATCTTCTACAAATTCTCTTGAATCTGTAACCAACGATATTATGTCAAAAATACAAAAAATAAAGATTTCTGCAGAGATACTATTTTTAATTATAGAGAATCCAATTATCTTTGAGTTTTTTTCTTCATCCAGATAAATAAATGGCAAAGTTTTCAGGATAGTGAATCTTAAAACAAGGTTCAAGACATTGCTGTTGACTTTAATGCTACCCAACGTTATGGGAGCAGAGATATTCAGTGTATAATTGAATTAAGATCGAAGAATAAAACTTCCTGGGAATATTAGTTATGCACCCTATATATAATAAGACTCTAAGATTGAGCGCCTCAAACATTGAATCTTCTTTACATATAGAGAGTTTTGTCAGTAGGTCAGAGCATACTCAAAAAGCTGAGAAATTACTTAATTTTTCGTTATACTTATTGATATTTGAGCAATAGTTAGCAAGTTTGGTGAGCGAAAACTTAAAGAAATCTTCGCCTTTTCCTAATACAAGCCATTATCGATTAAAGTTTCATCATCCTTTAACTTATTCATGAGTTTTAAATAAATTCAGCTTGTTTCAATATAATTCTACAGAATCTGCATCCTTATCTGGGAAGGATTTGACAATAAGATGCTCGTGTTTAAAATTCCCGGAGCTATCCCCCCGGCTTTAGAAGATATTATAGCTAATGCAATAGCAAAAACTGAAAATAAAGGCTTTTAGGGTCTTATAATTAGCCTGTACACACCTTTGAGACTGTCACCGCACCTGTCTAAGTTATTCTGGCTTCAAGAAGCAGATCGATAGGGCAGTGCTCGCTGTGGGGAGGTACCCAAAGATGACAATGGCCTTCTCAAATTCATGTTCGATAGCTTTTCCTGTAGCATTGTCCAAGATTACCAGCCGACAAGATGGGCAGTTACAAGTTTCTTCAATGGCAGTATCCCATGTTGTCGGATTGTTGGACTGCTTGATAAAGTTCCGATCGTGCCGCCAAACGATTCTATACGTGTTTATTCGAGAATCAGTCAAGATGAGAGAATAAATGACGGCCAAGATCAAGACGAACAGGGCAATTGATATCAGGGTTCAATGGTCAGATTATCAGTGGCCTATTAACTGTACTCAATTCGTTTGTCCGTTCTCTACCACTTACAGCCAAGATTTGAGAATTTTCACCAGTATCGGCATGATCACCCAGGTAAGAAGAACAACTATACCCGCAGCATTGACAAATGCCTGCGAAAGCCAATCCATGCCACTAATATAAGGATTCAACAACCATGGTACGAGTATGCTTACCGGCCACACGCCCAGAAGGGTGACAAGGGCCATCTTCCAGCGTGGCGGAGGAAGCACTGCCCTTTGGCCTGGAAGGACAAACCAGGTTTCCAGGCCGGATAAGTGTTGGTGTTTCGCCTCTCCTTCCGTCAAGGATGCAACCGTTACTTCCCATTGTTTAAATTGGGGAGACTCATAACAACTGTCGCGCGATACTGCATCTCAAAACAGGCGCAGGATGCCTTATTCACGTGATCCGCTCCCTTCAACGGGGCGCATGACGCTCACTCCCAATTGACCCTCGGCTTGAAGCGATTGTGCAATGAAATCATGCAACGCTGTTTCGAATAGTTCTTCAAACCCATGCTTGACCGTACGTTTAGTGAAAACGGAGGCGTGCTCTGTTGACTTTTCTAATAAACCCTTGTCATTCATAATGTTTTCTGAATTTGCATGAACTTAATTGGTCTGATATTATGGAAGCTTGAGTATCTCTGGTAAAGCGAGCACAAATTCTTCAATAAACTCGAGCCATGTTCGGGGATCTAATGCAGCTGCCCTCAATAGCAGTGTGAATGGGGATATCCGCCATAGACAGCCACAGGCGACCATGGTGGGCTGACTGGCAATGGTGGCGGTGCGAGCCGTTCGAACTCCCCGGTTCCATATACTACCTTGCCTCCAACCAGGGTGAGTACTGATTCGATCTGCTTTACCTCTTCCTCCGGAATCGTGAAATAATCTGCAGATAAGACTGCAAAGTCGGCAAATTTCCCCACGTCTAGCTTTCCCTTCCTGTCAGCCTCATTTGAGAACCAGGCGCTTCCCTGACTATAAAGCCTAAGCGCCGATATGCGCTCGATTCGACCTGACTCCGAGAAGCTTTGTGCACCTCCGACTGACTTGCCAGTGATGAGCCAATACAGCGAAAGCCACGGATTGTAGCTTGATACTCTCGTCGCATCTGTTCCTGCACTTACTGGGACATCCATATCCATCATTCTGTGCACTGGCGGTGCCTGAGTAACTGTCTCTTTTCCATATCTGGCGACGAAGTGTTCGCATTGGAACGCCATACGGTTTTGGACAGCTATGCTCCCATTTAAGTTGCGAACACGTTGAATGTTATGCTCAGAGATCGTTTCAGCATGGTCGAAGAACCAGTGGATCCCATTGAACGTGGTCTCGTCGTTCACTTCTTCGAAGACGTTCATGAAACGGGTGATTGACTCATCGTAGGTTGCATGGATACGGAAAGGCCAACGGTTCCTGACAAGGAGTTCCACCACATCCTTCAGCTCATTCTCCATCGTGTTCGCCAGCTCAGGGCGGAGTTCAGCAAAATTTTCAAAATCGGCTGCGGAGAAGACTAACATTTCTCCTGCATCGTTCATCCTGTATAAATCATCACCTTGACCCGGTTTCGTCATATTCACCCAGATCGCAAAGTCCTCTAGCTCATGTTTAGTACGTTGAGTGAACAGATTGTAGGCTACTCGGACAGTAAGCAGACCTCGCTTTGCAAGATCGCCTATGACGGTGTAATCCTCAGGAAAGTTCTGGAAGCCACAGCCTGCATCTATGACACTAGTGATCCCAAATCGATTGAGCTCCCGCAAAAATTGTCGGGTGGAATTTAATTGATCGCTATAGCTGAGCTTAGGTCCTTTGGCAAGTGTTGAGTACAGAATGTTCGCGTTCAGCTTAGCGAAAATAAGACATGTGGATTGCCTTCTTCGTCACGCTCAATCACACCGCCCGGAGGATCTGGCGTATCTCGATTGTAGCCTACGTCTGCCACTCCCAACCGATTGAGCATGGCACTTTGGTACAAGATGCAGGACGAAAGCCGGATTGTCAGGCACAGCTTCGTTGATCTCTTCCAGCGTCGGCATCCGCGCTCAGCGAATCGGAATTCAGACCAACCTCCCACAACGCGAACCCACTCTTTCGGAGGCGTCCGTTTGGCCTGGTCGCACAACCTCTGGAGAGCCTCAGCCAAAGTCGGCACGCCATCCCATCGAAGCTCCACGTTGTAATTGAGCCCTGCACGAACTACGTGAACGTGCGAGTCGTTAAGGCCAGGGACGACTGTTCTCCCATGCACATCAATAACTCTGGTGTCTGGCCAATTTTCCTTCGTATCCCCTTCATCACCGACAGTGATGATATGACCATCACGAATGGCTACAGATGAAACAAACCTGTTGCGTTTGTCCAGTATGGCAATTCGGCCATTTGTGATAATTACATCAGCTTTAGTGCCTTCACTTGTCTTCCTTCCAGATTTATTACTCATATTACTCATGCTCAGATCTCTATTAATGATCTTGGCTCTGAAATACCTGATAAAAAGGGCCCTTGGATGAACCAGTGTGCAATTCTATAAACTGGCATTTATCAGTATCAAGCAAGTTTAACGAGGTTAAAACATCTTCGACTCTCACACTTTTTTAAAACACAGGTACCAGTCTTTGTACTCGTATCCTTCGTCTAATCGCTTGTCCATCTCATCTGCGGTCTTCGGCGGGGCCACGATAACTTTGTCGCCCGGCTGGCAGGCGTCGATACCTTGTATTTGTCGGTCGTCTGGAGCGCTTTTACGAGCCTGATGATCTCGGGCATGAACCGCCCATTCTGCTGCGGGTAGTAAATCATCGCCCGCATGATCCCTTTAGCCTGTGTTAAAACAGTTGTCGTTTATGACTTTCACAAGGAACCGTTCAAAAGATGAGCTTGAAATCCTTGCTGACATTTTTGCAGGTGAGATTGTTAGTGAGAATGCAGTGAAATCTGCAAGGGCAAAACTAAACTAAAATCCCAGCCGTAAAAGGGATTCAATTTTAAGTACAACTCATAAATCTGTTGTCCGTTCTATATCTTTTCCAAATATTATCTTCTTCAAGATTTTCTGAATAATCTGAAGTCTCAAATTATTTTTTTCTCAGTTCAACTGCGTAAATCCTAAAGTATTGATAATCCATGGCAAAAGCACAGTAGGTTTAAACGGCACAATTAAATCTATGTTTTGAAGAAACCGAAGATAACGAAGAGAAATTTGAAGAGAAGTGGAAAAGTTAAACCGTTTGTGACTCGTTACTTTCTCCAACCAGATCAAACTTCGCTAGAATTTGGTTTCTAATTTCATCGACATCATTGACAATTAACTCCACATTCTCATTTTTATTTTCAGAAACTGCATTAGTGTTCCTATATACCCGCCTTCCAAATTCGTCAGGGAATCTCCTTTCCAAAACCCACAGTAAAAATTTGAATTTCTTCGCTTCCAAAATTTGAAATATCCTTGAGTTACAGTTTCTTTAAGCATGATAAAACAAAGTTTTCCACCAATCGTTGATAAAAATATTGAAATCATTATTCTCGGGTCCCTTCCAGGTAACATTTCTATCAAAAAGCATCAGTATTATGGGAATCCTGGAAATGACTTTTGGAGGTTGCTCGGCAGTGCAATCAATGAAGATCTTCAAAGCATGGATTACGGAAGCAGACTTGAGACCCTGAAATGTAATGGAATAGGTCTATGGGATGTGTTTAAGACCGGAGATGGTGTAGGAAGTGGAGATGCAAAGATAAGAGACGAAGAAATAAATCAATTCTCAATATTAAAAGAGATGGCTCCAAAGCTGAGGTTGATCTGTTTTAATGGCAAAAAATCAGGAAAATACGAGTCGATTCTAAGGGAAATTGGATACGAGACAAAAATACTTCCCTCATCAAGTGGAGCAAACAGAAGATATTTAAAAAAAAGGGATTCTGAATGGAAAGATGTCTTCAAGCTATGAAAAATCACTTTGAGTAGCTTTTGCTTTCCTCATTCGAAAATTGATGATTTAGGTTTTGTTTACAGAAAGGCCCTCATAAAACAAAATTTCGATATTTTTCCCATTTGTTTAACTCACAGAGTTTAGGATATATTTATACTATATATCACTTATCGTATTTTGGTATAATTTGCAGAAAAACGCTTTAACTGTGAAAATCCTACATTCGTTAGAACAGGTAAGAGTAATAAATTTAGATTTTAGTCTTTGTTTTCCCATTAAATTATTATAAAAGCTCAAATACATTGTACTAATTGTATATATGTAGATAACTGAAAACATTAAGCTTGGCCGATTTCCCAGCCAATACTATAAATAATAGAGGTTTACTAAAAGCATGACATGGAATATGTTATGCATTTTATTGATTTTTTTTTGCATCTTGATACACACTTAAAAGCAATAACGAATGAATATGGACTACTTACATATTTACTGCTGTTTGCTACTGTCTTTTCTGAAACAGGTCTTTTGGTGACTCCTTTCTTACCAGGTGATTCTCTTATCTTCGCGACTGGAACTCTAGCTGCTAGTGGCTCGCTCAGCTTATCTACTATATTATTTGTTCTATGTTTCGCAGCTGTTTCAGGAGATACTGTCAATTATCATATAGGTAATCTACTAAGAAACAAGATAGTAAATCATGAAGATATAAGATTTGTCAAAAAGGAGCATCTTGATAGTACGCACATATTCTTTAAAAAATATGGAGCGAAAACAATAATATTAGCTCGCTTTATTCCGATTATCCGAACTTTTGCGCCTTTTGTAGCAGGTGTGGGGATGATGCCCTATTCAAAGTTCATTTGTTATAACGTAATCGGTGGAGTTGGGTGGGTATCTACATTTCTTTTAGGGGGGTATTTCTTTGGAAATTTGTCGGCTGTAAAGGATAACTTCAGCTTTGTGATACTTGGGATAATTTTCGTTTCCTTGCTCCCAGGCGTTATTACGTATATCCAGAGCAAACGTGATTCAAATAAAGAAATAATAAATTGAGAGACTTTTTATTGTTGTTTTTCTTTGATAGATTACAGAGGATTTTGATAAATCTCTGATTTGTACGAATCATTATGTACCATTTATATGCATATGACGAAATTTAGGGGTTCCACGAAATCCTCTACAGAATATCAAATGAAATAAGTAATCAGTAAGGATATTATCGAACTAGTTACAGACGGAATTGAGGCATTATACATATCTCAGTAAAATTATTCCTGTATTACTTAATAAATTTAAATGAGAACTAAATATAATTCCATAGAAATTTTATTATAAAGCATTAAACTTGGATAGCTTCTCAATAGCATAATGTGGTTTAGAGCTTATTTGGCATGAAATTCCATGATGTTATCTTCCTCACACACCCTTTCCATCATTTTTTTCCCATAATTCCGATTATTCCATTATTTATTTTTACATATTGTTCGACCTGAAATAATCATCCAAGACTATTGGTAACAGAGATACTTTAAACTTACAAATAAGGATATAGATGAATTTAGATTACAGTAGTCACTTTAGCATTAACAAATTATTTAATTGATTACATAGGAATATTATTATCTATTTTAAAATAAATATTATATAGTAATTTTATATACTTATCATAATATATTAAGATAGTAGTATAGAGCTATCAATGTGATAAAAATATCTAACGATCCTAAACTCAAACACCTTTAATGGGATGAATTTTTTGCGTTTATTCACTCAAATTTGGAGATAATTTGAATGAACGAAAAACTACGAAAATCTGGAATTGGTATTGATGGAGATGTGCCTTGTGGAACGCATATCTGCCAATTCTATGATTCAAAAAAAGATTTAGCGGACATTTTGATACCTTACTTTAAATAAGATTCTAAAATTGAGTGCCTCAAACATTCAATATTCTTTATATCTAAAGGATTTTATCAGCGAGTCAGAGATACAAAAAAGCTGGGAAATTACTCAATTTTTCGTTATACTTCTTGATATTTGAGCATTAGTTAGTAGGTTTAGTGAACGAAAACTCAAAGGAATCTTCGCTTTTTCCTAATATAAGCCATGCTTTATTAAAGTTCCACTATTCTTCAACTAGTCCATGCATTTGAAAGAGATTTAGCTTGCTTCAAATGAATATGCATGTGGCTTAGAGCTTATCCGAAAAGTCATTAATGGCATGTTTAAAGTATCCAGACAAGGAGCTGGGAATACATATGAACGGTGTGAGCTCATTCGAAGCCCATGGAGAAGTTTAAATCATGGAATTAATGTTATCCATTAACTTACTGCAAATTATGCTTTCTACAGATTAGAAGGACATTTTTTTATAATTTATGTCATATTTTAAAGCGTCTTCAAAATTATACATACGAGATCAGAGAGCTGCAAATTCTCAAGGATCAAGAATAACAGTAATCTTTCAAATAATAACGTGCAATAAAATTCAATCAACTTCTACAATTGGATTATGGGCAAGGTTAATTTTGAATGCAGATCGATAATTATTACAAACTGGACACAGACATTGCTATTAATACATATTCTAATAGAGTTACCCCCAGTAGAAAGGGTTCCACTCAAGCAATTAATGGCATCACTTTTTATCGTACCTGCCGAAAGTAGGATAATCTAAAAACGAGATTTAATTAAAAATCGAAGCTATAATATCTAAATTGATGTCTAAAGAGGGATTAAATGATTAAGGTAAACGTAATATTTCACAGTATTAATATGGCCACATTTACAAGATGGCAGAAGCCATAGCTGAAGGGGCAAGAGAAGTCGAAGGAGCTGAAATCGGAATTTATCAGGTGCTTGAGACTCTGCCTAAAGATATTCTGAAAAAAATGGGTGCAATCGAGACAAAAAAACTTTTTGCGCATAATACCTGTGTTGACCAGGGACATGTATGAGGATGTACTGGCTGGAGCAGATGCATTGATATTTGGAACACCTACACGATATGGGTGATGACTGCTGAGATGCGCACAGTCCTTGATGGTTTAGGAGGGCTATGGAGTAGAGATGCTTTCGTAAGTAAGGTCGGAAGCATCTTCACTTCAAGTGGAACACAGCATGGAGGCCAAGAATCCACAATACTAACATTTCATGTTAGCCTGCTTCATCTTGGGATGATTATTGTTGGGCTTCCTTATGCCGAAAAGCGACAGACTAGAATGGATGAAATTACAGGTGGTAGCCCATATGGAGCTTCAACAATCGCAGGTGGAGACGGAAGCCGCCAACCTTCAGATAACGAGCTTGCAATGGCCCGTTATCAAGGTAGACACGTAGCCCAAATTGCAAAAAAACTCGCTGGAAGGTAAAAATGTGATATTTGATATATTGATTTCGTTTGTATTCTGTTAAGATAAGGAACACCAAAAAAAAGTTATTTTTATGCCAAATATCTATCTTTTTCTTATTTGTTTCCATGATTTGCATGCATAAGTTCAATTTTCATTACAAAAGTAGCTAAAATCATAGATCGGTTAGTAAATAATACCATAAGTACCTATACTGTTTACAGCCATTATTTATTATTACTTGAAAATTAAATAATATTTCTTCAGTAAAATAATAAACATATATTTCTTCTATGACTTTGCAAGACAGTAAGTAGAACATATCCATTTAATATCTTTCTAGTTATGAATTTCTGTTTGACTGTATGTAACTGGTTACGGTTTGGTTACTGTTTCTAATAACAAAACATAGGATTAATTTCACTTTTATCTCCAGGTGAGGAATATATTTCTAGCTACTTTCTCAGGCACGTGAATTCAGATGTATGTATCAAATCCTATGCTCGTAAATATAACCAGAGGATAGGGCACTGATAGGCTCAAGGTAATGTTATCATTTGTTGGCAATCGGAAAAAATATGCTAAACCCTAAAAATTGATCATAGAACAGCAAAATGGTTTTCGTGGCCTTCGTGGGCTAAGGGATTTTGGTGACCGTGATGAGTATGGCAGCGGTCGTGATAGAGAACATTACATAGACAATGAAGGTTTCCATGGATTTGTTGGCCGTGGTGATTTAGTTGATGATTTTTTGCTAATTCCTGCTTTTTTATGCTAATTAATCGATTTATTTTGGTACTTTAGGCATTTTTACTGAATAAATCAAATTAATTTTGGGATTTATTCGTCAGTTTATGTCAAAAGTTGGCGTTTATTTGAGAATTAAATTTGACGGAAGAGGTATATGAGTACTGTTTTTAATATGCGTTTATTCACAGTACTTCCAAAAAATACACTAATATATCGTTATTAATATTTGTTTATATATTTATAAGTAATATTATCGTAGAGGGCACCTGAAATATACCCTTTTTTTCGAAATTGGAATTCCCACAAGTCCACCGCCTGTAGAGATTTTGCCGTTTCCGCAATCTTTGGTGTCCGTTGTTGTAGCGGTAAGTATATGAGCGGGAAGATTCTCGTGGCTGTCTTGCTTTCCGCACCTGTACTAAAAGTTAAAATTTTGTTGTGTAAATGATCATCACACAGGTTTCCAGACTGCTAGATTTCATCTGTAGGTAAATCCTTTATTTCATCAATTTTGAATTTCGAATTTTTTCTAATGAATTGACCCCGTTTGGTTAGGTCTAATTGTCAGTTGATTTCTTGTATGCAGCTATAACATCCTGGACTGACTCAAAGATATGATCTTTACCAATCATTTTAGTTATATCATCCCGATCTAGCTCGTTCATCACAGGCTGAACTACATTGCTTAGTACTAAAGTAATATTTAATTTTTTCAGTTGAGCATATACATTTTTGAGTGCTTCTGCATAGATGAAATCTACATCTCCAATATTCTCGGCAGAAATGCAAAACCACTTGAGTGAATTGGTATTTTTGGCAAGTGCAATTATTTCGTCTGTGAATAGATTTTTGTTGGCAAAGTAGAGACTTGCGCCAAAACGATAGATCAGCAAACCTTCAACAGCTTGCTCCCGTTTATCGAGTGAAACTATTCTCATGCCGCCTTCGGTTTTTGGAACAAGCAATAAATTAAGCGGGTGATGACTGTGACGCAAGTGAGCGATTATCGCAAGCACAATAGCTATCTCAATACCCGGTTTGACTCCGATAACTATAACCGTTATAGCTGTTATCAAGGCGACGAAGAATTCTACAGGTCGTTGTCTATGGAGAGTGGTCATCCCTTTGATATCGACAAGATGCAAACCAATGAGTAATACCACTGATGAAAGTACGCATGTGTGCAAATAGGCTAATGGCTTAGTAAGAAACATCAAAGCTATCTGAACAGTGAAGACCGCTGTGAGCTGAGTAAGCTGAGTCTTTCCTCCTGCGTTTTTAACTATTTCTGTCGCTGTTGGACAACTTATCAAAAATATGAATAAGTTTGACCTCGGTGTCAGAGTGAGTTCAATAAAAGCTCTTGGCAATATTGGAGATGGAAGTGCTGTTGAAGAACTTATTAAAAAATTGGCCGACCCTAATGATTATATCAGAAGCGTTTCAGCAGAAGCTCTTGGCAATATTGGGGATAAAAGAGCTGTGGAATCACTTATTCAAAAACTGGATGATTCTAACAGCGGTGTCAAAGTGAATTCAGTAAATGCTCTCGGCAAGATTGGGGATAAAAGCGCTGTTGAACCACTTATCACAAAATTAAATAATGATTCGGACAACAATGTCAGAGCGAGTTCAGCCAAAGCTCTCGGTAATATTGGGGATAAAAGAGCTGTAGAACTACTTATTAAAAAATTGGACGATTTTTACAGCGGTGTTAAAGCGAATTCAGCAGAAGCTCTCGGTAATCTTGGAGATAAAAACGCTGTTGAACCACTTATTAAAAAATTAAATGAAGGTTTTGACAACAATATCAGAGCAAGTTCAGCAGAAGCTCTCGGCAAGATTGGAGATAAAAGAGCTGTAGAATCACTTATTACAAAAATCAATAACTAGGATCGAAATCTCGGAATGACTTGCTTAAGAGCTCTCGATAATATTCAAAACAGATAGCTAGATTATCTTGCTTAGAGAGCTTAAGGAATTATTTTTTTGAGCTAACTTTGGTTCCCAGCACAACACACTAACCAACCTCAGTACTTTATTAACCCATAACCTATAATTCCAAAAACAGATCTACTTCTTTTAGGCAATGATTGTAAGTTGTTGAAAACCTTAAGCAAAAGAGTCTCAGTATATTTTTCTCAAATACTGGTGTGGAGATGTACTGCTTTTTCGGAATTGATCAATAACTCACGAACACTACTTATTTCTTATTCTTCAAAAAATAAAGATATCTATATTTTAGCTTGTTGTTGCAGCACTGATTTTGATAAAAGGTATGCTTTTTCCTTTAAATCAGTGCAAAAATGCTCTCAAATTTTGGCTGAAACTAAGATAATACATAAGTTTTCTCATAAAAAAAAACTATGTATTTGATATTAGTTGATGCTTATTAATTTTTCTATTACTGTGAATCTCATAGTGAATTTCGTCCCCTTGTCACTTTTCAAGTCTAATTTTCCATCTAATTGATCTACAAGGGAAGCTACCAGCTGAAATCCAAGACTATTAAGATCTTCAATTTCAAAGTTCTCAGGAATGCCCACGCCATTGTCTGAGACTTTCAGGGTAAAACAGGCGCTTTTAAAGCCTTCGTTTTTGTTTTCTTCTCTACGAAGTTTGATTTGAATTTCTCCCTTAGATTTGTAGGGAAATGCATGTTTGAGAGAGTTGGAAACGAGTTCATTAACAATCATTCCTAATGGGACTGCGGTATCCATATCAAAGAAAAGGTTCTCTTCCAGATCCATGTTTAAGTTGACATCGTTATTTCCAAGTTTATATATCTGAAAAAGGCTCTCAACAAGTTTCGCAAGGTATGATAAGAAATCCACTGTGTCGCCTCCTCTGCCTTTATGTAGTTCCTCATGAATAAGAGCCATGGATTTCACTCTGCATTGGCTTTCCCTGAAGGCTTCTAGGACTTCGTAGTCCTTTATACCCTTTCGGCCTCTGAACTTTTCAGCTTGAAGGTCTAGAAGGGAAGAGATAACCTGAAGATTATTCTTGATCCTATGATTAATTTCCTTTTTACGAGATTTCTGAATATTTGCCAGAGCTTCTTCTGCCTTTTTACGCTTCGTAATATCCTGGACTGTTCCTTTCATTCGAATAGGGATATTTTTTTCATCAAAAATAACTTCAGCTTGCTCATTGACTACACGTTCTTCTCCATTGGCTAAAATAATCCTATGATCAATGTTATAGGGCTTTCCTTTTAAAGCTCTTTTAACGGCATTATCTACATAGTCTCTGTCATCTGGATGCACATACCTTAAAAACGCATCGTAAGTTGCGCCGAATTCTTGAGGTGTGCATCCAAAAATACGGTAAATTTCATCAGACCAATATAATTCATTTGTTACAATATACCAATTCCAATTCCCAAGGCTAGCTATTTTTTGAGCTTCAATAAGATTGGTTCTACTTTCTTCCAAATATTCATATGCTTTTTTAAGCTCCTCTGTACGCTCATTAACTAATGTTTCTAAACTGTTGTGTGCTTCTTTAATTGCTTCCTCATATTTTTTGCGTTCAGTGATATCCTGAATAGTGCCATGCAAACCAATGGTTACCTCACAGGCGTCACGCACCACCTTACCTCGGATCGTGATCCATATAATGTACCCATCTCCATGGAGAGCTTTAAGGTCAAGTTCGTAGCCAACTCCGGTTTGCACCGCTCTTTGGATAGCCAAATTCAATAGTCTCCATGATTCAGGAGGATACATTGTTTCTTTCTGTTTTTGGAATGGAGATATACTTACTTGACCGAATATGCGCGGTAATTCATCTGAAACGGTGTAGTTATCAGTTTTTGTATCCCAATACCAACTGCCTACATGAGAGATGCGTTGAGCCTCATCAAGTTCTTCCTTTTTTCGTAGCAGCATTTCTTCAGCATGTTTACGCTCTGCAAGCTGCATCTCAGCCTCCTTTTTGGCTTTATGTTCGTCTTCACGAGCCAGGAATTCCGTCCGGCGCGAGGAGTGCAGCAGCCAACCAGCTGTAATGGCAAAGGAGTTTGCACAGAGCATGCTGAAAAGCACAGTGAAGGAAGTGGCAGAATATAGTGATGCAAGCAGACTGGGCACTACAACCAGCGTTTCCCCAACTGTATACACCAGAGACAGAGTAAGCTGGTTGGTGAATGTATTTGGGATGGCGAGAATCGTGATGAAAACAATGACAACCGTGACAATGGTGTGAGCGACGAATGTCTCAGGCCGCATCGTATTCATCGTGATGAGTACGATCGATACAAAGAGACCCCATAAGAATTCAGCTAGGTCATAGGACTTGTAGTCTGTAAATCGTGGCAGGTTTGTGAGGAACAAGATGCTGGACGCAACCAGCACAAGTCTAAATCCGAATAACTCATCGAAGATCCGTGAGAGCCTAAAAAAATAGTAGTCGTTGACTACAAGAGCCGCTATGAGCAGCACTACCAGAAGAATACAAATCCGGGCTTGTTCGATGTCCGCACCAAAGTTGGCTTGTCGAAAGCGATCTTCCTGCTCTGCGCTCAATCGAAATGTTAGCCATTTCTGGATGCTTTCTACTAGATTCATTTAGTACCTCAGTCTCTTATGTACCTAAACCTTCTCGTAGCAGGTCACTTAACTATGTTTATAGCAAGAATAAAAGGTCACTTTTGGTCCATAAAACCGGCAAAAATCTTATTCGTAATTATCATAGTTACGCAAATAATTGCTAATATTATTACTGTTTATGGGTTTTTGCTCCCAACAATGGGTTAGAGTCTGGCACTTTTCGTATGGGAGCATGCTTTGACCGCCGTTGTCATAACATAATTTTTGAAATTATATATATCGGTTACTGGGCTATATAGAATGAAATTTCAAAAATAATGTGAGATCACAAAATGAGTTTAAAATCCATCCCAGCTTACTTTTTAAGGATTACTCCCATGTTTACTTTTTAGGGATTATTTTGATTTTCCAGTTGCTTTTTATCTCGTTGGACTGCTTACTATTGTATTAGAGATTGAAATGTTGAAAATTCTTGAATATACAAAATCATTTTAGGATGCAACATATAGATCATGATCAAATTTCAAACTCTCCACTAACTAATTTTATGTTCAAATCAGCAAGAGTTTAAGAACTATTTTCATGATATGAAGTTATAATAATTGTTCAGAATACGAAATTCAGATAATCCATTTTGAGTCTTGGGATCAGCTCTTCATAAGACACTTAAAAATCCAGAAATCTGCTCTCTGGGATTTGATATATAATTCCCTAGTCAGGTAGTGTCCCGAAATTTTTCAACGACTTTCTTGTTGTACGCGTTTACTATGTCACTCCGAGTGATGAGACCAAGGAGTTTCGTTTTGTCCTCTCTATCCACAACTGGGAGCCTGCCAATTTGCTTTGTAGCAAGTCTTTTGAGGGCAGTATCAAGGGTTTCATCAGGGTAGGCAATTTCAACATTTCTGATAGCGATATCCCCTATTGTTATGTCACTTTCTCCAGACTTTACCTTGTTCCTAAGATCAGAGAGTGTTACTATCCCGGAAAGTTTACCTTTTGAATCAAAAACAGGAAAATCAACGTGGTGACTTACTTGCATAATAGCCTCAAGGGTTCTGATATTCTTTTCTTCAGAAACTATCTGGACATTTGTGACCATTGCATCTTTTACAAGAATAGAGGTCATGATATCTACTTCCCTGCCTTCCCTGATCTTGATCCCCTTCCTGCGGAGTCCTTCCGTAAAAATTGATTCCGGGTACAGTGCATTTGACATTACATTACTGAGTACGCAGGCAAACATTAGGGGAAGGATTAAGTTATAATCCTTGGTAAGCTCAAAAAGGATCAGAATGGCAGTAAGAGGAGCTCTTGCAGTCCCGACAAAGACTGCCCCCATCCCCACGAGGGCATAAGCTCCCGGTCCTGCTGTCATCCCTGGATATAAAGCATTTACAACTGTTCCAAATGCTCCTCCAAGCATTGTTCCCGTAAAGAGAGATGGGATAAGCATCCCACCAAAGCCCCCTGAGCCAAGGCTTAGAGAAAGGCAAGATTTTTGAGGAAAAGCAGGATTATTAAGAGTTTAAAGGTGAATTGGTTGTTTAGAGCATCTGTAATTACATCATAACCCATCCCAAGGACCCGTGGATAGAAAAGACCTATTGCACCCACTACCAGCCCTCCAGGGCAGGTTTGAAGATGGAATAAATCGGTATTTTCGAAAAAATGTCTTTTGTATAGTAAAGTGTTCGGATCATTATCTTTGAAATTATACCCGCAAGGATCCCGAAGACAAGGTAAAGCCCTAATTCTTTGTATGGACTGACAAGTGAGTAGGAAGGAATCTGGAGAGTTTCTATCCCGATAATCGTATTTGATACAAGTGTTGCGAAGACTGAAGAAATAACTATCGGGATAAAGGTATTTGTCTCAAGTTCTCCGAAAATCACTTCTACTACAAAAACCACACCGTCAAGCGGGGCACTGAATACCGCTGCGATCCCTCCTGCAGCTCCGCAGCCGATAAGAATCTGGAGTTGTTTTTCTGGACTCTTCAGGATTCGCCCCACTAAAGCTCCTGTCCAAGCTCCACCCAGAATCCTAGATGCTCTTTTCCCAGTGAACCCCCAGAACTGATAGTGATTATTGACGTGAATGTTTCTAGAAAGGTATCAACAAGATTAAGCCTTGCTCCGCGGATGGCTACCGTTTCAATAAGCCCTTCAACTCCACAACGCTTTTTTATTAAGAAATTCGATATCATCCCAACTAGCAGTCCACCCAGAGCAGGCATGAATATTACATAGTAGTGTGGTAACTCATGTACTGAAAATCCACGTTGCATTTCGAAAAGAGTACTAAAGTACAGGAGAGTACGATCATATATGCTTATTATCAGTCCTGTGAGAAGACCAATTAGAATAGCAAGTGAGTTTATCTTTGCTACTTCAGTATCGAATCTCTTGGTGATATATCCTTTTATTCGGGAATATTCCTGTATAGTATCCAATTTAAATTTAGAATATGTATTAATTTCCAATGATCATGCCTCGTAGAGACTTATGTATACTCAAATATTTTCTTGGAAGAGATAAATTCAGTCGTTGATGTGATTATTGAAAACTGCATACATTTGAATCTCTCTACAATTGCCTCAAACACGAGAAACTACTTTTTTTAGAGTTGATCAATTACTCACAGGCACGATCATAAAATATGAGGGTCTTGAATTCAATTGAAGGTAAATATTTTTATTATATTCATAGATTTCGGACAGTGTAGCAAATATGCTGTAAATTAAAGTCACATTTTTGTTTACTTTTTATGATTGATTCATTTTGATTTGGAATTTTTCATACATAGTTTTTTTATAGTAAAATCGATGTATTCTCCTAGCTTCAGCTAAAATTTGAGAGCATTTCTGTACGATTCAAAGAAAAAAGCACAAATATTATAAAAAATCAATGAAGCGACTAAAAAAACAAAATGTTGCTATTTTTGTATATCAAAGAGCAAGAAATCTATAAAAGTTAAGCATGAAATCTGGGAAATAGTACTGTTTTTATCTTAAGAACGTAGCTATCATTTAGTGCGGGCTTTATAGATCAGACCATAAACAGATATATTTTTAAAAACTAAATCCTGAAGAGTAGAAGATATCTTCTTATCATTAGTAATGTTTATTATACTCAAAAGCAGGTAGTTGTACATGGATATTTCAGAGAGAAAAGACCTTCGAGGAGCTAAACTTGAGGGAGCTGATCTTCGTGGAGCTAACCTTAAAGAAGCCAACCTTCGAGGAGCTGATCTTTCTCATGCTGATCTTACAGAGGCTAACCTTGAAGGGGCTAATCTTATTGAGGCTAACATTGAAAAGACTACCCTTCAATTGGCTAAACTTCATTTGGCTAGCTTTAAAGAAGCTAACCTTCAAGGAGCTAACCTCCAAGGAGCAGATCTTTACGGAGCTAACCTTCAAGGGGCTAACCTTCAGGGAGCTAACCTTTATGGAGTTGACCTTCAAGAAGCTAAACTTGAGGGAGCTAAACTTGAAGGGGCTTACTTTATTGAAGCTAACCTTCAAGGAGCTTATCTTATAAAAGCGAACTTTCAAGGAGCTAATCTTATAAAAGCTAACTTTCGAGGAGCTAAACTTGAAGGAGCTGATCTTCGTGGGGCTAACCTTAAAGGCACTAACCTTGAAAGGGTTGATTTTAAAGAAGCTAACCTTGAAGGAGCTAACCTAGAAGGAGCTAATCTTCAAGAGGCTAAACTTGAAGAGGCTAATCTTGAAAGAACTGACCTTAAAGGAGCTTCCCTTAAAAGAGCTATCCTTAAAAAGGCTAATTTTGAAGGGGCTGACCTTGAAGGAACTAATCTTGAAGGAGCTAACTTTGAAGGAGGTCAACATTTATCACTTTACCAACTTTCAAAAGTAAAAACACTTTATGCTGCAAAATTAGACGAGGAGTTCCTCTTACCATTAAAAAATAAGTATCCTGCACTTTTTGCAAAATATGATGAATGACCGGTGATCGCCATTCTCAAAAACTTATTTTCCCATAAAATGTATGGATATCTAACAATAATTACATATTAATTATATTATGAGTTTAGAATATCTCATAGGGAGTATGTTTTATTAAGCAATTAATGTATAGCACTATTAATATAATTTGTTGTTCTATTTTAAAATATTTTATGGAGAAATAAATTTTATTCAGAAAATATTTTTTGTATAATTAATTTAAAATAAATAAAGAGGGTTATTATACAATTGTAGCTAAAGTTGGCATGCATTTGTGAATATATATTATCATGCATGTGGGAATACATAGTATGATACTGGGTTTATAGCACAGGAAATAATAAAGTTTATAGTTTTTGGATTGCTAAAAAGTAGCATGTTGCTTTTAAAATAGGCTATAAGTATCTGATTTTTGCACAAATCAAAAATATAACGGAGATTGAGAACATAAGTGAACTAATCGTTTTTGCGTTTCCTACTCAGATCTGTTCTAGAAAAAGCAGACGGTTTTGATAAAGAAGAATGGTCTTTAACTCGTGATGAATTAGCCAAAGTGTATGCACACTTTTGAATTCAACCTTATGGGAAAATATATAAAGTACTGTTTTGGGTAATACAATGAAAATTGTTGTATCTGATCCCGTGTTCTTACCAGAAGAATACAGAAAAAGACTTGAGGTTCTTGGAAATCTCACTATTTTTGAAAGTATGCCATCTTCCATTGAAGAATTCATATCGAGAGTTAGGGATGCAGATATAGTCATTGTTGGGAGGTATGGTTTCTCTAAAAAAGCTTTCAGTGGTGCCAAAAATCTGAAGATGCTTTCGGTGTGGCAAACAGGCTATGACCATATAGATATTAAAACAGCAACTGAAAAAGGTATGATCATATCTAATGTCCCTGACTATGCATTTGATTCGGTTGCGGAAATGGTTTTTGCTTTAGCTCTAAATCTCCTACGAAAAGTGCATCTAGCAGACATCGGGATACGAAAGAGGAATTTTGACTGGAGAGACTATATTGGAAATCAGCTTATGGGGAAAACAATTGGGGTAATAGGCATCGGTAGTATAGGTGTGAGAGTTATACAGATAGCTCACGGTTTTAATATGAATGTTATTTCAGTTACAGGCCATCCAAGTGAAGAAAAAGCAAGAAGATTTGGAGTAAAATTTGTTGATCTGGATACATTACTCAAAGAATCAGATATCATCACCCTTCAAGTACCTCTTACTTCGTCCACAGAAAATATGATAGGTACAAAAGAGCTTGCAAAAATGAAGACAAGTGCAATTCTTATAAATACAGCTAGAGGAAATATAGTCGATGAAGTTGCTCTCATAAAAGCTCTTAGAAAAAAACAGATTGGTGGAGCAGGTCTTGATGTTTTTGATAAAGAACCGCTTCCATTAGATAGCCCGCTGATGGGATTTGAAAATGTAGCGCTTACTCCACACCTAGCTTTTCTATCGCATGAATCCCTGGAAGAATGCACTAGTGTCTGTGTTCAAAATGTAGAAAAATTCATTGAAGGGAAACCACAGAATGTTATAAACTCTGAATGATTACAAGTTCCAAATTGCCTTACAAATCTGAGTGTGAAGATATAAAAGTAGGATTCATGGAGTTGGGGTGAAAAATTAAGTACACTAGACATTGTGAAGAAAGTTATTCTAAAATTGGTTGTGTAAAACCATTGGCAGTAGTTTTTATATTCATTTGATCTTATATAATTTTTTTAGATGATAACTATCATTAATGACTACATTACAAATTGAACCTACTTAATCCAAGAATTATACTGCACTGATTGGGAGAAACTTTCCAACTAATGTATGAAATTTTAAGTTTATTACCATTCTTCTTATTCACAACAATACTTTTAAAGGAGATTTCTGGAAATGTCTGAGAATAAGAGTAAGTACATCCGCTGGTTTGAAGATACTACGATTGACGATGTTCCACTTGTGGGTGGAAAGAATGCTTCTCTTGGGGAAATGTACAGGGAGCTTACTTCGAAGGGGATAAAGATCCCTAACGGCTTTGCAATCACTGCAGAAGCTTATTGGCACACCCTCAAAGCCGGAGAGATTCTCGAAAAGCTCAAAAAAGTGATGGGGGGGCTTGATACTGCAAATGTTGCTGACCTTGCAAAAAGGGGAAAGATTGCAAGGGATCTGATCCTAGGAGCAGGAATTCCTGACGATCTCTGGGAAGAAATCAAAACTGGATATGATAGATTATGCAAGCAGTATGGAGACTATACGGATGTAGCTGTACGGAGTTCGGCAACTGCTGAGGATCTTCCCACTGCTTCTTTTGCTGGCCAGCAGGAAACTTACCTCAATATAAGGGGTTATCCCGGTCTTAGGGATGCCTGCTCGCGCTGTTTTGCCTCACTCTTCACTGACAGGGCGATTTCCTACCGCGTAACAAACAACTTTGATCATTTCAAAGTGGGACTCTCGATAGGGATCATGAAGATGGTCAGGTCCGATCTAGCTTCAAGCGGTGTTATTTTTACTTTGGATACTGAAACCGGATTCAAGGATGTAGTTTTCATTACAGGTGCATACGGGCTCGGAGAAAATATCGTGCAGGGCCAGGTCAATCCAGATGAGTTCTATGTCTTCAAGCCGACTTTCAGGGAAGGATATAAGTCGATTATCATGAAAAAAGTAGGGGACAAAGAAATCAAAATGATCTACGGGCGTGGAGATTCCAAAGTGCTGACCCGAAATGTGGAGGTCCCTGAAGCCGATAGGCTTCGTTTCTGTATTGATGATGAAGAAGTGCTTAAACTTGCAGGGGATGCAATAACTATCGAAAATCACTACTCTGAAAAGTATAGGGAACCCCGACCAATGGATATTGAGTGGGCAAAAGATGGTATAACAGGGGAACTTTTTATAGTGCAAGCAAGACCCGAGACTGTCCAGTCTCAGAGAAGTAAAGACATTCTGGAAACCTATGTACTTGAAAAGCGGTCTGAAATTGTTGCAAAAGGTAAGAGTGTGGGAGACAAAATTGCTTCCGGAAAGGCTCATTTGATTCCCGATGTTTCAGATCTACCCTCTTTTAAACCAGGAGAAATCTTGATTGCGCACACCACAACTCCTGATTGGGAGCCTGTCATGAAAACGGCAGCTGCAATTGTCACAAACAAAGGGGGAAGGACTTGCCATGCTGCTATTGTCAGCCGGGAATTAGGAATTCCTGCAATTGTAGGAGCAGGCAATGCAACAGAGGTTCTTGAGACAGGCAGAAAAATTACAGTGAGCTGTGCGGAAGGGGAGGACGGTATTGTGTACGATGGTATTCTTCCTTTCCATAAAGATACTCTGAGTCTCAAAGACCTGAAACGCCCGAAAACAGAGATTATGATGAATCTTGGAAATCCAGAGGAAGCTTTTGCCTTTTCCATGGTCCCAAACGATGGAATTGGGCTTGCGAGGTTGGAATTTATCATTACAAGCTATATTAAGATCCATCCCATGGCTCTAATACACCCTGAAAGGATCAAAGACTCTAAAGTCCTTAGGGAAATCGAACAGATTACAAGAGGTTATGATAAAGAGGAATTTTTTGTTGAACGGCTTGCCCAAGGAGTTGGGACTATTGTTGCGGCTTTTTATCCGAAACCGGTTGTAGTCCGAATGAGCGATTTCAAAACTAACGAGTATTCAAGCCTTCTTGGAGGCATCTATTTTGAAATGGTGGAAAATAATCCCATGATAGGTTTCAGGGGAGCTTCTCGCTATTTTGATGATCGTTATAGGGAAGGTTTTGCCCTTGAGTGCAGGGCTATGAAAAAGGTCAGGGATGAAATGGGGCTTCGAAATCTCATTCTTATGATTCCCTTCTGCAGGACAGTTGAAGAGGCACAGAAAGTAATTGCCGAGATGGAGAAAAACGGGTTAAAGAGAGGAGAAAATGGGCTGCAGGTATATGTTATGTGTGAAATTCCAAATAACGTTCTTCTTATCGACGAATTCAGTGAATTCTTTGATGGTTTTTCCATAGGCTCAAATGACCTGACCCAACTGACACTCGGTGTTGATAGAGACTCCGAACTTCTTGCTTCCGAATTTGATGAAAGGGATCCCGGAGTTATGAAAATAATGGCAATGGCTGTACAGGGAGCAAAAAGAAATGGAAGGCATAGCGGAATATGCGGCCAGGCTCCAAGTGACTATCCTGAAATTGCGGAGTTTCTTGTGAAACTGGGGATCAATTCCATTTCACTCAATCCAGATTCGGTTATGAAAATCACCCTTAAAGTCCTGGAAACGGAAACGAAACTGGGCAGACAGTAAAAAAGCGGAAAAGTGAGTTAAATATAATGAAAAATATCTGCAAGTTGATTGGAATTCCATCAGTAGATTTCATAGAGCTTATCCCAAAACCCATTTAATTCTCATTCATTTAGAGTTTTTAGAACAACTTTAATGACTATTGAGGATTTCGATAAACTCCTAAATTTCATCATATGCTTATAAATTGTATATGAATGACTCGTGAAAATCAGAGGTTAATCTAAATTCTCTGCAATTTCTAATTTACTTAATTTTATGCCTCAAGTACGAAATCCTAGATAAGTGATTTTCCTTTCATTTCCTGCGGTTTCGGAACTCTGAGGATTTCAAGAATAGTTGGCGCAAGGTCACACAGTTTTCCATTTTTAAGAGCTTTTACCTCATCATTTCCTACGTAAATGCATTTTACCGGATTTGAAGTATGTGCAGTATATGGTTCTCCTGTTTTCAGGTTTATCATTTGTTCAGCATTTCCGTGATCTGCAGTTATGAGTGCTACCCATCCGGTTTCTTTCAAAGCAACTATAATCCTGCCAATGCAGTTATCCACAGCTTCTACTGCCTTTACTGCAGCTTCAAAAATTCCGGTGTGGCCAACCATATCCATGTTTGCGAAATTAAGGATAATTACATCATACTTTCCTGACTGCATTCTCCTGATAACCTCATATGTAACCTCATATGCGCTCATTTCTGGTTTGAGATCATAAGTAGCGATCTTCGGAGAAGGGATCAGGCAACGATCTTCTCCTGTATAACATTTTTCCTGTCCTCCGTTCCTGAAAAAAGTCACATGTGCATATTTTTCGGTTTCGGCAATGCGGAGCTGGATAAGTCCTTGTTCACTAAGTACTTTTCCAAACACGTTTGCTAGCTCATCCTGAGGGAAAGCAATGGGCAAATCCAGGGTTTCATCGTACTGTACCATGCAGACATAGTAAACATTCGGACGTTTTTCCCTCGCGAAATCGTCAAAGTTTTCATTCACAAAAGCCCAGGTAAGTTGACGTGCCCGATCTGACCTAAAATTGAAGAAAATTACAGAATCATTATCTTTAATTATTGCTTCAGGCTTTCCTTCTGAATCAGAGATTATAGTCGGTTTTACAAACTCATCAGTCTCGTCTCTACTGTAGGTTTCAGAAACTGCAGTCTCTGCATTCGGGGCTATATAAGTGGCAATTCCAGTGGTTAGAATTTCAAAGACAAGTTTTGTCCTATCCCAACGATTATCTCTGTCCATTGTGTAGTAGCGCCCTGAGACAGTTGCGATTTTAACATTCCAATTTTCCTTACAAAATGCATCTAGTTCTTTTATGTCTCCAAGGGCAGTTTTAGGAGGTACGTCCCTTCCATCCAAAAAAGCGTGTACATATATTTTTTTTAGTCCTTTCTCATGTGCAAGTTTTATAAGCGCATAAAGGTGCGTCATATAGCTATGTCCACCTCCGTAGGAGACAAGCCCCATGAGGGTGCAGGCTTGAGTCGTTGACCTTTACATTTGAAATTGCATTCAGAAAAACTGGGTTTTTGAAAAAATCTCCACTGCTGATAGAGAGGTTTATTCGGGTGAGATCTTGGTACACTATCCTCCCTGCTCCTATATTTAGATGCCCAACTTCGGAGTTTCTCATCTGACCTCCTGGAAGGCCAACAGCCTCTCCAGACGCTTCTAAAAAACACCAGGGATATTCATCAGAAAGTCAAGATTTGGAGTTCTAGCTGCCAGGACAGCATTTCCTTCTTCGTCTTCCCTGTATCCCCACCCATCGAGGATAATGAGCAGAAGGGGTCTTCTTGCCCGAGTCATATGAATGGAATCCCACGTCTGTCCATAAATAGCTTGTTATGAAACTTCATTAGTACTTACGCTGTTGAACTAAGAAATCAATAGCATTAAGCCTCAAAATTCTGATATACATTCACGAAAAAGTCTTCATAAAAAGGAAGTTCAAAAAAGCCGATTTCCAAGAATCGATAACTTCATCATCCATTGCATAAAAAAATATATGAGTATGTACAATATATGGAATTGAAAGAACTGGCATTAGTACCGTAAAGCTTTATTTGATTGTACAGCCACTTAACTTTCTTTGGAAAGCCTATTATTTGTCTTAAGATACTTCGAATGTATACACTTGCAGCACTAAATCAAGTACAATATATGTTATGGTTAAATATGCATATCTGAATTTTGAGGCTTAATGCAATTGATTTCTTAGCTCAACTGCCAAGTAAAACGTATAGGGTTGTCTAGGCTTGCTTACTGAACAGCTGTTACACATCAGGCAGTCGAATCTCTCATTACTGAAAATACAGATATATCTCCTTTATTTTTGTCATAAAAAATTATTTCGTCGTAGTTGTAGTCACTGGATTCATTGAGTTCTATACCTACTGAAATTTTATTATCTTTGTCTCGTGTGAACCACCCACTAAGGTCAATACCGACTAAATCTTCGAAATGTTTGAGAATTTCTCTATCGCTTCCCCAATTCTCTTTTACAAATTTGAGAAGTTGATCGAAAACTTTGGTATTCCGATACACATCAGAATCATCTAACTTAAATTCTATCATGTTATATCACCTTCTAACGTATTGAAGCAATTTATATAAAAAAATTGGTTTTTTGGTAAATGGTTCGTTTTATTGCCTGCAAAAGCGTGCTTCGCCTTTAATCAGTTCATAATATTCTTTTGTTGGCTCTTCCCAATCCATATCCTTTGCGAGGAGGAAGGCTTCCCTGCAAAGGAGTCGATACTTTACCCTGTCCTCTATGAAATTCCGCGTAAAGTAGCTGACTGCAAGGGCATAATCAAGAACTGTTTCATGATAGGAAAGATCAATATTGTCTACGACTATCACTCCGCCAAGACCTTCCACTAGAGAATCGATAGCTTTTATAGCATCACTGAAACCACATACCTGGCTGACCACGCTTGGAGTGCCCTCTTTTCCGGCTTCAAGTCCAGTAAGGAGGAAGGGATCATAACGTGAAGGGAAGATGCCTGCACAACAGCCGGCCATAAAATCTCCAACTTCCATACCGAGTCCTCCATCGGATATTGAGAGAATCTGGGGATATAGAACTGCTGCAACTGAACATTTTCCCCTTACCATTTTCGAAAAATCCAGCCCTTTTTCTTCGATCATCTGCTGAATTCTCAGTTCGTTTCCTACAAGCACTTCTTTTGGTAGGTTGACAGGAAAACCTTCTGGGAGATTTTTCTTGGGGCCTTCTGCAGTAACAAGAAAACAGATCACCTTAATTCCTTCTTCCATATGTCCTTCCAAAATGCTGTTCTTTATTATATGATCAAGAGCAACAAGAGAATCTAGGAGTTCAGGATACCCTTTGTTTTCCACTTCTATGCGGGAGATTGTAAAAATAGGGATTATCTTTTCGGGTTTTATCCTTTCTCCACCATGATGTTTGTACAGGTTTTCGGAAAGAAATTTTTGAATCTGTTCAAGACAATGTTCTTTCAGGTTCCAATCTATTTTATCGGATTCTATAGTTATCCCATTTCGGATCACAATCCCGTTAATCCCGTAAAAAAGCCTGGCTTCCTGCATGGTTGACTCCCCTACTGCAGTAACCATATCTGCGTATGAGGCAAGAGACTCAAGGACAGCCAGATTTTCCGGCACTCCAGGGGGCCAGGTACTGTCATTATTCCTTCTTTTTAGAATGGAATTGTATCCTGCCGTCCTTCCTGGAAGAGTAGCATGCAGGGTTGCAACGCTACCTACCGGAACGCCAAGTTTCTTAAGCCTGGCTGCCGCATAAAATACCCCAAATTCGTGGCAGTGCAAGGAAACACTAGGACAGGGGATAAAAACCTGATTTGAAACTGTTTCTTCCTTTCCGATTTCAGCAGTTTTCGAAGCTGAGCTTATGAGAGACCGAGCAAGTTCAGAAATTACGTAGGAAAGGGAGAGATAATGGGTATATTCCGGACCATTGGACATGTGCTCATACTTCAAGGAATCAAGCCCAAGGATTTCATAGGCTTCAGCTTTGACCCTGTTTTCGAGCGTCATCTCCTTTCCCATGTATGTTGTAATTATTTTCCCGAAATCGGAAGTCTGTAACTGTAGATAACCTATTCCAGTTTTTCCTACCTTTTTTTCTCCTGTAAACACCTTTATGCCTGACTTTTCAAGGAACTCCAGGCTTTTTTGGAGCTCTGCATCAATATTTAGGGGGGCCAACTCTTCCATATTAGTAATCCGATTCAAGCCACGATTCCAGTCTGCACCTCTATGCCCATAATAAGGGCCTACAACAAGAATTTTCTTTTCATTTTTTGATTTCACTGTGCCAGAGTTAAAAAGAGTCGCAAGGGCATGTGCCTCTCCGTCAATGACATTCCATATCCCGCCCATTTTATTTGATCTAGGACCTGCTTCTTCTCCGGCAATTATGGAATAATGATTTTCCAATTCCAAATCCTCCAAAGTTTTTTGCCATCTAGTTCTATATCGATATTTTAGTTTGTTTGTCAATATTATAAACCTATCAGTCAAGAAACCTTTAATGGATTCTATAATACACTGAAGAACAAACTAAAATTTAGAACATTATTTTGCCTCAAATAAATGAGAAAACAAATCTAGTACATTGGAAGTTTTTTCAATTTTTTCTGTTTTTTCGTCAACTTTTAAAGAACAATAAAATTCGAGCTAAATTAGTTTAAGTTTATCCTTATTTTAGAAATATTGGTTCACATATCCCTAAGTTAGTTTATTTTTTTGTTCCAATTTCTGCTATTGCCAAAATTATTTGATGACTACTGCTGTAAAGTTGTAGTTCCAGATTGAAAGTTTCTGCACACCATTATTTATCCATACTGGAATCTAGTTCTTATTAAAGGTTGAAATCCTGTTCATTTTCCTGTATGGAAAAACCGTTTGTTGAAACAAGCAGATAAATTGGAACAAAAACTAGTTCTACAACAATTAATTTTGAATGATTGCACTTTGTCTACGATACCCCTTATCAAAGAAAATATATTTTCCATTGTATTATCTGCTTCAGATATAAAACTCATTTTAAAGAAGTATATGTTCTTCTTCAGAATCTCTTTTGCATCAAAAATTGCTTTTTGAGACACTTTTAAAAGTTCCAGATTAGAGCCCAATTTTAGGGTATTTTGAAAATATACAATCAAATTGATGACCGTATCAGAACGTATTAAATTACCCATCTCATTATATACAATTTTATCATTAACTCGCATTTGCATTCGGTTAAGAAAAAATACCAAAAAATGTTCTTTTTATGTTGAATATATAGCATTCAAGTCGGAAAATTGAGACATGTAGTATTGAAGTTATGCATAAAATTCGTTAACCGAATCCAAATAGATTATATTTCATTGATCATCGGTTAAGGAATTTTCTTGCCTGTTGCTATTTTATTGTAGCAAAAATGATAGATCATTTTTAGGTTTACAGCCGATAATTTAAATAGAGAAGGCAATAAACTCATAAAAGCCATATATGAATTGTACACTCGAATAAATAGGGGAAAAAATCACATCGTTAATTTTGAGGTTGTATTTGGAAGAAGCAGATGAAAAGAGCCACAAATAAAAAGGATATATCGTATCAGATCTCCATCAAGCAAGAAGAAGGAACAAATCAAAAAAGAGCAACAAAGAATTAATGAGGTTTTTCTTATATGTCAGAAATCAGAAAGCATTATTTTCTTTCCGAATACTGCATAATTGCTGAAGAAAGAACTAAAAGACCTTCGGATTTTGCAGATGCAGCTGAAAGTCTAGTGAAACACAGTTCTGTAAGTTGCTCGTTTTGCGGAGGAGCTGAGGAAGATACTCCACTAGCTACTGCAGTATATAAAAATGGGGAAATCTTTGCAGATACTCCTGAAAAGAGAATACTTAACTGGGATTTTCGCTGTTTTCCAAATCTCTTCCCTGCCCTTTCTCCTGTCCCTCATTCTCTCGAACATCAGGAAATTGGTCTGCAAGCTGAACCAGGATATGGTTTTCATGAAGTTATTATAGAATCATCTTTGCATGGGAGAAGACTAGAAGATTTTTCTGACTTCGAGATCACAGGACTCATGAATGTTTATAGAGACCGCACATGCAATTATATGACCTATGACAAAATACGCTATATTTCCCTATTCAAAAATTCCGGGAAAGCCTCCGGAGCTTCCATAGACCATTCTCACAGTCAACTTATTTCTGTTCCATTTTGCCCTCCTTCACTCGAACGGGAAATGAAAATTATTAAGGAAAGAGAAACTTGTCCTTACTGTGAAATATTTGCTAAGGAAAAAGTATCTTCTAGACTCATTTTTGAGAATAGTGAATGGATAGCCTTTACCCCATATTATTCGGTGGGATCATTTGAAGTGTGGATTCTCCCTAGGAGACATGTGAGTTTTCTTGGAGATTGCAATGATAAACTTCTTTTTGCTCTTGGCGACATTTTAAGAGCTTCTCTCGGGAGTTATGAAAGAGTCGTAGGAAATATTCCTTTCAACTATATGTTTTATCAGTTTTTCGAGAATCCTGAATACCATCTAAATCTTCGACTTCTTCCGAGGCTTTCTATCAGTGCAGGGTTTGAGCTGAATACAGAAACTTATATCAATACAGTTCCTCCGGAAAGAGCTGCCTCATATTTGAGAGGAGATCTCATGCCTGAAGAATGAACACTGGCTGAGAAATTTATCCAAAAAAATAATTCAAAGGAAAAATTTTATTCCGGCTTTAATTTGAAAGAAGCTTACATCATGTAGAGGATTTCGAGAAATCCCTAAATTTCACCCTAAAATTATAAATGGCATATAAATAATTCATGACAATCAGAGGTTTCTAGAAATCCTCTATTAATAACTAAAGGATACAATCAAAATTTGATATGAAATTAATCTGTGTCGCTTTTTAGGTAAAACTCAATTTTAAATTTTAGAATATCTGTCAAAATAATAAATACATAATTAATATTAAATTGTTGTTTGAAGTTAAAACATTTTATGTAGAAATAACTTTTATTCCGAAACTATTTTTCGTACAATTAATTTGAAATAACCATGTGGTTGACGTTATATTGTAACTAAAATTTCATCAATTACCCGTAGGTCTAGTTATCCGATACTTGCGCCTGATTAATGGCCTGCAAAGACCACAAAATCACTTAATGCTGAAACTAATTACATATTTTGACGAATTCAGAAGATGCCATGAACTTTCACACATATAGCTAATCCGGTAACTAATCAAGCAAGTGAGACCTGTTACTTCCTGTAATTCAGTTTCTTAATTCTAATTTTCATAAAAAGTAATAAGTGGGATATATGAAACAAATTCGAATAGGAATGTTTAGCTGGGAAAGTTTGCATTCGATAGTGTAGGAGGAGTTTCACCCCATGTATCTGAACTCTCTGAAGCTCTTGCGGCTGAGGGGCATGAGGTTCATCTTTTTACACGAAGCCGTGAAGACAACGATGAAATTATCAGCGGCGTCCACTATCATGGAGTTGCTTGTGATCAATATGCAGGGATAGTAGAACAGATGAACAGGATGTGCGATAGTATATACTGTCAGTTCCTGGATGTCAGAGAAAAGATGGGTGAGTTTGACGTTCTACATGGGCACGATTGGCATCCAGTAAATGTCCTCTGCAGGATAAAAGCTCAGTTAGAGCTGCCCTTTGTGCTAACTTTTCACAGCACCGAATGGGGGCGTAATGGAAATCTTTACGGGGACTGGTGGGAGGCAAAGGAAATATCTCATAGGGAGTGGCTTGGAGGTTACGAATGCTCTGCTGTGATCACGACCTCGACAATATTGAAGGACGAAATTCAGCAAATTTACCAAACTCCAGATTACAAGCTCTGGGAGATTCCGAATGGCATAAATGTAGGAAAAATAAACAGAAAAATAGATTCAGGAACTGTAAAAAGGCACTATGGTATTCATCCCTGTCTTCCAGTTGTTCTTTTCACTGGAAGGATGGCATATCAGAAAGGACCTGACTTGTTGATTGAAGCCGCAGCACGAGTCCTGAAGAAAAATAATGCACAGTTTGTAATTATTGGAGAGGGGGGATGCGTTCTCACTGTGAATATCAAGCTAAGAAGCTTGGGATTGGCAATTCCTGCAATTTTCTTGGATATGCTACGGATGATATTGTAATAGACTGGTTTAATTCCTGTGACCTTGTGTGTGTACCTAGCAGGAATGAGCCTTTTGGAATTGTTGTGCTTGAAGCTTGGGATGCAAGGAAACCGGTAGTTGCAAGCGATGCAGTAGCCCTTGTGGATAACTTTAAAACAGGCGTTATTGCTCATAAAGAACCCTCTTCTATTGCCTGGGGACTCAATTATGTCCTTGAAGGATTTGGCCATAACAGAATGGGGGAAAATGGATATGATCTTCTCAAAAATAAATACAACTGGAAAACAATAGCTGAAAAGACTTTGGAGGTATATGAACAAGTAATTGAAAAATAAGATCCAAAATACTATAATGAAAGCCGAGATAAGGACAGACTCAAATGAAGAAGTTGATGCGAGAAATAAGCCCGAAGTAAAATTTAATAATTAATCTTATTCTATATTTTTTGACATTACAACCATTTTGAGCATGTCTGAGTAGGGAGAAAGCACGGATCTGGAGTCTATTTATGGAAAAAAATGTGATACTCAAAATTGAAGAAATAAAGGATTTACCTGCAAATGAAATCCTGAAAAAACTAGATTCAAGTAACGAGGGACTTTCTTCATCGGAAGCTGAGAACCGGATTAAGCAGTATGGTTATAATGAACTTTACGAAAAGAAGATCAACCCACTTATAAAATTTTTAAGCTATTTCTGGCCCCCCATTCCCTGGATGATCGAAATAGCAGCTGGAATTTCAGGTATTATCCATCGATGGGAAGATCTGGTGATTATCTCCTTACTCCTGGTCTTAAATGGGATTGTGGGGTTTTGGCAAGAATACAAAGCTGACAATGCTATTGAATTCCTTAAGCAGAAAATGGCCCTGCATGCCAAGGTACTCAGAGGGGAACAATGGTCCCAAGTACCTGCACGGGAACTGGTTCCAGGTGATGTCGTCCGCATACTTGCAGGAGATATTGTGCCTGCAGACCTTAAGCTCCTCGAAGGAGAATATCTGCAGGTAGACGAATCAGCTCTTACAGGTGAATCTCTGCCTATAGAAAAAAATTCTGGTGACATTGCCTATTCAGGGTCCATTATTCAAAGAGGGGAGATGAATGCGCTGGTTGTGGTTACTGGGATGGATACCTATTTTGGAAAGACCACCAAATTGGTGGCCAATGTTCAGACCAGAAGCCACTTTCAAAAAGCGGTCCTAAAAATAGGGGACTACCTGATCGTCCTTGCAGGCTGTATCGTTGCAATTGTTTTACTTATAGAAGAGCTTTTCAGACACACTCCTTTTCTGGAAACTCTTCAGTTTGCTCTTGTGTTGATCGTAGCTGCAATTCCGGCAGCTCTACCTGCTTAATGTCCGTTTCAATGGCTGTTGGAGCCACTGAACTCGCAAAAAAAGGAGCTATTGTCAGCAAGCTGGTCTCTATAGAGGAGATGACCGGGATGGGCGTTCTATGTTCCGACAAAACCAGCACAATCACCCAGAACAAAATAACATTGTCCGAATGCGTACCTTTTGGAAACTTTAAGGAAAATGACCTTCTGCTCTATGGCTCGCTGGCCTCAAGAGAGGAGGATAACGACCCGATTGATAATGCCATTCTCCTGAAGGCAAAGGCTTCAGAACCCCTTAAAGTAAAAATAGAAAGTTATAACATCAAGGAGTTCAAGCCATTTGACCCCGTCATAAAACATACAGAGGCTGCGGTTGAAGGACCTGAAGGAAAGTTAAAAGTTGCCAAAGGGGCTCCCCAGATTATTCTAGGCATTTCAAGCAATAAAGAAGAAATCGGGCAGAAAGTAAAAGAAAAAGTAGATTCTCTGGCTTCAAAGGGGTATCGTGCTCTTGGAGTGTGTGTGGAAGAGGCGGGAAAATATAGGTTTGCAGGGCTTTTGGGACTTTATGATCCACCACATAAAGATTCCGCAGAGACCATAAAGACAGCAAACTCCCTGGATGTGAAAGTTAAAATGATAACTGGAGATCACATAGCCATTGCCAGGGAGATAGCAGACCAAGTAGGATTGGGCACGGACATAATTACAGCTGCAGATTTCGAAGGAAAATCCGATTCTGAAGCTCAGAAAGTTGTAGAGAAAGCTGATGGATTTGCCCAGGTCTTTCCAGAACACAAATACCGGATAGTGGAACTCATTCAGAAAAAACATATTGTTGGTATGACAGGTGATGGAGTCAATGACGTCCCTGCTCTGAAAATGGCTGATGTGGGAATTGCTGTAGCGGGGGCTACAGATGCTGCAAAATCTGCTGCAGATATCGTGTTTACAATTTCAGGTCTGTCAGTCATTATTAATGCAATAAAGGAAAGTCGCAAGATATTCCAGAGGATGAAGAGCTATTCCATTTATAGAATTGCAGAGACTGTCCGGGTGCTTTTTTTTATTGCCACTACCATAATTGTGTTTAATTTTTATCCCGTAACTGCTTTAATGATCGTTTTGCTTGCCCTTTTCAACGATGCTCCTATAATGGCCATTGCATATGACAATGTGAACTATTCCCAAAAACCAGAAAAATGGAACATGCACGAAGTCCTGATAATGGCCACATTTCTGGGAATCATAGGTGTGATTTCTTCTTTCTCAATATTCTATATCGGGGATAGGATTCTTCATCTCAGTGCTGGTATACTGCAGTCTTTTATTTTCCTAAAACTTGCAATAGCTGGGCACCTGACCATATTCGTTACCCGCAACAGGGGACACTTCTGGTCCCCTAAGCCAGGAAAGCTCCTTTTTTGGTCTGCAGTTATCACGAAACTGCTAGCAACTCTAGTTGTCGTGTACGGAATCTATGTATCGGCCATAGGATGGAAACTAGCTGGTTTTGTATGGATCTATGCACTTGTGGCTTTTGTTATAACGAATTGGATGAAAGTAAAGCTTTATGAGATAATGGACCACAGGGGATTTCTTTTTAAAAACCGCAAGAAGATATAAACTTAGATGTTTAATGTAGGACCTACGCAATTGAACTAAGAAATCAATAACATTAAACCTTAAATTATCTAAAAAAGAATATTTATGACAAACTCCCAGGTGTTTGATTTTGATTCTAAGTGTGTAAGCCCTGTAATGAATTTAATAAGATCAATGGAGTTCTGTCTGTAACTTCAATAGGCTTTAGAGCTATGATTGTGGAAAAATTTTTGTTCTGTTTTCAGGTCAGCTTAAGAGATTTTTGGAAATACAGTATATGCTACTTTATCATCGCAGACATACTCGTTCTTTTCAATGTATATTCATATGCTTTCTAGAATTATTTTCAAGATAAAGGACTTAGTCTGTTATTCTGAATATACGATTCAAAAAGCAAAATTTGGGTTTTTAGGTGAACTCGGTAAGCACAATGATATAGGAAACAAAAAATTAACAATTATAACTTTTCAATTGACTCTGTTTTGTCTTACTTAAAAGCCTGCAGGTCCCATAGATTCGATTTTAAAATAGATAAGGTTTAAAAACGAAATAATGAAAAGCAGAAGATATCTTCCTAGCATAGTAATGTTTATTTTAGTTCAAAGCCAATAATTATTCATGGGTATTTCAGAGAGAAAAGATCTTCGAGGAGCTAATCTTCAGGAGGCTAACCTCATAAAGTCTAACCTTGAAGGAGCTAACCTTCAAGAGGCTAATCTTCATCTTGCTAATCTTATGGGAGCTGACCTCCAAGGAGCTGACCTTCAAGTAGCTAACCTTCAGGAGGCTAACCTTCATTTTGCTAATCTTATAGGAGCTGATTTTATGGAGCTGACCTTGAAGGGTCTAACCTTCAGGGTGCTAATCTTCGTGGAGCTCTCAATTTATCAATTGACCAGCTTTCTAAAGTAAAAACACTTTATATTACAAAGTTAGACGAAGAGATTCTCACACCATTAAAAGAACAGCATCCTGCTCTTTTCGAAAAACCGAATGAATGAACGTATATCACCAAATAACAAATCTGAAAATCGGCCTGTGAAAAAATTAGTTAATTAACAAAGATCATTATTATGGGATGTGCGATATATTACCTGGCTTAATTTTACAACCGATCGGGCGCTGGAGTGACCCCCTCAAAATAAAGATAAATAGTATTTAGCCCGGCATCTTTTAGCCTTTTGCAGTATTCAGTGCTTTTTGCAAAGCAAATTCCATTGGTTGCAAGCTGGATCCGTGAAAAACCCATTTCTATTGTTAGTTCGAGGATCTTTGGTAGGTCGTCCCTCATTGTTGGCTCCCCACCCGAAAAATGAATAGCAGAACAGGGAATAGGTTTCTTTCCTTGTAGTGTTCTCATCGTCTTCCGGTTTCTTCGAAAGTTGGTTCACAGACAGAACCGTTTATTTTTGCATTTGCAAAACAGACTGCGCGTGCTAGAGTATGTCGGTTGATGATATATATTTACAATCAAAGTTCCAGTATCATGATATCGACAGATTCTGCAATCAATAGGCCAGTTTTTATAAAGTGGAACTCTGAAAATTAGAAACTCCTTTTCCAGCATATGAAATGTTTTTAATTTATTATAGAGTTTTATTCTGATCAGTAAACGTCCCGAAAATTCCCGTGCCTAGAACAGGCTTTTTCAATCAAAATTTTTCCGCCCCCAAAAAAATTGAGGCTGTAATTACTCTTTTGCATTCAGAGCAAACAGATTTTGTTACTATCCCAATCTCTATTGAAAATCATCTGAAAAACGTTAGAAGATTTCGATAAACCTCTAAATTTCTTCATATACTTATAAATTGTATATGAACGATCCATAAAATCAGAAGTTTATCGAAAATCCTCTTGAAAGTGTTCAACGTGTGCATGTGAACGAAATAATATCGAATATGTTTCAAAATAAATTCTAATTATTTTTCAATGTTCTTAAAGTGCTTATCAATTCTTTCCCAGTCGACTATATTCCAGAATGCGTCTATGAATTTACCTCTTTCATTCTTGTAATCAATGTAATAAGCGTGCTCCCATACATCCAGAGCCATTAGAATCGGGAAATCTGGAATTAGATTTACATTGTGCTTTTCTATCTGCATGATTCCAAGTCTTTTAGTACCCTTGCAGAAGGTTAACGCTGCCCAACCGGACCCTTCAACACTTGATGCGACCTGAGTAAATTCCTTTTTAAACCTTTCAAAATTTCCGAAGTCTACTTTGATCACTTCAGACAATTCACCGACTGGTTCTTTGTTGGAATTGTTTGCAGGAGTCATCTCCCACCAAAAATAATCATGAAGTACATGTCCTCCCAAATTAAAAGCCAAAGCTTTTGCATTTGCCTTATAATCAAAATCAGTTCCTTCTGCTCTTGCTTTGTCCATCATTTGCAAAATGGCATTAGTATTAGCTACATAAGCCTGATGATGTTTATCATGGTGTATTCGCAACTGTTCCTCGGAAATATAAGGTTCCAAATCCGCGTATCCATATTTCAAATCTGGTAATTTGTATAACTCTTTAGCCATATTATCTTCCTCTGTTAGAGAAACAATAGATTTCGTAAAATTAGTTCAGAAATCCGGATTATAATATTTCAATTTCAAAAGATTCTATTCAAAAATTTTGCTACTATCTGTCTTCAAGAGCTGAAGTTTCTATAGAAACTTACATTCCAATGGCTTTATTCGTTTTCTCGATTGACTTTGCGCCATCACTTTCAAGTTCCATCATAGCCCTGATAGCATCTACGTTTTCTGGAACTACAATAGATTCTTGATGGATTGCTTGAAAGAAGTAGATCTCCTTCTCAGTTACTGTTATGGATTCAGGCCAGATGCAATTCTCCCACCTATCATTTCTGGGGCGCCCAATATCTCTGGCAACTTCAATGATTTCAGCAGTTGAAGTAATCCCCTGTCCTACAAAATGTATCCTGGGTTGGGAACCAAAAATTTTCTTGATATCTTCTGCAGTGCAGTCAGTGTTAACTTCCATATTTACAGTATGCAGGTGCATGAGAGTTGTCGGAACTACCAGTGCTGCAGATGTGATATTGATGTGTGGAAGCACACTCTTTACATCAGGTCCATGGTGAGATGGGAGTTTCACTGGGTGAAGTACAATTGCATTAACAGGCCCCTTTTTAATATCGTTGGGATCGACAGCCCTTCTTGCAATAGTTACCCTTACCTTATTTATCCCAAGCTCATTGTCTATCGTGGAGATTACCCTACAAAGTCCTGTAGTGTTACATGAGACAACCCTTACCAAATCTCGGCCCACGGCCCCATCGTAATTACTAGCTGCATTAAAGGAAAACCCTGCAATCGGATGACTTTCCCCTCCCTGCCAGATCGCCTTTATCCCGATTTGTTCATAGAGAGGCTTATTTGATTCCCCAACTTTCCCTGGAGTGCAGTCCACAACAAGGTCGGATTTCTCGAGCATTTCTTCAATAGTTCCGGCGGCTGGCATCCCTGCCTTCTCAAAAGATTCAATATTCTCGACAGGTGTGTATATATCGTACCCGAGTTGATGAGCTACTGCAGCCTCATGATTAGGCTTTGTCTTGGAAATTCCGATAATTTCCATGTCATCCTGAGCCCTAACAGCATCAGCAACTCTTTTTCCTATAGTTCCATAACCATTTACTGCAATCTTTGCTTTAATCATTTGTTATCCCAGCCTGTCTAATTTTAGGATCCTAGACTTTATCCATTTGATGTTAAAATCAAGTATCATAGATGTATATGGTCGAATTTGCTCATTAAGCAATTAAATAATTAAGAAAGATATAACATCAGTTGAACCAACATTCTGCCAATATACACAAATTTGGAATTCATCTGTCTATTTTTTCCACTATTGTTTATTGAAAATGATATTGATTTTTGAGCCACTGTCATATTAAGAAAATTGATGACATTTTTGTGTACACATCTGGAAAGTGGAATAAAATTTAGCAAATTATTAAGAGCATTCCAATTCACAGTTAGATATATCATTTATAACCATGACTAAATTTAGGAATTTCTCGGAATCCTCTTAATTATGTTCACTTAATAAAGATTTAGTGATATATACTTCAGTTTTTTCATTTACTTTGTAAAGAAGCTTTTTTTTCCATCAGTATCTACTCGATTTTCACATTTACTAATTTTTCGAAAGGCTGTTGATAAGGTACTGTTACTTTAAGTATACCGTTTGAGTATTTAGCAACTGCCTTTTCTGGATCCACTGGGCAGCAGATCGAATAACTGTCCAGGTACTGAACTCCCTCTTTACTAGCAGCTACATAAAAACTATCTTCAGTAATCTTAAAAGAAATATCTTTCTTTTCGACTCCTGGAAGGACTACCTCAATTAGAAAGTTTTCGTAATTGTCGTCAGGATATGCACAGATAACTGGTGATAATCTCAAGGTTTCCGCCATTTTATTACCCCCAAATATTCATATTTTATTAAAGAGTTAATTGACATCAAATTGACTGCTAGAGCACTATTTCGTCTCTGATTATATCTGCTAGCAGTAGATATACAAAGTGAATGTAGCAAAGTCACGATAGAACCTATAATTTGAACAATTTTAAATATCAAGGTAAAACCTGGACACATACAAATTCTAATATCGTTCTTCTGTTGAGCTTATTTTTATTGCTTAAGCATTTCCTTAACTTTTTGCAGATCAGCTATAGCTTCTTTTTTTAGCTTAATCATCTCTTCCATGCCACTTATTTTCATTTCTAAAATTTTCATTATTTTTTCAATTCTCATTACTGCGACTTTCTTTTTTGTTCTTCAGTCAGAAGTTCCCACATCTCGCTCATTACAGTCGCCATTATTGGCCCCTTTCCTGCCATGAAATGTTCTTCGCACATATTTAAATATCTCCTTTATATATATATAATCTATAATCGATTCTACTTTAAATCTTATTTAAAATATATGTCATATACGATAGGGGATTTCAATAAGCTCAAATTTTTGGTCAATTGCTTACATAAAGGAATGTGAGCATTTATCGAAATCGGATTTTATTAAAACTGTTTACTATTATTTTGATACTCGTGCATCCTACCAATTAGATTTCACTCTTATTTGTCCGCTTTAAGCTCTGTATGTTAGCTTTAAGCCACAATGTACAGTTATCCCCGAATTTATTTTAAATTAATTATACAAAAAATAGTTTCTGAACAAAATTTGCTCCCACATAAAATGTTTTAGAAGCAACAATAATTAAATATTACCAATGAAATAGGCCAAGATTTTCGTGGTAAATTAATTTTTGTTTTCTCCAAAAGAGACGTAAACACCAACTCATAGACATTAGAGTCCTTAATATCGAATATAAATACTTTAAACCGCAACGGATTTCGACAAACTCCTAAATTTAGTCGTTTGCTTATAAATGGTATATAGATGATATATAAATGGCTCATGAAAAGAAGGGATTTATTGAATCCCCTGCAACCTTCGTTTTTCTATAGATTATTGTCGATAACTCCTAAAAGGTTGTTCTAATATTCTAGAAACTGCTGCTCTAGTGATTTGAATAGGAACGGAAACTCCTCTTTTAGTTGTATGAGGACTCCCTCATCTAATTTAACATTATAAAGCGTTCTCACTTTAGACAGCTGATCAATTGATAAATTGAGAATTCCTTTAAGGTTAGCTCCTTCAAAGTTAGTCCCTTTAAGGTCGGCCATAAATAAGTTCGTTCTTTGAAGATTAGCTTCTTTAAAGTTAGCTCCTGTGAGGTTAGATTCTACAAGGTCAGCTCCATAGAGATTAGCTCCTATAAGGTTAGCTCCTTCAAGGTTAGCTTCTCTAAGATTAGCTCCTTGGAGTTTAGTTTCCTTAAGATCAGCTCCCTCAAGATTTGCTCCTTCAAGGTTAGCTCTTTTAAGGTCAGCTCCAAAAAGATTAACGTTTATCAAGTAAGTTGCTTTAAAATTAGCTTCTCTAAGGTTAGCGCCTTCGAGGTTCGCTCCTTCAAAAATAGCCCCTTTAAAGTTAGATCTTTCAAGATCAGCCATAAAAAGATTAGCTCTTTCAAGGATAGCTCCTTCAAGGTTCGCTCCTTCAAGTTTTGCTCCTTGGAGATTAGCTCCTGTAAGGTTGGCCATATAAAGATTAGCTTCTCTAAGATTAGCCATAAAAAGATTAGCTCCTTGCAGATTGGCTCCTATAAGGTTAGCTTTTTCAAGTTTAGTTTCAACAAGGTTAGCCCTTGTGAGTATAGCCCAATCAAGATCAGCTCCTTCAAGGTTCGTTTCTTTAAGATTAGCTCCTGTAAGATTAGTTTTTTCAAGTTTAGCCCTTTTGAAATTAGCTCTTCCAAGGTCAATTCTTTTAAGATTAACGTTCGAAAGGTTAATTTCTCCAAAATCAATCATACAATAACCTCTTTCTTTACTATGAAATATTTATTTTATTGGCTTTTTATCTACTGTAAACTATTATCAGCGACAAGTAAGTGTAACCCAATAAACGGTACACTAGATGTCGCTGAAAAATCTCTAAGCTATGGATAGACATTATTCAAACTAAAATACCAGTAGCAAAAAAGCAAATTAAGCTGATATGAAAAAATACTGAAGAGTTATATTTCTTTATTCCTTTTATTGTAAACCCAAATAAATTGCTCTGTAGATACACTCCTCACGTATAATTAATTCGGAATAGTACTGATATATTCCAGTTAATTATTAACTTAGTTTGTGTATATATAACTGAGTCTCTGTTGTCTGTTTGCTTTAAGCTACAATGTACAATTACTCCCCTATTTATTTTAAATTAATTATACGAAAAATAGTTTTTGAACAAAAATTAATTTACTTTAAAATGTTTTAAAACCGAGCAACATTTTTATATTAACTATAATTTTATTATTTGTACAAATTTTCACAAATTAAACAGTGAGATTTTTTCCCCTCTCTATAAATGAAAATAGCAAATTTTGTGCTCAACTAACACAAATATTTTAATAAAACATATATATTATTCGCAAATTTAGACAAAAATTCAGTTTAAATTCTAGCTGAAATTGATAAAATGCATAGTTTTTAGCACATAAACTATGCATAATCAAAGGATCCACATTCAAACATTGATCAAGAAGAACAAAAAGTTAACATTAAGCTACTTACTAAAAATCTGAAAATAAAAAAGCCCTAGTTGAAGTTCTGGTAATTAATATTAAATTCTTCCATATTTTTTATGCGCTTGTTCAGCGGTCAGAATATCTAGAATGTATATTTTCTTCTTTCCATCATCAATTTGATAGAAAACTCAGTAGTATTCAATTTTCAGACTGTAGTAACTATTCGAGTTCTTTGAGTTTATATTAATTTAAATATTAGGAGTATATATTAAAGAAAAATTTGAATTGTGATGTACAGAAAGAAAGTGATTATATACAGTTGTTAAAAGATGAACTAAAATCACATGGAGTATAAATATATGAAACCAACCATTTGGAAATAAAAAACGATATTATAAGTGCCATTCATTATTTTATAAACAAATGTGATCTTCTTATCGCTTTCATGATAGATAATAACATCAATGTAGCTTATGACGTTGGATATGCAATGGCTAAAGGTGAAAAAGTTTTAATTATTAGTGTTAATTATAGTGAAATACCTTCTTACTTAAAAACGGTACCTACTATCCTTTTGCATGATTATTTTGATACATCCTGTGCTATAATTAATTTCGTTGATAATTGTTGAAGGCAACAAGGCACCTGAAAATATCAAGCCTAAATCATCAGTGCAGCCGTTAATTAATGCTCTTAAAGATGAAGATGAGCATTTGGTGGTGGTAAATACGTATAGAAATATAATAGATCAAGATGAAGATTGTAGATAGTTTTATCAGTTTCTCGTGCAATTATTTATTTGTCGCAATTGAAACTAGGAATATTATTTTATCACTGGTTGGTATACTTCATCTACATCGTCATATAGGTCGCGGAATATTGCTGGTTTCCATGGATTTGTGGGCTATAGTGATTTATTTGATGATTTTTCGCTAATTATAACCATTTTATGCGAATTAATATATTTAATTCTGTATTATTTGGCATTTTTACTGAATAAATAGAATTAATCTTGGGATTTACTTGTTAATTTATATCTAAAATTGGTATTTATCTGATAATTAATTTTGATGGATATCGGGAAATCGGCATAGATTTTAAGAATCAAAAGGGTTTATTTAAGTAATGAATCCAAGAAAAAGATACTGAATCAATTATATTCTACAAAACTTTTGGTACACTGCCCAAATGTCTGTAAAAACCATGTATAAATAGAGTAACGCATTTACTTTATTGAAAAAGGAAAGAGGGACATTCTATTAGTATTTTCTTTATTCAAAACTCGATGAGCACGGAAAAAGTAAAAAATTATCCTTACCTGAATTATTCCAAAAACTCTCGTCGACTGAAAGAGGGCTTACTGATTCAGAAACAAAAAAGCGACTTCAAATATATGGGTCTAATGAAATAGTTGAAAAGAAAATCAGCCCTATTATCAAATTCTTAAGCTATTTTTGGGGGCCAATTCCATGGATGATTGAGATCGCGGCAGTGCTATCAGGAATCCTTCATCGGTGGGAAGATTTCAAATTATCCTTGCGGTACTGATGTTAAATGTCACAGTAAGTTTTTGGCAAGAATATAAAGCTGATAATGCTATTGAATTATTGAAACATAAATTGCCTCTTTCAGCAATTGGAGTTTCTGCACCAATTTCCACAATACTTAGAACCTACATTAAAATATCCATTTGTTGTTTATACTTTCCATAAGCATAATTGAAAAATTATTTCTCCAAAGCTTCGATTTAATCTTCAAAACGCTTTATAAGTTTCAGACATATTTGAAGCCTGAATGTAGAACTTTGAGAGATCTCTCTGTCCATAATCGATCTTTTTTGTCCCGCACTTCGGTGAGCATAACTGGAGCATAGTCACTTCAGTACATTACCATGCAAATTTTCGTTATGCTGGAAACTTAATTATAAAAACATCAACAACTTAATGAAGGAAAACCTTGAAATTCTCAAAATTTAATGTCTACCTTCCGTAAGTAGGTTCAAATATTACATTTAAGCATTGTCATGAAAATTAACTTACAGAAAGATCAAAACTAAATACCTAAATTAATCGGACAACTTTAATCGATAAAATTAGGGATATGGTATGCTTGAAAATATTGACCTGTCACTGGCAATAAAACACAGTGAATATGAAGAAAGTATGAAGATACTTGAGATTAAACTAGGTGAGCTCCAACGTAAGACCCGAAAACTGAATATACCCATAATTTTTGTTTTTGAAGGCTGGCATGCTTCAGGGATGGGAGAAGATATCAATCGTTTCATATTGCCTCTGGATTCGAGAGGGTATGATTTTCACACCATGACTTTTGCTTGCTACGAAGATGCACTCAAACCCTTTCTTCTGCACTTTTGGACTCTTATTCCAGTAAGAGGTAAAATTGCAATATTTGATCGAAGTTGGTACAGCCGGGCAATCACAAAACATTTCATGAAGGAAAAATCCAAATACAAACTTGAGAAATGCCTGGGAAAAATAAATTGTTTCGAACGTCAGCTTTCAGATGATAGATACCTTATACTGAAGTTTTTCCTCCATATCAGTAAAAAAGAGCAAGAAGATCGTTTCAAGAAAATTCAAAAAAAAGGCATCCCCCTAATTATCGATGAATACGAAAAGAAAAATGAAACGGAACTGGATTTCATCCATGAATATAATAAGTACCTGCCAATTGTAGAAAAAGTGCTTGAGAAAACAGATATGCCATATGCCCCTTGGACTATAGTGGAAGCAAATGACAGGAACTTTGCAACCCTCAAGATTATCACTACTGCAACTCAGGCCATTGAAACTTATATTGAGCACATGACCCTTACTCAGGGACAGCAGATAATTAAATATCTGGATAGAGAAATATCAAAGCCCCCTGAACTTAGTACCTCTGTCTTGGATAAAATCGATCTGTCACAAACCATTTCCTCTAAGGAATACAAAAAATCCAAAAAGCTTTACCAACAGAAGCTTGAAACCTTACAGTACGAGCTTCTTAAGAAAAAGCGCTCCATGATTATAGTATTTGAAGGGTGGGATGCCGCAGGCAAAGGTGGAGACATTCATCGCCTGGTTAAAGAGCTGAACCCCAGGCTCTACAGGGTGGTACCTGTGGGTCCACCAAACGATATTGAAAAAGTTCATCACTACCTATGGCGCTTTTGTGAAAAGATCCATACCGCTGAATACATAACTATTTTCGACAGGAGTTGGTATGGCAGAGTCCTTGTAGAAAGGGTAGAGAAGCTCTGCAGCGAAGAGGAATGGAAACGTGCTTATAGGGAAATAAACGAATTTGAAGATATTATTACAGGAACAGGAGCGATTATTCTTAAATTTTGGCTTCAAGTCGATAAGGATACTCAGCTTGAACGTTTCAAAAGCCGGCAAAATGATCCTGAAAAAAGCTGGGAAATAACAGATGAAGACTGGCGAAATCGGAGCAAATGGGAAGAATATAATATTGCTATTGATGAGATGCTTCAGAAAACAAGCACCTTTAATTCTCAATGGACTATTGTGGAATCAAATAACAAGCGCTATTCCAGAATAAAAATTCTGAAAACAATTACAGAAGCACTTGAGAAAGAACTAAATGCGAAGTCTTTTTAATTTTTTCTGCTTATTTCCCTATTTTAAAAGAACAATAAAATTAGATTTAAATTAATTAAACTTTGATCCTTATCTTAGAAATGTTGATTCACTATATAACTAGAATAGATCGAATATGGCACCTGCACAAGCCTAGAAAATCTCTTCACTTACCCCTTTTCCAGGAAATTTTGCCTCTCAAACCTGCACAAGTCCCGGAAATCACTGCAGGGATCGCATTCGCAGCATTTGCCATCCCATAAGTCTTGGGATACACTAAAATTGCAGGCATGCCTTTAGTTACTGAAATATACCCAATTCTGCAGCTGGTGGTAGCCTTTGCTATTTTTGGTTCATCCCGTCATCTTACCGTTGGAACTGATTCCGCAACTGCGGAGATTCTAGCGAGTGGATTGGTAGCAATAGCTATTCCAGAATCATACAAATATGTTGCATATGCTGGTATGATCGCTTTGCTGCAGCGACCTTGCTCCCCCTTGGAAGCCGCCTGATTAAACATTATTTTTTTGTAGAACTCATCAAACGGAGTGAAATTTACTGAGTATCCGATCCAGTTGGTGAAGTACTGAAATCTTATATTTTGAATAACTAATGGGGGTTTTAATTAGAAAACAATCCTGGAAACTACCCATACTTGAAGATCCTGAATATGCGAATATAGATTTATCAATCTCTACAGTTATGGTTGATTACGAGGCTTCATATCTCTTGTTGAAAAACCTGTGAATGTATCAATCACCATAAATTGTAACTCATACCAGCGAGTCCCACAAGACATAGCCAGTAAGGCTGATGCACGTTTGACAAATGTTACAGGTAAAGAAATCAATCTTAGAATTGTTTCGTAGAGCTGCAGACCTTTCCATAAAAACCTTCACTAGCTGTTAGAAATACCTATCCAGGCTGTCTCAAGCTCACCCCACGCTCAAAAATAAGTAAAGGACGAGAGATATGTATCTAGATTTAGGAGTTACAATTGGATTTCTAATAATATTCCTAGCTGTATTGGTCGGTCCTTTTCAAGTCAAATTTAGACAGCGTGCATAATTTTCTGTGAAATATTCTATACCTTGTGTAGTACTAAGGAAAGTTGGATCTCCCTTCTATATAATGATAAATATCAAGTGCAACTCTAATAAATCATTGTGTTTATTTGTTATAAATGTTGTTTCATATAATTTAAACTATATAAATTACTGTGGCCTTGCCCCTCACAAAGTGGCATATATAATATACCAATGAGAATTGCAGAGATCATTGAAACCCCCTGATCTGCAAACTCAGTCCACATTTAAATTATATGCCATATTAAATACTACTAAAGCTAGAATAGAAGACCGCAAAGCCAAAAAACGACTCATAAACAACATAATCGACACAATTGGTTTCTTAGGAAGCTATCTAAGCTTATCTAAAATTTTTTGTCTAATTTCATCGACGTCCTTGACGATAATCTCAACATTCTCGTTTTTATTTTCTGATGCTGAATTAATTTTCCGATATACCTTTCTTCCAAATTCTTCCGGAAACCGCCGTTCCAAGATCTATAGACATATCCGAGTGTCTCCGGCTTCGGCAGCCGTTTTTAAGTGCTCAAGAAGTGTTTTAGCAGCATCAACGTTCCTCTTTGTAACGTGTAGATAGAACTGATGATACTTCCCTGATGTTGAATTTCTTCCATTCGCCATCCAGGAATTGAACGTTTTGTAAGTTACACCAGCCGATTCGGCAGCCAAGCTATAAGTCAACCCTAGCGCAATATTTTCACCGATTCTCTGTTGTATTTCAGGAGTTAGTTTCGAAGGGCGTGCCATGATAATACCGTTTTTATTTCATTTAATAGTTAATATTAGTGAATCTTGTATGAATATTTAGTGAGTTTTGTTCTGTACAGAAGCAGGATTTATACACGTCAAATCAATATATGAGCCATTATTAGACGTTTAGAGACGTTTTCTACTTAGGGTAATGATATCAAAACTTCTAATAAAAGTCTCACTAGTGACTCTATAATAAGTCATTATTTATATCAAACTGAAATCCTCATGATTGTATTGCTCTACGACGGTAAGTACCTTCGAGATATTTTATATAGATTTTTATTCTTTTTAAAAAATACAAATTAAATTTATAAAGATATTTGCTTAGATTTTTGGATAGAATTCTACATGTTGTTTAGACTATTTAGTATAGGTAGTACTGTTTAGAATATATAATAAGGTTATATGTCAAATAAAATCTAGTTACATTTAATAGGATTTTAAAACCTTTAAACCAATTTTCTACCGGACTGCAGGAACGACCCCCTGCAGTCACAAGATCTACTTTTTTGACATTTTAGATCAGCTGGATTGCCTAAGCTAATAAAATGAATTTGGACTTCATAATAATGGAAATTATACTAAAATACTAAATGAGTAAGGGAGATTTTGATTTCCCCTACAATTCTTTTAAAACAAGATAGATAGAATTTATAACAAATTATTTAACAACTTGTCAGTTAGATGTCTACAATTTATCTCCATGACCAATTTTTGAATCAATCAGCAAAAACAAAGGTTTTACTTCTGTATTACCATCTTCATTGAATATAGTGCAATCCAATTTATGAATAGTACTCAGTTGTTGATCAAACGCAGTTGTTTGCCCTTGCATTGTTTTTTCGCATAACTCGAGATATTTATAATCTTCTTCTTTATCAAAAAGTATCTGAGTGCATGAAAAACGTTGTTCCTCGATTGGAAGGTCACAATCTCCACTGAATGCATTTACGACTATCCAAAGCTCTATCGAACCTTCTTCCAGCTTGCACGGACGATCTGGGAGATAAACTTTTTTTAATTCCGGCTCAATTTTAACGCAATTTCCGGTTCAACCTCTTGACTCTTGTTTTCAATAAAAACCAGTTTAATCACCTTTTACTTTCTGCCAACCGTGACAGCCACCTTCAATTTCTATTTTTTTTACTTTACCTTTATCTACAAGCTTATAAAGCATGTTTTTAGCTGTGGACCTGCTGCATCCTACTAAACTCATAATAGTTGCAGTGGACTTGATACTGTCAATTGATAGAGCATTCAGGAACATATCTTCTGTAAATTTCTGTTGAAATCTTGTTTTACCACCTTTCATATTATTCAATCTACCAGCCCGTCAATTTTCAAGAAACTGCGCTACTATATACGATTTATTACTATTTATATCTTATAATCAATGGGTAATGGTAATGGTAATTAATAACATTTTTATGCGTGAATAGTTAGTTCTGGAGAAAATCCCGATGGAATAAATTTAAACTGGTAAAATTTTGAAGCTAGACCAGAAGAAAATTAACAATATAAACACAAAGGAAGAAAAAAACAATAACTATAAATTAACTAACAAAAAATAAAATATCTATATTTGTCTATCTTCTTCGTGATTCCTATAAGGCCATTCAAATTTAGATTAAGATTTGTGTTTGTTTATCAGATTAGGTAGATAAAGTCTTTTTTGTTATCTAATCATGTAAAAACGTTATTAATAAGCTTATCGGATTAGGTGGATAAGGTAGATCAGATTATTTTAGTATTTTGTAAAACAAGAAATCTGTTCCCAAAAATAACATTAGGAATGTTGAACATTATTTTGTGTCTTATTTTATCTATCTACCTAATCCATTAGTCAACTAAGAGTTTTTTACTGGATTAGATGAGAACTACAAATCTTGTCCGGATAAAGTGCACGAAACTAAAGAATTGAAAATTAGAAAAAAACAGTTTATTTTTCCCAAGTATCACTTACTTTGACTTCTGCGATGCATGGCAGACCTTTCAAAAATAGCGCCCCAGCTTTCTCCATTTCAGTTTTTACAATTGCTGCTACTTCTTCAGCTTCTTCTTTCTTGCACTCAAAAACAAGCTCATCGTGGACACAATTAACGAGTTTCACTCCTCTAGGCTCAAGGATTAAGAAAAGGTTACACATTGCTATTTTCAACATATCAGCACAAAGACCTTGAACCGGAAGATTCTTACATTCACGCTCAATGTTATCTTTCTGCGCGTTGTATTTCTCTTCTGTTTCTGCCGAAGGTTTATCAAATTTGAAAAGTCTTCCTGCTTCAGTTCTAACTTCGAGTCGATTGAAGCCTTTTTGACTTATTGTTTTAAGATAATTTGTTACATCAGGGTATAAGTTTTTGAAGTCTTCGATAAGCTTTGCCACCTCATCTTCCGTATAATCAATACTTGTTTCTAGCTTCAATTTATCTTTTAAAGACCTTTTACCCATACCATAATTCAAACCAAAGTTAACTGATTTTGCTATCCCTCTTTGCTGTTTAGTAACCTGATCCACAGACACTTTATACATGACTGCAGCTGTATTTTCGTGCAGGTCAAGGCCTTCATTATAAGCATGAATATATTTTTTATCTTTAGCTAGTTGCCCTATAATTCTAAGCTCAATTTGGGAATAATCAGCCACTATTAGCTTATTTCCAGGCACGGCAGTGAATATAGTTCTCCACTCTTTAAACCTGCTCGGTTGCTGCTGTAAGTTAGGCTTTCCACATGTGAATCTCCCAGACGTTGTGCCATATTGCCAAAAATCGGAATAAACTCTATTTGTATTAGAATTTATAAATCCAGGTAAAGGTTTAATGAACATTTTAAGTAACGTCGCAGACTATTTAAAATCAGTTAGATTCTGAAATATAGGCTCATGTGCGTATTTTGCTCTTGATTTTTTATCTGTTTTATCAATGTTATACCCCTTATTTTGAAGAGCTATTTTTAGCTGTTTAGGACTGCTGAGATTTAATTCACTAGGAATGAACGAACGATCTAATTGACACTGTTTTTCAAAAATTATAAGTTCTTGTTGAAGAAAGGCTTCAGCTTTTTCATACTGTTCCTGAACTAAGACCTTTATCTCTTCAAACTTTTCAAGGTCTACATGAAAACCAGACAGCTCTAGCCAGACCACTGCAGGGATGCATTTCATTTCAATATCAATTATATTTTCAAGCCCAAGGAAAGCTATCTGTGCCTGCTGCTGCTTCATTATCTCAGGCAAATACTTTAAATCATTGAGAGCGTACTTTTCTTGCTCTGGTGTTAGTGATTCCCCTTTTTAAATCCTAACTGCTCAGACTTATCAAGAGTGATACCACAGTATTTAAATACTAAATCTGCAAGAGAGGCACCCTTTCTTCGTGCAAGCTTACCACCTGAAATTGCTATCTCTGCCAAATATGTGTCATATACGCTGTAAAGAGTGATACCATACTGATATTTCAAAAACTTAGAGTCGAATTTTATGTTGTGGCCTACAACTAAACTCCTTTCAAGCTGGGATTTAAGAACCACCAGGGATTCAGTGGCTTTAATTATCATTGATTTACCTGACGACGTCATTAATTGCAAAGTCACTAGTTCGGAAATAAGGGGATTTAAGCCAGAAGTCTCAATATCAAGATAAAGAAGGGGCATTAAATCCCCTCTTTTTCTAGAATCCGAACAGCTTCTTCCACAGACACTATGCTCGATTCAAAACTTTGAACATAATTTTTCAATGAATTTTCAACAATTTCTTTTATCTTCTCCAATCCCATTTCATTAAGGGCTTTTTTTCCAGCAGGAGTTTGACAAAAGTCATAAATTACTTTAAAAATATCAATTTGCTGCCTATGGTAACTATTTCGTAGATAATCGTGTATGCTCTGCATGTGCTCAGAGTTAACTATATAATGTTTCTCAGACTCACACGTTCCCAACATCCCCAAATTCCCAGACTCACAGTATGTATTTGGGGTACTGTGAAGTTCGTAAGTTTGTATATTATTAGACTGTTTGGTTTTGTTACTTTGAGAGATATCATCTAACTGTGTAGAATTAGTCAAACTCACGGACTTCACACTATCAACTTCATGTGTTGTGAGCTTGGGAAGTTCGTGAACTTGGATATCTGAAATCATTTGAGAAGTTAACTCTGTGCTTCCAAATTTGATTTCATCACAGCTTTTTAGTTGGTAGTAATGAGTTGATTTATTGTTTTTCGGATTTTTTTCAATAATGACTTCAATCTGTCCACTTTCTTCCATTGTTGCAATTGAACTCTTAAATTCTCTTGATTCTAGTCTGACTTTTCGAAGTAAATCAGTATGATTTGCAATTCCTTTGAATTCTTTTAATGCTTCTGTTATTTTATCGATTTTGTTATTTTTCGGATCTACTGTTAATAGATTGTAGACATCACAAAGAGTTGGTAAAAAATAATCTAACACCATACTTGAAGCGATTTGAATTGATTCTGAACATATATTTTTAGATACTGTGGATTTTCCAAGTTCGATTAGAGCTGCTATTTTCAGAATATATATTTGATATCTACTCCAAGCAGCACCCAGTAAATCCTGATAAGGCATGTATTTAATTTTTTTAGTAGTTTTAATGCCTACTTGGTTGTAATCATCCATGGCTTCTTGATCTATAGTCATTGAAAAAGGTGACATTTGTGAGAAAAAGTCATATAACTTTTTAGTTCTGACCTCACATTTACTTTTTTCCTCAATATCCTCTGGTGTTCTCACACGTGGTAAGCGTTCTTCAAAGTCATATGTAGGTGCAGCAAAAAGGAATCTGAATCCATATCCCCTGTCAAAGTCAGGAATAGTCATACTGCGCTTATATTTCACGAATGTAGTACCATACAGTTTAGTGACAAATGGCTCGCTTATCATGTAAGTTTTAGGCTCTCTTTTTCCTCCTGATGCTACCTTTTTTCATGACTTTTGCAGTCGTAAATTTTGCATTCAAATTCAAAGTATCCTGAATTGTATTTTTGATTCATTTTCTGGAACAATGTACTTACTTCGTCGTACACCATAGGTTGCACAGAATTAAGTGACAGTCCTTCAACATAGGCTTCCATTTGAAGGATCTGTGTCTGTCAATTGTTCCGGCATTGCATACGATAAGAGTGCTACAATAAAATCTATGATTGTGGATTTTCTCGAAATGGAAGAAATTCCTATAAATTGGGTCCACAAATTAGTGAAAACTCCATTAAAGGTAGTTGAAAGATCCACAACAGGTTTTTGTTGTGTACAAGAAGAAAGTAAGTAGAACGCACCTAAGATTTTATATTCTTTATATCCATCAGTCATTCTGTCAAGGTATTTAACAACTTGAACAATGAAATGATCATCAGGTAAGTTAATAGTTAAATGCCTCGCAGCAAAACCTTTTTTTAATAATTCAATTTCTTCAAAAGTCATTTCTTTAAGTTCTTCTATATATTCTGTGCTGGTAATGTAACTGCTTTTTCCAGTATAAACTTCGGTTAAACCTCTTGTTACTTTTTCAAGAGTATATTTTCTACACCTATCCCATTTTTTATTGTAAAGTTTTGAAGTTCTGTAAATTCTATCTATTTGCTCTTTATTTTGAGTGTAGAATGCCACAACCTCCGTTTATCTTTTAAAATCGTACTGATTTATTCAGGTATTTGGTTTTGATCTTTATTAGGACTTACGTCGTTTAAATAAAAAATAAACAGCATTAAACTTAAAACTATTTAAAATCCAACTTTAAACTACAAAGTTTATTATATGGGACTTATGCAGTTCAACTAAAAAAAATATCATGTAGCTTCAAAAATATCTAAACCAGAATATTTATGATAAATATCTCGTGTTATTTTGCTCTATAAATGCATAAGTCCTAAAAAGTTTAAATTTTTTTTATTTTCTGCTTATATTAAAAAATTAGAACATTCTACAGATTATAGGAATTGTGACAGATTGAACACTCTGAGTAAGTGTACAAAAAGTTGGAAAACGTATCGGAAAACTATAATAATTCCGGTTGCTATTTATTTTGATCTAAGAAAAAGCCGAGAAAAAAAATTATAAAAAAAATGATTAGTAATTTTAAAAAAAACCACATATCACTTTTCAATCAGGCTTCTAACTTTATGGTGGTGGTAATGGCACGTAATATATTGTCTTAGTCTCAGTGTTTGAGATGACATGAATGAGATACCAATTGCTGTTGCATACGCTGAAGTGGTCACCGAACAAGCAACAATGTCTGATGTTGTATTGTGTAGTTTGCTGTTGTTGTAACGCTGGCACCTGTGTCAAGAGTAGTAATTGTGGTTACAGGCATTCCAGTTAGGCTAGTTATGTTGTCATAAATCACAATTCCGCTACGAGCTACATTTCCTGTATTATTTATAGTGTATGTGTATTAGATAAGCTGTGATGCACAATTATAAATTGATACATTTACTTCTTATTTATACTCAGAGCTGGAGATGCACAAGTTGGGCAATTACCAGCTGGACAACTTGGACAATTACAAACTAGACAATTATCAGACGACTAATCACTCGACTGATCATTGCAGGAGTGATCCCAGGAGTGATCCCCACATCCATAGCCACATCCACAGAATGGGAATGCACCTGCGGTACTTACCAGCATTAAAACCATAGTTAGTGAAACTAAGGTTATTTGATACAATTTATGTTTAATTATTATTTATCTTCCCTCTGTTTTTATATATTAATTTTCCTAAAATAAGACTAATACGATATTCAATCGAATAACTATTGTATACACTCCCAGACTTAATGATATTTATATATAATAATATATATTATTATATTAGTGTACAGAATTTACCAGCTATTCTTCTATTTTGTGGAGCATAACCACCATTAGATCTGTTTTTTATTCATAGACCCCAGTCGTTTTTTGAGTTTATTTTTTAGTTGATTATGAGTGACAGATAATTGCAGTAAGTCAAGAGCATTGCCTCTATTCACTGTGACTTGATTAGGTATGCTTATAAGTCTCTTGAGTTCACGAACTCCTAATGTAACCTGTGATTTATCAAGTCCATGACATCTACTGTATCAACACTTCTCAATTTTAGATTTAGTTACATGTAGAACTATACGTGTCCAGTCCAGTTTTAGATAATTTTCTTCAGGAGATAAGTTTGCTGCATAAATTGGAGTTGTTTCGAATGCATATCAATCGACGGATAAATTCATGATAGGAGAATCACAAAGATGGATCCAAGATAGCAAGGTGGATTCTAACACTGATTGTCTAGGCAGCAGCAAGAAAAATGAATAGCAAGTTAAAAGAGTTTTTTAAACTCAAGAAGAAATAAATTCGAAATGCAAAAACAATTACTGAATTGGCATGGAAAATTGCCACTATTATTTAGGAGCTTATTAAAAATGAAGAAATACGAAGATTAAACAAGATCGGCATTTAGCAGATATACATCGATATACACAAATGTACCATTTGTTTGCCTGTTTGTCAACTATTCATTAAAAGTTAGATTAATTTTTAAGCTACCATCATATTGTAAAAATAGATGGCATTCTTGTGTCCATCTGTGGGAAGTACGAGATTATTAAAAAGGAGAAACGCAAAAAAAGACTGTTGAGACTGAGAAAGTATGGTTGACAAACGTATAAATAATTAATGGAATAATAAAAATTATGGAAACAAAGGATGGAGAACACTTAAGAAACCAGTTTCTTCACTTACTATCATGATAAATTAGTTACAGCTTTTATTTACTGTTCTTTAGGAAACAAGTGACTTGAGCCCAGAAACTGCTTTTACCAGAATATCCACTTCTTCGATTGTATTGTATAGCGCGAAAGAAGCTCTTACAGTACCATCTACTTCCATGAAGCGAGTAATTGGGATTGCACAGTGGTAACCGCTTCTAACGCAGATTTGTTTGGTCTGGTCAAGAATTAGAGCAACATCATGAGCATTAAGCCCTCTCACATTAAAAGGTACTATTCCCAGACGGTTTTCGGGCCCGTAAACCTCCACATGCTCGAGTTCGGAGAGCTTTTTTGCAGCCTTTTTTGAAAGATCCATTTCATGTTTTTTGATTTCTGAAATCCCTATTTTCTCTACATACTCTACAGCTCTTCCTAACCCGATGACTCCTGGAATATTTGGAGTACCAGCTTCAAAACATGCTGGAGAAGGCTCCAGAGTGTAGGTAGACTCGGATACATCCGAAACAGTGCCCCCTCCAACTGAAGCACTTTCGAGTACGTCGGGTTCTTTAACATAAAGTATACCAGTACCCTGTGGTCCAAGCAAGCCCTTATGTCCAGAAGTTGCAAAAAAGTCACATCCAATATCCTTAAGGTCGACTGGCATATGTCCTGCAGATTGGGCACCATCAATCAAAACTTTTATGCTGTTTCGGTGGGCAATTTTTGTCATACCTTTTACGTCCTGTACGGAACCGAAGACATTTGAAACCTGGGTTATGGCAAGAAGTTTGGTTTTCTCTGTGAAAGCATTCTCTAGCAGATAACTGTCGATTTTGCCCTTGTTGTCAGGATTTATAACCGTGATATTTACCCCTTTTTTCTGCAAACGCATCCAGGGGAGAAGATTTGAATGGTGTTCTAGCAGAGTTGTGACAACGTGATCTCCTACCTCCCAGGGATAACTATTAGCAACAAGATTGATTCCTTCGGTGGTATTTTTCGTAAAGACGGTATTTAAAGGCTCTGCATTTAGAAAGCTAGCAACTATTTCCCTAGCGTCTTCGTAGTGGTTTGTGGTCTCCCGGGCCAGACGATGTGCTCCTCTACCGTAATTACCAGCATATCTATAGAAGTAATCAACCATGGCTTCAACTACAGGTATCGGAGTCTGAGTAGTTGCTGTGCTGTCAAGATACACTACTTCTTTTAAAACAGGAAAATCTTTACGGACCGCATATACATCGTACATGCTTATTTTCTATGAACGAGAAATAAAAAAAGGTTGTGCAGGTTATTTACCCTGCATACCGCCTATCATAAAGCGGTAAATATCTAATTCTTCTGAGTTCAGGCTGTCAGTACAACCCTTTATAACGGTGTGATAACCGTCTTCATGGCATTTATTTCCGTATTTTTTTCTTTTTCCGCATTCTTGATTTAATTCACTCATAGTTTTCCTCCTGTCTCTTCAATGCTTGCGCATATATGCGGGTTAGAATCATTCCCTCAGGATATGAATTCTGCAGTTCGGTTCGAAATTTCAATCCATTTGAATAGTATTCCTATAAGCAGATTAGAATTTTGCATCCTTCGGGCTACTAATCCCTTAACTGCGCAACAATAATTGTCCTTACCCACAACAACACATTAATTGTCAATTGTAATATATATTAGTTGCGGGCAATGTAGTGTTACCGAATTTAGTAAGTTCCTAAATAATTTCTACAACTCAGGAGAATATCAACAAAATTAAGGTAATGAAATTGTTGAGTATATAAATAAAAATTGATCCATTTCTGGTATAGACACAACAGTTTACTGTCTACATCTTCTGAATTAGGTAGCTTCTTTGATATAATAGCTTTATCTAATAAAGCAAATTATAGCCCTCAAGAAGTTATTAAGGTTTTATTTCACGCTGCAACATCTTCTAACAATTCTCTTGAACCAGCAGTCAATTATCAAGAGTCAAAAATACCAAAAATAAGAATCCCTTTAGATTAAGTATTTTCAATTATATAAAGCCCAGTTCTGTTGAAAACATTTTTTTCTTAATTTATGAAAACAAACGGTGAAATTTTTGAGATGATGATCTTAAATTAAGGTTAAAGACATTAATGTTGATTTTCATTGAATTTCATATTATAAAAATTTTTGACTCATTAGGCTTTCAAATTGTTTCTGTAGGATCTCACCCTAGGCTGAAGAACGCATTAAAAGTGGAAGATAGTCAAAGTCACTTCCATTGACTCTGTAAGGCTGATCCCGAATTCCTTTTGAATCCAAATCAATAGCAGTTTGAGAAAATCCTGTACCATTCGGATTTGCCCAGAAGTTTCCACCAAGATATGGACCCTTTACAATATTCGTTCTTTTTGTTTTTGTAGTGTTCCAAAAATTACCTTCACTGTTATCTGCCCTCACATTTAAAGTGTTGTTAAAATAATTATTGTAGATGTGATTATCAGTTATTTCGTTCAGCAAATAGATACCCGATTCTTTACTGGAGGTTACCATATTGTTCAATAGCTCATTTTCGTGGCAGTTCTCTCTCAAAAAGATGCCTATGCTACTGTTGGAAATTGTATTGTTATACACTTCGGATTTAAAGACAAAGGTAAGATCGATCCCGTAATTACAGTCCATTATTTTGTTATCCCGAAGCACAGTTTTCGCCTGAACATCATAGATTTTTATCCCAGTGCTGCAATTTATGATATTATTTGTTGAAACAAGATTGTTTCCACCACAACAGCCAATAATTATTCCTCTACCACCTGAGAGTCTATTCTGGAATACTGTATTGTTCCAGCATTGTGCACCCAGAGTAATATCTCCTTTCTCAATAGTATTACCTAGTAACTTGTTCTGGCTACATCCTTCATCAAGCCATATGCTGTTATTGGAAAATTTATTATGCAAGAGCGTATTGTTCATTGATTCCTGAAGGTAAATCCCATACCGATTTTCATAAAGGTTATTCCCCTCAATTATACAGTTGTTAGCGTGTTCAAGGAACATCCTTGCTGGAGGATAGTAAACTCCATCCCATATACCAAGAGTATTGGCAGCTTCCTCTGATCCAGTTATGTTTAAACCCTTAATCGTTACATTATCTGCTTTAATTCGAAATACACTGGAATTTTCATTAAGAGACCTTACAACCACACCCTCGGAGCGATTTGGTTCTGATGTAATCGTTATCCCGGATACGTTGATAATCACATTTTCCTTATAGTTCCCAGTTTTCAATACAACAAAATCTCCTGTCGCTGAATTATTCACAGCAGTCTGAATTGAATTTCCAGGTTTAACATAAATGATTTTTCCGCTTCCAACGCCCGCAGAAAGCAAAAATAAAATGACAACCAGTAAGGTACTCGTTAGCTTGATAAAACAATTATCTATGAGCACAATTTTCAAAAATAAATCCCTCTAGATATTTTGCATAGCCTTCCAGGCTTAGGATATAATATATTTTGAACAGACGGCCTTGTGCGTAACAACTCTAATTTAGTACATATATTGTCACTCATTATTATATATATCAACTACTTCTTTGTTTTCCATGAGCTAAAAATCTGCAAATTGTGAGATTTTCTGGGAAGCAAAATACCAGCATTTTCAGGACTCAAAAATATTTAGTAAGGAAACAATTACTCAAAAGTTCAGATAGCTTTTTGTTTCCCAATAGAGAAAAACTATTTTTTCATTGAGTTATCAACTTGTTTTATGTATTTGAAATCCCATCATGTTTTGGTCATGCTCTTGAGTCATTGATCAAATCCAGTACTTCACTACCCCAAAATGGACGATTTTAAAACGAACTTCCTTCTTTTCGCCTCATTAAACTATTGATACACTAGATATCTATAGATTTATTGAGGCTATGTAATAAATAAAATATGCATATAATTTAACAATTTTATTCACCTATATCTTCAAATTAATCACATGTCTCAAAATATTGGTATCAGCACTTTGAATGGAGTTAGATATATAAACCCTTTTAGTACATATTTTATTCTAGTCGAATGTCCTCAGCTTACTGTGGGGGTGAAAACTTCCCAGATAACTATTATTGACTAACTACTATAATTACCCATTCTGTTTGTAACTATATTTTGTTACTACTTGAAAATCAATAATATTTCTCTCATAAAATAATAAATAATTATTTCTTCTTTGGCTCTGCAAGATGTCACAGCACTTGTAGGGAATAGCTGTAATTTTCTGGATTTGATATATAAATATTGAGTTTTTGGTTCTGTAAAGTCTTCGGTTGATAACATATTTTATTTTTGGAGAATGAGAACTCCAAGTCTCTAGAGCAATTTCAGGTTCACCACATTTCCAATATATTTAAGCTCCTTTTTCTATTCATATAATCTATTTTAATTTTAGCCCCACCACTTAAATATACAATTTATCAATCCCTTTCTATCTTTTTTTTTGGAGTTTTTACAACTTCAATATATCCAAATATATTCGGTTTCAAAATTTCGATGTCATCATTTTGATTTTGGCCACAACTGAATACCAAGCCACCATAGAGATCATTAACTATATCATCATTACCCCACATATCATCCATCCCGATTATGCCAACTTAATAATTCTAAGAAAGGGCTTAGCTACAACTTTCTACATGATCACCCATATACTAGTGTCATTCCATGAATCAAATGACTTTTCAACAGGATTGAATTGGAGATTGTATTTTGTGCAAATAGTATAAAGGTTATGTCCATCAATGGGATAAAATTTCATAAAAAAATGAATCTCGACATCTTTCGTTGAGTATACTTGGTTCAAGGATTTGGGATTCATTGGCTGATAAAGGTGGAGTCAATGCTCTAAATTGTTAATCATTTTTTCAATCAAGTGGGGCGATGCTTGACAGCTGGTACGGCAATCTTAACTATAGGCACCCATTTGTCTATGAACTGCGCGCTCTTCAGGGATAATTATTTTGGATCGGAATTTCTCAAAAAACTGGATATGATGTTCTTAAAGAAATGAAAGAAAATAGTAACCTTAAAAGCATTCCTGTAAATATTTTTACTACTTCCAGCGCTGAAAAGAATATACTCAGAGCTTATGATCTTAATCCAATGCTTATATAGTTAAACCTCTTGACCTTGACGAATTCATGAAAGCAATTGGATCCATAGAAAACTTTTGGCTTGAAGCTGTAACATTACCATCAAAAAAATATCAAAAATAATTTAGTGGAGGCTATGTATAAATTCTACTCCAGATCTCTGACATATTGAATTTTCGAGAGGCGATTGCAAAAAATGAAATTTGGATATATAGGTGAAATATTTTCTTGTGAAATACTGAGGGAAAATTGTAAACTAATGAAGATAGTGGGAGCCAAATAAGGAAACTAATCATCTCATAAACCACTTAACTTAGTCGTAAGATAGCATATATGGAAAATGAACTTATACATTCGAAAAAAGGCACAAACGATGAAAGTACTTGAAAGCACTTCCATGCCAAATAATTATGTGCACCTAAGTTGTTTCGTAGTCAGCCCTAAGCCAAGTAATATAATTGCCTGATGCTCTTCAATGCTACAATTTCATTTGCTGGATATGAATAGCTTGAGTTCGAGAACTGCATGATCAGAAAGGTTGTAGACTTTCTCTGGTGGTATCGGGAGACTACCGTGATGATGCGGCGGAACCGGATGCGGTTTCACTTGTCCAAGAGGCGGGTCAAGTGGGAAATGCCTTTTCCTGGGAGAGTGATATCACCATTTATATCGTGGCTGTCGTTGGGTTTCTGCACAAAGATATAATCAAGGCGTTTGCCTGGGGCAGAGCTTGAGAAATCATCAGCATACTCGCTGCATTTGGGATCTCTTTTACAGCTGGAAGAAGGATCTGTAATGCCCCCTGTATCCCCTTATCTATTTTTAGCATAGTACGTCCAAATGTCTTCTAACCCCAATCGGTCCTCCATTCTACTGCGAAGTTCTTTATAATACGCATCGTAAGCGTGAAACTTTTCATAATACGCATCCTTAGCATCGATGTTGAAATCTCCTGCAACGATGATGAAATTATCTGGCGTAAGTTTGTGTTGCCATTCAATGAATTCAACTAGTAAATCTAACTGGTCCTTTTGGACGTCGATGCAATGGTGGGGCTAGTGAACACCCGCCTGGCTATCCTTAGCATAGACGTCTCGGGCGATCACAATATATACTCTCTCAAGGACTATCACAAGAGTGTGGTAAAGTCCGTTCTGGATAACTATTAATCCGGTTTTAAGCAAACGTTAATTCTGTTTTTCAATCAATTCGGGGGCTCTCCTCTTTTCATCCTCTTCAAATATTTGTTCAATACCACGTCCGCAATAAGGTTAATCCCGCGAAGAGCTGCATGGACCCCAGGTCCTGCGGTCATCCTCTCGCTATAAAATCGGTGCAGAGCCTTCCGGTGCCGAAGGTTGCACTCCAAGCAAAGGCCCACCAGCTCCCAGTGCTCAGGAAAAGCCTGATCCTTTCCAAAGCCGGTCGTGCCGCAAAGTCTCGTTTCAGCTATGGGGCTGAAGAATAGCGGCATCATCAGCCCGGTGTAATCCTTCAGCGAATCCACGAGTTCAATGGTCTGGAGCACGTCCTCGGCAGTCTCGCCAGGGAGGCCAAGCACAAGGCTGGCGACAGGAAGCCAGGACTCTTCTCCGAAAAGCCGATAGCAATCTCTGACCATCTCGGGCCAGCTCTCTGGGTTTTTCGGCAAAGCTTTTCTTGGCATATGCATTTGAAGAATTCTGCAGCTTCCGGTCTCTATCCCTATCCAGGCAGACATGTACCTCTGATCTCTGCCAACTCCTGCGATCCTGGACACTTCCCGAAGAAGGTCCTGATTTTGATGAACTGTGGCGAGGCTGAGATGGGATACATCCACCGTCCTCGGACGCAGCCGCTTAACCCCTCTGAACAGTTTCTTGACCTTTTCTCCATCGGGCTTGGTGCCTGGTGAGCCGTAGGTGAAGACGTCTTCGGAATGAAGAACCACGTCCCTTTGACCTGCCTTTAGATTCACCGTTACTTCATCGAGGATTCTATCCAAGGGTCTGTGACGGAGAGTACGCATGGTCGGAGAGCAGAAGGAGCACCCCCGCCAACAGCCCCTGCCGACCTCCACGATCCCGGCAATGGTTGGCCCCCTGTTCACAGGTATGTCCCCTCCTGCCACAGCCGTTCCTCGGATTACCTTTGGAACCTCATCGCCGTTAATAATAGATCGGCAGATTCTAGGAAAATCGCCCTCTCCCTCGCCCAGGTAAATATGATCCACTGGGACATCCTCGCCCACCAGCTCCCAGGCTCCCATACCGCCGACCACCAGCCTTGGCATATGCTCTTTGATCAGTGGATGGTTTATCAGGGCCAGGAACTTGGACCTGTTCTGAGGCTCACCCCGCCCGATCATCTCCTCGATCTCGCGCAAGGCGATTTTTCCGAGGGGGTCGTCGTGGGTTATTCCCACGATCTCAGTTTCTGGGCCGATGGCCTTATCAAGGTGATCGGGATGGGCCACCATCACCTCGGACCGATCAAAACCGGCCTCCAAGAGGGCTGCCTCCACTTTTCTCATGCCGCAGGGCGCGAGCAGGGCTGAGCCGTCCGAGGCTGCAGCCACGGGAGGGCAGAAGAGTAGCCTGAAGGCAAAATCTGGCATCACCGACTTTGGCAGCGTCGCTGCAAACCCAAGAATCGCTCCCCCGTGATATGTGCTCATCATGGTGAGATCGCTTGTCAGAACGATTTTTTTGCCCTGCATTCTAAAGCCACCTTTTTTATCGCGAAATCCAAAGTGGGATAAAGCATTATCTTTTATATGTTTCGATTTTATGAAATCACTGATTGCTTTATAAAAACCATCATCTCAAAGATTAATATACGCATACCTCTCCAAGTGATCATTTAAAAGTGGAAAAAATTAATAAATGCAACTTTCTGAATTATATATACTTATGACCATGTTCCTATATTTAGAATTTATGATTTTTGAAGCTAAAAATCAAAAATGTTCTGTCAAGTCTAGGATAAATTTTCTAGTTGAAAATCAGTAATCGTCCTTCCGTCATAGAATTGACAGACCCCTGTAGGTATCTTATTTAGGAATACAGAAATGCAAAGAATCAACGTATTAATCCCTGTAGAATTGTACGCAAAGTTACAAAGTCGTATGGTTTTATAGAAACTGTCATCAAAGGACTTGAGTCCGTCCTAACACAACCTAAAACAAAAAAATAATTCTGATATGCTAAAGCTACAAGAAGTCCGGATAAGTTAGCGACAAGAGCAAATCAGCATCAAGGATAATCAAATTAAGAAGCTCACAGATACTTTGCACGCACAAGCGATTCATATTCCAACATTACTTACTCAAAAGGCCCTAGAAGCTCCAGGGGAAATAGAAGAAGTTCTGGAAGTTTTGGTCAGCCCAGCTGTAATCCTCCCACATAATGAAATAAACTAGGAAGAACGCACAATTAAAAATATGTCTGGTAAGTCTAAAAATATTAAATAGTTGATGACTCATGCATCTCTCTACCCAAAGCAAACTTTTCTAGAATTTTCTCCCTAATTCCATCGGCGTCATTGATAATTATCTCAATATTTTCGTTTTTATTATCTGATACTTAATTAATTTTCTTATATATTCTTCTTCTAAATTCTTCCGGAAACCTTCGGCCGAGAATCCACATGCAAACCGTGCAGTTTCCTGCTTTTGCTGCTTCATTAATACGTTAAAGACAGCTCTTTGCCGCATCAGTGTTTCGTTTTTTGATATATTGTGAAAACTGATAATATTTTACAGATTTCTCTGTCTGCCCCCTTTGATTCCATTCGTTTAACGTTTTATAGGTTAGACCAGCAGATTCGGCAGCCAACCTATAAGTCAACCCAAGCGCAATATTTTCACCAATTTTCCGTTGTATTTCAGGAGTTAGCTTAGAAGGACGTGCCATTGTGAGAACACCGTTTTTTATTTTTGATAATTAATATTAGCTGATCTTGTATTAATATTTAGTGAGTTTTGTTCTGTATAAGAAGGGGGTTATACACGACAAATCAAATACGGACAATTCTCAGGTACTCTAAGCCATTTTTAGAGTTGGGTAATGAATTTCTTATAGGACTTCAAATAAAAGTCTCACTAGTGAGTCCAGAATGAGCAACCGTTTCGACCAAAAATAAATCCCCCTGATTTCACTTTCATATAACGATAGGTTGGCTCTCAAAATTTTATATTAATTTTTATTATTTTACAGGTATATAAATTAAGTTTCTATGAATAATTATTTAGTTCTATAAGACAGGAGCCATTGTTTAAGATATAGAAATTGAAATGTTCTAAGGTTATTGCCAGAGCTTTAAGATATTGGCTAATATTATAAACAAGATGATTAGAAAGAAAATCCCATGTCGAGATTTATATTAAGCTATCAAAATATAAACAGAATCTTTATCAGTAAAAATGTTGACTCTACATCTTGTTTTTTGTGATTAAGTGAATTGATACAGAGTCAATCAAAATTTACAGATTTTTAGTACATTACTACAAATTGGATTCATTTAATCCTTTAGATAAAGTACTTTTATTGTTTCAAGCTTCTGAGTTGCGGGGTAATTTCAATCGCTTTTTCATATGCTTTCATTGCTTCATCGGATTTATTTAAATTATCAAGAGTAATTGCTTTATTGTACCAAGCCGCTGAATTCAGCGGGTTAATTTCAATTGCCTTGTCGTAGGCTTTTATTGCTTCATCTGATCTACCCAATTGGCCTAAAATAGCTCCTTTATCAGTCCAACCATACGTATTTTGGGGGTTAATTTCAATTGCTTTGTCAAACAGTTTTAGTGCTTCATCTGACTTGCCGAATTGGCTTAAAGCAACTCCTTTATTATACCAAACGTCTGAATTCTGCGGATTAATTTCAATTGCCTTGTCAAATGCTTTTATTGCTTCATCGTACTTGTTTAAGCTGCTTAGAGCATTTCCTTTATTACACCAAGCATTTGAATCCTGTGGGTTAATTTCAATTGCTTTGTCATAGGCTTTTATTGCTTCATCGGATTTATTTAATTTATATAGAGCAATACCTTTGCCATCCCAAGATCTTGAATCCTGTGGGTTCATTTCAATTGCGTTGTCATAGGCTTTTATTGCTTTTTCAGGCTTGTTTAAATTATAAAGAGCAACTCCTTTATTGTACCAGGCTTTTGAATTATGCGGGTTAGTTTCAATTGATTTGTCATATACATTAATAGCTTCATCAAATTATTCAACTTATAAAGAGCATTTCCTTTAGTCGTCCAACCATCTGAGTCCTGTGGGTTAAGTTCAATCACTCGATCATAGGCTTTTATCGCTTCATCAGACTTGTTTGAAATAGAAATATTGCTACTGCCAGAGTTTGGAATACCTGCAAATGACACACAGCCTGCGATACTCACTAGCATTAAAAACACTACTGCAGTTATTCCTAAAACTTTTATGAATATATGCAATCGACTCGCTTCATCGCATTTAAATGTGTTCATATTCAGTCTCCTGAAGTTGTTTTGAATAGTAATGATGAAAAATAACTAAACAAATACACATAGTTTAATACTTCACTCTCTAAATTAAAGATTCCTACTTAAAAAATATATATTTTAATTTATTAAATTAATTTTGATATTATTTTTAAAACTTATCTGGACTTTCAAAGCTCCAACAGTGCAACAACATTTTAAATTTCAGAGAAACTATTCAGAGAAATAACTTTTAATCTGAATTAAGATACAAGCTAAAAAAAGCTGCATTGTAAGGTCAAACATAACTATCCAAAAACAATGATGGATAGAGAATACAATCAAGTCCTTGGTCCTGCAATAAACAATACAGAATTGGAATCGAGAGTCAGATGGTGTGGATCGATTAAAAGTCTTACACCATGCCACTATTGACTATTCGGAGATACTCAAGTCAACTACGAACGTTTGTGGGGTTGTATAAGATCCATTTAGGAGTTCTAATATGGGATTCATAAGGAATCACAAAACATGATATAAGAGCTTAGATGAAGTCATTTATTGATTGTCTGGAAAAGGCTTCCCTAGATTATAATTCCTGAAACTAGGACCACATAATGTTAACACTAATTACTTTAAATTTGTAGAATATATTCATAAAAGTATATAATTAAACAAATTTAATTATAAATGGTGTATAACCCCATATACTCAAGTAGATATTTGATCGAGCTGTAGGTATTTCCCCCCGCAGCTCACAGATCACCTTTTTGGCATATAAGATCAACCGGATTACCTAAGCTAATCAAATAAAAAAACTCTCATTTTGGAATTTGACCATATAATCAATCAATATTATCTCTTTGTGTTTATATAACCCTGCAAACGTTTGCTGCAGATACTGATGCAAGGACATTAGGCAGCCCAAAGATAAGGACTATATGATTTTGGTACTACTTAGTTCAAGTTAGGATTATATACCCATAAAAGTATATAATTTATTAAATTTAATTTTAATTGATATATTACCCAATATATCAAAGTAGATAAGTGACCGAGCTGTAGGTATTTCCACCCACAGCTCATAAGATCACCTTTTTGACATCTAAGATTAACCTGATCATTTAAATTAATAAAAAAAACTAAGTAATTGATGGCTTTCGACGATACAGTGGTTGTTATTTGCATGCTCGATGACAAAATTAAGGTGAAGCAAGCAGTATTTTTTATAGTTAAAGTCATTATTGCCGGTACATTTTTGGGGATCTTGATAGGACTATTTGCTTTGTTTCATTTGCTTTGTTTCTCTTCATGAAACAGACTTAAAATAGGCACTAGAGAGATTAAACAATTTCAAAACAGTGATAAAATAAAAATCAGCCCACCGAAATTTGCTCAATTAATCTCAGTAAAGATGGTGCTTGACATTTTTTTCCCCAGCTTGAATAGTTAAAAAACCTATATTTACGCATAAAATATCGCATTATTTAAAATTATTACTATAGTTTTCAGAGTATGTATTAATGCAATTGAGAAGCGAAATTAGCCAAACAATTTTTCCATAAATTTTTAATTTAATAAGACAAAATTTCAAGATTTTTTTGTTCAGTTAAATATTATAAATCCCATAGCTATATTTCTAATCTAAATTTCTCTTTTAATTATATATTATGAATATTAATACTTAGATTATACAATCAAAAGTTAATTTTAGTGATATAATATTAATACTATATAATCAACAAATATATAATCTCAAATAAAACGAAACTTAATTCTTAGTTAAAAAATATGATTTATTTTTCACCTTTTAGTTTTTTTCAAAATAGAGACTATCAGGTATATGCTTAGATAAGCAAATATTTAGGGGGGCACTAATGGTAAAAGAAATATTTGGTGAAATAAATAAAATATTGACCGTCTCGATACTAGTCTTTGTTGTAGTATCATTGACATTTGAATTGGTAAGTGGAAGCTCTAATCTCACAAACAATTCTGTTCCTTCATCACACTCAGGCAAATATTCTGTTCTGCAATCAAATTCAAGCAAATATTTTGTTGATTCGTCAAATCCAAGTAGTGGTCATATCAAAATTATTGACCTGATAAAAGTTTCAGCAAAAGTTTCTATTTCGAGATTGCATATCATAGAACTTTATATTCCGTCATCAGGTTCAAGTAACGGTCATATTCCAACTTCTTATCTAATGGGCAGTTTTGTTCCTTCATCTTATTTGGGTAAAAATTCTGTTCCGCTTTCCGATATTAGGAAAGGTTTTGTGCCGTCATTAAACTCAGGCAAAGATTCTGTTATGATCTACAATCAAATGAACGATTCTGCTCCGCCTTATGTAGTTGAATTGAAAAACAGCAACAGTAAACACACAATTGTCTAAATCTCACTAATCTTGATCAGGTTTTCTGTATTCGATATTATATATCAACTGTGTAACTACTAGTTCTTTAAAGTCTGCAGGGTATGGACAATTTTATAGTTCGAAGCTAGCTGGAAAAAACTCTAGTCCACCGCAGTTTTACAGAAACATATTGCTTTTAAATACTAACTTAAAAATTTAAGGAAGAACTAGGGAAGGCATTTTTTTGAGTTGAATATAGTTACCCTTTATTGAAGGAATTATAAACCTGTTATAGGGGCTGAGAATTAATCCTTTAATAATGAGCTGGAAAGGCTTCATCATGAAATCAGGGGCATGTAATATAATTAAAATTTAGTTTAAGTAGTACTATTTAGTATATATGCAAAAACTATATGATGAATCAGATTTGATCATAATTTAGGTATTGCCCGTACCTTGCATTAGACTTTCCTACAGGCTGCAGGCATCTCTTCACCTGCAGCTACAAGATCACCTTTTTGGCATCTAAGATCAGCTGGATCACCTAAGCTAATGAAATGATCTTTGATCTTTAAATCGATAGCATTATTTTTTTTGTAATCCAGTCAAATTTCGTAGGAGCATAATTCCTGGCTGAAGATTTTATTTTAGATCTAAATATGAATTTGATTCGATTATTATGGAAAATAATAAGATCGATAGAATTTATAGTAAATTGGTCAACTTTCCATTCAAATGTCTCGATTTACCATGATGAATTTCGGAATCCGTCTGGAAAAGCCTAACTTTTACTTCTGTATTACCATTTTTATCGGTTATAGTGCAACTCAATTTATGGATAACACCAGTTGTTGATCAAACGCAGCTATTTGTTCTGGCATGTTTTTTTGGATGGAGTGAAATACCTATGATTTCCTTTTTTACTAAAAAATACCAGAGTGCACAAAATAGAATATTTCTCGATCGATGGGTCACAATCTTCAATGCGTGCACTTGCGACTTCCCAAAGCGCTATCCTTCCTTTTCTCCATTTGCATGGCTTATCTTTGATATAATCTTCTTTTAATTCCGGCATTATTAGTAACGCAACTTCAGGACTAATTTCTTGTTTGTAGCTTTCAAAAAAACTCATTTTATTCACCTTGGTTACAATTTCTCTTAATCTTCTTAACAAAAACTCTAATCTGGTATGTTTGCCCGTCTTTGTTGGAAATATACAGTTTTCCAATGTAACAGTGTTCTGAAATTTCAGTACCTATTTTTCAATCCTTCTTCCAAAAATCGGCGATTGTGACTTCGGCAATGCACGGAATATCTTTCAAAAATAGCACTCCAGCTTTCTCCATTTCAGTTTTTATAATTGCTGTTACTTCTTCAGCTTTTTCTGCTTTGCACTCAAAAACTAACTCGTCATGAACACAATTTATGAGTTTCACTCCTCTAGGCTCAAGGATTAAGAAAAGATTACCCATTGCTATTTTCAGCATATAAGCACAAAGACCTTGAACCGGAAGGTTCTTACATTCACGCTCAACGTTACCTTTCTGCGCGTTGTATTTCTCTTCTGTCTCTGCAGCAGGTTTATCGAATTTGAAAAGTCTTCCTGCTTCAGTTCTAACTTCGAGTCTGTTGAATCCTTTTTGACTTATTATTTTAAGATAATTTGTTACATTAGTGTATAAATTTTTGAAGGATTCTATAAGCTTTGCCACCTCATCTTCCGTATAATCAATGCCTGTTTCTAGCTTCAATTTCTCCTTTAAAGACCTTTTACCCATACCATAATTTAAACCAAAATCAACTGATTTTGCTATCCCTCTTTGCTGTTTAGTAACCTGATCCACAGGCACTTTAAACATGCCTGCAGCTGTATTCCTGTGCAGGTCAAGGCCTTCATTATAAACATGAATATATTTTTTATCTCTAGCTAGTTGACCTATAATTCTAAGCTCAATTTGGGAATAATCAGCCGTAATTAGCTTGTTCCCAGGCTCGGCAATAAAAATCTTTCTCCAATTTTTAAATCTACTCGGTTGCTGTTGTAAGTTAGGTTTTCCACAAGTGAACCGCCCAGATGCAGTACCATACTGCCAAAAATCAGAATATACCCGCTATTTTTATAATTTACCGAAAAGCACTAAAACCCGTAAAATTATAATTTACCCAAAAGTACAAAAATAGGTAAAATTACATTTTATAGTACTTACTTTATTAAATCAATAAAATTTTTAGCATTTGTAATTATAACACTTATTCAAAAAGTGATCAATTCAATATCAGTAATATAACTAAAAATTAGAAATAGAAATAAAGAAAGATAAAAAGTTAAACATTGCTGCTTTTAACTACATTTATAAGGGCATTTAAAATTGCAGGATCAGCTTTTTGAAGTTGCAAAACAAGTTCTGAGATTGCAGTTTTTTCGTTTTCTATGGTTTCGCTAGATTCTGTCGTTAACGGTAGACCACATCTAAAACAAAATTGTGCTTTTTTGTCTATAATCTCTTTACACCGGGGACATTTTAAAACTCTGGGCCTCTCTTCTTCTTCTTCAGGTAATTTGAGACCTGCAGCTTCAAGCATTGCTGCATTAATGTCGTTTGCCGATATATGAATGTAAATATTAGCCATCTGAGAGTTAGCTTTCCATCCTAAAATAGCTTTAAGCTTTTGTTCACTTTTCAGTTTCTTAGCCAACTCTGTAGCTCTTGCATGTCTGAATGAATGCGGATTGATTCTCTTCTTGATTCCTGCTGCCTTTCCTATGATCGCAATTTGCTGGTATAGACCTGATCGAGATATCAAATTATAAGGCTCCCCTGAATGAACAGAAAATTGGAGCATCGGGTCTTCTTTCCTAGGATGAATTTCTAACCAGTGGCGAAGGTAAGAAGACACAAAAATCAATCTAGAGGGTCTAGCGCCTGTCTTCCCTTCACGAAGCCATAAAAGGCATCCATATTCGTCGAACTTTGCATCTGCAATGGTTGTACTTAATAACTCTCCCTTCCTTGCTCCGGAGTCTGTTAAACAAGCTATTAGTGCTTTATCCCTTGTTTTGGGAGCATGGCGGATTAAACAATCAATTTCTTCATCTGTTAGAAGCTGTTCTGGGGTTATACTGCTGTGTTGTGTCTTATTCGTTTTAATGCATCCTGCGAGCTTTGGATTAATTTTCCCTATGAATGCCCTGATGACAACCTTGTGAAGCTTGAGAGTTGAATTTTTCAGGGCCCCCATAGTGTCCAAATAGTCGTTAAAGTCATCCTCTGTAACGTTCTCATATGGTTTTTCCAACCACTTTGATAAGCGTATTAGTATCATCGCATGATTAATTATAGTCCTGTGCTTCCTTTCTTCATCCTGCAACCTTTTGATATGCTTTTTGAGCGTTTTGAAATTCTCCGGTAATATTTCGGCTTCTGCAATTTTTAGTCGATCGTTCCAGTAAGCTAAGTCAAGGATATCATGTTGAAACATGATTCTAATTAGGCACCTTATTTATCGTAATAGTTTCCTTATCTCAAGTAAACTAATGGAGATAGTAATTTGGAACTACCGAAAATCTAAACTATCTGGTAATTAAAAAAATTAGATATATAGACTAGTAAATTTAAATATCATCAAGTAGGATATAAAATACCTAGTTGTGATATCAATGAAATATGTAGTTGCAATGATAAGACCGGAAAAGCTTGATGCTGTTAAAAATGAACTTCAGAAAGTAGAAGTAAATGGATTGACAGTGTCATCTGTTTCTGGGTATGGTGCCCAAATGGGACATCTTGAAATTGATAGGACTAAAGCTAGAAAATGCGCAGCAAATCTACTTGAGAAAGTTAGAATTGAAATTGCAGTGAAAGATGATTTTCTGCAAGCTACAGTTGCAGCAATAAAAAATGGATCAAAGGATAAAGACGGTTATGTTGGGAGTGGAAAGATATTCGTGCTACCACTAGAAAATGTTATAAGAATTCGCACGAACGAAACCGGGAATGATGCTCTTTAAAGACATATATATCTCTTGTTAGCAGCAGATTTTGCGTGGGTATTAATCCCATCCACATTTATTATTAATGTTCTTTAGGCTTGTGTTATTTTATTGTTACTTATCCAGCGTAAAAATAACTTTAGGGCACAATCCATTCTTTGTTGCAATGGATGTTATAGCTCTGAACTGGGTAATAATAGTGTACACAAATGATTTTGCACTCAAAAAAATGGTTTGTAGACTGCTCTGATAAATTATTCTTGCAAGGTATTACTCCTTACTCGTTAATAGTATCACTCCAACGTAGGCATCTACTGCATTTCAGGTAATTTTTTTAATAATTACTCATGTTATTATATCTGGTGCGATTGTGAGTCTTTTCCATTAGTTGTTAAAAATAGTGAACATAAGGCTCTCTCTACGTTTTTCACAAAACTGGGAGAATAATCTTTTTTCAGATTTGATCAATGACTCTAAGTCACAACCCTATCGTTAGAAGTATTAAATTCAAATCGTACCTGTCATTGAGTATGAAGTAATGGATTTCTTACAGGAAAACGGATCGATTTTGAAGGCTGAATCCTTGTCCATATTTATAGTCAGCCATTTACTCTCTTACAATTTTGATCTACCTTAAAATAGGAAGATATGTGGAACCAATTCTGTTACTTACTTTGATATTAATGAGAGACTTTTTAATATCTTCTGGGATTGACAAAATTTACCACTAATTCAATGGAAATTGACTGCAATCAATCAAAACCCAAATAATAAAAAAGGTCTTTATCATAATATTTTCTTCGTTTATTACTTATGGAGTATGTAAAGGTATGGATATCCCCTTCTTTAGGTTGGGGATTAAGTGAACCCTCACTTCATTCGCTTTTTGTGGTGAATGTTCCTCAAGGAAGCCTAGAACATAATACGTATGGGATGATATGTTTGATTTTTTCTTTTTCCAATTTCTTTAAAATCCCTTCCATATTTTCTGGTTTTCCATAACTAAGGCAATAAAAAATATTATACTTCATAACAATTTTGTTAACCAAAGTTGTTGTGATGCACACAGCTGCAAGCGATTGGATATATTTGCTTTACCTGGCTGGGCAGAAAATACTCATTCAAAATAAAATATTTTAATCTGTTTATGTTGTTTATTTACTTTATGGTTTCCCTGATATTCAACATAGTTTTTAATTTCATCGAAATTTGTACCATCACCCACAGGTCAAATGAGGCTCCCTAACTCCACAGTTTACCACAAAACAACTGTTTTTTAATCTCATTGTATTTTTTAAAGATCTTTCTTGCTGTGGTACTTTATACAATCGGCATCACTCTAGAAGGAGAATATTTTGGTTCAGCACCAACTACCATAAATACCTATATTGTTTACAGATTTTGTTAATTATTACTTGAAAATTAATTAATATTTCTTCAGTAAAATAATAAACAAATATTTATTCCTTGATTTTGCAAGACTGCAAGTAGAATATACCTTTTAATATATCTCTTAGTTATGAATTCCTGTTTGACCGTATGTAACTGGTCACGGACTGGTTACTGTTTCTGATAAAAAAATCATAGGATTGATTTCACTTTTATCTCCAAGTGAGGAATAGATATCTAACTATTTTTTCAGGCGCGTGAATTCAGATGTAGGTATCCATCACCTTATACTCGAAAATATAACCAAAATATAGGACACTAATAGCTCAAGGTAAGGTTCTCATTTGATGATAATGGAACTTACTAGCTCACACAAAATCGATCTTAGAGTCGCTAAAGTTTACCTAGGCTATTTGGTAGATGGTTTAGTGGCTGTGGTAGGGATCGTGATAGAGACCACAAAAGAAAACATGAAGGTTTACGTGGATTTGTTGGCTGTGGTGATTTATTTGATAATTTTTCGCTAAGGATGGCTTTTTTTATGCTAATTAATCGATTTAATTTGGTATTATTTTGTACTATTGTTGATTAAGCTTATTACAGCCAATTTTTCAAATGCCATAAGGAAAACCATGCACTCAATAAACTAAATGGAATTTTGAGCTTCTCTTAAAGCCTGTGCTTGTGTTATAGATTGACTCTTCGGGGATTTGTAAATCTGCCCTTAAATATGCAAAGTTGTCTAGCAAGGTCAAAGACGATAGATTGAGGGCCTATTTTCGTAGGAATTCGTGCGTTCGAATAGCACCCCTAGCACTAACTCTTTGGGATATATACAACGTCAATTTTTGTACGCTGTTTTGTGGAGATAATGCACAACCATATTTTGTAAAAGTTACCATATCTAAAATTTAATTTTCTAAGTAGATAATTTTGTTTGAAAATATCTCAAATTTTTTGTACGCTAGTGTATGATCTACGCACAACCACATTTTCAAAAGTACCCTAGTCAAAACTTCTATTTTTATAATATATATTAAATAAATTAAGCAAATTTTTGTACAAAATGCAACTTTCTTACAAAATAGTTCTTCCTATGAAGTTATGAACTCTAAAATTAATTTTCTATTTTTATAGTTAACTTGAAAATTAGTTGAATTTTTTTAACGCTAATCTGGTATCCATACACAATTTTCTTTTTAAAATATTGCCATACAAAAAATAATTTCAAGCTCAGATGTTTCCTGAAAGAAATTAACAATTTTTTGTACGGCAATGTAGAAATAAATCTCAAATTTCTCTGAAAAAAGTAAAAAGAATATTATTGTTTTTCTTTATTAAGCTCCATCTGTGCCTCAAGCACCTGACGAACTACAATATCTACTGCATTTAAATCAGTCCACGGGCTTAAAATGAAGGATTTTATAGCTCCAATAGGAGAACAGTCAGGATAGTAAGGATTCCGATAAGCACAGGTCCATGAAAGGAGTACACCATCTCCATGCATAGCTCGCTCATGGAAGTGAGTGAAGATCTGGTGATTATAGGTGTTGTTCTTTTCCAGTTGTTCTCGGTAGTCTGCGTCATTAAGTTCTCGCTGGAATGCGTCTTTTGCATCCACCTCTTCAGGGTAAACACGGAAGAGAGTGACTGGCCCATAATTGTAGTCATTAAGCACATGAATAAAAGGATAGGCCTCCAGCCGCTCGCGCAGCATTTCTGACATCTCTGACATCTCCACTACAGCCCCATCAAGACCTGATAGCCTTGCTTGCCGAACAGGCGTATATTGGCTAAAGCGGCTAATGCACCTGCTCCGGAGCGTGAACATTCAAGGGTATATATTCCTTGATGATAAGAGCCAAACTGGTAAAGATAAGGCATTTGTTCTGGGGCACGACTGAGGAGAGTAAGATCCTTCTTATTTTTGACAATAAAAGCACTTGTTATGTAGGGGGCATAGCCAGTCTTGTGAAAATCAATTCCCACGCTGTCTGCCATATGAAGACTGCTGATTCGTTCAATAGAATCTTTCAGTGAACGCAATGTACGTGCATGGAAACCGAGGGGATTGTTCGTATAATCATAATCTTTGAACACAGCCCATACCCAACCTATGACTGCATCGGCATGAACATGAGGTGGATGCTCTAATTTGTATTCTGCAGCTAACTGGTCTCTAAGTCGCACAATAGCAGCCAGATCATCAATTCCAAAAGCATCAGTAGTACCTAAAGTGGCTACAATGGTTGCAATTTTCTCTTCGTTATCAAACGCTTGCCGCATGTATTTTTCAAGATCGGTCAGTGACATCTCATTTTCGTGGGTGGTGGCTATCGACACCAGATTTTTTGTTCCGATCCCCAACCAACCTGCTACATTAAGTTTCGAATAATGCGAGGAGTCTGAAGCTATAATCTTGACATCTTCGCGGATTCCTTCAATCATACTACGCCCACCGAACATCTTTTCAACCCCCAGTTTGCAGCCATAAAAAATAGTGCATGTACCCCCAAAAGTGAATAGACCACCCGAGATCAATGGATCGTAACCAATTAGATCCGAGAGCATCGCTGTGCTCTCGATTTCAGCTTCAGCGAACCTGGCAGATAATTCGCCCTCTATTATGTTTGGATTATAGATTGCCGTAGCGATAAAAGCCAAAATGCTAGTTATTGATGAAGGAGGAATAACGTTAAGCTGCGTATTCGGATGTGCCAATACGATCATGTCTTTACAATAGTCTGCCAACAATTCGGTAACATTTTCCACTGAATCCATATCTTCTGGGAAGTTCAGACCTTCAGCCTGTGTTTCCGGCTTTGCTCCAGGCAAAACTGTGAGCTTCTCTTTGGCAACATTATGAAAAGTATGCTCAAGGCATTTCCCTTGCTCAATTCCGAGTATAGGCACAGTGCCCTTCAAACAATCTACCTGGTCGAGAAAGTGAGAAATGGTATGAACTAAGTAGCCATCCATAATAGGAGTTGATACTGGAGAGGGAAAATAGGTCTTCATTTTTTCTAGAATATCCGTATAATGTTGCTGCTTCAGGTTTCTTTTCATTTAATAACCCTCAAGAAATTTGTCTTGTTTAATACCAACTCGATAATGCTGTAATAACCCTTATCGCTAGAAGTATATCACATTTATGTGAGAATTGGTAACATATCATATCACATGAGAATCAGAAAAATATTATGTGAGAGTCATTAACGAGTAGATGCTCAGATCCTGGATGTCTCGTGGTCGAGCATAAGATTCAAGAGAATTCAAATCAGCAGCGTCAGATCTAACATCACTAGTTTCATCAGAGGTCAATTTAATTCAGTCGTTCCATGCCTGCTGCTTATCTGTCAGTAATCGGAATTTATATTTTAATTGTTTTAATGCTCATCACGTTCTTCTGGTTCATTGCTAAGACATTGAGCGTGAATCTTCTCTTGATATATCAACTGCCCGACATCACAAATTCAAATAAAATTTAAAGCTTAAGACAGTTTCTTTTTGGTTGTAGTTTAACTTGATTTTTGTTTAAGTCAAAACCCAAATTTTCCCATAGTCTATTCACAAATCTAGACAATAAACCAGCTTCATGAAATCGGAGTTAGTAATATTGTCTTATATTTGCAGTTAAGAACTATAATATTTTAGATTTTTTCTCATAACTGGAGTATTAAAATTTAACTTTCCTTCCCGTGCTTTTTTCTTCAGATAACTTAGTTCACTCCTGTGCGTGATCCCAATCTCCTTGGCTTTAGCAGGAGTTAAATTCAAAATAAATTCCCTCATCTTTTCAATATCCTGGTACATCTCAACATGATTACTCTCAAGCTCCTGCATTACAATCTTGTTTGCTTCTTTACCGATATACACACATCCTTTAGGCTTCAGATGTCTCCTTTGTAAAACTCCAACATCCCCTTCAAACTTGGCTTCGGGATGGTCTATGTAATCAAGGAACACATCACTTAATGGCTTCCAATATTCCCTTCCCTGAAGTGTATTTCCAGTATTGTGATCAATGAATTCTTTCTCAACCACTATCGGTGGATTTTTGTTGAAAGGAGCAATCGGTTTGATTTTCTCCAGGTCTGTACCAGCTTTCGCACCATTACCTACAAGCATGAAATTGAAAGGTTTAATCTGTTTATCAAACGGTTTCCCCTTATTCACCTTTTTGAATCTTGTCAGGATAGTTCCTGTTGATACCGCAAGCTTAGAAATAGCTGCATAGTTCTCATACTTCTCTAATACATCAGGTAACTCTTCAGGATGGAAATGAACGTTGAGAATGTTTTCCCATAACCTCTTATGCCATTTGTCTGCTTCCTTCGTTTCTCTGCTAAATGGATTTGTAATATGTCCCAATCCATGTAGCTTGTAGAACAGCTTCTTACCTTCAGGAATTGTGATTTTATTTCCATCTATATGAAACAAACAATATCTCTTAGAACTGATTCCATAAAACCAGATATCTTTCATGCCATCCTCTATTTCCAGAATCGGTTTATTGAAATCAGAAGGATTCAGAGAATCAAAGAGATGGCTCAATTCATATGCGAGATGTGGAGGAACAAATATTGAATCCGTATCCATGTAAGCATGTACCTCACCCTTATCCATCACAAACTTCTCTGCAGTCGCAAGTAAAAACCTAGCTCCTGCTGTAATAATAGCTCCAATAATAGGATTAAAATATTTGCCAGGATCTTCATATTTACCTTCAGACTCGAATTTTACATTACTGAATACGTCAAATTTTTCCTCATTCTTTTGATGCAACTCAATATAGAGTCCGTACGTAGTGGAATTATTGAGAATCTTTAAGGCTCTCTGCTGTGCAGCCAGAACATCATATTCATGAGAATCCTTAGGCACTTTCTTCATTTCGTCCTTTATCTTCTGCCTGCGTTCAACAAGGACTTTGATAAGATTGTCTTCATTAGGATTTACATGAACCCCATAGACCGCGGATTATTTGAGTCCTTCCTGTATGCCTTTAGGAATGAACCGGATAGCCCTCTTGATCTGAGGTGACTTGCTTGTAAGCAGCTTTGAGGCTAAAATTTCTGGGAGGAGGTAATACAACGGTTTATCGTACGTTATACAATTAACTCGGATATTGAATGTTACATCCTCATCTGCATATTTCGCTCTAACTGGGAGAATGTCGCCATCAGGCTCGATTTCAACCAGGACGTTCAATTGTTTCCAAAAATCACTGATGAGCGCATCTTCGAACGTAAACTCCTCGATTAATCGCTGTGTATTCTCCGTATCATCAATGTACTGAATCTTATCTGCGATGACAAATTCCCAGAGACCAAGAAGAAGTGTTACTGTTGGATACATGCTGAAAAAGTATAAAACTGTAAGTTTGATAGGTGTTTTCTTGATCCTGCATTCACTCTTCCTCCATAGTATGCACTCATAAGATAACCGAGAATTTCAAAAGGGAAATCAGGATTTTGTTGCATAAAAGGCTTAATGTTGAACTGATTAAGTGCCTGTTTTCCAAGACTGGCGGCTGAATAAATATCCGTCATTGGAATGCCCAGCTGATACCTTTCATATTCTTGCCTTACTTTTTTGAATAGCTCATAAGTGGACTTTACATCTTTAATGTTTTAATCAATATACTCTGGAGTTATCACTCCATGCTTATCTGATGCGTTTTTCTTTATTGGAGTATCTAAGATCTCACCGGCTTTTTCAAATGTAAGGGATTTGTTGTCAGTGAAAATACAAGCGAGGTTACTTAAATCCAGAAAATTGCCTTGAAATGTTCTCCCCTTTCTGTATTTGCCCTTTGCTCTGGTAAACTCAACATTGTATGCTCTCCCAGTCAGATGCTTTATGCGTAAATGCGGGTAGGTTGTATCCTCAGTAAGTTTGAAGGAAAAACCATCCTTACCTGAATACCTTCCATGACCATAGTCAATAATAATCCTTGACAGATCGAAGTTGATATTGTAACCAATACAGAGTTTTTTTCTTTCATTATACTTCCAGATAAAAAATTTCGATGAGCTCCGAATTTTTGTCGTATGTTTATTAATTGTATACAAATGACTCGTAAAAAATCAGAGGTTTATGAAAATCCTCATAAATTGATATGTTCATCAAGATAGAGGATTAACATAGTATCAAGATTCATAATAACTTGATAATTTAGTGCATAAACGGAGTAAAAAATATTTACCATGTACAAAATAAATATAAAATAGCTCCTATGTTGAGAAGGAGTAATTTCCGTGAAAAAAGTAATTAATTCCCTTAAAAGAAGAAAAAAACTGAACTCTTTGATCACTTCAGCTCTGATTCGGGGTTTACTAGCAATTTCCCCCACAGATGAACCCATTCGCAACATGGAGTGTCCCTTTATTCCAGAGATTGGGGATGTTCTAGCGCAAATATCTGTTGAAACCCTGGAGAAAACAGATAAGGAAAAATCAAAAGCTAAAAAAATAAGAATCTTTACTGCAATTCCAATCCTGTTCATAGCCCTTGCAGAATTTCTGATCTTTTCTGGCAGAGTGGGGACAGCTATCTGGATACATATTGGGATCCTGATTTCGCTGACCCTTTCTAGTATATTTATAAAAGACTCCAAAATCCATAAAATACATCAGTCACTGATACTTCTCTCAGTTTTGAGACTAATAAACCTTTCAATGCCAGGTTATTATGAGAAAACGCTTTATTCCTTTATTCTCATATACGGCATCCTGGCAATTCCTGTAAGTATTGCACTAACCAATCAGGAACTTACTCGCACGCAGCTCGGAATGACCTTCAAGAAAATATGGCTCTATTCTCCACTTTCAATATTATTAGGCCTCTTTCTTGGGGGAGGGGAATATCTAATAATTAGGACAAACTCTCTAATTTCAGACTTCTCAACCTTTAACCTCCTGATGCTCAGCATCGTTATGATCTTTTTCGTAGGCCTTGTGGAAGAGATAATTTTTAGATCAATCCTTCAGAGTAGGTTGCAGATAGCACTCGGTAATCGGTCAGGGCTGATAATTACAAGTATCTTATTTGGACTTATGCATACAGGATATGGGAGCATTGGTGAAGTTCTGTACGCATCCTGTGTAGGCATATTTGTAGGTTACCTGTTTTACAAAACACACAGCCTTCCACTGGTTACGATGATTCATGGCTTCATAAATGTCTTTGTTTTTGGGATAATTCCCCTCATCTTCTAAAAATACATGTGACTGTAAGTAAATTTCGATAGAAAAAAACAATGAAAGCCAAAAAATAGAAGAACTAGACAATGCAAGTAATAGAATGCTCCTAAATAAATTACCTCCGACTCTATAACTCTGGAATCACATCGATACAAATACAAAACTAATTCCAGGTTCTTAAACCATGGAAATACAGGAAAATTTTACATATACATTTGTAAATTAAGACTTAGCTTACACTTTATGCAATTTACAACTTTAATGCTATATATTTTCTTAATCATAAAAATAGCTTAAAAATTAATCTAACTTTCAATGAATAATAGGGGCCAAATAGGCAAACTAATTCTGCATCTGTGTACATCTGTGGAATGTAGGTTCGCTAGAATATATTCCCACTTTTATTCCATCAAGTCACCCCATATACTTCACTATTATCCTAACCCTTGACTTCAGTCTCAGCAATTACTAAACGAAAATAGCAAATCTTTATCTTTAAACCGTACTAAGCTTTCTTGGAGATCATTTAACCCCAGAAACCATAAAAAGATTCACATTTCCCATTACCTTTTTTTCTTTTATTATACTTGACATAGATAACAATTCAAAAAAATATTGAGAATTCAAATTTACATCTTATCATTTTCTTCGCGAAAATTCTGTCCAAATCTGTCTCGCTAAGTTCTGCATTTGACCTTATTTTTCCTAATTTTCTTAATTCTCCTTTGATCTTTGTATCTCTGACAACGCCTTAAAATAATCCTGAGAAACTGGAGAAGAATGGTAGAATGATTTGGCAAAAAAACCTTTATGACAAGTAAGATTAATACAATAAAAATGAACAAAAGCTACCCACATAAAACCAACAGATGATTTAATATCCAGGAATTCAGATCATATTTGTTTTTTTTTCAAATTTAGTGCTTCACCAATTGCAGTATTTCACTAACTTGTAATCGATAATTTCTAAGCACATCTATTTCTTTTACCACACAAAAAGTAGAAGGACAAATAAATGTATCTCCATATAATATATATATATACATATGCATTTTCCATTTATACCCTAAATTAACCACAATTCACAAAATCTTGGTGTATGTACATTGAGTAGAGTTAAATGCATAAAAACCCTGTTGTAACGGCTCTTGCCAAAAATATTCAAATTTCTATTCGATCAAAGCTGAACCCTGAGCTTTTTTCCAAGGTTCAAGCATTAATGACTATCCAAAGATTTATCTATCCACTCAATTCAAAGTATGAATTCAAAAAATACTATTCGAAAGCTCTTTAAACTATCATCAGAAGAAAATCGACTTAGGCTATTAAAAGAGATCGATCACCTAATTTTTGCTGAACAAATTAAGCCTTTAATCAAACCCAGCAAAAAGTATAAGACAGTTATTGATTTTACAGATTATCCATATTTTAGTGACAAGAATTAAAGTTATGTCATAGCTGGTAAATTCGTTAACTAGCGAAAGATCTAAATAACAAAATGGGGCTAAAATCCACGTTTTTTCAGTTTATGACTTCAATTTAGAACCTAAATTTGACAGTTGCTTGAAAATAAGTGACGTTATTTGTATCATTCTGTCACAAGAACACAAAAACAGAGAGCATTTCCTAAAACAATATACTCATTCCAATAGGATCGATTATTGCTGTTCAATCTTTTCATGATAAACTTAATTTTTGTGAAATTTTTAGCAAGCATAAAAAAGAGTTTGAATGTCAATAACTATTTATAAGCTTGATGAGCTATAAACTCAACGATTATTTAGCATCAGGAAGCTAACAAATAGTAAAATTAGACAGAAATTATCGACATATTAAACATGATAGATTCCATGAAAGAGAACTTTATATAACTCTTGAAATCTTAGAGAGTAACAAATGGAAAATACTATTTGATATTCTATCAGTCTGTTTATTGCTGGTTATTTTTAAGAAAAGGATCAAAATTTAGACTGGGCAAGTGTAGTTATTCTGACACTTGAATCTAAACTTGGTAAGTATTGACATAGTAGAAAGAATTTTGATACATCTCAGATTTCAAAAAATTGCTAATATAGACATTATATGCAAATAGCCAAATATTGGGATTTATAGAAAATCCTCTAAGTTTCCAGTGTGACAACATTTGTGCTCGAATTCCTCGAAAAATACCTGCTGCTACCTCACTTAAACGAGGAACAAAAAGGCTGAGAAAAGCGAAATTAAAAGTATTCTGGGAATAACATTAATCAAATAATTAGAACTACAATTAAATTATACTTTATATTTTTAAAAAATAATTTTAACTGAAGAAAATCTTGTTTGCTATGTTTTTGAATTTGGACCGTTGATTATAGATCCAAGGGAAATTCTAGAAAATGTTGCATCATTGAAGAAAAAGTTCATAAATTTTTGATAACTATAACTTGCTTCATCAAGCAAAGTTATTATATCAACGATATGATATAATTCAGCAGATATAGACAATTAACTGGTCGCGCCTATCAAGTATGTAGAGTCATTTTTCTTGTCATAATCAACGACTTCATTATCTCAAATAATTTATTTAATATTTTTCTAATTTGTAGAAATGATTTAGGAATTGATGAAATTTAGAAATACTGGTAAAATGAATGCATAGATTAAAAATTTTGGATCAGCAGAAAAAACTTTCTGACAAGTATCCAATAAAATCCCGGTAACTAGTATCTGGCAGAAAGTGATATATTTCATTCCTGAGATGAAAGATTAAAATAGTGAGAACAGGTGAAGCAATGAAATATGCCGTACTTATAGGAGACGGAATGGCTGATTACCCTATAAAGGAACTGGATGACAAGACCATTCTACAGGCAGCTCAAATCCCTGCTATGGATTATATCGCAGCACACGGGAAAACCGGGTTTGCAAAAACTATACCTGATGGTTTTTCTCCAGGCAGCGATGTAGCAAATATGTCTATTATCGGATACGACCCGGTAATCTATTACTCTGGGCGGGCTCCTTTGGAAGCTGCCAGTATGGGTGTGCCACTTACAGCAGAAGATGTAGCTTTCAGATGCAATCTCATAACCGTTGAGTCTGGGAAAATAAAGGATTATAGTGCCGGGCATATAAATAGCGATGAAGCAAAAATCCTCATCAAGACACTTGATACAGAACTCAGCACCGAAGAACTACACTTTTATCCAGGAATCAGCTACAGGCACCTATTGGTTGCCAAAAATAACCTAGGAGCTGAAACAAAATGCACTCCACCTCATGATATTATAGGCAAGAACGTGAAGAAGTATCTGCCGAGTGGAATAGATGGTAAGTTTTTTTCCGGATTAATTGAAGCATCTATGGTCGTTCTTGAAATGCATCCAGTTAACCTTAAAAGAATTGCGGAGGGAAAAAACCCCGCAAATTCAATATGGGTCTGGGGTCAGGGCCCTGCCCCAAAGTTTACTCCATTTCGAAAGCTTTACGGGAAAACCGGAGCAATTGTCTCGGCAGTCGATCTTCTTAAAGGCATTGGAATTTGTGCAGGTATGGAAGTAATTGAAGTTCCAGGAGCAACAGGGTACCTGGATACGAATTATGAAGGTAAGGCCCGTGCTGCCCTTGAAACTCTAAGGACTAAAGATATCGTTTTCGTTCACGTCGAAGCTCCGGACGAAGCTGGACACGAAGGAAGCATTGAAAAAAAATTACAGGCTGTTGAAGATTTCGATAGGCGAATAGTAGCTCCTATCCTTAAACATGCCGATGATTCAGGTGAACCCTTCTTAATTCTCGTAATGCCTGATCATCCGACCCCAATTTCCCTAAAGACCCATACAAAGGATCCTATTCCCTTTGCGATCTACAGAACCGATGAAAATGATCATGATGATGCAGAAGCTTTTGATGAGGACTCAGTTAAAAAGGGTTCTCTGGGCCTGGTAATGGCTTCTAATCTTATAGGTATGATTATAAAAAATTAATAAAGTAATTCATCTGATATGCTATTTGGCTCTTCCATCCGATCAGCTTACTTTAATTTTCTAAAAACTTATCTCCTAAGGTTTCTGGGGATTTTTTTATTGATTAGGTTCTTTTTGATGCTAAATTTAGTGAAATTGTTCAGTAGTCTCGATTTACTGTAGTTTCGAATGAATATTCTCATTAATTTACAATTTTTCCCTAATAGTTCCTAAGAAAAAACTTCATACATATGTCTTAATTTCATTTTTTTTGTAATCGCCTCTAAAAATTTAATATTGTAGATTCCTCAAGTAGAAATTATGTCTACTTTCAACAAAAGATGATGTGATTTTTTTTCCTTGAATATATTTTTGGTTTAGATATATGTTAATCGAGGGCAAGGCCCTAGATTTTTGTATCGGTCAAATTTAATTAAGTAATTCAAGAGTAATTTACTGGAATTTAATGCAATGCCTCAATTCCATACACTACTAGCATCTAAATAATTAAACAATTCATCATGAAAATAAACCTATGTTAAAACTCTAATGCCAATTTATTTGATTTTGTACCCAAGGTGCATAAGTTCGATTCTTATGATAAAATATCATCTTGATTGTTCCAAGGTTTAAAAAATTCTACTGATGAATACAGTATATTTTTGCGAAAAGAGCTTGTATTTATATTATATTTATATAAAGAATGAAAAAAGTCGAAAAACAAAAATACAGAATAAAACTTCGATTTGTAAGGAAAAACATAAACATGGAGTCAATTTAAATATTATGCTACTTGTATTGATATCAAATTAGATTGTATAATGATAGCGAATTTCGAAACAAATTCTCGAGTATGGTTTTAAATAAGGCACTTTTACTCTTTGTTCCCAACCTATTAGCAGTCTACCTTACAAGGTTAATTTTTCATGCTTAAGTCCCAACTATGGCAATTCGTCAATTGAAGCAATCATGGTTTTGCTTCACCGGAGTGCAGAATAGAAAAAGGTTTGAAAAAGGTATTTTAGAGTATTTTGGGAATAACATCAACCAAATAAGAGATGATTATCGAGCTATTAATTTGTCATAAAATCTTATACTCAAACAGTTCCCAACAAAACTAAAGAGGATTTCGATAAACTTTTGATTTTCATGAGAAAATATATCCCCTTTAATATATCCCTTTTATAAGTATAGGATAAAATTTAGGGATTTCTCAGAATCCTCCTAAATGAAGATGGATAACAGGAAACAATTGCATATTGATGGTACAGTAATTAAAAAAGAAAGTTAAAGACTTATGTAAATGGTAAAAAGAATTATATTAGAGGAAATCTTTAAAGAATACTTGAGGTTAGAAACAGCTTTAGCTTGTGAACTTTGGAGTTATGGAGGTTACATTGGAACTGTGGATTTTGGTACAACTTCTCATTCATTTAAATCTGTGTTGAAAATCAGGGAAACTAGGGGGAAAAAATCATATGGGCGAGTTACAATATCGATTTATAATATTTCCTTATATTCAGGATGTTGATGCTAAAATACCTATTGTTTGCAGTGAGTTGTGATACCTCAACTTTTATTCGTGTCCTAAAACCAGTAATCTTTCTTGCCAATTCCGTTGCAATTTACTGGCTGGACTAATGTTGCGATTGGAGATACTTCGAATTATTTGCTCGTACGGCTTTGAGTGTTGTAATTCCTTTTATTAGCTCGAAAATAGCGAATAACTCAAGTAATCAACCGAATCTCCACTAAGTAATTACGAATATGGATCATGATTTAGAACTGTTAAATAAATATATATATGTTGAGACGTATTTATACTGTCATACAGATAGAGAAAATGAAACATGAGGATCCCTAAGGTTAAAGATAATTGCAAGTGTAGTTTTTATCTTTTTACCTTTTGTTCCAAATTTGATTATAAATCTAATGTCTTTGGAAGTATCATCTTCTGTTTATAATAGTTATCCTTATGGGTTTATGTGGCAAATAAATTCACAAAAATTAAAGGTTTATCAAAATCCTCCGCCATATATTTGGAGCGACCACTGGCTATGAGTATTGATAAAAATATGGGCTATTAAACAGTATTCCATTTGTAGTATATAATTAATGATACATATGTATAGATAGAAGTTCCCTTATGAAATATCCTTCTGCTATAGATCAGCAAAAAATTTACGACTATTAAAAGGCAGTATACAGATTTTGCTTTAAAATTAGAAATTTCAACAAGTCATGACGAGAACATAACATATCTGGAGAATCTAATCGCAAAAATTAATCATTAGTTCCAGTACTTTGTGACTGTAATAAATAAGAAAAATCAGCAAATTATAAAAATCATATAATTTTGCCACCTTACTACTGACACTCATATACCCCACTTCAATGAATTTATAAGGTTTTTCTTCTCCAAACCCAAAATGCGGAATGAATATTATTTCATTAATATTATTTAGGGGAATAAAATGAAGACAAGCAAAAAAAAGAAAGTTCCGTATACGGTATCTAATATCAAAAGGTGTAGGTGCTCTCAGTGTTTTGTCCAGGCTGACAGCGAATGTGTAAAGGAGAAATATAGCGGATTAAAAAATGAATTGGAAAATTTAGGAAGAGTTGAAGCTCTTGAGCCTCAAAAAGTTCCAGGAATCTACTGTTCTACAGGTATTGCTACCTGTAAAGATCTGAACTTTAATCGACAATGCATTTGCTATACCTGTCCTGTCTGGGATAGCTATGAATTAGAGAACTCAAAAACGATTATATATTTCTGCAATAAAGGAGAAGCTTGAAAGCTTAAATTCAGAGTTTCGCTGAATCTACTGGCTTTCAAAGATAGTCAGATTTTGGCATCTACCCAGTACATTTGATCTATTACAATGAGCACACATATTGCTAGTTTTGAGACCTTTTAATATCTTCCGGTTCGCCAAAATTTACCATTAATTCCAATAACAATTAACTTTAATAGATAAAAAAATAACTAAATAGTAGATTTACAATGTTATCATAATATTAAGTTCTATAATTAATATATGTTGTAGGATATTAATGAAAAAAGCAGCATATAATAATTCACTTAGAGGATATGACCTCATAAAAATTTTAGGAATAACGACTCTAGCACTTTTAATGCTGATGAGTATCGCGGGTGCAACATCATCTAATAATATTACATTTGTTACTAATGGTTCATTATTTTCACCAATTATTACGGTCACAGATAGTCCTACAATTCAATGGATATTTGGTGATGGTTCAACATCTAATTCTACGTCTCCAACTGTAAATTTTGGTTCAGCACGGACAAGAGTAAACACTTTAGCAGTAACACCGTGGAGTTCAGTAACTAAAATCAATATAGGTTATGATGGTTCAGATGGTGGTGTAACTCCAAGTTCGAGTACAATAGCATATCTCGCAAAACAGAATGTAATAGCTGTTAGTGGTTTAGAAAATGTTGCACCATACCTCCAAGTATGGGCGTCGAGTCATAATCCAATAACTGCGCTGGATTTCAGTAATTTCACTGTGCTGAATACAATTGAGTGTTTTTATTGTACTTCACTGACTACCATCGGACTCCATAACGTTCCATCTCTGACTAGGCTTTGCCTTGAACATTGTAATATTTCTTATCTCGATCTATCAGAAACTCCTTCTCTGGCTGACCTTCGTGGAGCACGTCAGGGAAGCTCAACATATACAATAAATTGGGGTGCTACAGGGACTTATATATGGCATATATGTGTCAGAGATAACACACAGATGACCAACACATTCCCATTAAGTCAGTTTCCACTATTGAGACAGTTTTATAATTGGAACGACAATCAAAATGGTACTCTGCACCTAACTTCAACACACTTAAAACATGTTGAATCATCCAATAATCATTATAATGCTGCTGTTTTTTCTGGTTGTTTCCCTGTTGGTAGAAATGCTACTGTGAATATTTATGATAACAGTCTCACAAGTTTAGATATTTCTAATGATCCTGGACTGACTAATCTAGATGCTCATAATAACTTTTTGAATCAAGAAGCTATTGACAGAACACTTCAAACTTTAGATTCCTATAAAACTAAAGATGGTCATTTAGATTTAACTGGAAATGCTGCACCATCGATTATAGGAATTGCACATGCAAATAATTTAACTAGTAGGGGATGGAAGATTCGAGTTTCATCAAAAATAATCAAGTTATGTCAAAATCAGTGGGACGGCTCCCCTGACTATCTACTTCACAGACAAGAGCACGGGCACAATTACATCTGGAAGATGGGTAGTTGGGGATGGTGCGACTTCCACTTTAAAAAATTCATCTCATAAGTTTACAAAAGTAGGGAAGTTTACGGTGGTTTTGACAGTTTGTAATGGCTTTGGAAGTCGTTCGAAATATCAATTTGTAACAGTTACAAAATAAATGAATTAATGGCCCTTTTATTTTTTTGTGGATCTTCGCCACTTTCTCAATATACCTTGATATATCTCAATTGTATCTTAAGCTATTAGTTTTCATGTGACTATCCTAGTTTTGTGGTTCGGCCTATAGGCTTGGATCCTTTCTTATGCACTCCAACAATTATTAGACTTCAGAAACGTATATTAAATTTGTACATTGTTGCACACAATATAACACTGCAAAAGTATGTCAAAACCTGAAATTTTAGGGCAAAATGCGCAATGTACACTAATAGCATTGAATTTTATAATATCTGTCTTATTGTTGGACTCTGAGACCAATACAGAGAAAACAAATAATATCTTTATATTGATAGCGATTTTGACTTTTAATGTTGACCATGGATAAAAAATTAGGTTGAAAGAATCATTTTTAGGGAGTGTGTTTTGTTTTCACATTTGTTCTTGTAACTATAGGAATAAAACGGGTTCTTTCGATTACATACATATTAAATTTAAAATCAATTCAAGAAACAATCCCTGTATAAATGGATTAAAACCGAAGAATCTAATTCCTAATAATATTCGTTCGACACCTTATATATAATTGGAAACTTTAAGCTAACACTTGATGCTATTGACATAAAATGGTTAAAGCAAAGAACATTCTACCCTTATGAAGTATTTATTTAAAGGGATCGAAATAATGTAAGTATAAAGTGGTAATCGTATAAATAAATAAATAAATAAATAAATAAATAAATAAATAAATAAATAAATAAATAAATGAATAAATAAATAATTTTTTAAAAGGTAAGTTATATCAAAATTGGATGAGAACAATTTGTGTCTGCTATTCGAAGAATATCACGTTCATTTTATAAGAACACATCAAAGTATTCTATCTAAAATATCTTTATAACACCTACTTCCAATATGTATGATAAGAAGCTATATTATAAATTCCATCACTTTGCTAATCTTCTACATAATGTAATTTTGCTGTAACTTGCAGTAACGTGTGTGTCGGAAACGAACACGTCAATATCGAGGAATTGAGAAACCTAACTATTACATTATTTTCGATTGACCAAATTTGCATTATAAAATACTTTCCTTCTAATCTGATACTACTAATCTATCCTTATAGGAATTACTTTATTCAGGAAGTATGTAAAAGCCACTTGTTCTTCTTCATGGACTAATTATCGTTTTATTTAGATTTCTACTCCATAATTCAAAGCACCTATGGATACATGTAAGATGTGAATAAAGCTTTACTTAAGAATAAAATTAAAATTTATCCAAAAAAGTAATATAAACTGATGCATATGTAATACTTGATAGTCTATATTTGTAAGAATATTCTAGGACTTATACACAGTTGAACTGGAGAATCAATAGCATCAAATATTTAACTGTTAAAAATATACGTCAAAATTAAACACGCTTTTGTATTTGCCATTCTTAGGCACTGATTATTGCAATTATTTTTGCCTATATCCAGAGAACAGATATATCTGTATTTTATGGAGAGAAATCTAAGGCAGAGATGAACAAAACGATGACTTGAGTCACAATCTGAGGTGAGATTATGGATATAATGATAAGGAACTTATCCATTGGCCTGGCATTACTTATAATTTTCACGCCTTTAGGTCTGCTTGCTGTAGGTGCTGCCTATGGTGAATGGGGGCCAGATGAGCTTAAGGATAGGATTGGGTTTGTGCCTCATGGGTTGAAGGAGCTCTCTGGATTATGGAAGGCTCCAATACAGGATTATTCTTTTCATGGCGGCGGGGATTCGAGGATCGTATCTTCAGTAGGATACATCTTGTCTGCATTAGTAGGCGTAGTAGTTGGTGGTATTCTCTTGTATTTCATAGGAAAGAAGGTGGTCAAAAACTAGAGTATCTATCGCATTCAGGATCACTACGATAAAGATTTGGATTTATTTGGGAAGAAAATGAAAACTATGGAATCTAAAATAGCTCGGTTACTTTTTCTGGTGTCTGATTTACGTACAGGTATTGCATACGAAGGATGTCAAGAAAGAGCGAAGAAAGGTGGGTTTTATGCCATCTGGATTTGAAAAGCTTTCAAATCTCTTGAATGTGTTATTCTCAGACCACCTTATTTCTGGTTTCCATAAAGTTATCAGATATATTATAGCAGCTGTAGTAGGCTTACTATGTGTGCATAGATACCTTATACTTCATTGGCATAGAGCAGTCAACGACTAACAAACTGATGCTCATTATTTATTTTTACTGGAGGTATTATGATCCAGGACTGGATGAAAGAAGTTAAAGTAGAACCTTGCGGGTGTTTTGCTGTGCATCATGGCAAGAAAGGATTCATTGGGAACACAATAGGCGGGATCTTAGGTTTTTTTGAGGAAGCTTTTATATCGGAGGGATTCTCCAGAAGAAAAGGTTTTCTGCAGAGTTTGGATCCTAGGGTCAAGTTGCTTTCCATTATGACCGCAATATTCGCAACAAGTTTGATCAAAGACCTGAAATTACTAGTTTTGATTTATATATTCACGTTGTTGCTTGCGTATCTCAGTAAAATCAATATCTTGTTCTTCATCAAACGGGTTTGGCTCTTTATTCCCATCTTTGCAGGCATCATCACCATACCTATGATTTTCAACATTTTCTTGCCAGGTGATCCATTAATTAGATTAGCTTATTTAGGCACTAATACCCACGTGGGATCACTTACACTACCAGAAAGCATATATATTACCAGACAAGGTTTTTATGCAGCAAGTATATTTATCATGCGTGTTGCAACGTGTGTTTCTGCCGTAGTCTTGCTCTTTCTTACCACACCACAGCAGATCCTTTATAGGTCTTTGCGAACTGTGGGCGTTCCAAAGATATATGTTTTCACGCTGGAGATGACCAACAGGTACATCTTCCTTTTGATGGATTTAGTCCGGGATATGCATTTTGCCAAGAAAGCCAGGACCATAAAGGCTGGAGACATGTTCAATGAGCAGAAATGGGTTGGTGGTCGCATAGGTTACACGCTGATACGATCTATGGATGTTAGCGAAAAGGTTCATATGGCTATGATATCCAGAGGTTTCAATGGGGATGTTAAGGTAATGCAGGAGTTCAGAATGCATAAACGAGATTATATCGTAGGTACAACGGCGATATCCCTAAGCATAATAATGGTGCTGATATCCCAGAACATTATTAGGTGATAAGAATATGGAAATGATCTTTGACTTAAGGAATGTATCATATTCATATGTAGGAAGGATAAATGCCTTAAAAGATATCTTCTTCAAAGTGAACCAAAAAGAGCAGATATCTATAATTGGCTCAAACGGCAGTGGCAAATCGACTATGCTAGCTATTTTAGATGGGCTCATATATCCAACAGTTGGGGAATTCTACGCCTTTGATAATAAGATATCTGAAGAGGTTTTCAATACTATTAAGGATAATGAATTGAGATCCTATTTTCGGACAAGAGTAGGACTTGTCTTTCAGAACTCAGATGTGCAGCTCTTCTCACCTACGGTCTTTGAGGAGATTGCATTTGGACCGATGCAGCTTAACCTGACTCCACAAGAAGTAAAAACCAGAGTTTTGGAAGTCATGCAAATGATAGGGATCACTAAGCTTAAAGATAGATCGCCTCATACTCTAAGTGGGGGGGAAAAAAAGGGTATGCATAGCCACTGTTTTGGCTAGCAACCCGGATGTCCTTCTATTGGATGAGCCCACAGCCGGACTGGACCCTAGAACCCAACTCTGGCTTACAGAGTTATTACAAGAGTTAGGGGATGCAGGCAAGACGATAATTACTGCTACTCATGACTTGGAATTTGTAGAGCAGATCAGCAAAAGAGCCATAGTCATGGGCGAAGACCATCGAATTGTGGTGGACGATGATGTAGAAAAGGTTCTCAATAATTTGGAACTTCTTCTTAACTCAAATCTGATTCATGAGCACATGCACAGCAAGCTTGTTCATGAGCATTTGCACACCCACAAGGGCAAACATGTTCATGAACATGATACAGAGTGCGATCTTTCATCTACTAGAAGTGAGTTATTATTAGCAAGGGAATTGGAATAAATACGGCCATTCTCTTTAATATAAGAGGTAGTGTCCCCTATGACAGGAATTGGATACTTTTTGGGATTAAATAGCTCTATTCTAGCTATCGTAAGATCACCTATAGTAGGTGCCTAGGATCTTTACAATACATTCTACAATGAGCGAATTGAAAAGGTTTGCGTGTCTATCTTCACACTATTTTGCACATACCAAAGCTACAAAATTCATACTATGGAAATAGTAATAATATCACGTCACTTATTCTGGAATTCCATTCAAGCAATCTCTATCAGAGGTAGTTCAATACTTGAAAAGAGGTAAGCCTTACAGATTCATCAAGCTTCATCTTGAACTGGAAAAATATATTGTGATGTGAGTTTATGGCTAAGTGTCAAGTTTTATCTATCTGTTGAAAGAATGATCATCAGACATGAAGAAAAATCTTTGATGCTTGGTAGAATCTGATGAGCGAGCTGATTTAAAATAATAGATGATTAAGAAGTAACCCCATCTGAGAAAGGATGAGGAGAAAATGATTCTAAAAGTGGAAGAGAGCAAAAACAGACTGGTAGAAACTCATATGAATTCACTTTTTTAATCCGTCTACAAAATTTCCCATTCTCTCAATTGCTTTTTTAAGATCATCCATTGATGCTGCATAAGCGCATCGAAGGAAACCTTCCCCTGCTTCACCAAAAACATCTCCTGGAATCGTGACGACCTTCTTTTTATCCAGAAGACGCTCAGCAAACTCGGAAGAAGAAAGTCCGGTATCCCCCATATAAGGAAAAGCGTAGAATGCACCTTTGGGTTTAAGGCACTTAAGCCCTATACTATTAAAGCCCCTGACGATAAAGTGTCTGCGCCTGTCATATTCCCGAACCATCCGCTCCATCTCCTCTTTACCATTGCGAAGAGCTTCAATAGCTCCCACTTGAGCAGTTATAGGAGCGCAAAGCATGCAGTACTGGTGAATCATCATCATTGAATGTATAATCACCGAGGAGCCCATCGCAAAACCTAACCTGAACCCTGTCATTGCATGAGATTTGGATAATCCATTCAGCATAACAGTCCTGTCCTTCATACCCTCCAAAGAAGAGACTGGAACGTGATTTCCTTCATAAGTCAGGCACTCGTAGACCTCATCCGAGATCACAAACAGATCATTATCAACAACTAGATCAGCAACATCCTCGAGCCCTTCCTGTGTCATGATTGCTCCTGTAGGGTTATTAGGGAAGTTGAGAATTATTGCTTTAGTCTTATTCGTTATTGCAGGTTTGAGTGCTTCTGCAGTCAGACTAAAATCATCATCCATATAAGTTCGAACGATTACAGGCTTGCCTCCTGCCAGAATAACTGATGGGACATATGCTACATAAGAGGGCTGTACCACAATAACCTCATCCCCCGGGTTCACTACTGCCCTGATCGCTATATCCAGGGCTTCGCTGACCCCTGAAGTAATCAGTATCTCTGATGCAGGATCATAATCTAAGCCGTAACGTTTGTAATAGGTCCTGGTAAGTTCATCTCTGAGTTCCGGAAGCCCATAGTTTGATGTATAAGAAGTCTGCCCTTTTTCCAGAGAATGGATGCACATCTCACGAATGTGCCAAGGAGTGACGAAATCAGGCTCTCCTACACCAAGGGAGATTATGTCTTCAAGTCCGGAAACCATATCAAAAAAACGCCGTATTCCTGAAGGTGGGATATTCTTAACAGCTTCCGCAATAAATTTTGAAGAATCGCATGGAAGTCTCAATCAAGCACCCCTGTGAAAAATTACATTAGCAGGATGTAAATGTAAAACTGAGAGGATCAGGCTTTAAGTTGTTTCTTATTAAAATGATACAGGAAGCCTTTTGATCGTCTCAGGTTCGTGGAGGATAACCCCATCTTCTTTATATGTTTTCAGTACAAAGTGAGTAGATGTACTCTTTACCTGATCAAGAGTTGCAATTTTCTCTGCCACGAAAAAAGCAACATCCTTCATCGACTTTCCTCGAACAGTAAGAGATAGATCATAGTCCCCAGATAAGAGCCTTACAGACCTTACTTCCGGAAACTTATAAATTCTTTCTGCAATTGCCTGATAACCCTGGCTACGTTCGAGGGTAACTTTCAGCTCAATCACGGCATAAACATAATTTTCCCCAACAATGTCCCAGTTAACGATGGTTTTGTAGTGCCTGATAACTCCTGTTTCCTCAAGTTTTGCTATCGTCTGGGAAACTTCTTGTGCAGACATATCTATCAGGGCTGCAATTTCTTCCGGACTTGCTCGAGCATCATTTTCGAGAATTTCCAGTATATGTCTAATCTGTTCTTCCATGTTGGTCACCGGCACAACGGTGAATTAATTCACCAAAAAATACTCGACTTCAAAGTTGAGTTCTATAAAATTACTCAATCAATACAGCATTTACAACTCCATCCTGCCCTGGCCTGCTTGTAACTCTCGCCGTTCCGATAGGAGTCCTTATGACAGAGCCCTTTGTTAGGATGTTACGCCTTACATAGTGTTTGTTTGCAGTGTTGTCGACAACTGTTTCAATAGTAGCAGAAACTGTCTTTCCGTTTTTTTGATTGGTTATGTTTGCAACATTACACTGGAGAAGTCTGACCTTCCTATTGCCTCCCATTACCGGAACATTTTTTCTTTTTATTTCACTTATGCGGGTATCCGCAGATTCGCGGCCCATTTCAAACTTACGCTTCCCGCGAGCAACAATTACTTTCCCCCCGGTCACTTTTCTTCTGGAGCTACCTTGCCATCTCATATTAAAACCTCGTCCTTATATTGAAATTTTAAAGTCATGTAGAGCATGATCGTTTGAACTTCTCAAAGCAAAAGCATACTTAAAAGTAGCTTAATCGCCCTTATTATATATTAATGCATTAACTGGGTACTTTACTAGCATATTTGCTATGGACTTATCAATACAAATATTATCATATAAGAACTTTGCGATCAGACGGTTTTGAAATGTTCTCCTTTTTCCATCTCTACATATGTTTTTGTGTCTACGAATGAAAACTCAAAAATTCATAAATATAATAATAGAGGATTATCGGGAATGTAAGTGATGTTTTAATCCTAAATAATTTTGCTTCGAAACTCTTTTTATTTTCTTCATCTTCTCACAAACAAAAATACTTACTCAGATTCGCGATTTTACTCCTACTAGCAATCTATTAAATAAGCATTTCCTAGTGATTCAAGTTCTTTTAATCTCCAAGGCTCAGTGTATGGGATCATTTCTCAATTATTTTATTTTTGTGATGATGTCTTTATCTTGCAATTATTAGCTTAATCCAAAATTTTCAATGTGCCTCTTGAACTCGCTGTCCAATGAATCATCCTTATTTATACTATATACACCGAATTCCTTTCCTGATCATTATTATTTCCTCCATTGATATATACCCAATGCTCTCTGAAAAACTGGCTCTATCACCAAGACTGTGTTTTGAATGTTGTAATTAACATATTCTCTAAGGGGAATAATTATCCTTGATAAGTAATCAAGAATAGTACTAACTTACAAGCCTAGAAGGAATCCTAATTCCACTATATATGCACAGTAGACCTGCTACATTCACACTTACTTCTTACACCGTATCCTTCCAAGCTTCTTTTACTCTCTTGAAGTTAAGGTCCATACTAAGTAGATAATTATTGATTACATTATAAGATATTTTTATATTGTAATCAGCTTCTATGACTATTCAAGATATCAAATTTCAAACTTGTTTTAATTATATACTATACAACCTGCTGAGGGGATAAAAACTTTCCCAAGAACTTTTATTAAACAGCTGATTTATATTTTAAGCTACCTTTGCATTATAAAATTGGAGGTACGTCATAAAAAACATTGTGTACAGAGAATAAGACATCATATATTTTTGCATTAAGTATCGGGAAAAATTTCATTGGGATAGTAGCATCATCAGCTATTTGAAATATATCTGCTTTAAAATTGATAAAAAATATAGTTTTGATTTTTCTCAATAGGTATGATGGCGATTATGGACATATTTTCGTTGGTTTAACCAAAATATTTCCCATCAAGAGTGATGAAAATTATAAAAAGTATTACAGCAAAAAAATCTTTAAAGAACGCTCTGAAGTTAAAAAAAGTTATCGTGTGGTGAATTATGGAATTATATAGGTTACATTGGAACCATTAGATTGAACAACTTCCAATGTGATTAGAAACTATGTTGAAAATAAAGAAAACCATGAAGAAAAGGAATAATATCAGCAAATGAAAATATTTAACTTTGGATAATTTCTTTATATCCAGAAAATGGCACAAAAATACCATTTTCTTCATTGGAACAACACAGCAAATCTGATTGCATTCATCGATATTATAAATAAGAATAAAGGGTCTGTATATGAGAGTTACTTTCGAATGATACGAGTAAAAAATCATGTCGATGAGCATTGATTGTGGAAGGGGGGAAGTATAAGCTTCCGTACAGCTAAAAAATGATAGATTCAACAATAATTAAAATGATGTCATCAAGCAAGTACATTTGGGCAGATTTATCGACACGACTTTATCTATTTTTATAACTTTTTTAAAGAATTCTATTTATAAATGATGTTAAGCTTTAGGAACTTCAAATTCGTAAGTTATATAATAAAAAATATATGACCCAGTATTATCGTAAAATCTGCAGCAGTAACAAAAAAATTTCTGCATCGATAACCCCATTCTTCATGCTTCAGTAGCTTCAGCTTTTTGCTTAAAAATTATAGATGCAAATTTAGCCATGATATTCCCTTAAGCGTTAAAGTGAAAAACATTTTTTTTGACTAAAAATCCACATGAAAAATTTAAAAATTAAAAGTAATTTTTGTACTTATAATCTTGTCAATCAGTTATTGATCAATATTATGAAAACGAGTACATTTCCTGCTTTTCGATAAAACATAAAGAGAACCCTTGCTAAAGTTTTTCAGCAATTCACTGAGACTAACTAATCCTAAATATTGGCAAAAAAAATAATTGATTAAGGTTCATTAGTGAATTTTAACCCCGGTTACCTATACTAGTATTTAGACTTGATAGATATATAGATAAATAGATAGATAGATAGATAAATAGATAGATAGATAGATAGATAGATAAATAGATAAATAAATAAATAGATAGATAGATAGATAGATAGATAGATAGATAGATAGATAAATAGATAGATAGATAGATAGATAGATAGATAGATAGATAGATAGATAGATAGATAGATAGATAGATAGATAGATAGATAAAACTACATTCAATAAAACCCTTATATATATTTTTTCCTATTCTAACAAACCAACATCTACCTTGAAATCTTTCAGGGCTTCAAAATCGAGAGTTGCAAAATAATCTTCAATAGTTTCTGGTCTCCTTATCTGCACAACGCTTCCGTCTCCTCTTAAAAGAAGTTCAGCAGAGCGGAGTTTTCCGTTGTAATTGAAACCCATGGAGTGTCCATGAGCTCCAGCATCATGAATTGCAAGGATATCACCAATTTTGATCTCAGGAAGGAGCCTATCGACTGCGAACTTATCATTATTTTCGCATAGGGAACCAGTTACATCATACTTATGGATAGCATCTTCCTTTTCTTTACCTAAAACGGTTATATGGTGGTAGGCTCCGTATATTCCAGGTCGCATCAGATTGGCCATACAGGAGTCCATTCCAACATAATCCTTATAAGTATGTTTGAGATGCCTTACCTTGGAAATAAGGTAGCCATAGGGGCCTGTGATGACTCGGCCACATTCCAGGAAGACTCTGAGTGGAGAGAGTCCTTTTGCAGTGATTATTGAATCATAGGATTCGTTGACGCCTTCTGCCACAATTTCAAAGGAGACTTGATCCTGATTTGGCAGATAGGGAATTCCTATGCCTCCACCAAGGTTCACAAATTCAAAAGTTATATCTAGTTCCTTTGAGATTTCAACTATGAGCTCAAAAAGGATTCTTGCGGTTTCCACAAAGTAATGAGGGTCTAACTCGTTCGAGGCAACCATCGTATGCATTCCAAAACGCTTAACTCCCTTATCTCTGAGTATGCGGTAGCCTTCAAAAAGCTGATCTCTCGTAAGTCCAAACTTTGCCTCTTCCGGTTTTCCTATGATGATATTTCCTCCTTTAAGAGGGCCTGGATTGTACCTGAAGCAGATAACTTCCGGAAGTCCTGCATGTTTTTCCAGATAATCAACATGGCTTATATCATCAAGGTTAATGTATGCCCCAATCTCTCTTGCTTTTATGAACTCTTCGAAGGGGGTGTCATTTGAGCTGAACATAATATCCTCACCAATTAGTCCTACTTTTTCAGCAAGGATTAACTCAGGCAGGGAACTGCAATCCACACCAAAACCTTCTTTTTTGAGAATTTTGAGAATAAAGGGGTTTGGGAGAGCTTTTACGGCAAAAAATTCCTTGAAGCCTGGAACTTTCCCAAAGGCTGCTTTCATTTTTCTGGCATTTTTCAGAATAGCTTTTTCATCATAGATATGAAAAGGGGTAGGATACTTTTTAATTATTTCGAGAATTTTCTCTTTGGTGAAGGGAAGGTTCTTTGAAACCATATTCTTACCTTTTATCTGATTTTTTTTATTAATGGGATTTATATCAAATTGAACTTTTATTCCTTTATTAGTTTTTCCTTTATTCTAGCATTAGAGTATAAAAATCCCCTGATTGATTATAGTGAACAATTATTTTAGAAATTAATTGTTGAGTTAACAAAGAAAACTGAGGTTATTGGAGAGAATTTCAAAGAGCATCTATGCATTTGAGTTTTCATGAGTAAAAAATCAATGTTGAGTGATTAAACTCTCCGAAATTCAAATGCATAAGAGTTTATCAAAATTTTCAATAGAATTAAGATGTATGGATGAAGTTTTTTCTGAAGGACTTTTGAAGAGGATCATGATTAAATAAAAAGAGTTATTCAAAACTAAAACAAATCGGAACTACTTAAAAATAGAGAAAATTTAAAGATAAAAAAAATCAAAAATTTAAAAAAGGAGACTTTTTAATATTTTATCGGTCATTAAATTTGAGTATTAATTCACTGATGTTGACTACACTCACTACTAAAACATAGTAAGTAATAAATAAGTCTTTAAAAAATCAAATTTAAATTAAGTTAAAAGTAAGATATTGATTAAGTGAGTCAAATATTTCTGTAGAAATTTTTTAAGTTGTGTTTTTTCCCACATTTTTATAAATATCTTGTTATAAACTATTCATATATTTCCCTACAAAAAAAGAAGGAACACACAATATTGAAATCGAATAAGTACATTAAATTTGTTGATACCAGCATTAAAACTGTTCAGTCTTAAAGAATGAAAATTAATCCCTGCAAATATTCCAAACATGTTTATACCAAACATCAACTTCTTGTTCTGGTTTTATTGAAGGAGTATCTCAGCACAGAATATCGCGATTTGTATAATTTATTAACCTACTGAACGATATAAAAGAAAAGCTCAATCTTAATAAGACTCCCAATTTCACTACCTTTAAAAATTTGTATCCAGAATTCTCTCATCTCTGTTCAACCTTCTTTAGTCAAAAGCTCTAAAATTTTGTTACTTACATGGAGAAATAATCTCTATTACGGCAATTGATGCAACAGGAATTACAAGTTCCGATACAAGTTATTATTATTTCAGCAAAACAGAGAAGCTACGAAGGATGTTCTTGAAAACTTCAATATCATTCGACACAGCTAAAAAGGTAATATTAGGATGGGAAATTAGTCAAAAAACATACCCGGAAATTAAATATGCAAATGCTCTGATAAGACAATCAAATAGGATAAAGAAAATCTTAATAGTATGTGCCAGATAAAGGATATGATTCAGAAAAAGCAAACTCATTCAGACCTACAAGAAAAAGAAAGAGAACGAAAACTTGCGGAATATATAGAAGACAGCTGGACTTAATTTTTGGTAAAAATAAAATAAAATCAAATAATTATTACGAAAATAACGTTCTCTGTTGCCAAAAGGAAGTTTGGAGAGTACTTCGGACAAGAAAGTTCCATAATCAAGTCAAATAAGTAAAATTTAAACTGATGGTCTATACGTAAATAAAAAGATAGTAAAAATAATTTGAATTAAATTAAGGATTTCTACAGAGCATATCAAATCTAACTAAAAAAATCAAACATGGTGTTCCAAAGTTCAACTTTCTCAGGAAAAAGTTTACTTTTGGTTAAATAACGTGTAAACCATAAGTTTTATAGCTAATAATTTTTAAACCACTTATATTGGTGATTTTTTGGTAAAAAGAGCATTGCTCAGCGTCTCAAATAAGACAGGAATTGCAGAATTCGCACGTGGGCTTGAATCACTTGGTGTGGATATCATTTCAACAGGCGGGACAACCAAAGTTCTACGCTGCGCAGGCATTGGAGTTACCGATGTTTCGGAAGTAACAGGCTATCCAGAAATGATGGGAGGGAGAGTCAAGACTCTTCATCCAAAAATTCATGGTGGGCTTTTGTGTCTACGTGACAGCAAGGAACAGATGGCAGAAGCTGCAAAAGAAAATATCTCACTTATTGATCTGATAGCTGTAAACCTTTATCCTTTTGAGAGAACGGTATCAAAAATAGGTGTGGAACCGGAAGAAGCCATCGAAAACATAGACATTGGAGGTCCCACGCTTCTTCGTTCTGCAGCCAAAAACTACCGTTCTGTGACTGTACTCTCCGACCCAGCAGATTACGGACACATCCTTAAAGAATTGCGCTCAAGTGGGATAGTCTCTGATTCGACCCGAGCTGCCCTTGCAGTCAAGGCCTTTAGGCACACCGCTGATTACGATGCTGCTATCGATACTTACCTGAGCAGTATATTGCTCGGAGAAGAAATACTCCACCTGAAGTTTACTGACGGTGTTAAACTTCGCTATGGAGAAAATTGGCATCAGGAAGCTTACTTCTACAAAGAACCCGAAATTGAAGGTCCTAGCCTGGCAAAAGTCGTTCAGCTACATGGAAAGGAACTATCCTATAACAATTATGTGGACGCTGACAATGCCCTTCAGACTGTCATAGAACTTGGAAATGCCTCCCCAGCTGTGTCAATCGTGAAACATAATAATCCATGCGGACTTGCTACTGGAAGCACGCTTATTCAAGCTCTTAACGCTGCCTGGGATGGAGATCCAATTTCAGCTTACGGGAGCATAATCTGCACGAATGAGGTTTTTGACCTGGAAGGTGCTACTTTTTTGAATGAAAAATTTGTGGAAATTATTCTTGCTCCTGACTTTAAGACAGATGCCCTTGAATACCTTAAGAACAAAAGTGAAAACTTGAGACTCCTAAAGCTGCCTGAGCTCAGAAAAGAATTAGGGACTAAGTACATATATAAATATATAATCGGTGGCATGCTCAAGCAAAGCCGCGACATAGGACTCTATGAAAAATGGGAATCAGTAACCGACATTCCTTATCCTGAATCCAAAAATTCTCTCTCAAAATTTTGCATTAAAGCCTGTAAAGCAACCAAATCCAATGCAGTGGTCCTTGCTCACGAATATAATCCAGGATTTTTCATGGTACTGTCTATAGGTGCAGGCCAGCCGAATAGGGTTGACTCAATTCGCAAACTTGCAGCAACAAAGGCTGTAGAAAATCTTAGGGCAATCTATGGACGAACTAAACTGGATATCCCCTTCGAGGAGTATCGCAAGAAGACGATGTCAGAGTGTGTTATGGCCTCGGATGCTTTTTTCCCATTTGATGACAGCATAATCCATGCAGCAGAAAATGACATTCGCTATATAATCTCTCCTGGAGGATCAATCAGGGACCGCGAAGTTATTGCGACTGCAAATATTCTGGGAGTTGCCATGATTTTCACAGGTATGCGTCACTTTCTACACTGAGATTATTCGCGAAAGACAGACTGAATTAAAGCTAGAAACCTGATAAATCTGCTGCCTCAGTGTATGGTTTACTTTTGTAAAAAAATAATCTTCAAACTCATTTTCAAAAACTTTTCATTCAATTAGTTGTATATTAAAAAATAAGAAAATAATCTCAAAAAAAGTTTTGCGGTACGAGTTTATTTATGAATTAAAAAAATATTCAAAGCAAGTAAAAGCCGCCGATATGGAAAAATTAAAATAGATCCCTAAAAGTTTATCTTGTTCTGGAAATTCAATTTATGAATCCAAAATTGGCTCGCATTTGTATCCTGGATAATTTCCGAATATAATCTTATGACTGGGTTTTTATATAATTAATTAGTATAATTCTTATTCAATATTCACTTTGACCTTTATTACAGTTTCAATCCGTTAAGGCCTATATTTCAGGAGGTTTCACAATTAATGTCATAATCAGAGTTGACTAAAGTTTCTTTTACGCTTGAGTTCTGATCTATCTTTATTTCCGGCCAGATTTTGACTCCCGAATGGATGATGGAATTGTTCCCTACAACAACTTTATGCCCAATTAAAGTTCCATTTTCAAGGTAACAATTATCTCCTACAATCGTTTCATCTGCCACCACAGCTCCCGAAATATTGGAATCTTTCCCTATATTCACATTATCAAAAAGAGATGATGAAAAAATTTTTGAATTGTTATCAATATTGCAATTTGAACCTATAACACTGTAAGGTCCAATAAGTACATTCTCTCCTATTGTTGTGTTTTTCCCGATGGCTATTGGCCCTACAAGTGAAGAATTAGAACCTACCGATACATTATGTCCAATATATAGAGGACCTCGTATTCTAGCATTTCTGGTTGTGAAATTCCCTTCAATTGTTGTTCCTGGAAGGTCATCAAGCATCCAGCGCTGTGCCTGCCTATAAGCTGCTGAACTCCCCACATCAGTCCATTTTCCCCGAACAAGCATTCCGTGAATTTTTACATTGGCTGCAAGCATAGATGGAAAGAGATCTTTGGCAAAGTCGTACTTTTTGTTTTCAGGTATCCATTCCAAAATAGAAGGGGTGCAAATATAGATGCCTGTGCTCGCAAGGTTGCTAAATATCTGACCTGCCGTCGGTTTTTCCAAGAAACGGTGGATCCGGTTGTTAATATCCATATCTACAATTCCAAACTCTCTTGGGTCATCAATCGATAGAAGGCCTATGGTCACTTGAGCATCGTTCGCTTCATGGAAACGGTACATCTCTCTAAGATTAAGGTTAAGGACGTGATCCCCACCAATCACGATAAATGGTTCATTTTTTAAATATTTTTCGGCATTTTTAACCCCGCCTGCAGTTCCAAGCTTTTCTTTCTCATAAACGTAATCTATATGTACCCCTAATATATGCCCATCTCCCAGTTGTCCTTCTATGTGCTCTCCCATATACCCAAGTGTAATAATTATTTCATTGAACCCTTCTCGCGATAGATGTTCTATTAAATGTAAAACGGATGGTATATTTGTGATCGGTATGCTCGGTTTAGGATATTTAAAAGTCAGTGGTCTAAGCCTTGTTCCTGTACCACCACACATTATGCATGCTTTCATACTTCCCAAATGTTATTCTATGAATATATTATTACCGATCAATTACCTTCTACGAAAGATTATTGATGATGATTCTTGAGAGTGTCGTTTTTCTTTACCACAAAAACCAGGATTTATCAGTTTCACGGAGATCACAGTGGGTCATTCTAAAATATATTTTTAGATTCTATTAATCTAGAGCTTTAGCGAAATTATCCAACGTAAGCACCCGATATATACCAAAACAAACATTAGAAATTTAAACAATAAGTGAAATCATACTTAACATATTTATCTTCGCATAATTTTTTAATCAATAAATATATAATTAATATCATGTCTCAGAAGCTAATTGCACTAGAACTTATGAGATTGTTTATATCATTGACAGCAACAACAGTAAGCGCGGATTATTGGTCTTTATTATCATCTCTATTCTCATTGGCATCATCATTATCATCATCATACACACCACTATCATCCCCATTTCCATTGACATATGCATTGGTGGCACAATCGCTATGGCTATGGCTATAGCTCCCGGTATCATAGTTAGTGGAGCTGATAATATATAGTTAAAAAATTCGTAATAATTGGAATTTTGATAATGATTTTATCAATGGTAATTATAGGTTAGTGCAGACTACTATTATCATGGTTATTTTATCATAGCTCTTAATATAACCCTGGACTACAGAAAATCTCAGATGACATACAGCCTGATGGTCAAAGGTTGGTTTTGATTGAAAAACTTCCTAATCTCATTTGTGCATAATTCTGCATATCTGGATTTAGAAAATGACAGATGCATAGTTTTTGTACCTGTATCCATGTATCGCATCGAACCTTATTGCTATTGTAGTGAACCTTCTGGCACAACAGAAGTACCAAATTCTGTCTCTTATGGTAGCAACGCAAAGATTTCTTCATCTAAAGGTTCCAAGGCTAAATTGAGTGGTTTCAAAGCCTCTTTGAGTAAACATAAACAAAAAACCACTCCAAACACCATAAAGCAGAAAAAAATCGCCAAGTGTAAAATAGATTAAAAAATAGTTGAATTTTCATTAAATGGAAGTAGGGACTGCAAAGACGAACTTAGATCCTAACTTTCGGTGGTCTATAACATATGGAAAGAGCAAAACAGTCCATAATCACTACATTTGGAATTATGAAAACTGACTGCACTTTTACTCTTAATACTAAGAGAATCTCATTTTGCATATGAGGGCTAATATCCTCTAAGGTATCAGAAACATTTTCTGCATCTAGTTGATTGATAACAGTCAACCTTTGCTCGTGATCTAACTATTCAAGAATTTCTGCAATGTCCACAGGTGGAAGATAGTTCAGTTTCTCCTTCAATATATTTAACTTCACATCGCCGGTAAAACTTCCAATATTTGAAGGCAGAGCTTGAACATAGAACCATGGGATAAGCATGTTCTTACTTTTGTCGTATTTCCTGTAGATCAAATTCAAAATTTTTTCGAGACCCAACCTCCGAAATAGCGCATTTTCAGATGGATCCACATCAGTAATATAGAGTTTGTTCCTTCTTATTACCATTTTGATATCGTAAACAACTTTAACATCTATACCTTCTATATCTTGAATTTTCTTATCTAGAACATAATCCTTAAGAAGGATAAATCCCTCGGGAATTTTGCAGGCGAATTTTTCCACATTATCGAGGCTTATATTGATATTCATTTCATCGAATGAACTGACATTGTCCCAAGGTACCATTAATGAGGGATAGCCAAACGGTCTACTTACCACGATGTGTGTGGCCTCTGCTACCTTGTCTTTTTCAATTATAATGAGGTCTAATAATTTTCCTATTTTTTTGCCGTTGAGAATTATTTTTGTCCCCACCATTTCGCTCAAAAAAAAGGTGCTTTCATTTAGGTTCTTTTTGGATTCGTTCAAAATCAAGCTTTCCACCTCCTATTTACTTTACAAGCGTTTAGAATTTATATATCAAAATTATTACCGACATTTCCGACATTTATTAGATAAAGTCTAAGAGCAAGAATTGCAACCCTGCAAAAGGTGTAATTTTCAAGCATATCTTGCTGTATTTCTTACTACATTGTTTACTTTTTCTCTCCACCCTCTTGCAATATAGCTGATCTGTCTATTCTTAGACATTCATCAATGTAATCTTATATTGTTGTCAACCACTTTATTCTCGTGTATTGAAACCTTTCCTGAAAAAACGCCACATGTTAAGGTTTGTTATTGATGGGATCAACAATTTAAAGGTTTCTCTCATTGGTTATTAGCTTGCCAGTGTTTTATATAGCTTTAAATTGGCGTCTAAGAGTCCTATGGAAAAACCAGAGCAAACAACCTAATAACTACAATAATTATATTTGCAGCAGCAGCGCTTTCTATATCTGTTTTGCCTGGCTTAAAAAGCAGTGTACAATGTGGGTTCTGCAGAAGGCTACGACTATTACTGTGAAGAATTTATCAACTGCAATAGAGCTTTTTAAAGGGAATATCTCTCTTAGCCATACATTGTCCACCACCATTACAACCATGCTTGGACCTGCAAGTGCCAAATATAAACTCAGCCATTCTATGAACATGTGATATATGTAGAAGTAACAAATATTCTTCATGAATAGTCAGCTCCATAGCAGGAGCCCATACGAGATGGGTATATATATAATTTTCTACAGACTTTCTTTATAAATTAAGGTTCTCCAATCGGATTTTGATTTAATTATCTATTACTCTTTTTCACTATTTGATAATTAGAGAGAAGTTCGATAAAATCCTATACATTTGAATGTTGGCTAGTTTAAATACTTAACATTAATTTTTACTCATGAAAAATCTCACTGATTTTGCTCTTAAGGAAGAATACAAACATCTTCAGTCAGTTTGATACAAACTTGATGAAATTCATTTCTTAATTTATTGGAAATCTTTTCATATCATTTTTGCATCCATGCATTTGAAAAAACAATTTTAGGAGGCAAACCTGAAGCTGGGGTAATATTTATGCTTAAAATTCTTGTTCTACAGAAATTGCATGGTATTTTCGACTTTGAACTTGAGAAACAATGTATTGATTGAATTTGTTTCAGAAAATTTCTTGGTTTTCCTAAGTACATACCAGATAGTACCGTAGTCTGATCATTCAGAAAAAGAAGTATTGATAGCTGCAAAGAAGATAAAATGTTGAGACAGTTACGGAGCTAATTTAATTGCTTTAGTTTGAAAACAAAAAAGAGAAAGATTCAAGAAGCTACTTTTATTCATTCAGATATCGAGCATGCAAAAGTGGATAAACCTCAAGAAAATGAATCAAAAACGATGAGATGAAGTACATATTTAAAAAGATACATATATATATTTTCAATCATCGTTTAATTAGGGTATAAGAAGTAAATTTATTTTTGAAATCATCGATTACGAGTTAGTGAAGTGCTCCAGTTTCTAGATTTTTCCAGAAATTATTTTTCCCATAATTTATTTGCCTTCACCCCATCGTTGATAAATACTGTTTTCGATCCCCAGCAGGTCAAGAGCTCTTCCCACCATTATATCTATTAGCTCTTCGAGAGTTTTAGGCTTTGAATAAAAGCCTGGGCAGGCTGGAAGAATGCTTGCTCCTGCCTTTTTAGCCTGAAGCATATTTTCGAGATGTTGGAGACTAAGTGGGGTTTCTCTAGTCATTAAAATAAGTTTCCTCTCCTCTTTAAGACAGACTTCTGCAGCTCTCGTAAGAAGAGTATCAGATACACCATTTGCTACTGCACCAAGAGTTTTCATACTGCAGGGTGCAATAATCATCCCTGCTGTCCTATAAGAGCCGCTTGCTATTGGCGCTGAAAAGTTTTTTGGGGAATAATTCCAGGTTGCAAGCGTTAACACTGCTGAGGGAGTGTAATCAGTTTCGAGCTCTATTATCTGATTTGCAGCATCGGTCAAAATCAGGTGAGTTTTAATCCCTTTTTCCGCCAATACCTCAAGAAGGCGGATTCCATATCGAACACCTGAAGCTCCACTGATTCCCACCGTTATTTCTATCATCAGTTTCTTCCTGTTAGTTTTGTTTTTTCACAAAATTGATCAAATCATCTACCATTTCACATGCTACTGAAACGATATTTATTATATCCTCATGGTTGATATTATCCTTATGGATGCCGACAATAAATATAGTTGTTTTCTTCGTAGCTATGCTAACATGTCTTGCACCTTTCAGGGCAAGCTGCTCTTCCCTATGGCCAGGTATTGTTATCACCGAAGAGCTTGCTCTTTGGCTTTTTTCATCAAAAAAACCTACGGCAACTGCTCCGACGTGTTCCCTCCCTCCAGTAAGAGTCACAATGTAGTCATTTCCAATTTTCTTTGCATTAAGTATTAGTTCAATGCTTCCTACATTACGTGTAATCCAAAACAAAATTCCTGCCCCAGCATCTCAAGCTTTTGATTCTATGCTTAATTATGCATATTATATATTTGGTTAGAAGTCCATTAAGCTACGTCTCTTAAAGTCTTGAACTTGCTTGAAATTCCTATTTTTTGTTATTACTCATGGAATGCGAAGGATCTCACATACCTCTCCCTTTAGGTAAGGGATGAAGTGACTCCTCACTTTTTTTTGTTTTATATGACTCTCTAAATCATCGCCTCTTCTTAAAATGAGTTTTTTTGGAACATTGTCAGAAATGTGTCACACCTCTTAATGGAATATTACAGCGTTGGAATTAAACAGCTTTAGACATAGCTATGATCAGATCACCTACCGCATAGTTTTGGTACCTAAGTATCGAGAAAACATATTCTACAATAATCGAACTAAAAAGTATTGCCATTTATATTATTCTTTTTATGAGGCAAATATATAAAATTCATGCTTTGGAAATTTTAGAAGATCATGTTCACTTATTTTCTGGAATTCAATCCAAGCAAATCTCTATCAATTGTAGTTCAATACTTGAAAGAAGGTAGTTCTTACAGACTTTTTAAACTTCATACTTGACTGAAAAAACGACATTTGTATGGGAGTCTATAATCAAGTAGCAATTTTTATCGATCCGTTGGAAGTGTATAGCTAGAATAATAAAAACTATATTCAGGGATCTGGGAGGAAGCCGACAGCAGAGTTTGGATAATCTAGATTAAAGAGGATCTGGATAAACCCCTGATTTTCAGGAGTTAAATACATACCATTTATAAAAACAGAACGAAATTAGGAGTTGGTCGAAATCCTCTAATGAGAAGTGGTCAAAAAAGAATCGAGCACTTCTGAATTTAGACAAACTGAGCAGGTTGCCTGAAGAATACTCCATCCTTTAAGTTGAGGTGGAGCATGCAATTTGATTTTTCTCATAGATCAGTCAGTTTAAATTGTTTTGTGGATTTCTTAACCTCAAAATAATCTTTTGCGGCCCTTCCCACGACCTTAGAATGTTCTTTAGGGCTATATACCCCCATTCTCCAGTTTTCCATATGGGCTTCTTGAAGAATCGATACGAAATGAGAAGCCTCATTAAGCGGGATCATTCTGTGTTCAGTCTTTATCATCGCCCGCATTTCTAACATTTCAGGTGTTTTTGGAATATCCACAAGCACGTATTGAGGATCAACCCCTGCATGTTCTGCAATTTCGTTTTCTGCTCTCTGAATTTTGTCGCGGTGTTTAAGTACGCCTTTTTCTACCTCATCCAGCCCCACATATAGTGCCCGTTTATAGAGTTGACGGGCATCCAGCAGTCTGGAAATTTCCCCTGCACATCCTGTGGCATTTCTCATAGCTGCAACAAGATCTATGTCATCCATCTGTCTAAGTCTCGAAGGATCAAGCTCCTGGTTTTCTATCATGTACTCAACTGCTTTAGAGCACATTGATTCCGAGATTCTGGTTACATGGTGGTAGTAAACAGATGTGTTCATCCAAAAACGTGAAACAAGGAGAGATTCAGCAGCTTTCAAACCTCCATGTTCTACAACGAGCCTGTCTTCGTAAAAATCCATCTGATTAATCAGACGGTTGTAATCCACTACTCCGAAAGCAACGCCTGTGTAATGAGCATCTCGGACAAGATAATCCATTTTGTCTACATCAATCTCACTGCTAATAATCTGGCCTAGAGAGGTTTCCCCTTTGACGTGTTTTGCAAGCTTTCTTGGAGAAAATCCACCATTTTTCAATATTTCTCCTATTTCCCCTTTTACCAGTACTTCCTTTAGATCATCATGCCGATTTCGTGTGTACTTGTCAATAATATTTTCTGTAACATGGGAAAAAGGTCCATGTCCAATATCATGCAAAAGTGATGCGATTTTTATCTCAGTTTTTTTGTCATCTTCAATTGAGTCAAGATTCTTGGTTAGCATAGAGGCAAGGTTCATTGTTCCAAGAGAATGTTCAAAGCGGTTATGATTAGCTCCGGGATAGACAAGGTTTGAAAAGCCAAGCTGCCTGACTCTTCTTAGGCGCTGCATCTGGGGAGTGGAAAGAAGTTCCTGAACAAAATCGTCCAGTTCGATATAACCGTGTATTGGGTCAAGGACAACCTTCATTATTATTTAGACAGATGTCATTATATATCGCTGTTGCTATCTATGTTACTGCAAAATTTGCAGAAATACCTTCTACTCTAAATTGGGAAAAAAACAAAAAAAGGTATCATAGTGATCATATTTTCAGGCGGCACTGGAACTCCAAAACTTCTTGACGGACTGAAGGAAATCCTCCCACCAGAAGAACTGACCATTGTTGTAAATACTGGCGAAGACCTATGGGTTTCGGGAAACTTAATATCTCCTGATGTGGATACTGTGCTCTACCTATTCTCAGACCAGATTGACAGAAAAAAATGGTGGGGAATAAATGACGACTCATTTGAGACTTATGAGCGAATGAGGGAACTCGGAGTCACAGAAAGAATGAAACTTGGTGATAGAGATCGAGCGACTCATATTATTCGCTCGAATCTTGTAAGGAATGGAGTATCCCTCACAGAGGCAAATCTAAAACTCGCTTCCATTTTTGGAATTAATGCAAAGATTTTGTCTATGTCTAATGATCCTGTCTCAACTTATGTCGAAACTTTTGAAGGTATCATGCATTTCCAGGACTTCTGGGTTGGGAAACATGGGGAACCCGATGTAATGGGAGTTGATATAAGGGGAGTCTCAGAAGCTTCAATTTCTCCAAAAGTACTTGAAGCCCTTGAAAATGATGATAATGTCCTCATAGGGCCAAGTAATCCAATTACGAGCATAGGCCCGATTATCTCGTTGCCCGGAATGAAAAGTTTACTGAAAAAGAAGAAAGTTGTGGCAGTCAGCCCCATTATCGGCAATGCTCCTGTAAGCGGACCTGCTGGAAAGCTGATGCAGGTCTGTGGGCTCGAGGTCTCTTCTATGGGAGTTGTGGAGTATTATCAAGATTTTCTTGACATTATTGTTTTCGATGAAAGGGATCTGACAAATGAATTCGCATTTGAGAAGCTTGGATGCCGTGCATACCGTGCCGACATCCTTATGACCTCAACTGAGAAAAGCAAGAAACTGGCAGAATTCGTAACAGGGCTATTTGACACTATTGTCTGATCCTTAAGCTTATTATTCTATTTTACTTTTTTAGTGAACTTTTCAGGATATCCTCTGGCTTTCCCAGTGTTTCCTGCAATTACAGCATTTTAGAATTTAGTTAATTCTGAGATTATTTCTATAAATTAGAAGAATATCAGTGCTTTCAAATATTTTCAGTTCTGAAACCATTTCTACAAATGAGGAAATATCAAGAAACTTAGTTAAGGTTATTAAGTCATTAATTAGTATAACGAAAAATGACTCCACTTCTGGTATAGACGCAGCAAATTTACTGTCTGCATCTTCGGAATTATGCAGTATAGTTGATATAATAACTTTATCTGATGAAGCAAACTATCGCTATCAAAATGATCGTAATGTTTTATTTCATGTTGCAACATCTTCTACCAATTCTCTTGAATATGCAACCAACGATCGAAGTTAAAATATACCAAAAATAAAAATTCTTCTAAGGATCTTATTTTTAATTATAGAAAATTCCGATTGACCTCTTTTTTTTCGGGAATCTTGTCCATATCTTTCTTACCAATTTATGTAATTTACTCAATTTTTTCTTTTCTGGGTCATTATTCTTTGATTTTAAAGATAGCTTCTGATTTCCTTAAAATACTTCTTTTATTTTCAATGCCATCAAAGGATAGAGATTACAGAGGATTTCGATAGACCCCAAAATTTTGTAATATTCATATAAATTGTATATAAATAGTACATAAACGGTTCGTTACAATTTTTCAAGTTTCACTAACAGTTACTTCCACATATATTCTCAGTACTTTGATACCTTCGGATTGAAAGACCAGTTAGTCCTTAAATAATTTAAACTGATCTTAATGATGCTTGTTTAAGAAAAATGCTTGACCAGAGTCATGAAGTATACTCAACTTAATTTTTTACTGAGTTCGTCTTGAAAATGATGAAAAATTATCAGCATAGTACTCAACTTCCACATTGTGGAGCTACAAATTTTAGAGCTTATGGAGGCTACAAACATATCACTGGCAGTTTTTCTATCAAATTTTTGATAAACGCCTAATTTAGGACGGTTGTTTATAGTACATACATATGCAATTTGCTGGAATTGTAGATCTATGAAAATTTTCTTTTATTATATGATGGGCATCTATGTGTATCCATATGTATCTGTATTTATCTATATAAATCGGAATATATAGAGGAAATAACAAATATTAAAGGATACAAAACTGCTTCTCAAGCAAAAGTCACTAAACCAGTATTGGAGTTTAAGATGGTGAAATGTTCGAATTATTGATACAAAAGTTATAGATGGAGTTATAAATCTAATATTGTCTATTGGGGAAATATGAAGCCTAAAGATTGTTTTAACTGCGAGCAATCTAAAATTACTGGATCATGTACTATCTTTTTTTGTGAATTATTACAAAAAAAAGTTTGGGGCTATAGTACGGATAACGATTGCCCTTTGCAAGACTAACTCAATGAAAAAATAGTAGTGAATTTTAATTTTGTGCTATACTTGAGACTGGATACCTCTACACAACTTTAATAATTTGAGGATTGAAGCCTAAAAATCATCGTTGTTAAATCATGACTGCAATTTATAAACTTGTTTTTATCCACGCATTTTTGAGATTATTTTCTCTCGGATATCAGGTTTAAGGCTATCATGAAACTAATGGCAAATATTATCACAAGTATTATTATATTTTGTTGGCTGCTTATATCTGAAAAATTATAGACAAATGGAGCAGTAATAGAATAAACGGTGTTATTGGTGTAATAAGTGTTCTTTTGATTTAATCCAAAATAAGCTGCCTCTATAAGTACTGCTATAATTAATATGAGACATGCTATTATGAAACAGCGTATTATATTATCGAATTTCATTTTTAATCATCTTTATTATAACTGCATCCTAAAATATAAACAAATTTGTTCAAGCTCTGTCTCGTGTGCCACATGCCCTCAGAAGATCTATCATCTTATACAAATAGTTTGAAGGTAATTTTCACCGCTTTTAAGGCAGTTATTCAATTTGTAATTTCTTTATGCGTACTCTTACTAGCACTTCAACAAGTGAATTCGATTTATTAATAAACTCTGAATCTATCTATATCTTACATTAAAATACTATTTTGGAAGCTCGTCAGTTCCGAAACCAGTTCTACAAATCAAAAAAATATTACACAAATTATTTAAGGCAATGTAGCCATCGAGTATCATGAAGAAGTATAGTATTAACACAGCCAGTTTGTTTTCTGTACTTATGAATCACGTAGTATCATTGATATAATATTTTTACTTGATGAAGCAAATTATAGCTATCAAGAACTTCTTAATGCTTTAGAGGATTTTAATAAACTCCATAATTTTGTCATATACTTATAAATGTTATATTGTAGGCAAATCGATACACAAATTCTGTATATGTGTGCATCTGCAGAATGCCGGATTCTTTCTTTGGGAAAACAAATGGTGAAATTTTTAAGATAATATCTTTTAAAACCAGGGTTTAATACATCGCTGTTAACTTCAATGATATTCAATATTATGGCAGCGTTGATACTTTATCTATAGGGAGTTAAAACCGAAGAATGGGATTTCCTGGAGGTATTCATTTTTCATCTTATATATTATTGAGAGCTTAAGCTAACACTCGGTGTTATAGCATAAATGAATTAAGTAAAGAATATTCGATCTTCATGAATGCTTAGCCGGAAGGATTGAAATAATGGAAGTAAAAGTGGGAACGTTATGCATGGATAGAGAGTTTTTTAAAGAGAAGTAGTCTCAAAAATGGATGACTACAAGCTGGAATTTGTAACCGCAGTTAAATCCGACAACATAATTAAGGAAATTCTTGGAAAATAAAAGATGAGAATAAAAATACTTCTACTGTACTTTAATATAAGTTTAAAGATGGTAGACCCATTTACAATATTATATTAATGTTGAATCAAAACAAAGAATAAGATCTTATTTGAAACAAATAAAAACGTGGATCTAATAGATAAATTTGACAGAAAAAAATCTTATAGATGCTGAAAACGATGGATATAGAAAATGGATATAGAGTGAAAATTATTTTAAGATACGAACATAAACCAAGTCATCTTTGCAAGAACAGTATTTTATTATAATACAATGTATAATATATAACATTTTTAATGTGTTAACGTCCTTCCTTGAGACTACAGCGCATCAAATGAAGCCAACAATCAGTATGGAATCATTGATAATAGTTAGATTTCGATAAACTCTATAATTGTATTATATGCTTATAATTGGTAAATAAATGACTTGTGAAAATTATAGGTTTATCAAAATTTCATAGTATTTAGAACATTACATTATTCGTCATTTTAATAAGCTCTGAATCCTTTTGCATCTTTATGTTCAATTAGACTTAAGATAATGGGGTAAATCTTCGAATGGACTTTGTGAAAAATGGATATGAAAATAAAAACGCACTAACGAGCATGTATATTAGTACTGGCAAACCATCAAAAAGGAGGGAAATTAGAGGCAAAACATTAAGTTTTGTAAAAATATATTTTTGAGAACAACGGAGGGGGTATTTTGAAGAAATTATCCAAAGTGATCTTGGGGCCAAACCCAGATCGGTCAATATTGGCAATACACAGATAAACATGTTGGAAGGAATTGTAGCTCAAGTATGTACCAGTTCTTTCGATGGAATAAAGTTTGTAGCCTACAATTCTTGCTGAAAAACTGAGTCAAAAAAGTCTTTAAAAAAGTCTTTTAAACCATAAACACTGAGAGTGTCAGGCTTATTCCAAAAAAGGCAAAATTATGTTTTAGTTGAGACTTGTGTAGTGTATTCAGACGATTGATTATAAATCTAAAGACAGTATGTACTACCTTCTTAATCTTTATGAAGATGATTACGATCCTAAAAAATCAATCATCTTTCTTGGTGAAAAATCTAAGAAACCACTTAGATATCAGAGAATGATCATTACCATAAGACCTAGAATCTCAGAAAAGTATGGTTATGAATATATCATAAATGGAACATCAAGCATATTCATAGCTGTGAAATTCAAAGCGATGAGAGGGTGATACAGGTCAACGAAAAAAAACGAACATCAAAGCTTAAAATTAAATATCGACAGATATTTACTACTAAGAGGCTGGAGGACAAGGACATACTGAGTAAAAAAAATTAATTGTCTCAAATTATATAAAAATGAGCAAAAATTGAGGGCCGATAAATGAAAAAGCAAACAGTTGTTAGAGTAGGAAAGGCACTGAATTTTCTCTTGTTAATTCTTTTTATAATATCAATTGCATGTGCTGCAGTAAGTGCAAATACTGACATCAGCAATTTTGGACTAATTTCCAAAAAAATTTATCTTGATGGGTATAATCGAGGATTTCATGATGGATCCACCGTGGGATACACTGCTGGAATGAAAGATGGATATAACAACTGTCAAAAAGGACTAGACAATAAAGTTGGGAATGGTGGGAAAATCAACTTAGTATTAAAGAGCAGTTCTACCTTTGATCTAGGATACACTGACGGATTCAATAACGGATACTTGCAAGGGCAAAATGCCGGATACCAAGTTGGACACAATAGCTATCACCAAATATAAACGTCAAGGAAACCAGTACAAACCAATCGATTTTGAATGGGTTAACGATTTTCGTGCACACTACTATACAAAAAGTGAATTTGGTTACTACCTCTATTGGATTTGGTTTTGTACTTCAATTGCATAAGTCTCATAACTTTTAAGCGAAGGGAGTATAAAAATGATAGGCAAAAACAGTATAGTATAAAAGTATATCTCTTTGCGATGTATAACAGAATGTTGAAGGGAAAAAATGATTCAAATATCACAAACATCTAAAAAGGTTCCTTGAATATCAAAAAAATTAAAAATGAACATGAAATTCTTCGAATAACAGGCTCAAATAAATGGAAATTGCATCCTCAGTGTTTTTTAACATTTACTCCATTTTTCCCACTCCCTGCAGATGTATACAAGAATTTCATCTATTTTTTCAACATGACAATAGCTTAAAAATTAATCTAATTTTCAATGAATAATAGTGAGCAAATAGGCAAACAAATTGTACATATGCATATATCTCCAGAATGTCGGATGAATCTTTTCAGAAGATTCAGCTGGAAGCAAAAGCAAGAACTTTTTTGAAGGAGCTATATTAAGCAAAGAAAATTCAGGGGCAAAAATGTGATATTGATCTTGATTACTCTTTAAGGGCTAAGCTCGAAGAGCTTAGTGCAGGAAGTAATTGAACTCTAAAATGTTAGGTCCTAAATTAAAGATATTCTTTGTCTAAAATTAAACAAACATTAGATATTCTCAGGAGAGCGAAACATATGAACAAAAAAATTCGATTAAAAAATTATTCAATTAGTTAAAAAAACAAAATGCAGCTCAAAACATTGAGAAGATTTTCAAACAATAACATTTTTGTGGCTTTTCTTTTACCCTTTATTCCAGTCGGTTACACAGCAACCTGCTGCTGGGGATGGAAACTCCCCTGATAACCATTATTAACTAATTTATTCATATTTTAAGCTAGCTTTGTACTATAAAATAGAAGTACGGCATGTAAACCACTGCGTCTATAAAATGAGACATCACATTGTTTTTTTGTATAAAGTATAGTAAAAAATTTTAATTTGACAATGATATAATTATTTATTTGAAATCGATATACCTTGAAATTAATAAAAAGTACTGTTTTTAGTTTGTTTCAATAGATATTGATGATGATCAGATACATCCGTAAGTAGATGCTGAATCAAAATATTCTCCTTCAAAGTAATGCAGTTGACAATAAGTATCATAGTAAGAAAAATCTTGAAAGAATACTCGGGAATGAAAAAATATTGTTGGTGAACTATGAAGTGAGGAGAGTTACATTGAACTTTTGGTTATAGTACAACTTCCAATATAATTATAAACTATGTTGAAAACCAGGAAAACCGGGGGAAAAAAATCATATGAGCAAATGAGAATATTTGGTTTTGAGTAATGCTTTTATAGCGAGAAGAGTAGCGTGAACACACCCTATTGCTTGCAGCGGGGTTCGCCACAAAAATTTTGATAAATTATTCATGTCACTTAACTATTCAGACTGGTAAATACACTATAAATAGCGATTTTTACTAAAATTCAATGAACAAATTTAGGTAGGCAGATTTTATATTACTGTCAACTATCGATCATATATTTCATTTTCCATGAGTTAGGAATCAAAATTATCATTTGCATTAAACCAGATATTTACCAGTTGATATTTAGTAAGCTGACTAGTTACTTTCCACTGATAATATACAAATTCAAGGGGATCAAACATAGGTCCACAAAATTCATCAAGAAAAGATTGATGAATTTTACAACTACAATCAACTTAATTAAAATGGAACTAAAAAATATAACTGCTAATTTTGTGAATATCAAAAGATTACTTATGATCAAAACTCAGACTGTAAGCAAAGATATGTAACCAACTTTTACATATTTATAAGTTTAGTAAAATCACCTAGAGATTAAAATAGGAATGAATTTCGTTAGGAATTAGGTATACTGTCAAATTGGGATTAGGAAGTAATAATGTTTATCAATTCAAAAAAAAATAAAACATTTTGCGAGGTTTACTTCACCTCCCCAAGGATCAGAGATTTATGACCAGTCAAACTACCGAAGCAATAAAATATACGAGTTGTAACTATTCAGTAGCAGTTACCTGGATTTGAATAATTTTTTAGTAAATATTAAGGCATATATAATTAGTCGTGTGAGCAACAAAAATGGGAAAAGCAACCATGAAAAATTTCTTTCCTTTATAATACCCCTGACCATGCCAATAGTACCGATAACAATTTGTTCATGGAATAGTTCTTTTATAGATAGCTCCGTAGATTGAAAGTTATTTTTTGTAAAAGATGTTGCACCGAGAATTTGTTTTTTCACAAATTTTTTCATTGACAAACCCATATCAGTATCATGATAAATTGGATCTTTAATATAAACTAATTTGTAACCTTTATCTTTTAATTTTTTAGCCAAATTGAAGTCTTCTCCCCAATGAACATCTCTATCAATACCTCCTACATCATCAATAGCTTTCTTGAGAAATAATGCACATCCTCCACCAACTATACCTCTCTTCCTCTTGATACGATCTTCAAGTAGAAGGTTGCTAAAATTCATGTACATTTTCATAAATGGAGGTCGGTTTGGCGGAGCAATATTCTTTGGCCAAACAGTTCCAATGTCGTTGTTGTAGTAAAAGTATTTGATTGAGTTGAGTAACCATTTATTATGAGGGAAGTAATTATCACTATCAAAACTACCTACTATCTTGCCAGTAGCATGGTCTATTCCGGTTTGCCGAACACTCCCTAATTTGCCATTATCAAAATATACATTCTGAGTATATTTTTTTGCGATTTCTACCGTCTTATCATCAGAGCCATTATCAACAACAATAATTTCCATATCAGGATAATCTTGATTGGAAATACTACTCAAACACTCATCTAAAGTTCTTTCGCTGTTAAATGTTGGAATCACGAATGAAACTCTTGGTTTTTTCTCAGTAATTTCGACATTATTAGAGAATGTACTGCTATCAATTACATAATGACTGTAATTCTTATTAATTATATAATTGTCAACCATCTCCTGAATCATCTCACATGTCTTTATCCTCATTAATTTCAAATTATTCCAAATAATCTATATTCATTAAATTCTCTCCTTATATAGATGGAATCAACAATTGTATGTTTTATACGAAGGGCTATATAAAAATAAGATAAACTTTTTTTACTATAGATTTATTCTTTATTGGATTATAATCATTTAATTTATACATTTTGATAATTTATAATTTGGTATTAGTTAATATACTAAAATCGGTTACTTTTAGATCAAGTTTAATTATTTTGATGAGGGGATCTAACTCCGATAAAGCTACTGATGCTAACGTTATGTCAAAAATCGATATGTGGCTCTTTTACCATAAATATTAACTCATTTCGATAAACTCTAGAGGAGTTTGATTGACCTCTTTCTTCGCGGAAATCTTGTCCATGATTATTCTTTGATTTTGAAGATAGTTCCCACTACACCAAAATATTCCATTTATTTTCAATGCATTAATTTATAGAGATCGTAAAAAGGCTACATAACATCTTTAGATTCACTCTTTGAACAGTAGTGAAAAAAACTGTTTTCACTTTGAATATCTTTTTAGTTACTACATAAACTATTCCCTCAGTCGCTTTTTTTAACTGATCCTCGTGTTTATTGATACATAACTCATTCTCACAGGGTATTCTTTTACTTATATTTTCATTGTTGAATCATAACCTTTTGATTTTGCTCTAAAGGCATCTGTCCCTGTAAGGAACTTAACTCTTTTTCTTATAAGTGATAAGTAGTTATTTTGAATCTTCTGATCAGCTAATAATCCCTGTCTATTATATCATGAAGTTTATATCCAAAGTGTTACTTACCCCCATCTTTTATCTATTTTCCATCTCTACTTTTCCTTTTTTTGCTTCATCTTTCTCGAGATTTATCAGCTTTTGTATGTCCAAGATCTGAATGAGTAAAAGTAACTTTTTGAATCATTCCCTCTTTTATTTTCAAACCAAGGCAATTAAGTTGGCTTTGTAACTGTTCCAATATTTATCTTTCTTTGCTTTATCAATAATTCTTTTTCTGAATAACCAGACTGTGGTACTGTCTGGTATGTGCTCAGAAAAATCAAAAAAACCATATTAAAAAATGAAAATATTCTATTTTGAATAATTCCTTTATACTTAGGACCGTGTCAGGAAAATACCCAGTTACTTGCAGTGAGATATTTTCGCGGCACCGAAACTTTGATAAGTTTCATTTTTTACCGTGAAACTAAATAATCCAAGTCCCAAGATATATGTTGTTATCGCAGGGGAAAACCAAAAGCTATTTGAATTGGGCCGAGGAAATTTAATCTAACCCTATAGATGTCTCAGAAAGTCACTACATACTTTAAAAATTGTGCAGCAACTACTTTAAAGTCGATAAATATGACTACCATGCTAATTTTTTAGAAAAAAATATTCAACTAATGTGGAATTCTGTACTTATTTTATTATTTATGCTATTGGATTATGGATCAGATATTTTCAATAGATTCCTGATAAATATCAGGACGTTATTCCGTAAAATCCGAAGTATCAATTTTTCCTTCACCTTGTCCTGCTCCATCGGACTCGTCATAACTGCTCATCCTGCTTTTTTTCATAATAATTACATAATCTGCAGAATTTTTGAGGGCTGTGGAAAAACCGGGTTCAACCCCGAAAATGATTGTTTCCTTACCATGTTCATTTGCTTTGTTAAGGAGTGGTTTGAAGTCTGCATCCCTGGTCACGAGCGCTAGGGTGTCAATATGGGGGTTATAGACCAGCTCCATACCCTCCACAGCGAGGCGCACATCGACATCGCTGGAACAGATTATGGGCTCGAGTCCATGATTCTCAATGGCTTCAACAAGTTTTTCAGAGGCGTACTGATTGAGGAAAACGCGTCCTATTTTAATATTTCCGTAATCTTTAAGAACGTCTCTGATCTCCTCAAGATTCACATCAAACTCTTTTCTGAGAATATTTGGACCGTCCACTAAAAGTCCAATTTTCCTTCTGCCAATTTCTTTTTTCGAGCGCAGGTATTTGGAGATGGAATCGATTCCATCTTTTACAGGTCTCATTATCAATGTCCTCTGTTATCTTAGAACTCAAGGAACATTTACTTTTACCACATTTTCATGGGTCTGATGACATAGCATCAAGCCATGTGAAAAACGATACATTCAACAGCTCTCCAATCTACCGGTACAAAGATAGCTTCAGCACTCAAACTGTGGCGATTTCGCAGTTTACAGTCAAATATTTCTGAATTTTGATTCCTCATGCCGCAATTTAAGTAGTAATCCGGTAATATCTAATATCCACTTTTCTATAGTAAAACATTTGCTTTCTTAGTAAATTACAGGATGTAACTGTATATATTTATAAGGAATTGGACTGAAACCAAGACTATCCTTTGGAAGTAACAATTAGTTATATCGAATCTTGAACTGCATACTGATATATAAATATAACAATAATTAATTTAGTACAATTGCAATTCTTCAACGAATCATGAAACACAGATCACAACATTTTGGCCCATTTACTTCAAATGGAGTTAAATGCTTAAACCCTGTTGTTACAACCCATATGCAAAAAATTCCATTTTTTATTCGTTCGAAATTTCCTATAAGCTATTTTTCGCTATTTTGGAATGGCTGGCTACCAAAAAGTCATCATGCATCCAATTCAAATTATGATCAAAAAATGCCCTTAAAAGTTCGTTAAACCATCATCTGAAAAAAACAGACTTAAGGCTATTAGAGCGGTAAATCACAAAATGTTTACTCAACAAATTAAGCCTTTCATCAACCTGGAAAAGTTATCAGTTTGCTGTTGATTTCACAGATAATCCAAATTATAGTGGCAAGAATGGAGGTTATATAGATAGCGAAAAGATAAAACATCAACTAACTATATCTCATCTCCTAAGCAACGTGTTATCTATAAAACTTATGTATTAGCAGGTGTAGCACATTTTTTCTCACCTTTTGTAATATAACAATAAATTTGACTTGAATAGTGGTGGGAATGTATATACCATTGCTGCTACTAGGTGAATTCCTGATTTACTTCCAACTCTAAGTTTGATTGTACTCATTAATCCTAATGAAAATCAATCCTATCCACCTCAAATTGAGGTGAAAAAATTTGTGAATATATAACATTTGATTAAATATTCTATCGAATAGTTACAATTTTTGTACTAATAAATATGTTAACGCTGTCAAAATTAACAAAAATGTCTTTTATCATCCCATTTTTATTGAAGTTGATTTTAAACGTCAATTTCATTAATCTTCTTTCGATTAATTTTGTTGAACTATGTTATATGTAACCTTAATATATAGAGGGATGTTTTTGCCGTTTCTTACCACCAGAGCCCCTCATAATCTATGTTTTTAGCTTTAATCATACGTCTTCCGTCAATTACTATCTTTTTCTTCATTTTTTCAAATTCAGATTCAAGCTTCCTGAACTCATCCCATTCTGTCATCACAAGACAAGCATCAGCACCCTCAAGCGTATCTTCAGCTTTCCCAGAATAGTCGATTGTCGGAAAGACTCGCTTCATTTTTCCGCTCCCCATAGGGTCATAAGCAGAGATATTTGTCCCTAGCCTTAGTAGTTCAGCAATGACATGTATTACTCTGGATTCTCTGATATCGTCTGTTCCATCTTTAAAGGCAAGACCAATAACTGCAATTTTTTTATCTAGAAGATCCCCTATTTTTCTCTGGAGAATTTCTATCATCAAAAGTGGTTGTTTTTCGTTCACGGAAATTACAGATTCTAGAAGTATGGGTGAGTACCCTATTTCTTTTGCTTTTCCTATGAGGGCTTTTACGTCTTTTGGGAAGCAAGACTCCCCAAAGCCTGCTCCGGAATTCAAAAATCTTGGAGATATCCTGAAATCTTTCCTCACAGCTTCCATAACTTTATAAGTATCTATCCCGAGTTTTTTGCAAATATTTCCTACTTCATTGGCAAAGGATATTTTGGTTGCAAGTAGAGAGTTATTCACATATTTGATCATCTCTGCTGTTGTCGGGTTAGTAAGGATGACTTCGCATTCAAAGGTCTGGTAAAGTTCTGAAGCAAGGTCTCCTGATTTTCGGTCTATTGCTCCAATAACGATTTTATCAGGGTGCATGAAATCATGGACTGCTTTTCCTTCCCTGAGAAATTCGGGGTTCACTGCTACTCCGATATCTTTACCGACTGTTTTTCCTGATGCTTCTTCGAGGATGGGAAGAACAAACTTCTCAGTTGTTTCGGGAACAACTGTATTTTTTATGACTACTACGTGGTATCCTTTTTTCGTTTTCAGGGCTGTTCCAATACTTTTTACTGCTGCATGGACAATTGAGAGATCTATACTTCCATTTTTTGCTGAGGGAGTCCCTACACAGATAAATGAAACATATGTTACTTTGATTGAAAATTCATAATCATTGGTCGCAATTAGCTTCTTTCCTGCATACTTTAGCAAAAGGTCCTGAAGTCCCTCCTCATATAGGGGAGAGATGCCTTCATTTATTTTCTTTGTTTTGTTCTCGTCAATATCTACACAGACTACTTCATTCCCTATTTCTGCGATGCATGCGGCGGTGACTGAACCCACGTACCCTAAACCTATCACGGAAACTTTCATAGATCTAACTTATTTTTTGGATTTGCAGAGGTAATCAATTCCAATTCTTATTTATTTTTTGATTGCCATCTTCTTATATTATCTTCTCTTAGGAAATTTGGTCCTGTCCGTAAGTTATTGATCAATTCTGAAAAAGATCATAGCTCTTGCGTTTCAGGAAAATGCAGAAAGATTTCTATGTCCATAATTTTCAGCAGCTATGGACATGAATGAAAATTATCAGTTCATCGGATTTATATCTTCAATACATCAGTGCTTATTCATATATTTAAATAGTTTAACTGTTTAATGTATTATAGAGTTAGCATATATTATATGCTCTGCCAACTCCTTTATAGAAACTTAGGGGTATTTGTAATGCTTTCAATTTTTTCAATAGGTACTGAAGGATTTTCAGCAGGGAGTTCTTTTCCAGGAATAGGTATCTGTTTTCTCTATACCTATTTTGGAGTCCCTGTATATTACCAGATTACGATACTGGGACTCATCGCTCTTTTTGGAATGAAGGAAATACTAACTGTCTCCGCCAAAAAGGACAACCTTTCAACAGACTCCATGGACATGGGTATTTACCCTCTACTGATATGTTTTATTGCCACTTTCCTCACCATGGCATTTGGAATAATTTCTTCATAGTTATCACCTTGAAATTAACTTATTTTTGTATTTTTTAAAACTTTTTTTTTGATGTTATGTATATTTTTTGTTAAATTTATGAGTTATAATAGCAATTTTTTTATTTTAGAGATTTTAATAGCCTGTGATTAATATATTTTATAAATACTGATGATCTTAGTTAAGAAATTTTGTTTCCATAACTATTTATTATGGAAATAGTTATCTTCTTATAAGAATTATATTTGTTAATTCTCTTATATTAAGAAAAAATTTAAGCTTTATAAGTAATATTATTATGGAAACGGCTTTAACCGAGGGATCAAAATTAATTTTTACATATGTAAGATAAAGAGAGATGTAATTTAATTTTAATTATAGTAAAGGAGCGGAGGTAAATGAGAAGTCGACAATATACTTCTCAATAAAATAGGAAAGATAGATTCTCTGATTTGTTGAAATTACCTTCTCTAATACGCTTTCATATTGGCTTTTGAGCTGGTTTTATTCCTTGGTTCTTCGAGAATCTGTCGTACAAACAGACTGTTTGTTTCATTAGGTACATTGTAATTATGATAAGATTATAGGGAGTGAATATATTGAGAGTCCTTATTGATGTAGGCCATCCAGCCCATGTTCATTTTTTTAAAAACACGATATGGAGTCTTGAGAAGAAAGGACACAAAGTAATGGTGGTCTCGCGGGATAAAGATGTAGTATTGGAACTGCTGACGGCCTACAAAATCCCACATATAGTTTTAAGTAAAGTGAAACCTGGAAAAGTTCATTTGCTTGAAGAGTTGTTTATAAGGGAGTATAAACTTATCAAAATAGCCAAACAATTTGACCCTGACGTTCTAATGGGTATTCTTTCTCCAAATGTAGCTCAGATAGCATGGATTCTGCAAAAAAAATCCATAATTTTTAACGATACAGAGCACGCAGTACTTGTCCAGAAGATAACTTATCCTTTCTGTGATATGATCTGTACCCCTTCATGCTATTTGAAATATGAAGGAAAAAAACAGATAAATTATAGTGGTTACCATGAACTAGCTTACCTTCATCCATCTTATTTTAATCCACACAATGAGATTATTAAGGAACTTGGGGTAGAGGTGGGTGAGCCCTTCATTATCCTTCGTTTCATCACATGGGAAGCGCATCACGATGTAGGGCAGCGTGGAATTGAAAACAAATTGCGGTTTGTTCAGGAACTTGAAAAATTTGGGAAAGTTTTTATTACCTCAGAAGGGCCACTGGCAGAGGAGTTTAAGAGATATAAGATAAAAGTTCCTTCCGAAAAAATTCATCATCTGCTTTATTATGCTACACTGTATGTGGGTGAGGGAGCTACTATGGCTGTTGAAAGTGCCATACTTGGGACTCCTTCGATATATGTTTCTACTCTTGCAGGAACTATGGGAAATTTCTCTGAACTCGAAGAGAATTACGGTTTGCTTTTTAACTACAGTAATTCTGAAGCTGCCCTTGCAAAAGCCTTAGAACTTCTGAAAAATCCAGAACTTAAGAGAACTTGGAGCCTTAAAAGAGCTGCTCTTCTAAGGGATAAGATCGATGTAACTGAATTCGTGGTTAAGCTCATAGAAAGCCTCCCTGTAAAGAAATCTAGAATCTCTTTGCCTGCAGTCTCGGATGAGAGTTATGCATGAGCTATTGAAGCAAAATCAAAAGATATGGGATCTTTTCACCCGAAAAGAAGAGTATTATCAAAACAATCTGGATGAACATGGCCGTTTCCTCTACGATGAAAGCGACCTTGAAAAGGCCTTTGAGCCGGAGGTTTCCATATATCTAGTGGATCAAGGGATGAAGATTGAATATCCTGAGAACAAAACCTTTGCCGTCTGTTTGACTCATGATGTGGATGATATTTATCCGCCTCTTTCCCATAGCTTACTTTCCTCAGTCAATTGCCTGAAAAATTTAAATTTTCAAGATTCTGTAGCCCATATACTGTGGAAGTTCAGGGGAAAAGAACATTCTCCTTATTTTAACCTTTCGGAAATCATGGATCTTGAAGCTAGATTTGAAGCCAAGTCCTCTTTTTACTTCATTGCTGCAGAAGATGACCCCATCAGATTTAGATATTATATCGAGGACATGGAACACAATCTTGGAGAAATTTCGGATAAAGGGTGGGAAGTTGGCCTTCACGGAGGTTATTATTCATATAATAATCCAGAAGCAATAAAAAAAGAAAAAAAAAGACTTGAAGCTGTTCTGGGAAAAAAACTCATGGGTTTTCGCAACCATTATCTGAGATTTAGAACTCCAGATTCCTGGGAAATACTGGCAGATGTTGGTTTCAGATATGATTCCACTTTTGGACTCCAAAATTCAGTAGGCTTCAGAAATGGCATATGTCATCCTTTCAGACCATATAATCTAAAAAAAAATCGGGAAATAAAAATTCTCGAAATTCCGCTTGTTATAATGGATGTTGCTCTTTTTGCGGGTTCAAAATCTTATGAGGAAGCTTGGGAGTGCACAAAGAACTTGATTGATATCACAGCAAAACTTAATGGTGTCATTACCCTGTTATGGCACAATTTTGTTTTCGGTTGCAGTTTCCGAAAGGATTGGGTAAGATTATATGTAAAGGTTCTGGAGTACTGCTATGGAAAAGGAGCCTGGATGACAAGCGGGGACGAAATTTACAGGTGGTGGGAAGATAGATCCTGAGTTTGAAGGAAAATACTTGCTGATTACGCCTGCAAAGAATGAGGAACAAAATCTGCTCGAGGTCTCGAGATCTGTAACCGGGCAGAAAATAAAACCTAAGCTATGGGTGCTAGTTGACGACGGTAGTACGGATATGACTCCATATATTATCAAAAATCTCATGACCAGTCACTCCTGGATTCAGAGCATAAGACTGCCCCCGAGACCAAGAGATATAACTTTCCACTACAGCTATGTCTGCAAACAGGGATTTGATTATGCACTTGAGTACTGTAGAGAGAATAACATCAAATTCGAATACATAGGCCTTCTTGATGCAGATACAGTGTTGGAGGATAACTATTTTGGGAAACTTCTAACTAAGTTCAAAAAAGATAATTCTCTCGGAATTGCTAGCGGAGGTGTTTATTACAATAATGGCGGGAAGCTTTCGTTAGAAACGACTGATAAAAACCTTCCTCGTGGTACAGGACGATTTTGGAAAAAAAAATGCTTCATCGAGACAGGCGGGTACCAAGTGGAGCCATCCCCAGATTCAATTTCAAATATAAAAGCTCTCCTGCGAGGCTGGAAGCTCATGCAATATTCTGATATCATTCAGATCCAGAAGCGTGAGACAAGTGCAGCAAATGGGCTATGGAGTGGATATGTCAAAAATGGATGGATGGCTTATTATCTTGGCAAAAATTCTCTTACAGCTCTACTAAACACACTTTACCGCTCCGTGAAATATCCTTACTATACAGGAGCTGCATACTTCTGGGGTTATATTAGTTCGGCCATCAGAAGGGAGAAGAAAATTAAGGATCCTGAAATAAGAGCCTACTACCACAATTTCACGTTATCAAAGCTATCTTCCAGAATTTCTGGAATTTTTGGCCGAAACTCCAACGATCCACATAATGGAGAGCATTGAATGGTATTGACCATTCAAAAAGAGAGATCCCTAAGAAGGTGATATTTTGAAGATGCTTTTTATGGACATAGTATGGCCTCTTTCTCTGGCTGATGGCTCGCTTATTCACAGATACGAGCTTGTAAGCAATCTGGCTCAACTGAATAATGATATCCATATATTCACTACTGACAAAGCTTTTCTTTCAAATATAGCTAACATTCACCATCATTATATCTCACCTGGAAGCTTTTTTTCTCTTACTGTTAGTTATTTAATTAATTCTTCCAACCTTCTCAGAACCGAAACTTTTGATGTACTGTATACCCGCAATCCAAACTTCGGCTTTATTTCGGGGATCTTCTGCAAAAGCAGATTCAAAAAAATGGTTTACGAATTAAACGGAATTCCTGAGGATGAAATAAGTCTAACCAGGACAAAATTTAAAAAGAAAAATCCGTCTCAGCCAAAAAAAAAAGGTGAGTTCTCATTTTCAAAAATTTACTTCTATGCTAATGCAAAGTTCAAATTATTTATTCTCAAAAAGACTCTCAAATTTTCTGACAAAATAATTGCTGTGACTCCCGGAATAAAAGCAAATCTTGAGAAAATCTACAACATCCCTGGGGGAAAAATAGTCGTGGTTTCTAATGGGGCAAACACCTCTCTGTTCAAACCACTTAAACAGGAAATCTGCAAAAAAGAACTTGGGTTGGACGCTGAAATTTCTTATGTATCCTTCGTGGGAAATTTCGCTCCCTGGCAGGGAGTCGAATATTTGGTAAAAGCAGCTCCCTTTATACTTTCCCAGTTCCCAAAATGCCGTTTTCTAATTGTCGGAGATGGTATCATGAAAAATGAGCTTATAAAGCTCGCCAGAGAACTTGGAGTCGAAGACAGATTCATTTTCACAGGTGTAGTGGCATATTTTCGCGTTCCTCTTTACATAAATGCTAGTGATACCTGTGTTGCTCCCTTTATATTTGCCAGAAATGCAAAAATAGGCCTTTCTCCACTGAAATTATATGAGTATATGGCCTGCGGAAAGCCAGTTGTTGCAAGTGACATAGATGGCGTTTCAGATATACTTGAAGCTTCCGAAGGAGGAATTTCTGTTACTCCTGAAAATCCAAGTGCTCTTGCAGAAGCTATCTTAAAGCTGCTTGAAAATCCGAATTTAAGGATAAAAATGGGTTCAAAAGGATTAAGATATGTTACTGAAAATTGCAGCTGGTACAATGTTGCTAAACAGGTTGACAAAGTCTGCCAATCAGTATTTTGAGGGTGGAATCCCGAATCTGTATTACTTTGTATAAAGATCTATACTTAAATATAAACTCAAGAACACTAGACTTTGTAAACAGCTATAATTTTAGATAATTTGAAGTTTTTGCGATTCTGTAAAGTCTAGGGCAAAATATTAATATGAAATATGTGAAAAATCAAATTTCTTAACTAATCTCTTTGTTGCAAAAAAATATTTTGCTTGAATTTTGCAACAACATCAAGTTTATAATAAATATAACATTTTTTAAAAACTTAATGTTAACAATGAAATTATGTCCTCTTCGCAAAAAAAATACTTTTGAAGGGATAATCATCGATTATTACGAGTGTAGCCAAAATAATTTCCATGAACGATATTATTCCAGGGAACTATATTTATCAAAATACTATTATTGCCGCAAAGGTGCTGAACATAGTACCTTTAGTCAAAATGGCGATAATAAAAGTATCATACATGATGATCAAAATAGTATCTACAGACCTGAATCCACCTCTAATATCCTGAAAGCTTCTTAGTTCCGGACTTTGATTCCTATAAAAGCTTGATTCTAGAAACCCTTCCAGGCTTGGAACCTTCTATCATGCTTGGGGGTTGAAAACCACATAATTTTTTTCCAGTTACAGGGTAAATTCTTATACCACTAATTTTGGGTTCGTGAATTCTGCAAATTCCAATGTACCGAATTTTATTTCAACGTTGCTTTCAAAATGGACTTTAAGACTCCCGTGAATCCAATCTTTTACCAGTAATAGTAGAGTCATTCTTCTTTTTGCAATGCTTACGATAATAACCAAGACTGAGAGCAGAAGCCATTTCGGATTTAGTTCTCATGGAGTCTGACCTACTGGATCCCCCTTTTTTAATCTTATCCTCGCCCATTGCTCTCTCAGAGCTAAAATTCCAATAGACAGTATCATCTACCTTGAGTATTTCTACTTCATCATGTATCTGGCAATTTTGATTGTTTTCCTGAATTCAATAGCTTTTGCATCAAATCGGCATATCCTCTTCATTGATATAAAAGATAACTTGTATGTGAAGGCCCTGTACTGGCCTGTTATCACAGGAATTCTATTGTTGATCACATCCTTGAATTTTTATTGACATATATATTTTTTAAGCCAAAAAGTTGCTATATTTCTCTCGCGAAGGATAACAATAAATGAAAATTAATAACTATTTAACCTACAAATCGGATTTATTAAGTTTATTTAAAGTATTTCCTTTACCTTCCATAGTTTATGAGTTTCGGGTTAAGTTCAACTGCTTTCTTATATGCTTTTGTTGCTTCATCGGACTTACCTAATTTCTCTAGAGCAATTCCTTTCGCGTACCAAGCATTCCAATCAAGTGGGTTAATTTCAATTGCTTTGTCGCATGCTTTTATTGCTTCGTCATGCTTCTTTAAAATTTCAAGAGCGATGCCTTTTTTTAGCCAAGCATCTGAAGATTGTGCTGCGCTTGCGATATTCACTAGTATTAAAAGTGCCACTGCAGCGATTCCTAAAACCGCTATTATCGTATGCTTTCTACTTGCCGTATCAAATTTAGTTTCGTTCATTTTCAGTCTCTCGATGTTTGTTCAGAGATTAATACTTCAAAATAACAACAAAAATACCAATGAATAATACTTCACTCTACATTGTAAACTTTTCGACTAAAAAAATATATTTATGTATTTAATTAAAATAATTATTATATTTATTTTAGTTGTTATACTTTAAAAAATTTTAATAATATCATCAGACCATCAACTTTTTAACTTGCAAAACGCTATTTTGGAAAAAACTTTTAACCTAAATCCCAAAACAAGTCAAAAAAAAGCTGCAATGTAAGATAGAACATAGCCATCTAAAAACAATGATGCATGGTTTTCACCTTAAAATTTGTGTATCAGTGAGAACAATAAAAATATAATATTTGTTAGTAAAATTATTGACTTAAATCCTGTTTTTACGATGAAATGAAATTACCTTAACTTTCTTGTGATCAGTTAAGTATATAAAATATTAATGAAACAATTCTACAACATCGCTTTGTATATAAATAAGATAGCATATCTAGCTTATATTTTAATCGTCATCAAAGAAAGACAATTTAATCTTAGCAGTACATGCTATAGTAATTCAGGTATAGGGGAGAGTAAAAAATTGCAAGTATTACAAATGACCTCGATTTCATTACTATATATACTTTTAAACAATTGGACTAGAGATTGTTAACTATTACAGCGTGGAAATCCTATCTAAATAAAACTTATAGCCACTATATTTTTCCTTCATGCGAAACAAAATTGACTTTTTTGATTTAAAAAGCCTTTAGATTGTGAATTTCTAATTTTGTCTCATCTTCATGATTATAATGTCGGATGCCCACTGCTTCAGATGTGGAGCCACACCTTATACTCTTAATATTCAATATACCAAGTCTTTACATATCTATTTTGTGGAATTTTCATAACTTCAATACATTTGACTATATACTGCTTTAAAATTATCATATAATCAATTTGAGCTTTGCCACGACTACTGTATACTCATTCCAAATAATCTCTACTTCCCTAACTTGATTACTTAAGCATTAAGTATATTATTTGCTGAATCAATCAGTAGCTGGCCGTTTGTTGGCGAAAGTATACCACTGTCGATGTAAATATTTACTTAAATAATAAAAATTCTTAATTGAACAGTTGCTTCACCTGCGTGGCCAGAATTTAGACTACTCTCCGCAGCGTTTAGTTCAGCTATCAATGGAAGACTTACTTCACTAGACAGCTTACACGAAGTGATTAAATTTTGTACAGAAATTATCATTTGAATGATTTCCTGCACAAGTGTTAGTATATTGATTGAAGCTTTGAGTCTTCCGTAGCACTTGTTATTGTATTCTTTGATGAAATTAATGGAAAGTCAATAATTTTACTAACAAATATTATATTTTTATTGTTCTCACTGATACACAAATTTTAAGGTGAAAACCATGCATCATTGTTTTTAGATGGCTATGTTCTATCTTACATTGCAGCTTTTTTTTGACTTGTTTTGGGATTTAGGTTAAAAGTTTTTTCCAAAATAGCGTTTTGCAAGTTAAAAAGTTGATGGTCTGATGATATTATTAAAATTTTTTAAAGTATAACAACTAAAATAAATATAATAATTATTTTAATTAAATACGTAAATATATTCATCAGGTAAAAAAGTTTACAATGTAGAGTGAAGTATTATTCATTGGTATTTTTGTTGTTATTTTAAAGTATTAATCTCTGAACAAACATCGAGAGACTGAAAATGAACGAAACTAAATTCGATACGGCAAGTAGAAAGCATACGATAATAGCGGTTTTAGGAATCGCTGCAGTGGCGCTTTTAATGCTAGTGAATATTGCAGGTGCGGCACAATCTTCAGATGCTTGGTTCCATAAAGGAAGCAAACTAATGAACTCAGAAAAGTACAATGAAGCCATAAAAGCGTATGATAAAGCAATTGAAATTAACCCACAGGATTCCGATGCTTGGTACAATAAAGGACTCGCTCTAGATCATTTAAATAAATTTGATGAAGCAATCAAAGCGTATGACAAAGCAATTAAAATTAACCCACATAATTCTTCAATAGATTGGTACAATAGCGGGAACACTCTACGCAACTTAGGTAAGTCTGATGAAGCCATAAAAGCATCTGACAAAGCAATTGAAATCAACCCGCATTATTCATCAAGTTGGTACAACGAAGGAAACTCTCTATTTAACTTAAATAAATACGAAGAAGCAATAAGAGCATATGACAGAGCAATTGAAATTAACCCCCATGACTCATCAAGTTGGTACAACAAAGGAAACTCTCTATTTAATTTAAATAAATACGAAAAAGCAATAGAAGCATACGACAACGCAATTGAAATTAGCCCACAAAAATCAAAATCTTGGAACAACAAAGGAAATGCTCTATTCAATTTAAATAAATACGACGACGCAATAATAGCATATGACAAATCAATTGAAATTAACCCGCAGAATTCAGATGCTTGGTACAATAAAGGAAAGGCTCTAAAAGAATTAGGCAATAACGATGAAGCAATAAAGGCATACGAAAAAGCAATTGAAATAAACCCGCAGGATTCAATGGCTTGGACAGGCAAAGGCATGGTTCTAAATGATTTAAATAAATCGGATGAAGCAATAAAGGCATATGACAAAGCAATTGAAATTGACCCGCAGAAGTCAGAAGCTTGGAACAATAAAGGAGTTGTTCTTGATCATTTAAACAAACCTGATGAAGCCATAAAAGCATATGACAAATCAATTGAAGTTAACCCGCAGAATTCAAATGCTTGGAATAATAAAGGATTTGCACTCAGCAGCTTAGGCAAGTACGATGAAGCAATAGAGGCATATGACAAAGTACTTGAAATTGACCCGCAGAAGTCAGAAGCTTGGAACAATAAAGGAGTTGCTCTTGATCATTTAAACAAACCTGATGAAGCCATAAAAGCATATGACAAATCAATTGAAGTTAACCCGCAGAATTCAGATGCTTGGTACAATAAAGGAAATGCTCTAAAAGAATTAGGCGATAACGATGAAGCAATAAAAGCATATGACAAAGCAATTGAAATTAACCCGCAAGATTCAGATGCTTGGGACAATAAAGGAAAGGTTCTTGTAATTTAAACAAGTATGAAGATGCAATGGAAGCATTTGACAAAGCAATTGAAATTAACCCGCAAGATTCAGATGCTTGGGACAATAAAGGAAAGGTTCTTGTAATTTAAACAAGTATGAAGATGCAATGGAAGCATTTGACAAAGCAATTGAAATTAACCCGCAAGATCCAGATGCTTGGAACAATAAAGGATTTGCTCTATCTTATCTAAATAAATCGTATGAAGCAAGAAAAGCATATAACAAAGCAATTGAAATTAACCCGCAAATCAGAAGCATGGAACAATAAAAGTATTTTATCTATGCGATAAATCTTATGACAAATGCCTGGTACAATAAAAGAATTTATCTTAATAGATTAAATAAATTAGATTTGTAGGCTGAATAGTTACTCAATTTTCATTTATTTTTATTCTTCAAGCGATAAATGTAGCAAGTTTTTTGCTCCCCACTGTAGCATATGTTTTAATACAAAATATGTGTTTTTTACACAATCAGATAAAAGTGTCCTACAATCTCAGCTGAAAATGAGAAAATACATCGGTTTTGCCACAAAAAAATATGCATAGTCAACTTGTTCATATTCAAAGTTTGATCCAGGAGAACAGCAGCAAACTTTAAGAATTACCTAAAACTATAGAGAATAAAAAGCGATGATGGCAGTGTTTTCAGTTTTGCCCATGTATTTCTTTTGTTGTTTGCATTTCACAAACAAACCATTTGTATTCTGCTATGATACAATATATCAAAAATATGTTATTTTTAATGCATTTTCTGCAGACATATAAGTGTAAATAGAGATGAATGGATTAAATTGCAGTAGTTTTTTTAAAGTTAACGAATACCTAACCAAATATGTCAGGCTTTAAATTATCAGTGAATTCTATTTTTATGCATATGGACCCTAACTTGTAGGAAAATAAAAACATAGCCATCAATTCAAGGCAGTTTATCAGAAATTTATCCACAATGCCTTGAAAAAAAATGGCAATGATGCTGTTTTATTTTATACTCAGCAGCTATTGGATTCGGTGACTGTTCTTATTAGCTCCACCATCGATGGCGTCGATGGTGTCTTATATTGATGGTAACAGTTTTTGATGCTGTATTATAGTTTGCAGTATCATCTGGTGTAAAAGAAACAGACAATGTCTGTATACCTGGCCTCAATATAGTTCCTGATGATGGAGTGTAGACAAAGGTTCCAGGTACTGTGATTCCTGATACTGGATCTGAAGCAGATGCATCCAGTTGAAAGTTGCTCAATGGTGTACCATAGAATATGTCAACAGGGTTACTCCAGGTAATTGTAGGAGTATTTTGAGGAGTTGTTGTCAAAACATTTATTGTAGCGAGCATTGAATCTGTGCCGTTTGTGTTGCTTACAGTCTCGTTAACTTTATAGGCTCCTGCTTCAAGGTAAGTATGCATTGGATTAAGCTCAGTTGAAGTAGCTTCGTCTCCAAAGTTCCACATCCGTCCTGTGGCACTTGTCGAGAGGTCTGTAAATTGAACCGTAAGGGGAACATTACCATTGGTTACGTTGGAATTGAAATTCGCTACAGGGATATCTTTTCCAGAACGACTTTCTGGATCAGTAAATGCCTTGATGCACACATTAGTATTTGAGTATCCTGGCTCTGTTGTTATATCGGTCCATGTATTCCCATCAGAACTTACAAAACTTTCTGATGCGTTTGCTTTTGCTTGACTACTGTAACCAGAGATTGGCATTTCCACAGGAATTGGGTATTGATATGTAGGGTTTGTAAGCTCCATTACTACGGAAAATGTTTGGCCGGCGTTGAGCTTAACTCCGGAATTCAGGGGAACTGTATGGTAGCCAGCATTTGGAATTGTTCCACTCTGGGTGAGAACAGGACCAGCTTGACTAATGGGTGTGGTACTTGGATTAGTGTAGATATTAATTACATAATTGCAGTTTAGATCTGTCGTGTAGAAACTTACCGCCTTGAGGACTTCGTTAGATTTCGCCGTAAAGATGTTTGCACCCCAGCCAGTGGTAGGGTTAGTTTGAGATGTGTTAATTTGCTGAGTCCATCCAAGTGGATCGTATTGGTAGATGTTTATATAATCGCTAGGATTTTCAGCCGTGAATTGGGTATTCATAGCGTATCCAAGATTAGAATCATAATAGGAAACATAGAAATATCCATTATCATTCTTTACATTACCCCAATCTGCTGCAGTTGTACCCCAGCTATTTTTTATGATAAATGCTCCATCTCCGGCTGGAGTTTGGGAGAAATTATTCTTACTAAAAGAGTCGTCCCAGCCTACAATGGTCACTGCATGATCAGAAGCTGTTGTTCCACTATAGTAATAACCGTATGTATTTTGATTATAACTAGTAGTACTGGTAGGGTCAAAATACATCCCAGTACCTACTGCGCCATAATTCATAATTGCTTCTTTTATGTATTGATTGTCAGTAGGACCATTTCTGTTCGGAAGAAAAGTTACATTTTGTACATGTTTATGTAAAGGAAGTCCGAGCTCTCTGGATGAAAAGCTTGATGTTGAACTATATGGATCATCGTTGGTGTTCACAGGTCCACTCCGGCGAGCCTCGTAAGCAGTTGACATCACAAAGTCTCCCCCGTCGCTGGGACCGCGATCAAAACCTTGTGGGCTATTTGCAGAAGAAAGCACGTTTTTAATATTATTTTCTGAAAAGCTCCATGTTTCTCCTGGCATTAAATATGATTCAAGGGATCCATCAGTTGCAAATGTCCAGCAAGAACCTGCAGAACCCTGGTTTTTCACAGGAGTTACCCTGTTCAGAGTTCGTAAGTCATAGGAAGTTGGAATAGATGTGCCTTCTGAAGCATATACGTCTGGGATTGAAGTATGTTTGAGATGACTAAGATCTACAGGTGAGGGTGAGAGACCAGATTTATGTCCAGTTGGGGACTGTGTGGTTTGGTAGACAGGTTTTCTGTTCTTGTATTCGGTAAATTTAGGGTTTTCTGGTGCAAGCCCTACCTTTGGAGAAAATTTAGTTTGGTTTGCAATATCTTTGTGAATAAATTTGTGATCAATAGGTACGGATATTGGTTTATTTTTTTCTGAAAATCCTGTATATGCCATTGCTATTGATGAACCTATTACCATGAACAAAACCAGAAGTTCAGTGAAAAGTACTAATTTTTTTACTATATTTACATTATTTTTTATATTATTTTCTTTTTTCATGTGTATCTCCTTCTTAATTTACTTTTGAATGTCTCACTAACTCTATTCTTCACTTTCACCATATTTTTATAATTATCTCGTTCTAATACCTAAAGTTTACTTCTGGAATTTTAAGTAAACTTCTATATCTATTGATCAAAGACTAAAAATGGTGCAACACTCTTTTTTTGGGTATAATTTAGAGAAATTCTAGAGCTTACTACTTCCAGTAACCTCCTAATAGTAACTTTTACAGTTTTCATTTTTTTAAATACATTGCATCAATACTTATACAATTTACATTCTAAATAATATTCATTTGTTTTAATCGCATATAAAGTTATTTTTTAACACCACTTTTTGTGTTTTATAAATATACTATGATTAATAATTTATAATACATGTAAATAAAATAAAAAAACAGCTATCTAATGACCTTTTAATCTGGAAAAGATCAACTGCTTTTGGCCGCTATAAAGAGATATAAAAGTTCAAAAATTTAAAAACTAACTTAAGCATTTAAGATCTTAAGAATAGTTATCTAACAAAGAGGTTACTGAATTATTTTCAGATGATATAACCACAATTTCAGATTGGATATTTATTTAGTGTGCCAACTTCTTTGTAAAATCACAGATATTAAGTACTTAGAAAAAAAAATTCAACTTAGAAAAACTGAATTAAAAATAGTATACAAAAATTTAACCTTAGATTTATAGATTTTTATTATATTATTGATTCCTAAATATTTTTTTGAATATTTAATTCAATTCTATTTATTCTTGTGGCGTGGTAGGATTCAATTTTTATTAGACGGCGCAGAAGTGGTAGTTAAAGGAGGCTTTCAGGATCAAGAATCACTTGCCACAAATAGCATCAATGAATGAACAATTAGTCCATCGGTAAATAAATCTCCTTCTACAAACCAAATTTCTATTGGAGGTATGTCTGTGGGACAGACTGTAAACACGTTTAACAATCTAACAAATAACGGAAGTTTAACTGGAAACCTAGACGTTGCAATTAGCAATGTAATCAGTGCACTAGGTACTGGGCCTTTTTACTCAAGGTTTGCACTAGCTCCCGCCAACCTTGCAAATATATCAACTATGGCTATATGGATTGACACGGTTGGTGTTGGACATTCTCAGGTGGGAGCAAACGACATCTTACTGAATCTGTTAGTGGTGATTCCATTTCCACTGTTTCCAACAATAGGACTACTCTGACATATAATCAATGAATAATTATAACAATAGTATGGAATAATGCTGGACAAAATATGCTACCTGATACATAATATATTGGTCATTTCATGTGCCAACTTCCAAGTACTGTTAATTAATATAGTTGAGAGAGAAAACATTATATTTTCGACTCAGTACACTCTTTTACTAGGTTTAAACAACCGGTATTGGACTGATAACTTTGGTATAACAAATAGTTCATGTTTCTACTCTTGAAGTACAAAATCAATAAAGAATTTCTGTGCTTACAGTGAAAATGATACATATGCAATAATGAAATTATGGAAAGATAAAATTCACAAATGAATATCAAGCATTAAAAAGGAAAAAACACTCATATACATTTAAAATAAATTTGCGTTAAATATTTAACTTTATGACTCAAAATGACTAATTACACTCCAACTCAGTAATTGATCATTATACTTAATGTAAAAAAATAATATGTAAATATAAGTTGTATAAACTTGTCTGACTTTCGGCATGTATGATTTTAATGGTGGTGAATAAGTAGGCACAAAGCCCTGTAACCATGATGACAGAATCTGGGAATATGGGGGACAAAAATGCAAGTTGGTTCAATGACACCGAAATAGAGATCAACGTAATGGATATTGAATTAACTAACAAACTTATCAGTAATTTGGAGTCTCGAAACCATTAAGTAGTTGCATGAAGGGGATAAAAAATTATCACTAAGAGAAGATAGATTGAAAATTTGCAAGTTGAAAACTGATGAGAATCTGTCCAATTGGTATATAAAATAATTAGATTGTCACGATATTAGCAGTAGAGTACTTTCATCTCCTTTTCTATGCATTTTTAAATGCCTTTAATCTCATTGCACTTTGATTTTGTTTCCTGCTTTTCTAATAGAATGTTTTTTAAAGGCATATATGGTTATAGCTCCAATAAGTAACCCCATGATTATTTTGGCAAATGTCTTCATTCCAGACCTTTGCATTGGTTTATTTAATTTTATTTCTTCTGCTTCACTTTTGGTGTGATATTCCGTTGACTTGATAGTCTTAAAGCTGAGTTTTTTGAGGATATATCCCAACAGAAATACCTGAACGTATTTACTTCTCAGTCCTCGTCCCTTTTTAGATTTACATGAAATAATTTTCTTCATGGAATATGCACTTAGCAACATTTTACCGCACTTTGCTATACTTACCAAGCTCGAACCCCTTGATAATTTCCCTAACTTGAGTCTCTTTATCAGTAACATCATTCTGGAAAGGAGTGATTAAATATGCTCTGTATCTACTGTATATTTCATATAATATATAACTGCACTAGATATTACATCTCGCAGATGTCTACATATGTAGAATTTGTTTGTCTATTTGTTCACTTATTACTTCATTGAAAGTCAACTTAATTTTTAAGCTACTTCATATTGAGAAGTAGATGACATTCTCACGTATATCTGTAGAAAGTGGTTTTAGTGGAGAATATGCATAATTTCTACTTAAGAACTCTAAAATATTGAATTTTCTAGAAACGATTACAAAAAATAGAATTCAGATTTGTGGATTAAGTTTTTTCTTGTAAACTATTGAGGAAAAATTGTAAATAATGAGAGTAGTCATTCGGAAATACAACAAATTGGAGCTGCTGTAACTGCGACGACATTAACATCTTAATGATAGCCTACTCTCAGGCAGGATTACGTATTTTATTTTCCTCAACTTCTGCAGATCGGATGAATTTTTTGCCGATCCGAACTTTGGATAATTACTTTTCGAAGAATACTAATACCCATATGCTCAGCAAAGACAAAGAGCACTTCTTTCCCTTTATCGTCTTCAAGACGTAGAATAAGAGCTGTAGCATGTATACAATCGGCAGCTTACACCATGCGTTGTCAGTGCAGTTTACAGACTTTAAGATTAAAGAACCTGGCAACCTTCAAACAAACCAACTGGAAGGAAACAAATACAAGTTTTTTTGAATAAAGCAATCGATATGTTTTGATAGGTATAAGTGCCTCAGAATGGGCTTTTTTCATTATGCTTCAACTTTCATTAGAAAATTAGTTGCTATCTCGAAGATTTTAGTCCTTGCGATATCTCAAATTCATAGAAAATCTTCCTTTCAACAAATTTAAGCTATCCCAAATCTTCCTTTCAACCAGTCAGTTCTTCAGAAAAACCGAAATTGTAGATCATGCATTTCTGGTAAAAAGAAACTTCAAGATCTTTGCGAGGGTTATCGGCGTTTAACGAACACTTCTTTATAAATTCAGAGTAAGCAAGGGAAGGTTATTTCAGAAGCATTCGTTCATGCTTTGACACTAAAACTTAATAATATAATTTAAAAATTTAGTGCCAAAGAGATACTTTTCTTGGCCAAGTATAGCAAACTAAATAAAGCATATTCTAAATATAATGCGAATTATTTATTTTTAGAAGGTCTAGAGATCCCTCTCATTTTTATGACTAATTTATATACAATTTTTAACCACATGACAAAATTTTGAGGTTTATCGAAATCCTCTATAATATAGGTACAATTATAATTGATTCTGAGTTTGAATATAATTTACTACGGATTATATTGCTAAAGCAACTATTAGTTCCTACAGCAAAAACTAGTTTAGAGACTTCAAGCCTTATTATTGGTTAACAAATGATTTGAGCCCAACTAAAATTGCAGACGATTGTTCAATCAACAGCCCAGTTTATCTTTGAATAAACAGTGATGGAACAAAATACCCTTAAATAGAAACCTGATCGATGTGTAAAATTTCATTCAACAGAAGAACAACTTTCTGAGTTAAGAAAAGTACTTCCAGAGCCATATCAACGGATGATATTTATTATCGTGGTTGATATACAAAGAATCAAGTTCATTCTTTAAAGAGAAATTTAAAATATCTGATTCCAAATCAAGAATTTGACAAATAATTAAAGATTTATGGTTTAGGAAAATGATGTGTAAATCTAGATCAAAAAGTGAAGCTTGGTGCTATAAGAGCGAACATATAGCTGGAGTTCAAAAAAATCCTATCCTTAATTATCCATTTGTCACCCATTATGGAAGTAATTTTTACACGGTTTAAATAAATCAAGATGTCGGTAATGAAGAGCTCAAATTCGATTAAATTTACAATCTATTCAAAAGTCAAAACCAATATTTAGGACTTTATACTGAAAACGAAGAGTTTTAAATTTGTAATTCAGTAATACGCAGAATACAGACTTTTTCGTAAAACTATTACTTCATTTTAAAAGAGATCTAGTGACAAAGATATTTCATCTACTGTACAGATCTAAATTGCATAAATCAAAAAATGCGTAGGAATTCTATCAAAATAACAACTAGTGGTTTCAAATACGATCTTATTTCTCATGATACTTCATATAGGTATCCAACTGAATATTGTTAGGAAAGGACAAGAGAAATATTGATGTCAATAAAATCACTAAAAAATGTTAAAGTATCAAATAGGAAGAACTTTATAAATTTTAAAAAAGCATACATTTACATATAAAATATCGCATTATTTTAAATTATGAAAATAATTTATCATATTTTTAAAAATTAATTATGGTTTCAAAGGCGATTATTTATTTTGAATCACTCAAAATACCATAACACAGAAAATAACGGAAATCAGGAAAAAAATGTCCTAGTACTCCTCTTTTTCTGTATTTTCTATAATTTTAGGATTCTACGACTTATATTACAATAACATATCAATTTCTTTACAAATTGATACTTTTTTGATGGATATTACTATATGAATATATTAATATTGCTCTGCGACAATTGACGAATCTATATTCGTTAGATATATATGGTAATGTTCCCTCTTAGAATACATAAGTCATGGTATCCAATGAATCCTCAGAAAATCTGCGCAATCGCTTAGCGGAAAAAATGGCTGGAGATATTACTCTTTCAGAAAAACCTGGAGAGTCACTGAAAAAATGGAGGTCAAATTTCGAGATATCTCAGACAGATATTGCAAATTACCTTAAGGTATCCCCCTCTGTTATCAGCGATTATGAAAGTGGAAGGAGAAAATCGCCAGGAACGCTGATAATCAAGAAAATTGTGGAATCTCTTCTTGAAATTGATATGGATAGGGGAAGCAAGAAGATCCACGCTTACGAGTCAATACTTAGCTCCGAAAATAGTACAAAGTCAATCTACTCAACATACGAGTATACTTTCCCGATACAGCTTGCTAAATTGGTCAACCTAATAGAAGGAGAAGTTATCTTTAAAGGAGTTGAAAAACCTCTTTATGGTTTCTCTGTCATTGACAGTCAGAGAGCCATCCTGGAACTCTCTTCCCATGAATTCCAGAAGCTTTATGGCTGGAGTACGGACAGAGCCATGATATTTACGAAAGTTAGCACCGGTAAATCTCCCATGGTAGCCATTCGAGTTACAAATCTCAAACCCGGAGCAGTAGTACTACATGGACTTCGAAAAGAAGAGGTCGAACCTGGAGCAGTAAAAATGGCAGAAGTTGACCGCATACCCCTGGTCGCAACTACAATGAGTATCGATCAAACTGTCCAGCTTCTGAAGAAGTACAGTCAATACTATGCAGGGGAATGAAGCGACTGGGAACTGATGCCCTGAAGCAATCAAAAACAGGTGAAAATATGACTATTGGAATCGTATCTTATGGTGCTTATATTCCAAAATACCGTATAAAACTAGAGGAAATAGCCCGGCTCTGGGGTGATGATGCAGAAGCTCTTAAAAACGGCCTTATGGTATATGAAAAATCCGTACCGGATATCGATGAAGACACAGCAACCATAGCTGTGGAAGCTGCAAGATTTGCAATGGCAAGAAGCGGGATCAATCCCAATAGACTCGGGGCGGTATATACGGGCTCGGAAAGTCATCCATATGCTGTGAAGCCAACAAGTACCATTGTTGCTCAGGCCATTGGAGCAATCCCAGAAATGACTGCAGCAGATTTTGAGTTTGCTTGCAAGGCAGGAACAGCTGCAGTTCAAGCTTGTATGGGATTAGTGGGTTCAGAGATGATAGATTTGGGTATGGCAATTGGAGCAGATGTTTCCCAGGGAGCTCCAAGTGATGCCCTTGAGTACACTGCAGCTGCGGGTGGGGTTGCTTGTATCATTGGTAGAAAAGAAGATGAGCTTGTCGCAATCATTGAGGATACTTATTCCTATACAACTGATACCCCTGACTTCTGGCGACGGGAGGGAATGCCCTATCCTGAGCATGGAGGCCGTTTTACTGGAGAACCAGGGTACTTCAAGCACGTAATTAACGGCGCAAAAGGCCTTCTAAAAAAAATCGGAAAAAAGCCTGAAGATTATGATTATGCAGTTTTTCACCAGCCAAACGGAAAATTTCCGAGCAAAGTTGCAAAAATGCTTGGTTTCACCACACCCCAGATTTCACCTGGGCTTGTGGTTCCAAAGATCGGAAACACCTACTCCGGGTCCTGCCTTATGGGAATCGCTGCAACTCTTGATGAAGCAAAGCCAGGGGATCGAATTTTTGCAACTGCTTTTGGTTCTGGAGCTGGAGCCGACGCTTTTAGCATAATAGTTACAGACAAAATTAAGGAAATCCAAAACAGAGCTCCAAAAGTTTCCGAATTAATTAAGAATCCATTATATATCGACTATGCGAGATATGCCAAGCATAAAGGAAAGATCCGCCTTCCTTGAAAAAGGAGTGAGTATGATGAGAGACGTTGCAATAATTGGAGTAAAAAATACAAATTTTGGGGAGCTTTGGGATCAATCCCTGAGAGACATAGTTGTAGAAGCTGGTATCGGGGCGATCGAAGATGCAGGTGCTAGTGGAAAAGAAATCGACGCTCTGTATGTAGGAAACATGAGTGGAGGTCGCTTTGTTGATCAAGAACACATCGGAGCCCTTATTGCAGACTATTCTGGGCTTTCTAAGAACCTCCATATTCCAGCTACCAGAGTGGAGGCTGCCTGTGCATCTGGTGGGCTTGCCCTACGCCAGGCTATAATGTCTATAGCTTCTGGTTATAGTGACATAGTTGTTGCAGCGGGGGCAGAAAAGATGACTGATGTCGGATCTGAGGAAGCATCTTCAGCTCTTGCATCAGCAGCTGATCGGGAATGGGAAGGTATGGCAGGGGCAACTTTTCCTGGTCTTTATGCAATGATTGCAAAGCTGCACATGCACAGATATGGAACCACTAGCGAACAGCTTGCAGAGGTTGCCGTTAAAAATCATAAGAACGGTCATTTTAATCCCATTGCTCAGTACAAAAATATAATTACTGTCGATGATGTATTGAATTCCATGATGGTAGCTGACCCATTGCATATTTTCGACTGTTCTCCAATTACAGATGGGGCTTCCGCCCTCGTTCTAGCTCCTGCTGAGTTTGCCTTAAAATACACCGACACTCCTATTTATATCAGGGCGACAGCCCAGGCAAGTGACACGATCGCACTTCATGATAGAATGGATATTACAACTCTTGATTCAACCGTAATAGCCGCAAAGCGGGCATATTCCATGGCAAAATTAAGGCCTGAAGACATCGACCTTGTGGAAGTACACGATTGTTTTACAATTGCAGAGATATGCGCTATCGAAGATCTCGGCTTCGCAGAAAAAGGAAAAGGAGGAATTGTCACTGCAAATGAAGAAACTGCAATCGGAGGCCGGATTCCGGTCAATACTTCTGGTGGTCTCAAAGCCTGTGGACATCCTGTAGGAGCAACAGGAGTAAAACAGGCAGTAGAAGTCGTAACCCAATTGCGTGGGGAAGCAGGCAAACGCCAGGTAGAAGGTGCAGAGTATGGAATGACTCACAATGTAGGGGGATCAGGAGCAACGGCAGTAGTACACATTTTCTCGAGGGAGAGGTGATATCTAATGTCTTCTGTTCCAAGATTCTGGAGAAATCTTGCAAGTAGGTATAATCTTGAAGGTACTCACTGTAATGAATGTGGGAATTATTTTTATCCGCCACGCAATTTTTGCGTGAATTGCAGGCGGTCGGGTCAGATTGAACCCTATAAGTTTAAAGGCACAGGCGAAATAGTGACCTACACAATAATTCGCACAGCTGCAGAGGGTTTTGAAAGCCAGGCCCCCTACACCCTTGCAATAATCAAGCTGGATGAAGGAACCAGAATGACGGCACAGATTGTCGGTGACCCTAAAGAAATGTATATAGGAATGCGGGTTAGATCCGTTTTTCGCAAACTTGGTGAAGGTGGCGAACGTGGCATGATATATTACGGCACCAAATTTGTTCCTGCAGAAACATGAAAAGATCCAAATTTCTTGGATTCTATTTAACATGTTTATTAAATGAGGTTTTTCTGGCTTTAATTGGATATAACTGGAGATATCTGAAAACTATGATTGAAGTGGAAGTTAAGGTCAAAGCAGATCATGATAAAGCTCTTTCTATCCTTATGAAAATCGGGGCAATAAAAATAAAGGTTGAAAATCAATCGGATACTTATTTTACCGCTCCTCACAGGGATTTTACAAAAACCGACGAGGTCCTCAGGATTCGTTCCCTGGAAGATCAAGCTGTGCTGACGTACAAAGGCCCTAAACTTGATGGCGTCTCCAAAACCAGGGAGGAACTCGAAACTCCTGTTGATGGTATCACTGCCAAAAGAGTACTTCATGCCCTTGGATTCTCGGAAGCTGGGATAGTCAGCAAAATACGACAAGTCTTCAAGGTAGGAGATATAATTGTCTGCCTTGATGCAGTTGAAAATTTAGGACAATTTCTGGAAGTCGAAATCATCACTAAAAGCGAAAAATATATAGAAAGTTCAAGGCAGAAATTATTCGAATTCCTGAAGCAATTTGGCTTCGAGGAAAAGGATTCTATCCGGAAGTCTTATCTTGAAATGATACATGACGTGAACTACACCTAAGCTAAAGACTCCGGGGCTCCGTTTACTAGTACAACTATCTCGCAAGTATACATAAGTAACCTTGGTCATTCAATAGTGCTTGTTTTTCGTAAGCCACTAGCTAAAAGCTGATAGCCTGTCCAAAAGGCATTTGCAATAGGTAACGTATCATATATATTAATAGCATTTTTCTATCTCTATCAAGTACGTTCCCACAATCGTATTCCATAGTACGTTCCCACGTTGGTATATCATCCTTTTATCACAACAACAGCAACTCTTAGACGTATTGGGTTTTTCGATTTATATTATTATCTTACCTATCAATTCAGCTTCCGAGGTTAAAAATCCTACAAACCTACTCAAGTTTCTTAGACTTCGAGTAGAACGATTTTGCCCTTTCTCTTTCTTGGTCTTATTCTCTTTTACACATCTTTAATTTTAGGTTGTGCCATTTGTTGGACATCTAAATCATCAACAATTATAGTGTTAGCTTTAGTGTTACTCAACCCTATTTTTAGATAGCTTATGCTGAAAGTCCTTGTTTTGATTAGATAGCTTTCTGCTCATTTTTGTAACTGCTTTAGCTACTCTAAGATATTTCTTAATATGCTTAGAGCCTTTCTTAACACAATAAAATGATCACATTTTGATTTAGCATCATCAATCTTTGGATTCCAAAAGTTATCATTTCGTGGTTTCTTTACTTCGAGGAATTTACCGCCGTTATTTATAGCCCTTACTATTTTTGTAATGCTTAGATCAATTGCTTGTTAGATATCATTGTCATAGTAATTGTCCTTCAAGTCTACATCATAAGTAATGGAGACAAAGATTTTCCTTTTGCTTGATATGGATTATCGTTAAAGATTTCAATCTGCTTGACTTTAAGACTATCAGCTGCATCACCGATCTCAAAAGTTAAAGGTACATCATTTACTTTATGAGAAAAGGTCACTGTTTCGTTTTCATTCTTAAAACCACTCTGAATATACGGAATTTTAATGATGTAATTTCTACTTTGAAATTTGGCGGTCTTGCCTTCTTATTACCATTCTTATGATGTCCGAAGAATGAACGATAATTCGAATCAAGCTTTTTCAATATCATCTGATGTACCTAAGATTATAAAGTATTGAACTCAAGATTACGTGCTTTAAAATCAGGTAACTTGTTAGCTTGGCCAACATACTTTACTGAACATTTTTCGCAATGCAACGCCGGTTTTATATCTTTAAGAGCATAATTATAGAGTAACCTCAGGTTCTCAGAAATTTGCCAGAGAACATCAACTTGTTCTTCTGTTGGAATATTCTTTGAACTTTGGTTAACTACATGGTTATCACTTTTAAATCTTACAAGTATTGTATTTGGTCTTACAATTTAAATAATTTGCAATATAATTTATTATCATATGAGTTTCGATAGTTTTCATCTGCTAAATGCAGATATCTGGAAAGAATTAGCTGACAAAAAGATATTGGATAATGGATACGTTTATGCAGGCAGACGGTTAACTGGAAAATATGATGTTAAGATATTCATTATGGAGAAAGAAAAACAGTGATCAGAGACCAAGATAACCAGAAACTCAGAATGTTTCTATTAATGTATCATTTCATCTTTGTTTGTAAATATGCAAAAAGATACTGGATAGATGACGTGTCAAAAGAAGCTGCAAAATGGACATTGCGTCAAATGTTTGATTTATTTGAGGGTGATCGATCTGAAAAGGAAGTTGTTGTATGGTATGAAAGCACTTATATTGAACATATAAAACCTGAATACTGGAAAGTGAATACTATAATTAAAGAGAATACGAGTCGACCACATAATTCTATTCGTAGCTTGAATTTGTTAGATTAACTTCTTTTTCTAAATTATAGGTAACTTTTCAGGTAGCTATTGAACATTAAAATTTACCCTCTTTTTCCTGAAAAATGCATATCAATTAAAGTTCATCTCATTGGTTATCGGTTAAGTACCTATTAGAAAAATCAATAATGATATGTAGTAAAGTTACAATAGGCATTGTACCTAAAGTTCTGGTCGGTAAATTCTGATGATTCTGTACCCTTCGTCTTCACCACAAGAAAAACAGGAATTATCTTTTTACTGCTGCAGAGATTATGTTACAAAAAAACTATGCCTAAGTGAAAACAATAGAAACAGAAGCTTTGTCAGTAAAACTATAGACTCTGCATCCAATTTTTTGCAGTGAAAGAAAAGGAAACAGAGTCAATCATATTTTACAGAACTCTTGGTAACTGCCTAACTGATTAAAACTGGAATTAAATTCAATGAACTTAAAATTTTATTATTTTGTAAGATTAGAATTAAAATTTAAAGACAAGCATATAGTAAAAAGTTTTTTTTAGCGCGATAATTTTAAAAATTAAACTGGGTCCTCGTTATTTGCTTTTTCATTTTTATCCTTCAGTCCTCAGGGCAGTTTTTAGCACTCCGTAAGTGTGGATAACTAAAATTTTTAAAGAATAACAAACTCTATTTTAAATAAACAAGCCATGATTCACCAGAATTCAAGCTGAAGAATTTTCTCTCTTAATTTTCAGCTCATATATAATGGATCTACTTTCATATATTCCCTGAGTAAGGTTGTTGCATAACTTCCCTTGGGTAACATGAACTCAAGCACTACCTTTGATTTTACTGGATTCAGCTCGTCTTCTGCTACCTCAAATTTTGGCTCCACTTGCAGAAGTATTTCCCTGCGAGTACCTTTTGAACTCATTTCAGGAATTTCTTCTACATTGAACCCTTTTAGAGGGACTTTGAGTTCTTGAATTACCTCTTGCTCGATTTCTCCTGGAATACCTGAAGCGAATTCCGTTTTATAGCCTGGTAGGGGAGCGGTTATGAAAGCACGTTTCATTTTTATCAGGCGAGTCATTGCATCTATGGTCTCTCCAGTGACTTGTTCGGTCTTCGAAGAGTCTGGAAGTCCGGCCTTGTTTTTGAAGCAGGCAATATCACCTTCTATAGCCTGGTTTAACGGTAGGCTTTTTTCGATTCTGCGACAGAGGATCATATTGTAAATATATGATTGGTAGCCGTGTACAAACAATGTATAAAGATTTTTTGGGAGAACTAGGAAGGCGCCTGCAAAGTTATTCGGGTTTGCGATAAGGTGGTTCATCATGGCCCTTTCATGACCAAGGCGGAGGGGATAGGTTTTAAGGCCTTCCCTAAAATCCCGTGTCTCTTTAACTAGCTGGCGAGCTTTTTTTATTTCAACTGGTTCATCAGGGAAGGGCTCGGCAATATAGAGCAGGGCAGCTTTTTCAAAATCTCCTTCCACAATGGCTTTTCCTACCAAGTGGGTAACAGGCCGGATAGAACCGAAACGCTGAATTCCAAAGAAATTTGGGATTCCACTCTGGAACAAGATTTCAGTTGTAGTTTTCTCGAGAAGCTTTTTTACTTCTCCAGGAGAATTTGGTATGTCCCTTATTGTAATTATGAAGTCATTACCCCATAGATCTCCAATTTCTATTGATTTTCGGGAACGTCCCAGGGCATTTAGCTCTACGTCCTTCAAATGGATATTTTCAATTATGGAAGCATCAATATCAAATATGCTGATTTTTTGTGTGGTAAGTGCACGTTTGTCTTTTGTGCCTGCAATGCTAATCCTCTTCTGGCTAATCTGCAGTATTTTAGCGAGAGTCCGGGTTAGGTGGTGTGTATCCCAGTTTCGTTTTCTGAGCTCGAGAATAAGATACTTACCCTCCTTTCCTTCTTCCCTGTTCGTGATCTCTTTAACAATAAAGTCCTCCACTTCCTGGCGGAGCTTCCCTCCAAGTCCTTCGGTATCTGTGGCGTATAGACTGATTCCTATATTTTTTTCGATTTCTGGAACTTCCATAAATTGTAACACACCTCTGTAGTAGCACTGAGTATAGATTAAAAGTACGAAACGTTTACTGCGGTTATAAAACTAACACGATAAAATTCAAATGTAGGTATGATTCATAACAGATGCTTATTAATACTTCACAAAGTTGATATCGATAACTTCCACTTAGCTAGTTTTTGTAAAGGTTCAGCTTCTGAATGATTCTTTTCCTAGCAGCCTGAATTTTTGCCTGAGCCATTAGTCTTCTCCACCTACATAAAGTATAGAAGTTGGGTCAAACAGCACCAGTAACCATATTTATTGGTTAGGTATTTTATATCGACGGTTTATGAATAAGGTGAGAATTTGCTGATCTTCGCCGTCTCCAGTACTAGCCTCAACATAGCATTGACAAGCTTACATACGTAGTTACCCCTTGGATCACTGACATATTCGATCTTTTCTTTAGCCATGTCAAAGAATGCACATACCTTATATAGAGAATAGGCTCCAGGATATCAGTAACAGTTGAGCTACTCCATTCCTTCCATCTGTTTTGCATGTTCAAAAAGTATATTTATAGTTTTAAAGTAATAAGCAAGATTGATCTGTACCTTTGCGCAACTTTTTTTTGGTGTAGTTTTCAGATATGCAGTGGATTCGCTCATGTGATAGGATCCATATTCGCACCCTTTATCTTCCCAGATGGAATCAAGCAGCCAGAATACTATTTTAAAACCCGTTTTTTCTTAATCATACACCTGATTTGAGATTACTCCAAGATTTTTATCTTCGTTTTGTGAAAGCAAAGCTCCACAATCTTAGGAATAAATCCGATTTTTTGAGGTGTTAGCCGAAACATCATACCTGTAAATACAGATTTGTTATGATCTTTATTTTTAATACTATGAAAGATTTCGATCAAAATTTGACTTTCACGAATCATTTATGTGCTATTTATAAATATATGATTAAATTTAAGGATTCATCGAAATCCGATATAGTCAACCCAAAAGTTAATCACACTTTTCATTTTTTTCAGCAAATATTTTTCATCCAATTCTTGCAAATGAATTTTGATTTAGCTAATTCTGTATATTCACTCTGATCAACTCTATAAGTCCAGTAACTTATTCAATTAGTTCTTTTGAAATCTCTTCCACTTATATTTTCTCAAATAAATTCAAGTGGATTTAGAACAGGTAAACATTGTTGCATGAATACCAATATAATACCCAATTGTTTTTTGGCATAAATTCTTTGTAATGTGTTTTTGAGTTAGCCAGTATAATTATGCTATAATAATTTTTTTCCTTAGTTTATCCTTTTTAAATCCGAATTTGATAGTTTGATTTTTATGTTGAAAGGATATTTTCATATTTTGGAGAATGAAGAAGTAATATTATAGTCAACGAATTTTGAACACATTTTTTTGACTATATTTAATATTTTTTATCGATCTTTTGATTTATATAATTTATAATTTTTGATCAAAGTTTCTATGTCGAATTTTTACTGTTAAACTATGTTTATGCATAAAGTGCAGAAAGTTTATCTCAAGAAGTTCCACTCTTCGGTTTTAATTCCCTTATTTATGCACTAGCATCTATGGTTCCATAATATCGGATATCATTGAAGTCAATAGCAATGTCTTTAACCTTGGTTTTAAGATCCATCATCTTAAAAATTTAACAGTTTATTTCAGTCGAATACCCGAAGCTTGCATAGGGATGGAAACTTCGGGGTATTCGACTGAAATGACGGATCTTTTCTCTTTTAATATGTTTTTGTGAATCTCAAATTTTGTATCTAGTAACTTTTTTATAGCCGGTTACTGATTTATATTTAGGATCCATTCACCTATATTTTTTTAAGTTTACGAAAATTAATGCTTATCAAGGAAAGATATTCTCTTACATAATGTCAACAAAGTGTGAGTTAATTTTTTATTCATTCTCAAAAACTTAATAGGACGATTTTCAGATGGTACTGGAAAAACTAGGAGACTCCTTACAAGGGGCTCTAAAGAAACTGATTGGCGCAGGAAGGATTGATGAGCGCACGGTCAACGAAGTAATAAAGGACATCCAGAGAGCTCTGCTTCAGGCCGACGTAAACGTAAAACTTGTTATGGACATGTCCAAGAAAATCAAGGAGCGTGCTATGAAAGAGGATCCTTCTGCAGGAATAAATCCTAGAGAGCACGTAGTCCGCATTGTTTACCAGGAACTGATGGAAATAATCGGGAAGGGAGCAGATATCCAGCTCAAGCCCCAGACAATAATGATGGTTGGGTTGCAGGGGAGTGGGAAAACCACGAGTACTGCAAAGCTTGCACGCTACTTCCAACGAAAAGGACTCAAAGCAGGAGTTATTGCCGCAGATACCTTCCGTCCCGGAGCCTACCACCAACTTAAAACTCTCTGTGAAAATCTCAATGTTGCTTTCTACGGGGAAGAAGGAAACCCTGATGCAGTGAAGATTACAAAAAACGGGCTTAAAGCAATTGAAAAATACGACATAAAAATCGTGGACACTGCTGGTAGGCATGCTCTTGAAGCCGAACTGATAGAGGAGATGGAAAGGATCAATGCTGTTGCAAAGCCCGATCACAAATTCATGGTTCTGGACGCAGGTATAGGACAGCAGGCAAGCCAGCAAGCCCATGCCTTTAATGATTCAATAGGAATTACAGGCGTAATAATAACGAAACTTGATGGTACAGCAAAAGGAGGTGGAGCCCTTTCAGCTGTTTCCGAAACAAAATCTCCTATCGCCTTCATTGGTGTTGGAGAAACAGCTGAAGATTTCGAAAAATTTGAATCCGATAGGTTCATTTCAAGACTTCTTGGAATGGGCGACCTTAAAAGCCTGATGGAAAAAGCTGAGGAAACATTGAGTGAAGAAGATATGAATGTTGAAGGCCTAATGCAGGGGCGCTTCACTCTAAAGGATATGTACAAACAACTTGAAGCAATGAACAAAATTGGACCTCTCAAGCAAATTATGTCCATGCTACCTATGGGACTGGGAGGGATGAAGCTTTCAGATGAAATGTTCCAGGCTACAAGTGATAAAATGAGGAATTATAAGATAATCATGGATTCAATGACTGAAGATGAAATGAAGGATCCAAAGATCATAGGGGGTTCACGGATCAAAAGAATTTCAAGGGGTTCTGGATGCAGTCCTGAAGATGTAAGGGAGTTACTGAAATATCACAAGACCATGCAGATCGCTCTAAAGGGTTTCAAAGGCGGGAAATTCAATATTCAGAAGATGATGAAAAAAAAAATGGGGATGTAATCATCCCTGACTTTTTTTCCTGCATTGTTATAGCCTATCTGCCTATCTGCAAACTTAAATTTACTTGTTAAAATCCAACATTTATTCGATTAATAAGCATATCGGACCCTTGAGATTTCAGTACTGATCGCAAACTTCAAAAAAATTCATGAACATTTCTTCTCCTTGATTCGTATGGGAAACCTCAGGATGCCACTGGATACCATAAATCGGCTTTATACAATGACGCATTGCTTCGATCTCACATATATCTGAGCGGGCAAGGTGGATAAAACCTTCAGGAATAATGGTAACCTCATCTGCATGCGAAGCCCATACAGTGATTTTTGGGCCAAGTCCACGAAGGATATCATCTTCTTCGATCACTTCTATATCAACCTCTGCATACCCACCTTTTTTCCCAGCATGGACATGCCCTCCATGGGCCAGAGCAATTAACTGGTGGCCAAGGCAGATTCCAAGGATAGGAAGATCAATTTCTCGGATATAATCACAACATAAACCTGCCCGATCAATTTCCGGTCCTCCACTCAGGATCAGTCCATCTGGCTCTTCTGCAATGATATCCTCGATAGACATTGTATTTGAAATGATCTTCGTATCCATATCAAGATCCTGGGCAGCTCGGTAAATAAGGTGACAGAATTGTCCATAGTTATTAACAACAAAAATTTTTATTTTTCTCATAATTTTTTCCTTTTCTTTTTTAGTATGATGCTATTATTCTGAAGCTCTGAGTTTACTCCATTAGCCAATCTAATCCTATTTTAATTCTCGTATCTTTTCTAAATTCAAATCTGTAACTCTTTTAGTAGGCAAAAGGCGTTTTTTTTAGAATTATTACTGCAAATATATATTTACATTTATATAGGTTTGTCGATAAGTAGATAGAATTCCAATTAAACCTCTAAGTTCAGGAATTTATATATATTCATGTGAAAACCCAGCCAAATTTTAAAGTTTCTCAAAATTCTTTCTAAAACGTAAATCATCTATTGTGATCATCGCTGTAAATCAACACACAAAATGTCAAAAATATTCATTTTGATTTGAAAACGTAACTGATTTTCAATTTAATAAGATACCTTTAAATAGTTAGGAATGATAGTTTGCTACATGCTAGCATACTACATACTAGCACACTATCATAATTGATGATAAAGATAGACAAAATAAATAGATAAAAAAATTAAGAATTAAGTAAGTGAATCCAAAACTTAGGTGAATCACGATGTCAGAAATTGGTAAGAAAATACGGATAGAAAGACTGATGAACCGGGAGAGCAGAAACATTGTCATTATTCCCATGGACCATGGGATCTCAGATGGACCTATTGAAGGACTGATCAACGTAACTGATACAGTTAATAAGGTAGCCGAAGGAGGCGCAAATGCCGTCCTTATGCAGAAAGGGATGGTAAAATATGGACATAGAGGATATGGCCATGATATAGGGCTCATCGTGCATATCAGCGCTTCTTCTATCTTGAGTCCTGACCCAAATGCCAAGGTTCAGGTATGCACAGTGGAGGAGGTAATTAAAATTGGAGCAGATGCTGTTTCTATGCATATTAACATCGGATCCGAAACCGAAGCAGACCAGCTTGAGCAGTTCGGAACAATCTCTAGAGACTGTACTGAATGGGGCATGCCTCTTCTTGCTATGATGTACCCCAGAGGCAAAAAAATCCTCAATCCGCATGATCCTGTAAGTGTGGCACATGCTGCAAGGATCGGAGCTGAGATCGGAGCTGACGTAGTAAAAACAGTATACACTGGAGATCCTGATAGTTTCAGAGATGTGGTCAGGGGCTGTCCTGTACCTGTAATTATTGCAGGAGGACCTAAAACCTCAACAGACCTGGAGCTTCTGGAAATGATTGATGGAGCAATGGAAGCCGGAGCTAGAGGAGCTGCAATCGGAAGAAATGTTTTCCAGCATAAAGATCCTGTCAGACTTACCCAAGCTATCTGCGAAATCGTTCACCATAGAAGACCTGTCGAAGAAGCTCTGGCGCAGCTGAAATGATAGCAAATATTGAATAGCGAGATAATTATACGAAATAAAAACTGAAAAGAAAAGGGGAAGGCCGAAGTGAAAACAAGAAGTTATCGGAGTTGAAGTCTTTGAAAAAGAAAAGTGTCTGGATAAAAGCCGATGAAGATGGATGGGAAGAACAGAAAGAGAGAATCACTACAGGCCTTGAATCAGGAGCTGACTGCGTTCTTGTAAACACAAGCGATGTAGAAAGGGTCCGAGAACTGGGAAACATTACAATAGCAACCTTTGCCCACGACAATAAATTTGGGGCTGAAATTGTGGTTATTGGAAAAAGGGGAGAAGGGGATGGGACAAAACCCCTGCCCCTTGAAATTTCGGGTTCTATCGATATAAATACAGCAACTCTTCTCATTGATAAAGGGAGCTTAGTGGGTGGATATGTGGTCATAAGGGACAAACTTTATGAGCATTTTGCAGCTGAAATGGGAAAAATCTGCGATTACCTACTTGTAACAGGCACTGATTGGAAAATTATCCCTCTTGAAAACCTGATTGCTGAACTCCAGAATCATAAAGTAAAAATTATCTACGGAGTAAAGAGTGCAGAAGAAGCAAAACTAGCCTTTCAGATTCTTGAGACCGGAGTAGATGGCGTTCTTCTTGACAGTGGGAATCCTCAGGAGATAAAAGATACAATCAAGGCTGCAAGAGATCTGGAAAATGAAATCATCGAACTTGAGTCTGCAATTGTGAGCAGAGTTGAAACTCTCGGGATGGGAGACAGAGTCTGCGTAGATACATGCAACCTCATGCAAAGAGGGGAAGGTATGCTCATAGGTTCTCAAGCAAAAGGAATGTTTCTAGTAAACTCCGAATCTGATGAGAGTCCTTACGTTGCAGCCCGTCCTTTTAGAGTAAATGCAGGGGCAGTTCATTCCTACATCAAAGTAGGCAAAAAAACCCACTATCTTTCTGAGCTCCAGACAGGAGATACAGTAACTATTGTGGATTCAAAAGGAAAACAGCGAGAAGGCATTGTGGGCAGAGTCAAGATAGAAAGTCGTCCTCTTATGCTTATTGAAGCAAAAGCCAGAGACAGAACCCTTACCGCAATCTTGCAAAATGCAGAGACCATTAAACTAGTAGGAAAAGATGGGACCCCGATCTCAGTTGCCAAACTCAAGAAAGGAGATGAAGTTCTGGTTCGCATGGAAGAGGGAGCCAGACATTTTGGCAAAAGTATTGAAGAAACGATTGTAGAGAAGTAACCTACCAGAAGAGAAATAATCCGTCATTGCAAACGGAAATCTGGAGATAGTAATGACTCATATTGGTTCCTTCGACCTTAAGAAAAAAGCTGCAGTTATTGCAGTTATCCTTGAAAAACCGCTTGAAACTTCAAAAAAAGCAGCCGAAATTGGAGCTGATATCCTGGAAATAAGGTTGGATTTGCTAGAAATAAGGGATCGGGATATAGCAGCAGAAACCATCAGGAAAATAAAATCTGAAACAGGCCTTCCGATAATTATCACAAACCGTTCATACATCGAAGGTGGAAAATGGGGCGGGGAAGAGGCAGAAAGAATTGGGCTTATTAAAGACCTTCTATCCCTTAGAGACGGACCTGATGCAGTTGACATTGAACTCTCTATAGATGAAGACGAGAGAGATAAAGCGGTAGAAGCGGCAAAAAACAATGGAAAAACTGTAATCATTTCTTCTCATGATTTTTCAAAAACTCCTTCTTTTGCGGAAATGAAAGCAACACTTGAAGATGCATTTATAGCAGGAGCAGATATTGCTAAACTTGCTGTGATGCCGCAATCGATGAAAAATGTAATGGATCTGCTAAGAGTTACACTGTATGTAGGGGGAGCAGGAAGGGAAATATGTACTATTGCAATGGGCGATCTCGGAAAACATACAAGATTAATTGCTCCTTTTTACGGTTCAGTCTTGACCTATGCGTCTGTTGAAAATAGCATATTAACCCCCCCTGGGCAACTCCCAGTAGACAAATTAAAGAAAATAATGGAGCTGCTCGAATGAAGCAAATTTTTGGCGTATTTGGGGACCCGATAAGCCATTCGGTTTCACCAACAATGCATAACGCAGTTTTTTCAGCTCTTGGGATGGACTGCATCTATCATGCATTTAATGTCAAATCAGAACAGCTGGAAAAGGCAATCCTTGGAGCAAATGCTATGGGATTTGGAGGGCTCAACCTTACCGTGCCCTTGAAAGAACGAGCTTTGAAACTAGATTGCATTAAACCTGACCCACTGGCACAGCGTATAGGAGCAATAAATACTGTTGTTTTCGAGAAAACCGGAGAAATAACTGGATACAATACCGATGGTTTGGGAGCAAAGCAGGCGCTTTTAGATGCTGCAGTAGAAATAAAGGGGTCTAAAATAGTGATTGCAGGGGCAGGAGGAGCATCAAGGGCTATTGTATTTCAGCTTGCAGCTGATGGAGCAGATATCACAGTTATAAACCGGACCGAAGAAAAGGCTATCGAACTTGCAAGGGATATCTCGGGTGCAGCCCTCCAAGGGAAGATAACGGGAGCTGGGCTCTTAGGATTAAAAGATCTTCTGAAGGAGGCAGATGTTCTGATTAACACCACAACTCTGGGAATGCACCCTAATACAGAAAATTCTATTGCAACAGCAGAAGAACTTCACCCTGAACTTACTGTTTTTGACATTGTTTATAACCCCCTGGAAACCAAGCTTTTGAAAGAAGCAAAATCTATAGGTGCAAAAACAGTAAGTGGAATCTTAGTGCTTGTTTACCAGGGAGCTGAGGCTTTCAGGCTCTGGACAGGAATTGAACCTCCAGTGGAAATCATGAAAAAAGCAGTTTTGGAAGCTTTAAAGGCATGAGTACGGCCATGGAGACAAAATGGATGATGATAGAAGAATCTAACTGCCATTTTCAGAGAAATCATACAAAAAATCATGCATATAAAGTACCTCAACAGAACGATAATTCCGGAAAAACGAAAGTGTTGATTCTTGGAGGAACCGGAGAGATGGGACAGTGGTTTACCCATTTTTTCAAAGAAAAAGGTTATGAAGTTACAGTTTGGGGAAAAGGCAGCAAAATTGAAATTGCCAAAAAAATGGAAGTTCCTTTTGCCTTGGATCTTGAATCAACGATTTCTGAAAGTGATATCTTAATAGTTTCTGTGCCTATCAATGTAACTGAAGATACTATTGCAGAAATTGCTCCAAAAATGAAGGCTGGCAGCCTCCTTATGGATCTTACTTCTGTTAAAGTAAAGCCAGTAGAAGCCATGAGGAAATTTGTCCCTAGGGATGTGGAAATTCTGGGAACTCACCCAATGTTCGGTCCAACTATTCAAACTATCAGAGGGCAGACTGTAATCCTTGTTCCCGTTACAGGACGCTCGGAAAAATGGTTCCCAGTAATAAGGAACCTTTTTGAAGAAAGCGGAGCAAATGTTGAAATCACCACTGCTGCTGAACACGACATGCTTGTCTCGGTTGTTCAGGGGCTCACTCATTTTGCCTATATCAGCATAGGGACAACCATTGACAGGTTGGACTTTGATGTAAAAAAATCCAGGAAATTCGTAAGCCCGGTTTATGATATAATGCTGGATTTCGTAGGCCGAATTCTTGGTCAGAATCCCTATCTGTATGCTCTCATCCAGATGGAAAATCCAGGAGTACTGGAAGTCCATAAGATCTTCATCAAAGAGTGTGAAGATATATCTGGCTTGGTAAGGGCTCACGACGAAGATGGATTTGCAAGAAAAATGAAGGCTGCTGCTCGAAAGTATGGAGATACTGCTCAAGCCCTGAGCAAGTCGGATAAGTTGATAAATTCCAAAATAGCTGAATATGAGACTATACTAAACTCAATAGGGAAAGTCTGTGGCTTTTCCCACTTTTACTCTGGAAAAACTCATGTAGGTACTCTTGAAAAGTTTAGCCAAAATGAGGTAGTTCTCAAAAAACTAACATCAAAAGGCACTGCTCCTCAAATAAAAAATCAATTCATAAAACTTAAGCTTGAAAATCTTAGACTCCTTTCAGAATCCGAACTAAGACAATGGAGAAAAGAAAATCTTAAGCATTCGACTAGGGACGTCTCAGTCCTTATTCCCAATGGTTCTGACCCTGAAATAATCCTTGGAGCTATAAGTACAAACAAAAATCTTGCGGCTTGCGAAATTAGTGATATCTACAGGGGATCTAATTTGGTAGAAAACTACATAGGGAATAAATGGATCGAAAGGCTAGCTGTATCTTACAGGATAACTGTTTTTGGGGATTGTGATGCGGATTCTGTCGAAAATGATGTCACAGCCTTTCTGTGTGGGATCGGATGCTGTATAAGAAAGAAAAACCTCAGGCTGAAAGAATAAAAATAACTATATTTTTGGAATCTGCATTGATAAACAAAGAAAGTGATTTTAACAATAAAATAATAACAAAATATAAATGCAAAATTTCGATGAGAAGTCTCTCTTCTATTAACTGCTATTACTCTCAGCATATTAATTTCTGTTCTTCAAGCAGTGATGGGGTTACTGTAGCCAATGGAAAATCAAACATACCCAAATACAGGCAAGCTTTCAAAAGGAACCACTAATCGGGATCTATAAATAAACTGTAAACAAGATCATACAAGAAATTAAATGCATCAGCAAAACTTAGAAAACTCGGGAAGCCTACAGCCAGTGGTATTACTAAAAAAAGTTGATCGCAGGGATTTCAAAAAATAAACTTAACTATTCAGCCTACCAAAATCCGCTAATTGATATCGATTTTGACGAAACTGAAAAGTCTGATTACTAACTGATGAGAAATGAAAAAATGAAATCAATAGTCAACAATTAAATAAAATAAATTTACGGAAATTTGCCCATTGAATCTTAATAAGACGGCTATTGATGTTTTTTGCCTGCGCTGAATCTTTACAAATAAACTTTAATATTCATTTTATGAAAACTTTTAGCATCACAAACTGCTTCTTATAAAAAGACCTGCAAAAAGAAGAACCAGCAAATCATTAATGTGTAAATTGGCCAGTCTAAAAATCTACGAAACAGAATTCTTAATATAACTAAAAGTTTAAAAAATTTATTACTGGCTGCTCTATTTATAATCAAATTTTAAAGTGTTTCGCAAATTTCAAGTTTATTGACATTGTTTTACGTTGTAGCCTGTCATCCTATGAACAGCCTCAACCAAATCGAATTCTTATAATACCTGTATGTTATTGCTATTCTCATGAAACCTTCACGAATTTTTATCATCCTTGTCTGTTTATTGTTGGTGAGTGTTGCAGCTGGATGTAGTGATTCAAAAACGACTACTTCAGAAAAAGTGTCTACAGAAAAAACGGCAGCTTCCGAACAGCCACCACAGTCAACTGAACAGCCCATATCAGCATCTACCGCGAAACAGCCGAATCCTACAATAACAAGTCAAAATAAAGAGCTCCCATCTGTAGGAGGTAACCTTACTGTTCACTTCCTCGATGTTGGGCAGGGAGATTCTATTTTACTCGAACACGGTGATGATACTATGCTTATCGATTCTGGTGAAATAGGCGAAGGGGATGATGTAGCCAAATATATAAAGAGCGAAGGTATCATGTCGCTTGATTACGTTGTCGCTACGCACCCTCATAGCGACCACATTGGGGGGATGTCCGTTATTCTTAATGATTTCTCAATAGGGCATTTTGTAGATAGTGGCTATGCTTATTCCTCCAAAACTAATGAGAATATGCTGACGACAATCGATAAGAAGAATATTCCATTTGAGACTCCAAAGAGGGGTGACAAAATCAACTTCACATCTGGTATAGATGTCCAGGTTCTGAACCCAGGGAGTACATTTACCGATGACGTCAACCAGAACTCGGTTGTGCTAAAAGTTACTGATGGAAAGGTGACTTTCTTATTGATGGGTGACGCGGGGATTGAAGCAGAAAATGAGATAATGAAAGATGTCTACAATGTTGGTGCTGATATCCTGAAAGTCGGGCACCATGGCAGTAGGACAGCAAGCGGAGTTCCTTTTATTAGTGCAGTGACTCCCGAGATAAGCGTTATCGAAGTTGGTGCGGGAAATGACTACGGACATCCGCATCAGGAGACTCTCGATAGATTGCAGAAGGTTTCCAAGGTATATCGAACCGACTTAGACGGCACAATCACTGTAACAACGGATGGATCTTCATATTCAGTGAGCACGGAGAAGTGATGGCATGGAAAGCTTCAAAGTTACTCTCGATAGAATTGAAGAAAATATTGCAGTATTGCTTGTAAGAGATGAAGAGAAAATTAAAATCAATATCCCTTTTATTTTATTGCCTTCTGGAAGCAAGGAAGGCGACATTCTAGATATTGCCATCACTAGGGATGTGCAAGGGACAGGGGCTGCAAAAGAAAGAGTTTCAGCACTGCTTGAGAAGCTTAAAAACAAGAAGTGAGTCTAATGAAAGTCATGCGTTAGAGATCGCCACGCTCGAGCTTGAGATGAGGAGCAGGAATAACCAACCTCCCTCATATTTAGTGTAGAGCCAGAGACCAAAGAGCCTGCATAAACAAGTAATAGTCACAAACATTTAAAAATAATGACAATGTCCGACCCTGATATTTTGCCTAGCAACTTACGACTAAACAGTTCTCCAGGACATAATAATCGAATTGCTGAAAATACCTGTCTAAAAGGTATGCATGTTATCACGGCATACTTCCAAAATTTAGAAAGTTTGAATACTAAGATTATGTAAAAGGTGCAGGTTTAAATTATCTTTGGCTTTGGTAGATATACCGTTATAAAATAATACCAAATTTAATCTTAAAGTTGCCGCAACTAAGACATTTGAGGAGATATAATCTTGCATACCAATAAAAATTCATCGATATTAAAAATGTTAAATGTTTGAGGTACTCGATTTCCCTTCTTATGAGTTCTGAGTCATTAAACTTCAATTTCTAGTTTACTTTCAATTTCCAGTCTTGAATTTCAATCTATAAGCATCTATTTCTATTCCAATTCTTTAACATGGGAAATTAACCAAATATTTAATAAAGTTGGAGGTTCAAATGGTAAGGATCAGAGGGATATAGTGTTAAAAAATAGATTAAGATATATAGAAATTGGAATTATTTACAAAAACAAAGGATTATGTCCCTATCCTTTTAGATAATATAAGGGGTTTTTTATTGCCTTGCCAGTCAAAGAATGTTTTGAAGCATGAAATTCAGTACAATATAATCAAAAATAGACTAACCTCCAAATATCTAGGTAACATAAAATTTTATCTGTGTCTGGCTCACTTAATAGATTTTTTATGCACTGTAATGTGGAAAACTGTGATCAAAAATTTAAAAATCCTCAAAAAATGTCAGTTTATAGTAGCTTCTATGCTTCTATTATCAAGTATATACAAAAAAATGGATTTTTATATTGAATTTCAGATAAATTATAGATCTAGAAGAAAAAAATAAAAAGCAAACTCAACTTTTATTTCTTGCCTCTTGATTCAGTAATGGAGATTTTACCTTCATAATTGAATCAATGGATGGAGAAATGAGCTATATTTTAGGTGATGGATGTGAAGTAGAATTCCACGGCAGATATGGGGGATAAAAAAACCCAATGGAAATAAAAAGAAAACAAGGTAGAAAAAGTACTCAAAAAATATTAGTTACATAAATCGTTATTTGCAGTTTAAATATCCGAAAATATGTGAACTTCTGGCAAAAGCAGGTTTTAGTTATGATTCTACTTTCAGTTATCATGATTGTTTAGGATTCAGGAGCGGAATGCGACAACCTTTAAGTTCATCTAACCTTAACAACGAGAATAAATTGATATCTCTAGATCCCTCTAAACATGATAGATACAATTCTTTTCAGCTATATGTATCTAGACTTCAATCAAGCATGGGAACTTGTAGAAAAGCTTATCTTTACAGTTGAAAATCACAGAAGAGTGCTTACCATCATCTGATATAACACATCTATGCAGGAGACCTAGATGGGATCTTATATGAAAACTTTGCAATTTTTAGGCCAAAGTGGCGCCTAATGGTATCTGGAACTCAGCCTGCTTCTAATGGAAGAAAAATTATGAATACTACAGACATAATGAGTCAAAGAATAAGTTCAAGGAAAAAGTATAATCTGCAACAAAGATAATCTGCCTTAAAAAGAAGATTATTTAATTAGCAAGTAATTTGTATATGGGAATTTATGATTATGTGGGGATGTATGGAAACTATCAAAAAATATTCAGAAAAATTTACTCAAAACTTTGACTTAATTCTTAGTTTTATGGGAATTGGTTTAGGATTATTGATTGTTTCTTTATATTATCTAGTCAATTTAAACCAAAAAGACATTGGACTTGCTATTCTATCTTCCTGTTTAATCTATACATTATTTAGAAAGAAATTTAAAAATGAGCATTTCATATCTTTAGGAAAAGACAGACTAAAAAATGTTCTGAATCTTTCATTTTATATCTTTTTCCTTATATGCATATTAATATACAGCATGAATATGTATTACAGGCCTATATCTTATTTCATATTGATATGCATCCTAGCAGGCATTATAGCCTCCGAGATTCTTTATGTTAGAGAGGGAGATAGGATAAACTCTATATTGTTGCAGATATTGTTGCTTTCAATCCTCATAAGAGCCGGGATTTTTTATAATTTTCCGAGCCTCATGGGTTATGATGCCTATTTTCATGCCAATATGGCACGTATAATTACTAGTACTGGATTTATTGCTCCTTTTCAAATAAGTGATAAGTATTTCTATTACCCTCTTGCTCATATCTTCATTTCAGCTACTCAGATAATAGGCAAAGTAGATATAAAAGACGCATTTTTTTATTCCATAGGATTTGCCAATATTTTCATTACAGCAGGCATTTACCTCATAGGAAATAAACTTGAAGGCCCTAAAATGGGTTTGCTGGCAGCCTTACTAATAAACTTAAATAACCAAAATATTGTTGCAGGAATTGCAAACATAACTCCTGGTTCCCTAGTTCTCTGCTACTTTATATTTATTATATATGCAATTTACAGCGAGAAACAAGAATTGAAGTATACAGGATTCATACTATTAATTACTATTTTGATGATTTTGACTCACCAATTGACTACCTTTGTGGTACTTTTCGGTTTGGTCACAATATATCTAGGCAAATACCTCCATAATCACCTGTATAAGAATTCCCCTTCCGAGATAATCGGTTTTAATTATATTCTTTTTTTTGTAGTTAGTATGCAAACTTACTGGATGTTTACATACGTCAGCCCGAATACCTCTTTTTTTGAGATGATTTTGAAGCCACTCATGGAAGTATTTCATGCAGGAACAAATTACTCAAGAGATGAACTAATTTTAGGCTCCATAACCAACCAAGGAACACTAGAAGCTCTTCTACTCCACATAAGCTATCTAATCCTACCTTTTTTTGCAATTGGAGGGGTTTTAGCGTGGTTTTCTAGAGAAAATGCCAAAAAAATCAACAAATTTTCAGTTGCTTTAGTGGTTGTAATTCTGTATGGTTTTGCTTACGGGATTCCCTTACTCGGTATGAGGAATCTTCTGACAAGCCGATGGTTTCCTTTGATATCAGTATTTCTGGTGCTCGTGGCTGCTTCATATATACTAAAACTGGTAAGCCTTTTTAACCTTAGAAAAGCAAGGATTTTCGGAATCTTCATAATAGTTCTATTGTTTTCATTTTTTATGGTTACAACACCGGGCATCAATAAAGACAATCCTCTTGTGGCAAAGGATACGACCATAAGAAATCAATTCAAAGATATTGAAATCCAGGCTATTAAAACAGTATCCAAGACCTATTCTGGGAAAATATTAATGGACTCTCCTTATGACAGTTGCATTTTTTACAGTGATTCTGGATATAATCCAAATAACGCAACCTATTTTAACATCCATGATGTACAGACCAAAGAAATTGATGGAAATCCGCTGGTCCTGCTGAGAAAATCAACTCTGAATGAACCAATTTCCATCAATGATCCTAAACGTTATGGGGTAAATTTTATCCAGACACTGCCAAAAGAATTTTTCAAGAAGTTTGAAGCACGGGATTATGCGTTGGTATATGATAATGAAGAGGTATTTGCCTATTTAAAAGAAAAAAATAGAATTTAGATATTAAATCCATAGAAAACTCTGTTTACTTATTGATCATCTGACTGAAAAAACATGCTTAGAATTTTTATTTATATTTCAAGGTTGTAAATTACATGTTAGAACCTAACAAGGCGTCAAATTTTATCGCCAACGTATTAAAACTCGTATCTGGGAGTGTTACTGCACAGATCATGGGTATACTCCTTGTACCTTTAATTACCCGGATTTATAGCCCTGAAGATTTAGGAATTTTTCAGCTTTTTCTCTCAATATCAGGTATATTGATAATCTTTTCTACTTTTTCATATCAGTTTGCTATAATGTTACCAAAAACAGAGGAAGACTCTGCAAACGTTGCTTTTCTCTGTGCAATATTGGTAACTCTTACTTCTTTACTCACAGCTGTAGCAGTGTTATTCCTTCCAAAAGATGTTGAGCACATGCTCAATGCTCCCGGAATTTCAAAATATTTAATTTACATTCCAGCAATAACATTCTTTAATGGCATTTTTTTCGTGCAGAATTACTGGCTTTCAAGAAAGATCCGTTTTGGAGTTATAGCAGGATCCAGAATATTAAATACAGTGTCAACAAAAGCGTTTCAGTTAGTTATCCCTATCTGGAATGTATCTCCCTTGGGTCTGATAGCAGGATACGTTGCTGGATATGGATTTGCAGACTTATTCATGCTTAAAGGCGTAAAAAATGACTTGGGGGTTTTCAAGAGAATATCATTTAAAAAAATGAAAGCTATGGCTATTAAATATAAAAATTTTCCTTTGTTTAGTTCTTGGTCTACACTTGCAAACACGATTTCGCCACAAGTACCTACCTTTTTGCTCGCATATTATTATGGAACGAGCGTTGTGGGATATTTTGCACTTGCTAATCAGGTAGTAAATATGCCCATGGGCCTTCTCGGGACCGCTATACAACAGGTTTTTTTTCAGAAAATAAGTGAAGTTAAAAATGGAAACGATCCTGGAAATATGAAAGCAATAGTTAGTGAGGTTTACAAAAAGCTAATTCTAATAGGAGTATTCCCGATGATACTCTTGCTGATTCTTGGAGGTGAGATATTCACATTTGCTTTCGGAAAAAGCTGGTATACATCGGGTATATATATAAAGATCCTTGTGCCGTGGATATTCCTTGTCTTCCTTTCCTCGCCTATTTCAACTCTTTACAGTGTATTCGATAAACAGGGAGTTTGGCTAACCTTCAGCATGTTTCTTTTAATCTCAAGAGTCATGGCATTGGTTATAGGTGGAACTTACGGAAGTGCTGAATTTGCCCTTGGCCTTTTTAGTTTTACAGGAATTTTATTCTGGCTCTGGAACAATGCATATTTGCTGAACCTTGCAGGGATTAATAAAATGGAAAGCGTAAAGATACTTTGTAAGTATACGGCAATCGGAATGGTCGTTTCGATCCCGTTAATTTTGCTGGAAGTACTCTCTGCGAACTTTTATGTTCTCCTCCTTGCAGCAGTGATCATAACACCTATATACTATGTTGTAACCTTGCATGATGACCCGACATTCAAGAAAATATTCTCGGCTTTCCTTGTGAACATAAAGAAAAAAAATATGGGAAGATCATAAAAATTTATAGAGATCTTATAAAAAGGATTTCAGAGTTTTAGTCCGAAAAAAAACAATAAAATAACAATTGAATAAATTATTTTTAGGAAAATCCAAGTTTTTATATTTTTAAGAATAGTTGTTATTCTATTATTCAGTTCCCGCATGAGTACTTTTGTATAGTGTTTTAAGTATTGAACACTTTTTGCTATCTAGGGTTACACTGTAGTAAGGTACTACTTCAGGAGAAAAGCCCATGATAAAGTCCGCAAATCTGGGAACGTTTCCTGCCATGACGTTCATGTATTCAAAATTTCTGGATTGCAAGTCAAGAAATTCATTATAATATAGAAGAGCATTAGCGCCCATTCGGCTAAAAGATGGGTTAAGGGCAGAAGACCAAGTAACAGTGCATTTCTTTCCGTAAAGGTTTAAATGTGCTGCGGCTGCCTCTCCGTTTGGAGTCTCGGAAACAAACATGTAGCCAACAGATTTCTCCCGAATCAGATTAAAAATTCTATCGAAAAACTCCCTGGGAACTGGAGGTTCCATTTTCTGTTTTTCATAGACCATCGAAAGTAGACCGTAATAGGTTTCAGAATCATTTCTTATTCTTGTCTTTAGTTCCGCATCAGCTGCAGATTTAAGTTCTCTCCGAATTTTCCTTGAAATATTATTATCAACATTTTCTTTCAGGTCTAGATGATTGGTATAGTGAACCTTTGAATCCCATCCATTCCATGTAAATGGTCTGATGTCCTCAAGACCTGGAGAAAACACTAGGTGAATACTATCAAATTCCTGTCTACATAGGAATTCACGAAGAGAGTTAAGAATTTCGTGAGTTTCCTGTACTCTTTTGCTTTTTTTGGAGATCACACTCTCCTTAATAAGGGGTCCACAATAGTCAGTCATATTGCAGGTGGATGATCCTACTTTCAGTATCCCTTTGAGGTTCTTAACAAAGAGGGGGCATCCTCCAACAAGCTCATCATTTCTGAAACAACCATAGATCCTAAGATCTCTGAAAAGAACGTCCCTGCAGATTTCGAGCCATTGACTTGTGTGAAAGAGTGTACCAGGTTGAGCTTTTTCTACAAGCATATCCCATTCTTTGTATTCGGATGGCGCTAATTCTCTAACTTCAATTTTATCCATTATAAACCCCGGTAATAGATGTTTATCTTTATCTATAGTAATTTATTTAGTACCTTTGCGATTTAACTGAAAAACTAGTGAGTCGATTTCAAAATAAACCTTTGTTTAGGGAGAAATTAATTGATCTGTGATATATTCCAAGGTCAGGCTTGTGAACGTAATTTGGAATCGCATTACTAGCATCAGGGTAATTTAATTATAGAACATGATACTTGGATATCTTCTAATCAGCTTAATGAGGTCATTGCTTGTTTGGATGATGAATATCAAATAATACTCCGATAGATTTACTTTAGCGTGATTAATTGGAAACTTCAAGTTTATTTTTTTATGGTTGTTTATTCCATTTATCCATGTAACAACTTCATGGGTAAATGTCTCCATGTTCCTCATCTATCAGTACATTCAATATACATCACTTTGATTTCTAGTTCATTGGATGTAGATTTTGGGAGTGTAATGGTACTAAATTTTGTCCAAAATCTGTTTTGCTCCACCTTCGCTGAATATCTTGTAAAATGACTTCTCTTTGTAGATTTGAGATTATACATCACCAACCAGATTAATTAGGCTTTATGATATTTTATGATAGTGATAATTTTAAAGAATTGTGTGAAATCCATAATGATTCTTCTTTTGGTGATCTGAGTAACCTTTTTCTTGATTTGAATTCTATTACTATGAATATAGTTGCTGTTCAACTCTGGCATATTATAATCGCATTTTTCTGAGTTCTCAGTCTTTATGTGGATAGTCATTCTCTCATCTATGGCATTTGATTTGTTTCTCGTCAAGACATTTATAAGTTTATTCGGGTCCTTAATCCTTTTCTTACATATTAAGAATTTCGTAAATCTTGTCTCTTTATTCTAAATCTGTCATTCGAATGTACCTAATCCGTCTCAACCACTCTTTAATTTTGCTTTTTTTGGAATCATCCTTATGCTCTGCTTGTTTATTGTTTCAAATCTCTTTTTTCCTTAGTTCTTCAGGAAAAGTTTAAACGATTGCATCTTGCTTCTATAGTGATTATTACAGGGTTTCATTACATTGATTTCAACAGTAGCTGATGCTATATTATAGTGCAAGATAAATTGGTATGAACAAAAAATTCAACATTTGTGGAACTATACTCAATATAGTTCTTGATGCTTGGATATAAATACAGGTTAAAGGTATCTAAGTAGTTGCAACTGTAATATAGAATTTAAAATATAATATGCAAAAGATCTTATAATTCAATATATATATATATATATTTATAGCAGATTTCGATAAATTCATAAATTTCGTCATGTGCTTATAAATATTATATAAATGGCTCTTGAAAATCAATTGTTTATCGAAATTTTCTATGGTATAAATAGCAATTTGTAGTTATTTTTCAGCATTAATACCTGAACAAATATCGGAGACTGAAAATGAACGAAACTAAATGTGATAAAGTAAGTAGAAAGCATACAATCCTAACGGTTTTAGGAATCACTGCACTGACATTTTTGATCCTAGTGAGTATCGCAGGTGCAGCACAACTTGCAGCTATTCCGGACTCCGGCAGCAACAATGTCTCCAATTTAAATAAAGCAATTGAAAATGACATAAAAGCTCAGGATAAAGCAATTGAAATTAACCCTCAGAATTCAACGGCTTGGAACATTAAAGGAATTGATTTAGGTTTATCAGGCAAATCAGATGAAGCGATAAAATCATTTGATAAAGCAATTGAAATTAACCCGCAGGATTCAGATGCTTGGAAAAACAAAGGAATTGCTCTGGATTATTTAAATAAATCAGATGAAGCAATAAAAGCCTATGACAAAGCAATTGAAATTAACCCGCATGATTCAATTTCTTTGGACAATAAAGGATACGCTCTAGGAAATTTAGGCAAATCAGATGAAGCAATAAAATCATTTGACAAGTCAATTGAAATTAACCCGCAGGATTCAATGGCTTGGACAGGCAAAGGCATTGCTCTAAATGATTTAAATAAATCTGATGAAGCAATAAAAGCATATGATAAAGCAATTGAAATTAGCCCACAGAATTCAATGGCTTGGTATAATAAAGGAGATGCTCTAAAGAATTTAAATAAATCCGATGAAGCAAAAAAAGCATATGACAAAGCGATTGAAATAAACCCGCAACTTAAAAGCTTGGCACAATAAAAGTACTTTGTCTAAATAAATTAAATCTGGTAACAGATGCATGGTACCATAAAGGAACTTTATCTAAATAGATTAAATAAATTCGATTTGTTGGAACAGTGTAGATAAAGTTCTGTAAAATATGGCTGGTTCCTTATTTTTTTTCTTTCACTCCAAAAAATAGGATGCAGAGCCACTAGTTTTACTGACGAAACTTCTGTTTAGATTGTTTGCACTGATGCATAGGTTTTAAAGCATAACCTATGCATTAGTAAATGCGCCTTATCAAAGACTGCTTATTTTTGTGGCACATTAATGTCCTAACATTATGAAGATTGGGAATACACATAAACAATTCAGCATCAAGAAGTATTCCAATATATTTATCAATCTGAAAAAAACATAAAGTTTACACAAGTAAATAAATGTCAACCAAGAAAGAGTTAAAAAAAGATGAGAGTAACAGAAATAAGAAGAAACAGAAAAAAATATTGAAACAATAACAAATGAAATAAAAAAGGATACCGAAATAACAAAAAAGAAACAGAATCGAATAAAAAGAAAAAACACAAATAAACGGCTCGTATACGACTAATCCAGATAGGTTTCACCATGCGATAAACTCATCCAGGACAAAACCGTTCAATTCATTTATATGCAAAAGTTTTATTATAAAAAATCCATGTATTTTCTCAGTTTCAGCTGAAATCAGTAATATTTTTACTTTAATTTAGATGAGTCATATTATAATTGTTATAAAAATATCTCTCTTATTTTCTTTATTCAAAAAATAGGCATCAAGAGCATAAACTACCACCTTCACCATCAATAATACATAGAAGATTTAATCGCCAATAATATTTATTAAAAAATCAAACAAAAATATCTATAAATGTTTCCTTGTTGATATTCACACAGATGACTTACAAAACATAATATTAGCATGGATATCACAAAGGACTTAACAATAGCAATAAAAACAATTTATAATGCAAATAATTAGTTATAGAGCAACAAAAAAATTATAGAAAATTCCGATAAATCGTAATTTTATGCTGGTTGTTTATAGAGTTTATAAACTTGTTAAAAGCAAATGTAAATCGGAATTCTCTATACTATTATACTATTTACACTATAATATTAATTGGTGGGTAGTAAGGGTAGAACGGGTAGTTCATGCCAAGTCCGCAAGGATAGCCACAACCTATTCCATATCCCATTCCATATCCCCAGCCGCCCATGCCGTAGCCGCCCATGCCGTAGCCGCCCATGCCGTAGCCGCCCATGCCGTAGCCGCCGCAGCCGCCGCAGCCGCCAAATCCAAAGCCGTCGCCAAATCCAAAGCCGTCACCATGATGGAAACCATGTCGGTCACCACGGTCAAAATTGCGTGCACTCGCTGCCGCTGCTGTCAACGATACTACAAAAAGGACTGCCAGTAAAACTGCAAGTACCTTCTTCATTCCAAGTTTCAACATTTGTTTACACTCCCATTTTATTCAATTTGATACAATGTAAATCGGTTTAGGACTTACGTAGTTGAACAGCAAAATAAGTAGCTGTTAAATGCGTAAATTCTGAAATTTCAATAAACTACCCAATTTTATCACATGCTTATGATTGGTTACATACAACTAGTGAAAATTCAGAAGTTTATCAAATTCCTCTCTATTTTCATAGCATATCCCTGATCAGCACCAAAATTTAGTGATTAACGTAAAATTAAAATCACTCGGTTTTGCAATTTGCTACAACCCTTGTAATTATACTTCTGGATTGAAGCTTCAAATATCGAATGTTAATTTTGATCGGAGGCTGAATTTTTTTTATGAATTCAGATTTCCAATCAAAAAATTTAAAAATCACTCAATTTTGGAATAAGCTGGATATGCCAATGAAAAGTGATTTCAAGTTGTATCAACCATATATTATTATTCAATGAATATAAAACAAAGAGAATAATAAATACGAAACTTATATTTAATAAAACTTGACGACGAATATCCCATTTTTCAAATAAAATTTTATGCAGCGCTCTTAATATAAAGGAGTTATTTAAATCAAATATTTTCAGTTGCTTGATATGCTCTGCTTGAGGTAATGAATCACATATCCTTTTTGGAGATTACCCATGCAGCAGATGTCTCGTTGAAATATCTTTTTGATATTAACAATTGACTGTTCACCTTTTATGATGTTGGAAGAAAAGAGGATAAGAGTCAATCGGATTTTACAGAACTTTCGGTATACTGCTGATTTAATGTAAAAAACTGAAAGGAATACATAGTTTTTGTGTAAAAATTCGTGTATAACAAAGTTATATATTAGCATAGTAATTATTCTTTCCACAGGCTTTTGTTGGCGAAAGCACCCTAAAGTTGGTGCCAATTTTTATCTAGTGAATAAAATGTTTGAGTTCAACAATCGCTAAATTTGTATATCCCTTAATCAGATCTCCCATTGTATTGTGTAGTTCAGAGATTAATTCAACACCAGATTGATGATTCAACTCACCTGAAGTGACTAAACGATGTACAAAAGTAATCATTTGCTGGATTTTCTGCACAGGGGTCAGTACATTGATTGTAACATTCGCTGATGATGAAGTATAATTTATAGCATCATCGGGTGTGAAATTAACATTCAATGTTTGATAACCTTCACCCAGTACGGTTCCTAAGGGGGGATTATAAATGAATGTTCCGTTTACTGAAGAGTTTGCATCTAGCTGAACACTGCTCACTGGTGTTCCATAGACTATGTCAGCAGGATTGTTCCAGGTAATTGTAGGAGCTGCTTGTGTTACATTGATCAAAGTAGTTGCATATGTTTGAGTATAGTTGACAGTATCAGTTGGTGTGAATGTGATACTCAATATCTGCTGCTGACCTGCGCTCAATACAGTGCCTTTGGATGGAGTATATATAAAATTTCCATTTACTGAAGTATATGCATCTAGCTGAGTGTTGTTCAATGCTGTTCCATAGGTTATATTAGTAGGGTTATTCCAATAAATTGTAGGAGCCAATTTTCCTATAAACTGCCCGAGAGTATAAGGATTCCCTCCTAAATCCACTGTGGCTATAACAGTATTATTCCCTGTGTTAATTACAGAGACATTTTTTTCTAATCTGTTCGCTGCATATACTTGTGTTCCATATGGGGTGAGTGCAACTCCAATAGGATAGTTTCCTGCATTTAACATAGTTGTAATAATGTCTTTGGCGGTGTTAATCACAGAGACATTTTTGTTGCCGTCGGTCGTCACATATACGTTTGACCCATCACTTGTTAGTGCAACTTTCAAAAGATCATTTGCTATATTCGTAGTGGCTGTGACAGTGTTAGTTGCGGTATCAATTACAGACTCGGTGTTGCTGCCAGTCGTAATGTATGTAAATGGAGCAGCGCCTGCTATACTCACAAGCATTAAAATCATAGCTACTGACACTAGGACTATTGAATACAACTTAATTTTATTTAGCATTGATTTTCCCAATTTTAAATATGACAGTCTAGTTATATATAGACTAGTACAAGTGTATATATTCATAATTAGGTATTAATCAGCTAGTATTTTTTTATATATCTAAATTCTGTTTTAAGTATATATATTGCTATACCTACATTCATGTTCCCCAATATTTTGAGAAATTTGACAGCTAGCTCATTTGTTTCCTTTTTTAATCAACATTCCCTAAGTTCCATACAAAATGAGAAAAGATCGCTGATCTGTGACTCATGGAGCTTATGGGACTCATAGAGCATATGGAGCTCATGGAACACTTGGAACACTTGGAACTAATTAGCCTAAATCAGAAGCGTGATCGAAATATCTGAAAAAAAATGTTGCAGTGCCCTAAACAAAAATAAAAACATGGTTATACTGGATTAATAACTCAATTTTTCGATAGCACAGTCTCACTTATTAAAATTATGACAAATTTCTCCTCTTCTACTTTCAATAGAAAAGCAACTCTTAATAATTTTGGCCATACTGGTTATGTTTTTATATTTGGATATCATCGGAATGGCGATCTTTCATCCCAAAAAGTTGCTGTCATCGTCCATGGAACATAATACTTTTTTTGCATTTACTGGGATCTAATCGGTAGTAACTTGGATATTTTCATAAACTATGAAATGTCCGACTTTTCAAATATATAGACAGGAAAAATGAGAATTTTTCCAAAATTTTTTGATTTATGCACTTGATAATTAAAATCAAGTAAAATAGACATTGTAGTTTAAATATGAATTTTAGATATTTTAAGTTTTAATCCAATTGATCTTTCAGTTCAACCGCATAATTTCTATTAAAATCGTTTCTCGTTTTTGTGGCCCGTAAAAAATTAAATAGATCATAAAAAATCCATAATAGTTTAAGAATTACGCATTTGAAGTGAGAATCAAACATTTTAGACATTGTAGCGTAGAGTCAAAAAAAGATTATGAAAGGCAGATCAGATTTCACAGAAAATTATGAATGCTACCAATTGAGCGGTTTAAAGAAAGTTCTAGAAAAAGTTTAGTAATACATTATTGACTCGGTATTCTTGTTCACTCAGCACAAAAAAACAAGATGTATAACCAATAGTTATGGTTTATTCATGCTTGATCCATTCATCATGCTTGACTCGTTCATGCCTAGCCCTTGTCCACTTGCTACAACAGCTGTCACTGATATTAAGAGGCTTAATACTATCAAAAAGATAATTGTCTTTTTACTATGGTTAAATTTAGTACCCATATGAAAAACTCTCCTTAGTATTAATTTAGTAATCTTTACTAATCTCATATTTACTAGAGCTTAATCATATCTTGTAGGCATTTACATGCACTGAACAAAAATTACTTCTATAATTCTTAAAATTAATTATAAGAAAAATAATTTCTGAATAAAAATTACTTTTACATAAAATGTTTTAAAATCGGACAACAATTTAATATTAATCATGTTTTAATTTTTCCCGGAGATCTTCACAAATTTAACATTGATTTTTTTCCCTGAAAATCAACGCAGATTAATCTTAGAACAAATTCTAGATTTTAAAAGGTATTGTGTCTACTTTTCTGTAAAACCAAAAATTTCTATATAATCGTTGAATAAAATATTCTAGAAAAAAGCACAATTAAATTACAGTATAATAAACATACAGCATAACAAAAACTTGACTCGGAATATTAATTTTAATTTTAAATCGATGACTGAAGAACATATTGGCAGTATGTGCAATTTTATGTAAAATTACAACTCTCAAGAAACGATTTGATATAAAATTCCATATTTGAAGAGCAAAATTGCACACTATATGCAAGAATCTGATTTTAAACAAATTCAACATACGGCTAATTTTCTGGATTATCTCTCAATTTGAAAACGGTTCATGAGGAAGTATTAAATTTTGCCTATGTTTTTCTTAGATTTTTTGCATTTACTGGTACTAACAAGCCATAATAAGTTTATTCTGATATCAAATGGAAGGACTGAGTTTACAGGCACATAGTCAAAAATTCTGTGACTTTACTGTCAGTGATAGAATGCCGGAAACCGCAAGTACCAAAGAGTACAAATAGAAAAAAATGTGGGAATCGGACAAAATACGCAGACATATCGATGATTTATTGAAGTAAGAAAGTAAAGTCAGGAAAGTATAAACCTCTATAGACATTATCGCAAAACGAATAGTTTTCAGGAAAATATTTTCTCACCTGAATTGCTTCACACGAATAGAAGCCGAATATTCACTATTTGAGAAGGCCGGCATCACTTTTAGGTAGCTACATAGAATTTTGCAAATCAGAGCGGTAAATTTTGGATTTTCTAAAAACTTAAGTGAGGATTGAAATGATAAAATATATTCACAATACCTATTTCGAAAAACCACGTATCGAGCATATTGTCAGAATGATCTATGATCACCTACTTGACTTATATGGCCCTCAGGGCTGGTGGCCTTTAATAGACCTGCAAGAAACTAGCTCGGCGATACATCCTCAAAAAAGTTATACCAAAGGATATCATCCCGGGAACTATACATATCCCCAAACCAGCGATCAGCAATTTGAGATTATAGCTGGAGCCTTGCTTACTCAGAATACTAGCTGGATTCAGGTTGAAAAAACTCTTTTAAACCTGAAGCAGCTGGATGCTCTCTCCCCTGAAATCATTATATCCCTTAACTTGGAAGCTTTAAAAGAAGCAATCAAACCAGCAGGCTATTATAACCAGAAGGCAATACGCCTCAAGAACCTTGCCATATGGTTTCTGGAACTTAAGTATAGAGTCCCCACACGTGAAGAACTCCTCTCTTTAAAAGGAATCGGCCCCGAAACTGCAGATTCGATCCTACTGTACGCTTTCAAACAACCTTTTTTTGTTATTGATACCTATACAAGGAGAATAGTAACAAACCTCAGACTTGTTGATGAAAAGGCAAATTATGATGAAATAAAAGCACTTTTTGAAAGAAGCTTGCCTCATAATCCAGTGATTTATCAGGAATACCATGCCCTGATGGTGGAGCATTCCAAAAGATATTATCTAAGAAGAGGTATCTGTACATCAAAATGCCCACTTTTGAAGATTGTTGAGGATTAAAAGATTTTAAGGAAAGGAGAGATCATTTACTGGCAAAATTTTGGATGAAATCTTCATTGTATATCTCTTAATATTCCATTTTAAAACATGTCTCAATGGCCGAGCTGGGAACTTAATTAAGTGACTGAAAATTCAATCAGTGTTTAGATGCCCATTCTGACCCAATATTTCTCAGTACAATCTCTGTTTCGTCATGATTAGTCTGTGAGTTCCAATTTTTCCTGCAATATATGCTGGAAATTTACAATATTCTCATAAGAGCTTTATTTCATACCAATCGGAAAGTTCTGCATCGAGAACTCCTTCATGAACCATTTTCTCGATCTCGTTTTCAACTTGTCCATAAGTAAAATGGTAGTCATGCGAGATTGCAGAAATGACATCCTGACTATGACAGAACCTGTTCGGAAATGCTTCATTGAAAATCGATATGTTTTCGATAATCAAATCTCTAATTTTTTCCATTTTTTATCACCTGTTTAAAGTTTTTATTTATTTTTTTAATTTTTTTTATTGCCTCTTAATTAATACATATATTTGTAAGACCAATATATAAGTATTTTCCTAGTATTAGGTATAGTTATTATATTTATATATACACAATAAAAAATATCAATAGATTTAATTTTTAGTAATTAAGATCTATATAAATAAAAATCATAACTATAAAATGGTATTAAAGAATAGAAGGAACTAAGGTGTTCCCTTATTAATCATTTGATATTTTTGAGAAAATTGCAATTTATTGTCAACTTATCAATTAATTACAATTTTAGTGTTTTATCATAAATTTTAATCTATTTCTTAGAAAATGATCTTGAGTTATCTGATTCTATATAAATATCTATAACAAATTTCTGAATCTTGTGATTGATTCAATGAAGGTTTTTGAAATCTCTTTCTGTGAATTTTACAGATAAATTCAAGAGAATCGTGATTAAACTCCGATTCAAAAAATTTCTTATATGAGCTCTATAAATAACAATCCAAAAATTTAAGTTGATCGAAATCCTCCATAGAGGATTCAGATTAACTTTTTATTTTTTTCTTCGTGAATCCTTTCCAAATCTTTCTCATCGATTTCTGCATTTGGCCCGATTTTTTTTGGGTCCTTATTCTTTTATTTTAAAGATAGCTTCAGCTATCCTTAAAAATACTTATTTTATTTTCAATGTCATAAAATTATAGAGATTATAACAAAAAGCTGTACATAACATCTTCAGATTCACCTTTGAACAGTAGTGAAAAAAACTTTTCCTGCTTTTAATCTCTTTTAGTTACTGCATAAACTTGTTCACATGGAACTCTTCTTGAGCTGATCCTCGTGTTTCTTAGTATACCCTTTATTCCCAGAGGCTTTTCTTTTACTGCTCTTTTCATTGTTGCATCATAACTTTTGATTTTGCTCCAAAGTATCCTCTGTCTCTGTAAATCACTTAATTCTTTTCTGATAAATTTACTTGAGAATCTTGAAATTATGCAATTATTGTTTTGAAACTTCTGATCAGCTCATAACCCCTGTTTATTATGCTATGAAGTTTAGATCCAAGGTGTGACTTATCATCCTTTTTTTGTCAATGTTCCATCTCTGCTTCTCCTTATTTTTACTTCATTTTCGCGAGATTATCCGATTTTGCATTTCCAGAATCTGAGTGGATAAAAGTTGCGTCCTGAATCATTTCATTTTTTATTTTCAAACCAAGGCAATGAAGTTGACTTTGCAACTGTCTCTATATTTCTTCCTCTTTGCAATCATAACTAACCCTCTCTGAATTACCAGACTGCTGTACTGTCTGGCATGTACTCAGGAAAACCAAGAAATTTCCTGAAAGAAATTTGAGCAATTAATTATTTCTCAAGTTCAAAGTCGGAAAAATCATGCTATTGCTAGAAAATAAATATTAAAGCATCACTATTACTTCAACTTCCTCTCTCTATTAAGGGACAGTTTTGTTAAAATATATAGACGCTAAAATTATACAAACAGATTCCCAATAAATTAAAAGGAATTAATTTCATCAAGTCTATCTTAAACGACTAAAGACGTTTATATTTTTTTAATGAAATAATCCGTAAGAATTTTAATGAGTAGGAAATATTGTTACGATATTTAAATTCTCCCATACTCAAATGCATAGGAGTCAGTTTAAATAATTTATTATATATAATAACAATCATATACTATATGATAACCCATATTCTTAAAGCTAAAATTGGATTTGAAAATGCGAAATGGTTACAAAAGTGGTTTCATTACGTTACAAGCTTATAAAGTATTAATGAGGATACTATGGTTGTAAAAATAAGACCACTTAACTGATTATAAAAGTCTACCAAAAATTTCGATCAGAAACGAATAAATCCATACTCAAAGATAGTATTCAGGAAAAATCAATTATCTGCATTGAGTAAGCTTTTAGAGTTATAGAGGAGCCATGCAGACCCTAATTATATGCATAGACCGAGATAATGACCTTGGAGAAAAAGCAAACTTAGAAACCCCTATAATAGGAAGGGAAGCAAACATTCAAGCTGCTGTCGCACTTGGGATCGCAGATCCGGAGGACTCGGATACCAATACCATTTTCGGAGGAATCCGGATACTTGATGAATTGCGAGCAAAGGGAGCTGACGTTGAGATAATCTCTTTTGCAGGGGACAAAAATGTAGGAGTTATTTCAGACCAGAAAATCGCGGAACAGCTCGAAAACTTCCTCCAGACTAATGAAGTGCAGAGATCTATCTTTGTTTCGGATGGAGCGGAGGATGAAACCCTGGTTCCTATAGTCCAATCCCGCATGAAAATCGATTCCGTAAAAAGAATTGTGGTAATGCAAAGCGAAAACCTAGAAAGTACTTATTATATCCTTAAACATGCCTTCAGCAACCCGAAAATATCCCAGACTTTTTTTGTGCCTTTAGGACTTGCTTTTCTTATTTATTCTATATTTCTGCTTGCTCATTATCCGGAAGGTGCAATCGTAGGAATTCTTGCAGCTGTCGGGCTTTACATGTTGTATAGGGGATTCGGACTGGATGATATTGTTGCCCTTGAAGAAGAAAGGCTGATGGATGCTTTTCTAGAACAAAAAATGGTTTTCATCAGCTATATGGCGGCCATACTTACCAGTCTTGTAGCTACTTCATATGGTGCCATGGAAGTGTGGAAGCTTTATTCGAGAGAAGGAATATGGTATCATGGAACCCTTACTCTTGTCTCAGTTTTCGCCCATGCCTCTGTCTGGTGGTATGCAGGAGCCCTGATACTTGCGGACCTAGGAAAAATATTCGATCTAAGGATGGAAGGTAAACCTATATATAAGAATGTTTCAATCTCTCTCTTTATCATCGCAACTGGGCTACTTTTTTGGGGTGCAACTACGTATATTTTAGCAGCATTTTCACTCTCAACAGGGGGTACTAATGATACATCGCTGGCACTTCAATATTTTGTGTACTCGACTATTATTGCAGTTCTTATTGCTCTTGCCGGCATAAAATATTCCGTATCAAATAAGGTTGATGAAAACGGGAAAAGAAAAAAAGGAGAAAAAAAATCACCTGAAATTAAGGAGATTAGTAAAGAGAGTTGAAATTAAGTATCTGTTTCGCAACCTACCAGAAGCAATTGAATCTATTCGCGCCCCAGCTTCGGAAATAAAGGAGTTATTCCTAATCAAATATTTTTATTTACTTATATGATTTTTTTACTTCATGGTTCCCCTGATTTTCAGCATAGTTTTTGATTATATCGGAAGTTGTACAATCATTCACAGTATCAAATGTAACCTATATCTCTCCAAAGGTTATCATTTTTTAATTGTTTTTTAGATTTCATAATATTTTTTAAAGATCTTCTTGCTCTGATACTTTTTGTAATCCACATCACTTTTGAAGGAGAATTTTTTTGTTCAGCAACAACTACCATAGATACCTATATTGTTTACAGCTATCGTGTTTATTACTTGGAAATTAAATAATATTTATCTAGTAAAATAATAAATATATATTTATTCTATGACTTTGCAAGACAGCAAGTAAAATATACCCATTCAATATCTTCTGATTTATGAAGTTCTGTTTGCCCGTATGTAACTGGTAACGGTCTGGTTATGGTTTCTGATAACAAAACCATAGGATTGATTTCACTTTTATCTCTCTGTGAGGAATATATCTCCAGCTATTTTCTCAGGCACGTAAATTCAGATGTAGGTATCCAAATCTTATACTTATAAATACAACCGAAGGGTAGGAAACGGCTGGGCTCAAAGTAAGGTTCTCATACGATAACAATAGAGAATTGCAGGCTACCATAAAATCGATGCTAGAACTCCTAAAGTGAATTATGTGGGCTTTGTGAGTTAAGGGATTTTGGATCGCATATTTGGTAGATGATTTTGGTGACCGTGGTTAAGATTGTGATAGAGATTATTACATAGACAATGACTGTTTTCATGGATTTGTTGGCTGCAGTGCTTTATTTGATTATTTTTCGCTAATTACAACTTTTTTATGCTAATTAGTGTATTTAATTCGGTATTATTTGGCATTTTTACTGATTAAATCGAATTAATTTTGGGATTTATTTATCAATTTATGGCCAAATTAGGTAATTATTTGAAAATTAATTTGACTATGCATCGCTAGATCAGTACTGATTTTAATATGCGTTTATTCACAGTACTTCTGAAAAACACAATAATTTATCGTTATTAACATTTGTTTATATGATGATAAGTAATATTACAGTATAGGGCACCAGAGATATACTCTTTTTTTCCGAAATTGGAATTCCCACTAAGTCTGCCGCCTGTGGAAATTTCACCATTTTCGCAATCTTTGGTGCTCATTGTTGTCGCTGTCTCTGATAGTAAGAAAGCAACTACCAGTAAAATAGCAATTGTCTTTTTAATATGAATATACAAATCTTTTTAATTTGTATATTCATATTTTTATTTTCATATTTGTTTGCTGCTTAAGCATCACCTTTTTCACCAGCATCGATTTAGGCTTCGACATGAATGAATTCAAATAAGCTCTACTTACCTAACTTGATTGCTTAAAGAATTCATTATGTAATTTGCTGAATTAATCAGTAGATGGCCATTCGTCGACGAAATTACTCCCCGATCTATTATATTTTTACCTGGCTGATAAAATATCTAAGTTCAGTAGGTTATGCAAATGGATTTTCCACACTTGAATCTCTTTCTATTCGATCCAGATTTGTTTGTCAATTTATGCCCAAAATTAGCAATTATTTGAGAATTAATTATGACAGAACAGGGTAAATTGATATTGTTTTGAAGATCAATATAATTAATTTAAGCTTTGAATCCTAGGAAAATGGATCCAAAATATTCTGCTCGTTTTTGATATCTTTTTTCCACAGTACTTTTGAGTTCTTAAATCCGTTTATTTCCTGATTAATACTCAGCGTATAAGTTCTGGACAAGATTACGGAAATATGCAATCAGAATTTAATGGGATTATTTTTAGTAGGACTTGCTTTACATTCTTATGTAGGTTGGCATCTGCTAGCACTGACACAAGATTACTGAAACCAATACCCTATATTCCTGTCCCTGGAATCTCAGGCGTGACGCCGGATTAGGATGCTTGGATCTCTAAAGGACGTGCTCTATATAAGTTAAATAAATACGATGAAGCAATAAAAGCCTATGACAGAGCAATTGAAATTAACCCACAATATTCAGATGCTTGGTACGCAAAAGGAACTGATCTTGATAAATTAAACAAACATGAAGAAGCAAGAGAAGCCTATGAAAAAGCAAAGGAAATTGATTCAAGAGCTTTAGACCATAAAGGATCTTTGTATAAACAGATAAACTAAATTAAATATGCAAATTGACTAATTACTTCATTTTTCATTTATTTTGATCCGCCTAGAAACAGGATATTTTTTTCAGCTCTGTTAATATTTCATCCACTTATCTACCTTCTACTCATTTTGATTATTTGTCCATTCAGGTCTAAAGTTGCAACTGTTATACATACTTCAAAAAAATAATATGCAAAAGATCTTATAAATTTTTATATCATATATATGCAAAATTTTGATAAACTCCTAAATTTAGTTATGCTCTATATTTTAACAAACTTCTCAAACTTGAAGGGTAGTTGAATGAATGAAAACCTGAGAAATTTCGGGCGAAAGAAAGCTGAAAAAGTAGTTTTTCGAGATATAGATGATTGGAAACATACCTTTGATGCTGTGCCAGACCTGATTGCCATATTAGACACTGAATTTCGAATTGTTCTTGCAAACAACTCCATGGCAGCAAGTTTGAGGGTGACATCAAAAAAGTGTATTGGATTGACTTGCTACCGGGTTATCCATGGAACGGATGAACTACCCATTTTTTGCCCGCAAAGGCAGTTGCTTAGTGATGGCCTTGAGCATACTGTGAAGATTTGTGAGGAATTTGGTGGTTATTTTATAGTAAGCGTCTCACCACTGCATGATTCAGAGGGAAAACTCACTGGGGGGTATTTATATCGTTCATGATATAAGTGAACGCAAAGTAGCTAAAGATAAGCTAGGTCGGAGTGAACAACGAATCAAGATGAAATTGGGAAATATTCCCTCACCTGCTAGGAAGATAGAAAATCTGGTGCTTTCTGATATCATTGATGTCCAGGTTATTCAGTCTCTCATGAATGATTTCTATAAGCTTGCTAACATTCCTATAGGCATAAACGATCTCAAAGGCAATGTTCTGGTAGGCGCTGGATGGCAGGATATCTGCACCAAATTCCATCGGGTTCATCCAGAAACTTCAAAGTACTGCGTAGAAAGCGATACAAATCTATCATTGGTGGCTACTCCTGGTGAGCTTAAGCTGTATAAGTGTAAGAACAAAATGTGGGACATAGTGACTCCTATCACATTGGATGGCCAGCATGTCGGCTATGTTTTCTCAGGACAGTTCTTTTATGATGATGAGCCTCTGGACTATGAATTTTTTAGATCCCAAGCTAGAAAATACAACTTCAATGAGGAAGAATACATGGCAGCGCTTAATAAAGTTCCACGGTTGGGTAGAGTGGCTGTGGACACAAGCATGGTCTTCCTCAGGACTTTTGCCAACACAATTTCACAACTAAGCTACAGCAATTTCAAGCTGGCTCAGTTGTTGGCGGAACGCGATATCTTGGTGAAGGCGCTGCAGGAGAGTGAAGAGCATTTCCATACGATGGCAAATGTGATCCCACAATTGGCTTGGATCGTCCATCCAGATGGCTATATCTACTGGTATAACGAGCGCTGGTACTCTTACACCGGCACCACGCAGGAGCAGATGGAAGGGTGGGGCTGGCAAAGTGTTCACGACCCAGAAGTGCTGCCAAAAGTATTGGAGCGGTGGAAGGCTTCGATTACTACGGGGCAAATGTTTGATATGGAGTTTCCTTTGCGCGGTACAGATGGTATTTTTCGTCCGTTTCTCACGCGTGTTTTACCCTTGAAAGACGCCGCAGGAAACATCCTTCAATGGTTTGGAACGAGTACAGACGTTACCGAGCGCAAAAAAACTGAAGAAGCCCTTAAGGAAGCACGTGACAGTTTAGAAGAAAAAGTCAAAGAGCGTACAACGGAGTTAGATAAAGCTTATAACTCGCTAAAAGAAAGTGAAAAGAGGCTTGCTGAAGCTCAAAAAATGTCTCATATTGGGAATTGGGAATTGGATCTTATAACTAATAAAATATATTTGTCTGAGGAATTATATCGTATTTTTAGACTTGATTCTCAAAAATTAGCTACACCTTACAATGAATATTTAAGTTATGTGCACCCCAAAGATCGAGACCATGTGGATAATGCCTTTAAGAAAGCTATAAATGGAAAAACCTGCAGTATTGATCATAGAATTATCTTAGCTAATGGGGAAGAACGCACAGTCCATTTACAATCCGAAGCTATTTTTGATGAAAAAAAGATCCCTATTAGATTGAAGGGAATAGTTCAGGATATTACTGAACGTAAAAAAACTGAAGAGAAAATTCAGAGCTTGGCGAATATTGTGGAATCATCAAATGATGCCATTATTACTGTATCTCTTGATGGTATTATTACTAACTGGAATAAGGGTGCAGAGCAGATTTATGGTTATTCATCGGAAGAACTTATAGGAAAAAGTGTATCTATCCCCGCACCAGATTATCTTAAAGATGAAACAAAAAAGTTAATTGAAAAGGTTAAGCTAGGAGAAAAGATCCAGCACTACGAAACTTCAAGGTTAAGAAAAGATAATAAGTTAATATATGTTTCAATAGTTCTTTCTCCGGTTTTTGATGCATCTGGAGAGCTTGTAGCTATCTCAGCTATTGTTAGGGATATCACTGAGCGCAAAAACGCAGAAGTAAAAATTCAGAGATTAGCAAATATCGTGGAATCATCAAATGATGCCATCATTACTATATCTCTTGATGGTATTATTACTAGCTGGAATAAGGGTGCAGAGCAGATTTATGGTTATTCATCGGAAGAAATTATAGGGAAAAGTATATCGATACCAGCACCAGATAATCTCAAAGATGAAACAAAAAAGTTAATTGAAAAGGTTAAGCTAGGAGAAAAGATCCAGCACTACGAAACTTCAAGGTTAAGAAAAGATAATAAGTTAATATATGTTTCAATAGTTCTTTCTCCGGTTTTTGATGCATCTGGAGAGCTTGTAGCTATCTCAGCTATTGTTAGGGATATCACTGAGCGCAAAAACGCAGAAGTAAAAATTCAGAGATTAGCAAATATCGTGGAATCATCAAATGATGCCATCATTACTATATCTCTTGATGGTATTATTACTAGCTGGAATAAGGGTGCAGAGCAGATTTATGGTTATTCATCGGAAGAAATTATAGGGAAAAGTATATCGATACCAGCACCAGATAATCTCAAAGATGAAACAAAAAAGTTAATTGAAAAGGTTAAGCTAGGAGAAAATATCCAGCACTACAGAACTTCAAGGTTAAGAAAAGACGGTAAGTTAATATATGTTTCAATAGCTCTTTCTCCGGTTTTTGATGCGTCTGGAGAGCTTGTGGCTATCTCAGCTATTGTTAGAGATATCACTGAGCTCAAAAAAGCTGACGAAATTTTAAAGTTTAAATTAGAAGAACTTGCTCGTTCAAATAAAGAATTAGAGCAATTCGCTTACGTTTCATCTCATGATTTACAAGAGCCCTTGTGGATGATAACAGGTTATTTGCAGCTTTTACAAAGGAGATATCAAGGTGAACTTGATGATAGAGCTGATAAGTACATCCACTTTGCTGTTGATGGGGCTTTCCGAATGCAAAATCTGATAAATGATATTCTAGAATTCTCTCGAGTGACTACAAGTACTAGAGAACCTGGACCTACGAAATGTGAATTTATTTTGAATCAGGTACTATTCAATTTAAAATTATTTATAAAAGAAAATAAAGCTATAATATCCCATGGCTCTTTACCTGAGGTAATGATAGATTCTACCCAGCTAGTTCAGATATTTCAGAATCTGATCATCAATGGAATAAAATTCCACAGTGAAGTATCACCAAAAATTCACATTTCTGCAGAGAAAAAGGATCACGAATGGATATTTTCAGTTCAGGATAATGGAATTGGAATTGATCTGCAATATTCGGAAAAAATTTTTGAAATTTTTAAAAGATTGCATAAAAAGGAAGAATATCCTGGAACAGGAATAGGGCTTGCAATTTGTAAGAAAATTGTAGAAAGATGTGGAGGGCGTATATGGGTAGAATCTGAACTAGGTAAAGGTTCGACTTTTTATTTCACTTTACCAAGTAATCCCACAGAAGTTCAAAAACTAAGTTTTAACACATAAGGAAAAAACTTTCAAATTTTTATTGAAATTCATTTATTAAAATGTCACATAAATGAGAACATAATTTTCAATCGTTTTACTTTCAATAGAAAGGGAATCCTTAATATATTTTTGGATATATTTTATATTTTTATTTGTGAATATCAGTGGAATAGTAAATTTTCATTCCAAAAAGTTAATATTCTAGCCAGTGTGATCAGACTAGATAAGATTTAGCCTGGTTAGCTAAATGTATCCCTATGTAAAATATATGCAAAAACTATATATTATACATGTTCAGCTAATATATAATGATACGTAAATACATTATAGCAAATATTCCAAATGAAATGTGTTAGCGTATTTATGTGTCAAGGAGTGAAAAATTGTTGTAGAGCTCTCCAACAGATAGTCTACGAAGCTGCAGGTATCTCTTACCGTTTTAGTGTAGCTATATGTTTGGCAGTGCAATTGTCACTTAGCTCTCCACAGATAGTCTACTATGCTGCAGGTACATCCTACCTGCAGCTTGTAAGATCTACTTTTTTTGTACGTCATTAAAGCTCATAAGGTCTCAGTTATTCACTGCTGTTGTCATGGTCAAGGATCAAGATTCTATTCTAGGACATCCCTGTGAGATCAGAGAACAGCAGGGTCTCGAAGATCAACAATGACAGTAATCTTTTCAGAGAAAATATTGCTATAATTGATTTTGATAGATATCTACCCCTTCAAGAGATAAAAATAGCAACTTTTTGTTTTGTAGTTATTGCATTGATTTTAATCTAAAATATGCATTCTCCGTGAGATTTGATCAAAAATGTTTTCTTATTTCAAGTAAAATTGAGAAAAAGCACAGGTTTTGACACAAAAAAATTGTGTATAAATTAAAATCTAAAAACAGAAGCTTTGTAAACAAAAATATTGGCTCTAGATTCTGTTTTGTGATAAGGTAGAGTGATATAGTGCCAATTAGAATTTAAAGATTTTTAGATACGTTGTAATAAGAGCAGAGTTGACTTTAAAACTTGGATCTATTACAGGTATCTATATTCACTGGTTAGCAGGTCCATACCCATTTGCTTCAGCTATCTATTATATATATATATATTATCGCTTTACTGGTTCAGCTATTCATAGGCATATCTTTGTTGGTTCCGGTTTTTATAGGTATATTTTTGTCAGCTCCGGTTTTCATAGTCATATCTTTACCTGTTTCAGTCTTCATAGGTATATTTTTGTTATTTCCGGTTTTCATGCCCATTTTTTTGCTTCTTTCGTTATCCATAATCGCGTTTTTGTGGTGGTGATGCTTGAAGATTTTAGCCTTTACATCTTTCATGTGGGCGTTCATCGATAGTGGGGAAAAATGTATTTTATTTCCGTGGGTTTTTCAACTCCCTCCCATTCTGTTTCATCCGGAAACTCTTTACTTTTCAGGGCTTGAGCCTTTGCAACTTCAGGGTGCTGTTTTAGAAATTCAATTGAATAAGAAGTAGTTTCTTTTGCCGATGACTGAAATATCTCCTCGATCTCTTCCAGGCTAAACTGTCCATGGTAAAGAAGAAGTTGAGTCACTTTTTCCCTTGAAGCCTGAGGCTCTTTTTCATAGTCTAGCGAGTAGTACAGTTTACTGATAATAACTCTTAAACTTGATGGCCTGCTTCTTTCATTGTCCTTTAACTCAAAAGGGCTCTTATTCTTTATTTTTTGTAGAATTTCATTAATGTCGTACTGACTCATGATTAACACCCCTAAAGAGATTTGGTTTAAAGATTGAATAAAAATTCTTAAATGCGCCAAGAAAAGAAAAAAGTATCGGAAAAATAAGGAAAGAAGGAAACATAGCAAAGTGAACAAATGATATAAAAAGCGGCATCAGATAATTGTCCTCATCATCTTTTGCTCAGTTGGGGTAACTTTCATCATCGCCGCAAGGTCCAGTATATCGGTGGTCTTATTTATGGTTACTGCTTTTATTGTTGCAATTTGTTCGTGCGGAGCTATTTTTCCTTCATTTGAAAAAAATCAAAATCATATTACTCTACATTTCAAGTTCAAAAACTTATGAGGAATACATTTGAAATTCGAAGCCATAGCCATAGAAAACATCCCCCTTATACATAATGGAGACGATCTGCCCTCTATGATATATGAGAATATCGAACTTCAGGACAGGGACATTGTTATCATTGCCTCGACAGTTGTTGCTAAAGCTGAAGGTGATACCTTCAGACTTGAAGATATCAAGCCAGGAGAAAAAGCACTTGAGATCTCAGCCAGAAATGGGAAAGATGCGAGATTCATCCAGGCTATACTGATCCGAAGCAGGGAAGTCCTTGTAGAAATACCTTTTATGTTTGTAACAACTCTTACAGGACACACCTGTGTAAATGCAGGAATTGATGAATCTAATATTGAAAATGGTTTTTTGCTTTACCCTCCAGAAGATCCGGATTTCAGTGCCGCAAAGATAGGGGATGGGCTTGAAAGGCTGAGTGGCAAAAGATTAAGTGTCATCATCACTGACACAAACGGTAGAGCCTTTAAGATCGGGCAAACTGGTGTTGCCATAGGAGTTTATAAAATAAAACCTATTAAAAGCTGGATTGGAGAAAAAGACCTATTTGGTAAAACCCTTGAGATCACAGAAGAGGCAGTTGCAGATGAAATTGCAGGTGCTGCAAACCTTCTGATGGGTGAGGGAGCAGGCGGGATCCCGGTGGTTATTATTAGAGGGCTTGATTTTTATTGCGAAAGCAGAACATTTATAAAAGAAATTTATTTTCCTAAAGAACGTGATATAATTAAAAAAGGGCTTTTCTGCTTGCATAAAAAACAGAAATTAAAATTCTAATGTGTGTTCCTGGTGTTAGAGAAATTGGTTTAGTAACTCTAATTGATGATATCGGTAATTTGAAATATTTTTCATCAGGAATAAGCTTGCTTATTGGCTTGGAATAGTTCCGAATGTATAACAATTTACAGATAAATTATACAACCATCGAATCACAAAAAGGGAATAAAATAACGCAAATGGATTCTAACACAAATTGCTCAGGCAGCAGCAAGAAAAAAATTAGAGCTAAATCGGAATCTTCGATAGCATATTAAATGAAATAAATTACAAAAAAATGGGATTAATATATGCAGATGAAGTTTTATTCTTGTGAATCGTTGAGGAAGATTGGAGATGACTAATAGTAGTCATTTGGAACTATGGTAAATCTAAACTACTAAAAAAACTAATTAATAAAATCATTATCATCGATAAAATAGTAAAAATTCAAATAACAAGTTTCCATAATGCATAGCTTACATTGAAATAGTAAAATGAATTGAATACCGTAAGTAGTTAGTCAAGATTAATTCTACAGGAAAATGAGAAAGCGATAATTGAAAACTATTTGATTTACCCTGATAAAAGAGAAGAGTTATGTTTCCTTCTATTGCAAAATCATCTTTGAAGGTGAATTTTGGTGAAGAAAAATCTTATGGATATTCTAGCTTGCCCTGTCTGTAAGGGTGACCTGATTTTGGACGTTGTTGAAGAAAAAGAGGAAGAGGTCATTTCCGGAACCCTATACTGTCCGCTATGCAATGAGCAATATCCTATAGATGAGGGAATTCCGAATTTGCTTCCTCCTAATCTAAGGTACTGATGTGAGGGTTAAATTTGCAGCAGATATTCCAGAATGTTATTATCAACCGACAAGAAATAAATTCAATTGAATTTGAGAATGAAAGCCTTGAGATTCCTCTTTATCCTGGAGGAGAAAAGACTTTTGAAATCCTGATTACAAATAAAGGATCTCCAACCCATATACATCTTTCAGTCAGTGAAGAGTTAAAAGGAATGATCACTTTTTTGCGGAACAACCCATACGTGCTTCAAAAAGAATATGTTTCAGCAGTTGCTAGAATCCCACAGGAAGGTAGAGTACTTACAAAAGGGCAGATCTTTATCACAGCAGGTTATGGCTCACGAAAAAAAGGTTTCCCAGTACTGTTGGGAAGAGTTGAGGCAAAGCCGCAGGAATACTTGGGGGATACGAGCTATAAAAGTTTAGATCCGGAGGAGCTGAATTTTCAAAAGATATCATTTGCACCTATAAAGAAGGCTTCTTCCCAAAGATCAGGGAATGGAGGTCTTAGTCGGCTGTCATTTTCTTTTCTTGAAGGTCTTAGAGGTAGCTTTTCAGCTTCCACCGGGAAAAGAGCCCAAAAAAATATGAGAAATGATGAGAGGATTCGTTTGAATATAGTATTTGGAGGCTTCTTACTGCTTGTAGTCTCATTCTTCCTATACTTTATTCTACCAGAAAGCTTCCAGTTCAAAGTCAGTTTTCCTCAGGCCCTTTTATTTTCAATCTTTTTTGTGATCTGTATAACATACATATTGCTGAAAATATTGGAGAAAAGTTGAGATCCTAACAAAAACGAATTGTTTGTTCCTTTTAACTGGATAAAAACGGGTAAGAGTATTCAGCTCGTTTTTATCAGTGAGTTTTTTCTTTCTTGATCTGAGTTTATTTCTTTAAAATTCGATAGTTGGGTCTTCATTACTCTTCTTATTTCAAATTTTGCTGTATCCTTAATATGGCCATGTATTTTTTTGAATTTCGCTCGTTTTTTGTATAGTTCTTTGAATGGATCAGCTATATTATTTTAGTTCTTATATATATGTAAATAAATATATATTATAACTTGTACTATTCTTCCATTCAGACATAGGAAACTAATTTTATCTTCATTTTTGCTTTGAGATCTCCTCCTTTTCCTACATTTTATTGGCTCAGTGATCTTTCTCTCAATCTCTCTTCACTAATTGATTACTGCATTTGATGCATAAAAGATGACTATTTTTGCTTCAAGATGGAACCTTATATATACATTATTAAGGAACGAATTCTGATGTCCGTCTGAGACTATGCTTCTAGATCAGCATTCTTTATTTGGAAAGCTGCTTTATGTTTAACAAGTTCAAGAGAACAAGAAGCAAGACCATTAGTATGAATTATTAATAACAGATCTGTCCAATAATTGTGATGTGCGCTTTATCTATTTTACATTCATAATGGGGATTGTAATAGCATATGCATCGTATCTTGAAGTTTCAAGTGGTGTGGGATCCATCTTAGTTTCTTTTTCTCTTATCATTCTCAAAAAACTCGTTTCAATAAAAAGAATCTGAAATTCTTCGAATAAAGGCACAACAAAAATTGTGATGTTTCGAGCATACTCAGCTGAAGCAACTGGGTATGTTAGCACACTAAAACTTTTATTTTTTATAAGTTAGTAATCAGAAGCATATATTGGATCGAAATAGCTGTCTTAAAGCTGATTTTTGGTAGGCTGAATTGTTACAAAATATTCTACTTTCATAAATTTTGCCAAACCACCTTGAGCCAAAAATGGGATTAATTTCCTTAGAAATTAGTGGGTACTGTCAAACTTGGATTATAGCCAGAATTTAACAGAATATTTAATTTTATTATCTAGACAATATACTTTATGCTTATTTTTTCTTAATATTATTCAAAGTTATATTTTATGTTCATTGATTTTGGCATTTTTCTTTTTTCTAAATGCATACTTTTGATATAATCCATTTTTCTTTTTGATAATTCATTTTCTTAATTAGTATTTCCTCTCTGATTTGAGTTATGATAGGTAAATGCTTTATAAATTAATCATAACTAGGGGCTCAAAGGTCACTTGTTGATTCACATGCAACAACATCACATTTTTTTGATTTAAATCCTATTCTTAAGGACTGAAATATATTCATCATCTCTATCAAGAAGTTGTTGTTTTTCCCCGAATATACTGATGATGATATCAGTGGAAAAATATTTATGAATATCTAAAGCATAAGAATTTTTTTGCTATTTGTGATAATTTAGGCCACAAAATTTATATTGGCAGTTGGACTGCTCAAAGGCAATTTGTCATCCGTAATCAAAGTCATATTTGAGCCTTCGATGACGATTCATTGATCCTTTTCTAAAGGTTTTTTTTGGAAACCAAATCTAGGACAGCCTCCTTCTTAAGGTAATGATTACAATGGTCAAAAAGGTCAGAAGAAACATATTTCTATTTTATTTGTGTCCGTTATTCAAAGAATTTCATGTTTGTTTTTATTGTTGCTAAATCTACCTTTTTTAGCTTTACAGAAGTTACTCTTTTTTATCCTTCTATAATCGCTGCTCCTTCGAATGATTGTTTCAATCTTCTCCTCCAAAAGCAAATATCACTATAGAACTTTTATGAGCTGAAGTAAGGAAATTCTTAATTCTAAATGAAGTTACCTGATGATCGACCACATAATATTGAATGAATATTAGAGGATTTCGATAAATCTTTGATTTCCCAGAGTCACTTATATATCATTTACAGGCATATGGTAAAATTTAGGGGTTTATCAAAATTCTCTTCAATTAAATGATGGAGTTGATCGCAGTTGGATACATCACAACTAAGGAAATGTACACGTTTAATCTACATTACTACTGGAAATATGGATAATGCATCCGAGATCGCAAGAGAATTGGTTTCAAAGAGGTTTGCAGCTTGCGTAAATATTTTCCCCATATCCTCAATATATAGGTGGAATGAGAAGATAGAGGAAGATAATGAAATTGCTATGTTTGTAAAAACTGATTATTCGTGCTTAGAGGATATTATAAAGCTTGTAAAATCTCTACATACCTACAAAATGCCTGGTATTGAATTCTGGGAAATTGAAGGAGAAGAGGAGTATCTTGACTGGGTTCATGTAAATAGCTCAGGAGAAAGGGCTTCAACATCTCGTAAAATCTGAAGTTTACGGTCAAAAATTTAAAGTGGAGAGTCTAAAATGCAAGGTAGAATAAAATACTAGTGTTTCGATTCCGATCTATATCCATAAACAGATATAATGCTTTAGGGTCTTTAAAAATTGGTCCATTTTTTAAGGGCTAATTAGGCTTATTTTTCCATTTCGATATTATACCTTGTTCTCCAAATACAGATACAGCTGAGAAAGAATCTATTTTGCATTCAAATGGATAATTATTCTTAATTTTCCTGAAAAGCTTATTGATCCTCTTTTAATATTGAATTTAGCATGAAAGGAAAAATGCAATATGATGTCCAAATTACAAATAAATATAATTGATTCAAAAATAAATATCTTATTTAACTCAGATGTCGATTTTAAAGTTTCATTTTATTCCAATCGAATACCCCTAGCTTGCCTCTGGGTATTTGATTGGAATAATCCAAATTATTAAATCACATTAAAAAACTGCTTCCAAAAGCTAGATAAGTGTTTCTGAAAATGCAAAAAATACACTGCTCGAAGGGGATGTATGTGGACGTAGAAAATATATCAAAGATTACTTTAGTATCCCTCCTTCCATATTGACATAAATAAATAATTTAAAGATGGAAGGCATTCAAAATGAAAGCCTTGCCAAAAAAGTAGCAAATTTGCAGGGCTTAACCCGATAATTATCTCTTATTAGGAACAGAAGGAATTCTGAGTAAACAGAGTGTTGAATTTGTTTAACAAAAATAGAGGTAAATATTCTGTTGAGTTAAATGCGCAAATAAAAATTCAATCCTTTCTCTAGAGCAGTGCTGAGAAATTCTTGAAAATATTAAGTAGTGGATGCCTTAAGGCATCTCATATTTAGTTCTATAATTACTTTTCTAATCTTACTTTTTTAGGTTGTTTCAGACAAGTTCCTTGTTGAAATACATGTCATAAGAACTCATGTCAAAATAACCATGACCACTAAGGTTAAAGAGAATTGTTTTTTCTTCTCCTTTCTGATTGCACTTGAGTGATTCATCGATTGCACAACGGATAGCATGGGCAGATTCTGGAGCAGGGACTATGCCTTCAGTCCGAGCAAACTGGACAGCTGCATCAAATACAGGATATTGGTTGTATGAAACAGCTTCAATAAGCCCTTCAGCACAGAGTTTACTGATAATCGGATTATCCCCATGATAGCGAAGTCCGCCTGCATGGATTGCAGGTGGTACATGTTTATGGCCTAAAGTGTACATTTTTAGAAGCGGGGTCATTTCGGCAGTATCTCCAAAGTCGTACCTGTATTCGCCCTCTGTAAGGGTCGCGCATGCTGAGGGTTCGACTGCGATTACTTTAGTATTCCCTTTTCCCTTAATTCTGTCCTTAATGAATTCAAAGGCTATACCTCCAAGATTGCTTCCTCCCCCGCAACAGCCTATAACTATATCAGGGTAGGTTTCAACCTTTTCAAGCTGTTTTTTGCTTTCAGTTCCAATTACTGTCTGGTGGAGCAAGACATGGTTAAGCACGCTTCCTAGAGAGTACTTAGTATTATCATGGTCTACTGCATCTTCGACAGCTTCACTGATTGCTATTCCCAAACTTCCTGGTGTGTTTGGCTGCTCTTCAAGGATTTTTCTCCCAAATTTCGTATCCTTACTAGGAGAGGGAACAACATTTGCTCCCCATACAGTCATTAGAGATTTTCTGTAGGGTTTCTGGTAATAGCTGGAGCGGACCATATATATTTTACATTCGAGATCGAAGTAGTTACAACCAAGAGAAAGTGCACTTCCCCATTGCCCCGCTCCGGTTTCTGTTGTGATCCTCTCAGTTCCTTCTTTCATATTATAGTAGGCCTGTGCAATGGAAGTATTAGTCTTATGGCTGCCTGCAGGACTTACACCTTCGTATTTGTAATATATCTTTGCAGGTGTTTTGAGATACTTTTCCAGCCTGTATGCCCTATAGAGAGGGCTGGGTCTCCATAGCTTATATATGTCGAGAATCTCTTCAGGGATATCGATATACCTCTCATCACTCATCTCCTGTTTAATAATGGCTTTTGGAAAAATCGGCTCAAGAGCTTCGGGACTTATAGGTTCCCAGGTCTGGGGATCAAGAGGCGGATCAATGGGAGAAGGCAAGTCAGAAAGGACGTTATACCACTGTTTAGGAATTTCATTTTCGTCAAGGATAATCTTGGTCTGTTCCATGGATATTCTCCATCATATCGCTTCTACAAAAAATCAGACTTCGATGTATTTAAGTGTTATTTATTTTACATTTCCAGCATTCATATCCTATTTACACACCTTTCAAATAAACGATTATTTTTTGGGAAGTATGCTCCTTATGATGTACGATTACTAAATATGGCAAATATAATGTATAATAAACATATATTTTATCAGAACAGAAAGATAGACTATGAAAACAAACAATTAGTAATTTTAAGGAATATTTTGTCTATTATTTACTATGATTTTTCTGCGAGTTCCACAACGAGCTTTGCTATTTCAACAGCATTTGTACCAAGCAGGTGCATCATGGGCTCTTTTCCTAAATCTCCAGTATCATAGACTACTTTCGGTATGCTTCTTTGTGCTTTGACTGCCTTTGGTGTTCCCCAATCCATATTGATGCAATTTTCCGGTTCTTCCGCTCTGTTAAAGGAATATAAACTGAGTCCAGCTTTTCTACAAAGGGAAATGTTGCTTTCCGAATATCTTACATTAATTGCAGCCCTTATTTTAGGATTATAACGAAGGGCAGAAAGGATGATCCTTGCTATGTGCCTGCTAGCTCCAAATTCCACACAGCCTACATGAACCGCACGTTCCCTGTATCTCACTATTCTGCCCTCCACTGCTGCAACTTCCTCCAAGTTGTGTGCGCCAGGAATTGCCATTCCTATGTTACAGCCATCTTCTGGAATATATTTTTGGAAATCAGAGCTTTTCTCAAGAATTAAAACTGCTTCTTTTAAATTTCTTAAGACTAGATAGCGCTCTTTTTCTTCTAGGGTTGTTCCCAATTGGTTTACTGGATTCACTCCTCTACCTGTAGGCCTGCTCTTCATGATTGCCTGCATTACGAATTTCTTTGATTCTTTTGCAGCTTCTTCTAGGCTTTTCCCAAATGCCAAAAAGGCAGTCATTGCTGCAGAATAAGTACATCCAGACCCATGGGTTCCCCCGCTGACAAAAGTTCCCGGTATACTGGTAAAAGTATCAGAATAGGTTTCATACAGCAGGTCAGTGGAATCAAGGTGTCCTCCTGTAACAATAACAGCTTCGACACAGAGATCTGCTATTTTCTTGGCTGCAATTTTCGCATCCTCAGTGCTTTTGACAGAAATCTCTGCAAGTGCACCTGCTTCCAAAGTATTGGGAGTTATAACTTTGCAGATGGGCAGCAGCTCCTCGATGAGGACAGGAAGAGACTCTTTCCTCAAAAGATTCCCCCCGGCTTCTGCAGCCATTACAGGGTCCAGTACTAGGGAAAGTTTATGTTTCTTGACCTCTCTTGCAACTTCTCTTATTATTGCAGGTGAGGCCAGCATTCCTGTCTTTATCCATTTGATGTCCATATCCATACACACAGCTTCTATCTGACTGGCAACAGCTGCAGGAGGTAGATCGAAGGTGTCTAAGACACCTGTGGTGTTTTGAGCAGTAACAGATGTAATGGCACAGGTCCCATGCACTCCCAAAGCAGCAAAAGTTTTCAAATCAGCAGCAACTCCTGCACCACCCCCTGAATCAGAACCTGCAATAGTTAGAACAATCGTGTTGTTCGTTGGTGATTTTTTTATTGTCATATATTCATCTCTTATTCATTCTTTCACATTATGAATTAAAAAAGTGAAAGATTGCTTCGATAACTTTATATACTGTATTTGCGACTTTGGTTTAAATAATCCCAAATTTAAACACGCGATCAGTTTAAATCTAGATTAACTATTTATATCATATAAATTATGACTTGATTTGTAATGTTTTAAGGGGACTGTAAGGATGGCAAACCGACCTCTGGATATTTTGAACAATGCACTGGACACACCTGTTATCGTTAGATTGAAAGGCGCACGCGAGTTTAGAGGCGAGCTAAAAGGATATGATATTCATATGAATCTCGTACTTGACAATGCTGAAGAGTTAAGAGAAGGAGAAGTTGTAAGCAAGTTCAGCAGTGTCGTTATCCGCGGTGATAATGTGGTGTACGTATCTCCATAATCTATACCTAGAACTCCATCTATTATCTCTAAACTTAGGTAAGCAACAGGATTTATTGTGACCGGCACATAGAAAAAAATTCAAGAAAAATAAATTGCTTAGGATTCTCGAATATTGCTCTAATGTAATTGATTTCTATAAGGAGATTTAGGAATGAGTAAAGGTACGGCATCAATGGGAAAAAGGCAGAAGCGCACGCATGTCAAATGTAGGCGATGCGGCAGTGTTTCTTTAAATGTGCATACAAAACAGTGTACTTCATGTGGCTTTGGAAAAACATCCCACATGAGAACTTACAAATGGCAGGCAAAGTGCAAGTATTAAATCTGTCTGTTTCACTTTTTATATTATTACCTGCACCGGAGGTCAAAATTGAAAGAAGAATGTGGTGTTGCAGGCATAATTCTCCCAGACGATAGGCAACAATCCAATAATGTAGCATTTAAGCTTTATTACGCTCTTTATGCCCTCCAGCATAGAGGCCAGGAATCTACTGGTATAGTTGTACATGATGGCATATCTCCTAAGTCCATAAAAGGTATGGGTCTTGTGCCTGATGTATACAATAAGGATTCTCTCGGACGTTTGATCGGGAATGTAGGGGTGGGGCATGTCCGCTACTCGACTACTGGTGGGTCCAAGTTAGAAAACTGTCAACCCTTTGTTTTGAATTTCAAGGGTGGAACAATTGCAATTGCTCATAACGGAAACTTGGTTAATGCCAAAGCACTCAAGGATGAGTTGGAGTGCGAAGGTCGTATTTTTGTCAGTGATTCCGATACTGAGGTCATTGGTCACCTTCTTGTAAAAGAGTTGTTAAGACACAAGCCTGTGGAATCAATAAGGAATGTGATGCGCAAGCTTGTTGGCTCTTATTCCCTCGTTATATATATCAACGGCTCTTTGTATGCTGTCAGGGATCCTTTTGGCTTCAAACCTCTATGTTTTGGGGAGGTCGATGGTGGATATGCAATTGTTTCTGAAAGTGTAGCCCTTGATACTCTGAACAGCAATCTTGTCAGGGATGTCCGACCAGGGGAGGTAATCGTCTTCAAGGGAAATGGTTTCGAGAGTCACCAGATAGTAACTGAACCTCATCCTGCGAATTGTGTTTTTGAATTTATTTACTTTGCAAGGCCCGATTCAGTAATTGATGGGAAACTTGTCTATAAGATACGAGAAAATATTGGAAGGGAACTCGCAAGGGAGCACCAGGTTGAGGCTGATATTGTTTCTCCTGTCCCTGACTCAGGGATTACCTCAGCAATCGGCTATGCCCGAGAATCAGGCACCAAATATATCGAAGGCCTGATGAAGAACCGTTATATAGGGCGGACTTTTATTCTACCTGGCCAGCAACTGCGTGAAACCGCAGTCAGACTTAAGATGAATGCCATTAAGGATAATGTCAAAGGCAAACGTGTAGTTTTGGTTGACGACAGTATTGTCCGGGGTACAACCGCAAGGCGAATTATAGATATGGTACGGAGTGCAGGAGCTTCAGAAATTCATGCAAGGGTCGGCAGTCCTGCAATTGTTGCTCCTTGCTATCTAGGTATAGATATGGCTACTAGGCAGGAACTCATAGCTTCTTATAAGACCATAAAAGAGGTCGAAAACCTTATAAATGCTGATTCTCTCGGATACCTCAGTATTGATGGACTCATGAGAGCTTTAGAATGCAATGAAAACGATATGTGTATAGGGTGTCTCACAGGTGAATACCCTGTGGAAATTCCAGGGGAAAACTGCAGAAAAAAACAGACATGTCTAGATTATTTTAATAAAGCACAGAGCTCCTGAATGAGAACACTTTAATTTTTTTGAGAAACTTCCTTATTTATTACTTTGGTAGTTTGCAGGGTCCCGAGTCCCCAGTTCTTTAGGGCGAGGATGAAGTGAAAAGTTGCCTTTTTTCGTTTAACCAGTGAATCATCGTTTTTTTGTAAATGGGTTTGTTTTAGGTACTGTAACGTAATTATATTTGTCGTTATTTGCACTGAGCAAGGCTGCAAAATTCTTGATATGGAAATGGTAGAATATCACGCTCACTTATTTCTGGAATTCTATCCAAGTAATTTTCTATCAAGTAGTTCAATAATTGAATGGGGGTGTTTTTTATTCTTCTCTCAAACTCCTTTTGACGTAGCTATTGCTTATATAAGGATTAATATGTCAAAGCAGTAGTTCCGAATTTCGTCAGTAACTAACTACCATAAATACATAAACTGTTTACAGATATCATTTGTCGCTATTTCAACATCAATTAATATTTTTCTCGTAAAATAATAAGTATATTATTTATTCTATAGCCCTCTAATATGTCATAGCAATTATATGAAAGAGATGAAATTTTCTAGATCTGATATATATTGAGTTTTTTGGTTTCCTAAAGTTATTGGTTGATATAAATTTTTGGCTATGTATAAATCTTTAATTTACTGCAAATTACTTCTACCATCTGGCTTGCCTAAATAGATCACTTGCTATATTATTTTATCAGCATTCTCGGCGAGAGATATGGTTGGGTAGATGAAGAGATCTCGCAAGTGGTCATTAAGCAGTATGACTGGTTGAAGGAATGTAAAGGCAACTTTATTATGGAGCTTGAAATACTGCATGGAGCTCTTCGAAATCCAGAGATTGCAAATCATGCATTTTTTATTTCAGAGATCCTATACCTGGATTCTATTTTTGATTCTATTGCTGAGGACAAGCGAATCAATTATGTTTAAGTTCCAACTGATGAAGATATCCAAAAACACAGTTCCTGATGATGGATTATAAATAAAAGTTATGGGTGTTGAAGTAGTTGCAACTGTTATACAGACTTTAAAAAAATAATATGCAAAATATCTTATATTTTTTTATATATAAATTTGAAAAATTTTGATAAATTCTTAAATTCCGTCATGTATTATATCTTAACAAACGTCAAGGGACTAATTATGAAAAGATTCGGAAAAAATTTTTGAAATTTTTAAAAGATTGCATAAAAAGGAAGAATATCCTGGAACAGGAATAGGGCTTGCAATTTGTAAGAAAATTGTAGAAAGATGTGGAGGGCGTATATGGGTAAAATCTGAACTGGGTAAAGGTTCGACTTTTTATTTCACTTTTCCAAGTAATCCCACAGAAGTTCAAAAACTAAGTTTTAACACATAAGGAAAAAACGTTCAAATTTTTATTGAAATTCATTTATTAAAAAGTCACATAAATGAGAACATAATTTTTCTGACTCAAGAATACTACTCTTGGCATCCGAAAATCTCATCTTTGATATTTTGAAACGACCTTATGGTATAAAAGTTATAAAAATATATTCTTATAATCCATCTAAAGCATAATTTTCAGTAAGTAAATGAGTAATCTATTAGCTACAAGATTCAAACTTCACCATGGGCTTCTAATGAGCTCATAAAGTTTATGTATATTTCCCATTCCCTGTTTAGATACTTTACACACTCATTAATGACTTTTCTGATCGGTCACAAGTTATATACCTATTCACTTTTGAAGCAAGCTTACTCTCTTTCAAATGCATGGACTAGTTGAAGGATGGTGAAACTTTAATCAAGCATGGCTGATATTAGGGAAAGGCGAAGATTCCTTTGAGTCTTCGCTCACTAAACTTGTTAACTAATGCTTAAATCTCAAGAAGTATAACGAAAATTGAATAAAATTCACGCTTTTTTAGTTTGGTGGTTTATAGAGTATTTAGATAAACTCAGTTTTTCAAGAATCATTTATGTATCATTTATAAGCATATACCAAAATTTAGGAGCTTATAGAAATCCTCTATAATTTAGGACCTCAGAAAAGTTAAAAAATAATTACGCTAAAACTTTTAACAGAATATTCTTGCAGAATACTCAATAGATCAAAATCAAATATCCAGTAAATAATCTATAAGTACTTTACTAGTGAACGAAATTTCGTTTTTAAACTGATCTATAGAACTACTCAGGAAAGAGTTTCGAATTCTAAACAAGGTGATTATAAACAATTCAATAGAGACAGCGTAGTAAAGTGATTATTTTATCGTCTTTCCATCCAAAAACAAGCTGATAAATGTTTTTCAGAGCAATTTCAACTGGAGATTTTGTTTATTCTTCTATCAACTCGGAGTTGAGAGAAATATTGTGAAATAAAAAAAATAATATTAAGATTATTTTTCGGTAAAAATCGTGGAAAATGGGTAATATTTTACTGAGTATCTGAGCTAGTTTGTGAAATATTGGAATTAGAAAACCCACAAAAGATATAATATCCTCAATAACGGTAAAGAGACTTGATTCTCTTATTTTGCAAAACGGTGGATTTTTTATCTCATAATTCTCTTTTTATAACACTCAATAGAAGTATATAAATTTAGAATTTATTTGATTATGTGGCAGTTATTTATTCACCAAAGATGAAATGAATTTTAAACTACTTTGTATTTGGAAAAGAAATGTTTTTTTTGAATTTCTACGGGAAGTGGGCCTTGGCTGGGTAGGGTAATTTGAGTGAAATCTCGGCTGAAAGTTGTAAGAGTTCTAATGACTGGTTATAAGAATAATTAGTCATTCATTAGAAAAAAAATTAATGCAGAAAAAAAGTAGAAAAATTTTAGAAATTTAAAAAAATAAATTATGAAGAGCAATTTTTTTCCTTTTTAGGTTTCAAAGTCAATTTTTTTGGATCGGACAAGGGCAGAAAATCTAGTATACTATATAAATAATGTTAGTTTAATTAGATAAATATTTATAGTAAGTATAGCGTAGTTATATTAAAGTAGAAATGTAACAGAATTTTTTAGTGGGGGAAAATAAAAAATGAAAATTCGAGTAGTTAGTTCAAGAGAGGAAATCTTTACACTAAATCCTAATGAGCGTGTTGTTCACTTGGCTTTCAGACCTTCGAACAAGGATATCTTTGGATTAGTTGAAACCTGTCCAAAGATTGAGGTAGTTCAGTTACCTAAATCTTACATGGGCACTGTCTCAAAATCCGTTGAAATGTTCCTTGAAATGCAGAGAATAGAGCTTATAGAAGGAGATGTTTGGGGTCACAGGAAGGATTTAAATGAATATTATAGTATCCCACAGTCAGTGATTGAAAAAATCAAAGAAATGAAAGTTGAAGGTAAATCTGCTGAGGATATTGGAGTACAGGTTTCAAGGGAAAGTAAGTTAGATCCTGAAATGGTTGCTTATATCCTGAATAAGGAAGCTCCTGCCTGAATTTGCTTAGTATGAGTATGCTCTAAAATTCTTTACTGGAGATTATACCGCTAAGAAAGATGTTGAACTTTTAAATTTTGATTTGGTATTTAATCTCCAGTTTGAACCTAAATATTTTTTATTTTTTATTGGATATAATAATTGATTAAAACAAAATATTATGGAATTATAACACGTCACAAGTAGCTAATGCTTTATTTATAAGAGAGGATGTGTTTCTATAATTATGGGGAATATGACTTTTTTTCAATAGATGCACTTTATGGTCAGTGTAGCAAATGTACTGTAAAATTCAGAGCTAAATTTTTCCATATTTTATGTTATTACATCCTTAATATGTGTGATTTTCTTTCTTATTAACCTATTGATATTTGTGATTTTACCACAAAATCAGCACACTGGCACTTTATGCAAAGCTTTGAGGAACGAAGGCAATTAATCAAAAAAATAAAAATAATTGGATTTTCTAATTATGTGATAGAGCCAATGAATTGTGAAGAGAAGCTGATAACTCTAGAGAGGGTAGTGGAGCTTATTGACAAGTTTTGTGTGAGCTGGCATGTATTTGGAAGTGAGTTAATCTGTACTTGCCTTAAATATGTTACTTTTATTGTATACTAAATTTTTTTGATACTTTTTTTGTAAGGAATATGCACTCAGAAAACCTTTCTTAGAAAACCCTTGAGATGTGGATCGATTGTATTATTATGGATCATTGAGACGATACAAGCAAACTAGATATTTGGATGGGAAATGTAAAACTTTTTTTATGGAGGCTTAAATGAGTGGTATTATCCTGAATTTTGGGGTTACTGGTTGCATCTTAAAGTTTTCGAGGTAAGAACGAAGGGTTTTTCTTAAATCAAGGAAATTGGGAAATTGAGCTGAATTTTAAAATATTATTGTGGCACTCCAGGAGGTGAAGAGGCTCTTCATCTATAAACATCATTTTTGGTTCTATCTTAATCCAGTACTTCGTTAACCTTATTCGATGATTTCAAACACATATTTACTTCTTTTAGCCTTAATAAACAATAGAGTTTATATTATAGTTGCATCTTTTTTCCGTAAATATCGCGATTTATCAAATTTCTTTTTCAGAAATACCGCGTAGTATAAATTATATCCCTACAAATTTGTTGTAGTGGAACAATAAACAGGAGAATTTCTCAAGTAAACAATATTCTTGTCAAAAAATATCTTTCTAGAAGCATCTTGATTCTATTTTCAAACGAAAACTTATTCTGTTGTTTCAACATTTATTGATTATCTTAATGGCTTCTATTCGCTTGCTGCCGAAGCTGCTGGAATCACATATCAGACGTTCAATGATTGTCTGAAGAAAGGAAGAAATTCAACGTCTGGAGAGTATTTTCAGTTTTATAAATTTATTCAAAAGTGCAACGCAGATGCGGCAAAGAACTGTCTTGAACGTCTTAATGAAGCAGCAAAAGCAGGAAACTGCACGGTTTGCATGTGGATTCTAGAAAGGCGATTCCCAGACGATTTTGCCAGACATGAATACAGGAAAACAAATGTTGTTTCAGAGAATAAGAGTGAAACAATTGAGATAATCGTAAAGGACAGCGATGAAATTAGAAAACAAATTTTAGCTAAGTTTGATCTGGTTGGAGAAAGTAGCTGATATTACCAAAATTTTCACCATGAATTTTTTGCCAGTCTCTTCGGGGAGTAAACTCTCTGGAAATCATTTTAGCTTTTGCAGAGTTGATAGTCAGGCAAAAAAATACGTGTTCTGTCCTTAAGTCATTGAGAAAATAGATGCCATTTTTGTATACATCTGCAGAAGTGGAATAGTTACCAATTTTTAAACTTGATTGTTCCATCTATTATAGGAATATCGGATACTTGGTCGATTAACGCTCAAGTGAATTCAAAAAATAGTGGAAAAGCATAGCAAAATTCAAATGTTTTACTTGCCATCGATTTTTAATTTGGACAGCATACCTAAAGTTCTATAATTTCTGATTGACTCTATACTCCTTTCTTTGCCACAAAAATAAGATTTTATCTTTTTTCTGAATGCATAGGTTATTGTCACAAAAACCTATTCCTGGTCGTCTTCTTTACGTGGTCGATATTTCAATATTAAATTTCCAGTAATTCATCTAAAGTATCATGTGCATCATCATAGACATGACCCGCAGGATTAGGTTCGTTTGGATTGGCATAATTTTCGTTGGGGTTCCCTGCATATATGGTGTGTTATAAATACCGCCCGGGCCATAACCACCGCTACGACCCCCGTTGCCTTGTGCACTCGTTGCCACTGTTGTCAAAGACAAAACAAAAAGGACTGCCACCAGAATAGCACGTACCTTCTTCGTTCTAAATGATTATTTCAACATTTATTTCACTCCTTTTACACATTCACATTTATTTCTCGGTTTTATCGTACTAGTCCCCAGACACCGACATATACCCTTGAGAGTAAATTTAATTCGAAATAATATCCCAAAAGATTTTCACAATCAAAAAATTAAATATTAATTTTTTTATTTACAATCTTAGGTCTTCGGAGCCCCTACTCTGCCACAGCGACGTCTTTACCAACGTCGGTCTTTATACCCACTACTTTTTTCATAGCTATAACTGTACCGGCGTCGGTTTTTATAGCCACTACTTTTCCCAAGGCTTTTTAGTTGCCCCCTTCGGTTGTCATAGCCACTATTTTTCCCATAGTTATTTCTTTACCATCGTCGGTCTTCATAGCCGCTACTTTTCCCATAGCTATATCTTTACCATCATCGGTCTTCACAGCCACTACTTTTTTCATGGCTATTTCTTTACCATTCTCGTTTTCTGCAATCACTACTGCAGCAGTCACGGACATTAAAAAACAAACTACTAGCAAAACACTAAGTGTTTTTTTGATTTGTCTGAACTCCTTTTGATCTACGTTCTATCCATTTTGATAAAAATATCTGCTAAGATTGAAACAAAACTTAACTATCCTGCTAGTAAAAAGGCTATTACCTTTTTTTCTGAACATGAATCACTAATAATGATCTTTCTTTTATTTTAATATTATTAGATTAATTAAATAATAGCTGTAGGAAAGTTAACGAATGAATCCACAAGTTTAAAGTGTATTTCTTCATTAAAAAGAAGAAAATTAAGATATCAAATACTTATCAATAAAAATTCAAGAATGCGATCTATAACATAATTCCTGTAATAGCAGGGCAGTACAGTACCTTCGTGTACATGTTGTCTTTTGTATCAAAAGCTCTGAATTTCCTAAGTTCCGTACAGAATAAGAAAACATTGCTGATCTATTACTAATGGAGCTTATGGGACTCATAAAGCATATGGAGCTCATGGAACACTTGGAATTAATTAGCCTACTTGTTTCCTGTGATCTTGTCTTCATTTATATCAATGAGTATTGAGACTACTAAATTCAATACTGGTTGCTAGTTAGGGATACCAAAACCACTATGCTTTTTAAATATAATATTCTCTTTACATATTGCATAATATATATAAAACTCAGTATATATAATAGGAATAACACTGCCAACATTTAAATACTGATTAATATACAATAATTAATATATACGATTGATCCTTAATATTAATTCTGAACTTATATAGTTAAACTGGAAATCACATACTTTTGGCAATAGTATGTTTTTTCAATTTAACTGCATCAGTCCTAACCGATTAAAATTGTATCTAAATTAATAAAATGGAGTGAAAAAATGTGGAAACAATCATCCAGTAGGATGAAAAAAGTGTTGGCTAGTTTGCTGGTAGTTTTTTTGTAGTATCAGTAACAGCTGTAGCAGTAAGCGCAGAACCTGTTGTGGTAAAAGCTGCAAAAGGAGTGGCCATTAATAAAGAAACTGGAGAGATAAAAGCTGCGAAAGGAATGGGCATTAATAAAGAAACTGGTGCTGATAAGGCTGATATAAAGATGATTATGAAGTTTCTTGGAGAGAAATAGCTAAACTGATAAATATATGACCATAGCTAGCTGAAGTGGCAAGTTAAAGCAAATAGCTTGCATAATGAAAGTGTCTTCGGGTTTGAAAATAGATTTCTCCGAATTTATTAATCAATAGATGCAAGGATTCACCACTACTACCGAGGCCATTACTACCCAAACTGTGACTGGATATGGAACCATTACACGAACTAGTGGGTATCCTGTATTATAATCTTGAAATAGAGACTCAATTAAAATTTACCCCCCAGATCTCTCGGGATGTCGGCATTAGACAGCTAACTCAAAAAAAGATTTGAATTTTTAGATAATTACTGATAGGTAAACCCATGTGTCACTAAATTGCACAATAAATATTTACCTTTACTTACTACAATCAAACTATAATTCTTGCTATTAAACTGATTTGCTATTAAAGCTCCAATTTTTGGAAATTGAAACAAACAAACATCTTTAATTTACCTAGGCTCATTCATAGAACATGCCTCATTCAAAATTTTGGCTAATGCACTTTGAACGTAGTTGAAGGTGTAAAACCTGATGTTATAGCACTATAAAACGATTCCAATTCCTATTCGATCAAAGATGAATCTAAGCTCTTTACCAAGGATCTATCATATTGGCTATCCGAAGGTCATTTATACACTCAATTACAAAGTATAGCTTTAAAAATATCTGGTGAAAGCTCTTCAAAAAATCGTCTGAATAAAATAACTTAGAGTTATTAAAAAAGGTAAATCAACTAATGTTTGATAGATGAATTAAGCTTTTTATAAAACCCGGCAAAATTTATGTGTTTGGCATCGATTTCACAGATTATCTCTATTATGGTGACAAAAATGGGTCTTATATCATAGGTAGAATGAGAATATCATCAATGAACTACTTATTCTCAGATACAGCATATTACACAAACAATGGGAAAAAAGGTTAAGATTGGAGTTTTACCTAATGTTCCTTATTTATCCATGACCGATTCAATAATTATGTTGAGAAAGATTATGGATGAAATTGGAGTCAAAATCAAAGTTATGTACATTGATCAGAAATTCTACAAATATTCAGTGATGGGCTATCTCAAGTCAATAGAAATACAGTTTATACATATTAAGGTTTAGGGTAAATAGGTAAAGGAAATTACCAAAAGTACATAACTCTTGTTGTTTTGAGGTTCTGTGAAGTCTTCGTCGGCTAGAAGATTTAGAAATTAAATGTAATCGTCGGCTAAATTATGGGAGTTGAAGGAATTAAATAATTATTGATAAATAACTATTTTTATGATATTTTCCCATGTAGTGATTATTCTATCTATATAATATACGACTAAATGCAAAAAAATTCAGCGTAGTTTAGCTCGGGAATAAAATCCAATAGTTATAGCATAAAATAGTGATTATTTTATCTTCTTTACATTCAAAAGCAAGTCGATTAGATGTTTTCCAGAGCAATTTCAACTGGAATTTTTTTCATTTCTATATTTATACTTGAACTTATGATGAATACTGTGATAAAAAAAATCAATATTCGACCTTACTTTTCTATAAAACTCGCACAAAATGGATGAGATTTTACTGAGTATCTGAGCAAGTTGTTGAAGTACTTTAGTTGCTCAGGGGCTCTCCAATCGTATTCATTTTCAAGTACTGAAGTTTATTCAGTCGAATACCCAGCAACGAGATGCTAGGTATTCGACTGAAATAGATCCATAAGATTGAGATAAGCATTATATATACTCAAGGATAATACATACAATAAATTGAGTCCCGGCCTGTATTTGGTAATTTCATCTTCCAGGTCGCCTATTATTCAGGATTAGGTTCCCGGTAGCTTTGTCGTCAAACAATATATGTATGACTCTTAGTATGCTTTCCGGAGTGTATCAAATAAGAACAGAGAATATCTCAAATATTTTAAAGTACTAAAGGTGATTTTATGAAACCGATCTTAATGGACTTTTCCGCAACGTGGTGTGGACCTTGTAGGATGCAAAAACCGATTATTGAAGAGCTAGAGAAAAAGTACAAGGATAAGGTTGAATTCAGAGTTATCGATGTGGATGAAAACCAGCAACTTGCCTCAAAATATGGTATACACGCTGTTCCTACATTGATAATCCAGAAAGATGAGGTCGAAGTAAAGCGTTTTATGGGAGTGACCCAGGGCAATGTATTGGCATCGGAATTAGATAAGATCCTCTAATAGTCTTTTTCTCTGAAAACGATTGGCCTAGGTTCCAGTTAACTGGGGCCATTCTTTAAATATTATGATGTTTCCTAAATTTTTCTACACCTCTAAGCTAAAGTTTACATTCTTTTGACTTTTTTCTCGCTGCTATGGCCATTGCTTTATTTCGGTACTTTTCTCACGCTTAGGCGGTTACTTCAAAATCATATCTCCTTACTCTAGCCTCTTTTAAACGATGATAGTTAACATAGCTATATCTTTCGTCATTAATATATGATACCTAAATATGGCCATATAGAAATCCTCTCTAAAATGGTCTTATCAGGCTCAATTAAATCAATAAACGAGGTGCTATATCCCAATTAAAAATGTTTGGTACATCATAAATGAGAGAATTTTTTACAAAGTCAGAAATGTAAGTCGGAACAATTTATTCGACATTCATACCTAGAATTAAATATAAATAACAAAGTATTGAAAGAGTAAATGTACAAATATACTCATTATCTCTTGTCATTATTTGTATTCTCTATCATCTCATAAATGCATAGGTTTTAAGACAAAAATAAGCATGCAATAGGGTCACTCCATCTGCACTTAATAATCAGTCTATTCCAGTAGTATCGGTGATCTTCAAGTTCTCAAAAGTCAATACTTTTCGGTGTCACAAGATTGTTTCAGTATGAAAAAGTAAAAGAATTTGAATTTGAATATGCTCTCATGGTTTCCTTGGATTTATTTAAAGTATCTTGGATAATTCTTTTTTAATAGTCACATATTCCTATGTTGTGTACATCTGTGGAAAGTGGGATACCAAGTATGAAAAAAATAACGAAATCGTTTTGAGTGAATATTCATAATTTCTACTTTAGAAATTTTAAATATTAAATTTTCTAGAGGTGATTATAAAAGAATGAGTTCAGATAAATGGATGAAGTTTTTTCTTGTAATAAATGAGGGGAAATTGTAAACGAGTAAGAGTAGCTATTAGGAACTGCAGCAAATCGGAAATATTGAATAATCTGACATTGATCCAAGCATTGATTGTGTACGAGGTTTCTTAACAAATGGATTCCATGATGCATTTATAAAAAATAATGTATTTGATGGTTTATATCATGTTGCTGTAGTCCAAATGTCTCCCGAGGTTCCTTTAGTTATTCGACGAAAGGAAACTAATTTACGTATTGTCCGCAATAATATCATTGTTAATTCTGTGAAGCGTACTAAATACACGAAAGAAGCAGGATCTAGAGTGATCAATTATCTCCCTAAAGCGAACACCTTTTTCGGGAAAAAACTGCTTTTGTACCAATAGAGCTAGAAACTGTAAAAATGCAAATTCAACAACTGATATACCCTTATGCCTCTTTTTTAGACTGGGTAAATCATGATTATCACTGCAGTATGTATGCAGATCTTATGGATGGAATGAAAGTGGATTAAGAGCAGGTGGCCTATCCCTGTATTGACGCCAGCGATCTAGTTTCATACTACTCAAATGAACCTAAAATAACAGAAACGGGATTTTCATAGGAAGGTCGGAAAAACAATTTATGTGTCTCTTTCAGGGGCTACTCAGTAGTTTCTGGCCAACAAATGATAGATTTTTCAGTCAAAATTGTTTCTGAAAATTTTCTGCATCTAGAAAAATATAATTAAATTCTCAAATTAAATTTTAGATTTTGAGCTGATTTGGATCCTTTAAGTAAAAAAGCGAGTACAAATAAATAAATATAAACATTTTGGTAGTTATATTACTTATTCAAAATAAGTACAGTTGATCTGAATTGATGTTCAGGTGGAATTTTCATAAAAATAGCGATAACTGGAAAAGGTGGCGTTGGAAAAACAACTCTTTCGGGTACTCTGGCTCGACTGCTTGCAAGGGACGGATATGAGGTTCTGGCAATAGATGCAGACCCAGATATGAACCTGGCATCTTCTCTCGGGGTAGATAACCCTCCAAGGCCCCTGACAGATTTTAAAAATCTTATTCAGGAAAGGGCAGGTACTGAAGGTGGGGCTTTTGTCTACAATCCGAAAGTGGATGATATTGCGTGCGACTATGGATTATTAGGACCAGATGGAGTAAGAATGCTCATCATGGGCACTGTGGACCGTGGAGGAAGTGGATGTATGTGTCCGGCTTCAGCATTCCTCAGGGCTCTTCTTAGGCATCTAATGCTTAAGGAAAAGAGTGCAGTAATCCTAGATATGGAAGCAGGGATAGAGCATCTTGGAAGAGGCACTACTCGAGGAATGGATCTAATGATTGTGGTAGTAGAACCAGGGGCAAGATCCCTTGAAACAGCTGAGAGAATTAAAAATCTCTCCTCCGAAATAGGGGTAAAACACCTTGCTGCTGTTATCAACAAAGGAGGTTCCGAGAAAGTTAATGAAAGACTTGAAGAGTTGGGTATTGAGGTTCTTGGAGAAATACCCTTTGATCCAAAGCTGATGCAGGCAGACCTGGAAAAACGAGCTCCAATTGAGGTAGGTGGTAAAGCTGTGGATGCCATCGTAAAAATCAAGGAAAAACTTATTGAAGTAATTGAAGGTATCAGAAAAGAAAATGAAGGGGAGAAAAAGTAAGGCGGAAAACAGGCTTTCTGATTCTTCGTTCGACATTTCTGCAATTTTTGACAATGTATGCAGTTATCTTATGAAAATACATTGCTATTCTTTTTTGATTTATACTTTACAGCTAACTTTTGGTTACACAATTTTTAAGATATTTGAAATTTATTTGAAGATATTATTAGGGGTGTTAGACAAAGTTCCTTTTTTATATATAAATCTTAGAAGCTTCGTTTTTTCTTTATAAAGTGTCATTCGGATATATTTCAGTTGATTGTCATTCCATTCAATCGCTTTCCCATATCTGCCAAGATTTTCCTGGGCTGATCCATTCTGGTAGCAGGAAAACAAATATTCAGGTTTTACTTTCAGGACTTCGTTATATCATTTAATCAACTTTTTAACTTGTTTATTTAATGAAGACAAAATCCTTGGGGCACTGATCCCAAAGTTTTCAGGATCAATTTCAAAAGCTATGCTATATAACGGTAAGATCCTCCATTGACCTTCCTTGGGACTGCTAGTCTCAATACCAATTTCTTGTTTGGGAAAATGCTACCAGAACTCTGCTTCTTCCATCCTTCGTGTGGAAAAACGTCGCAGCTAAGATTCAATTACTGTAGTTAGGATTGCTTTTTCAACTCTCGAATACTTTTCGAAAATATCTATTATAAAAGGGAAACTCGTGGAATTGAGGCTTTGATAATTTGAGTTCTCCATATTTAGTTCGGAGATTTCGTGGGTTGCAGTTGTTTATGCTAGCTTTTTTGAAATCGGTCCTTTCATAAAGTTTAGCACCATATTGAAGAAGAGCTTTCGATTTCGTCACAAGGTTTAAAAATCAAGTAAATGGATGGAGAATTCCATTTTCCTGATCGAAAAGGTAATCTTTTATGAGTGAGAATATATTAAACATTGACTTTGCATATTTTTTGTGATGAAAGAGAACGGATGCAAGTCAATCAGACTTCACAGAACTTTTGATATATTATCTAAATTTTCAAAAAAAAGTAGTGCTATTCAATTAATTTGGATGAAATTCCAAGGTATTTTTTCCAAAACGACCAAAAAAATCAAAAAAATTCAAAAGATACTTGTATTACATAAATTCAATCCGAACATTCTGAATTATTATAAGAATTTCTGATCCGAGCAGCCATTTCTTCTCCCAGTCTTTCAGATACATTTTCTATAAAGAGATCTATGTACTCATTTGGTATGCAGCCCAGGCTTTCTTCGTCTGATATAATGAGCCTTACAAGATATTCAAGATCCGATTTAGACAGTAACTTTATTCTCCCCAGGAAATCGGCTGCGTTTTTTGAATAATGATTTGCCAGAGGTGGGAGAATTGAACGATAGGTCATTCCTGAGCCTGAACAAAGATACCCCTTACACTCCGGAGCAACTGTTTTCAGGATAGCAATATCCTTTTCTGAGAGTATTCTTGCCATGATAATCACCTTTTGATGAAGAATCTACTCTGATATTTCAGGGATTAAATAGGACTTTGATGAACTCTAATTTCGGGTTTTTGTCCATGGTACATATATGTTTTGTTGAAATTGGAGTTATGTAGAAATTTTCTGTGATCTTATTGAAGAGATTTTGCTGAATAAAAGATGATTTTGCTTTTCTGCTATTTATACTCCTCACAGTAAAAATTAACATTTCCAAAACTTAGAAAAATGGATTTATAGCAAAGGTATATATCTCTTTAAACTTGAATACAAAGTTGACCCACAGAATAACGAGAAAAGAAATGGACAAAAGGAAATAAGAAAAGATTTATTAATGTTTTTCCGTTTTTCCAGTTTTGATAAAATTTCAAATGACTTAGTTAAAATAATTACGTTTGAAAATGCTAATTGACATGAAGTTTAGTTGCGAAACTTGTCTCTCAAGTATCCTTTCTCTCCTCTTTTTTCATAATTGCTGTTATTCCACGAATTATTTTTATACGTGTATCAACAATCTTTCCCTTTTGAATTTCTTCTTTTTAAATGCTTTCATATCTTGCTCATTTCAACTATGGCAGATAGATGCTTTATTAATAAATAAGAAATAAGAACTAAAAAGTCACTTGTTGATTCACGTGCAAAAAATTCAAATTTTTCTGATGCGAATCAACTTTTAAAGGAATGTTATTGCCAAACTTCTGATTTTCAAGAGTCATTCATAAATCACTTATATGAATATGATGAAATTTGGGGATTTATCGAAATCCTCTGAGGCTAATAAAAATGAAAAACAAGTTTGTTGATGTCTAAACCACAAGACTTGTTTACTATTTTTGCCTATTTAAATCACCAATTTCTTGGGCTGTGAAATTGTCTAAAGGGCAGTTTGGCATCCATGATTCAAATTCATATTTGAGCCTTCGATGACAATTCACTGATTAGTTTGGTTGCGATTTCCGAAATTTCGCGCTAGCTCGATATATACTCAAAAAAATGTACTCAAAAAAAATCACAAAATAGTTTAGCAGAGATTATGTATAATTTCTCGTTCAGTAACTCTACAATAATTGAATTTTCTAGAGTCAATTACATAAAAATGGACTTAAGATTTATGGATGAAGTTTTTTCGTGTAAAATATTGAGAAAAATTGTTAACGAATAGGAGAAGTCATTTTGGAATCCAGTAAATCATACAATACTATCTTCATAAATAAGTTTAAGTATAGCTTTAGAACATATATCTATTTTAAAAAATAAAATGTAAATTTAAAATAGTTTTAAAGTGTACATCAAGCTAGAAGTTAATAATATTTGTTAGAAAATATGGGAGAGCCTGAAAAAAAGTAAATATTTCCTTGTAGAATAGTTATTTAAGAGGTCATATTTTTAACTTGCTTACAAATATCACAAAAATCTTTTATATAATTAGCTTCTGCTGGAGATCAAATACTTTCACTCCGCTTTCCAAATCTTTATATTTACGTGTCGTATCACCTTAAAGCGCCTCTCTATCTATTTATCAATACCAAGAGGCTTGAGGTAGAACAATGAGACAAAGTGCAGAATCTATTAGAGGTCGATTTTTAAAGCTTGGCATCGATGTGCCCATTGAGGACATTGAAAGCAGACTCAAAGAACTGGTTACGAACTTTAAAGTTCCATCCAATGAAGCTCAGCGTAGCGTGACTAATTACTTTTTGAAAAAATATTCTATTCCAAAAAATGAGTTTTACGTGAGGCAAGCTGAACCCCAACTTACCAAGATTGCAGATATCGCCGAAAATGGGCAATGGGCAAACCTTAAGGCAAAGGTTATCCAGCTATGGGAAAACACCCACGATTCCATATCTCAGGTCGGGCTCCTGGGGGATGAAACAGGAATTGTAAAGTTCACTGAATGGAAAAATGCTGAATTGCCTAAGCTTGAGCAGGGGGAGAGTTACTTATTCAGGAGCGTTGTCATTGGAGAGTATAATGGCAGGTTTCAGATTCAGCTTAACAGAAACAGTTCAGTAGAAAAGCTAGCTGAAGTCATTGATGTGGTAGGCGGTGATATCACGCCAATTGCAAGGGAGTCCGAACTTAAAAACATTTCCAACCTTGTAGGAGGCCAGTGGGCTACAGTCAAAGGAAAAGTAATTCAACTCTGGGAGAACTCACACGAATCGATTGAGCAAGCAGGACTTCTAGGAGATCCTACCGGTGTTATCAAATTTACTAACTGGACTAGTTCCGAAATTCCATATCTGGAAGAAGGCAAAAATTACGTGTTGAAAAATGTATTTGTCAACGAATGGGGCGGTAAGTTTCAGATTCAGCTTAGTAGGTCAAGTTCCGTAGAAGAGCTTGATGAAGATATCACAGTCGGTACATCTATTCTAACGTATTTAGGCGCACTGGTTGATATTCAGACAGGTTCGGGTCTTATAAAACGCTGTCCTGAGTGCAAGAGGGCCCTTGTAAAGGGTGCCTGTGCAGAGCATGGGAAAGTTAAAGGAGAGTATGATCTCAGGATAAAAGCTGTTCTTGATTCTGGAACCTCAACTCAGGATGTCCTAATTAACCGGGAACTTACCGAAAAGCTTGTTGGGCTTTCTCTAGATAGTGCAATTGCAATGGCTGCAGATGCTCTTGATCCCGGGGTTGTGCTGGATAAATTGAAGCACGAGCTGTTAGGCAGATACTATACTGTCAGCGGGCACAAGTTTGATCGTTACATCCTTGCGAATTCGATTACTTCAAGGACCTCTCTGGATGGGGAGTTGATTGAGGAAATGCTTGCTGAACTGGGGGTGGATTAAATGGCAGGCTTTTTTAGGGAAGTGGCTCGCAGGGTCTTTTCTCAAGAGCTGAAAGATTCGAACTTGGCCTCTAGGGACGAGAATGATCAGTATGCTCCTCAGTACGTCCTGACTCCAACAGGAGCTAAAGTAAACCGCATCTTCCTTGTCGGCACGCTTATCGAAAAAGAAGATATTGGAACTGATTCTGAATACTGGCGGGGTAGAATTTCAGATCCGACAGGCTCCTTTCTGGTCTATGCCGGACAGTACCAGCCCGAAGCATCTCAGTTCCTGGCTGACTGTGAACTGCCTGCTTTTGTGGCAGTTGTGGGTAAAACCAGTACCTACACTACAGATGACGGAAATGTCCTGACATCCATCCGCCCCGAATCCATCCAGCAGGTAAACGAGCTAACTCGTGACCTCTGGGTGCTGGATACTGCGAAGCAGACTCTTGAGAGAATAAAAGCAGTTGAGGCAGAAGAAGATCCAAACTCAAAACTCGCAAAAGAACACTACTTTACTGACACTGATTCTTATCGTACAATGGTTAAAAAGGCTCTTGAGTCCATAAAAGAATGTGAGTATTAATCATATGGCAGCCGAACTTAGATGAGAAATATCCCATAATTTTTATAAAATTTTTATATTTCTTTTTCCATTACTTTGGGAGTGCTGAAGGTCATGAATACCTCATATTTTAGGTAGGGGATGAAGTGAACTATCGTATCTATGTGTTTTCATTTAATTCTCTAAATCATCGCTTCTTTGTAAAATGAGTTTGTTTTTGGCACCATTGTAAGGGATTGTGTTCATTATCTCTGGCCAGGATTTGATACGGATTGGAATAAAACAGCTTACGATATGCATGGTTAGATCACTTATCACGTAGTGTTGGTGCCTGATTATCAGTACCAATATATTCTAGATGATTCCGATTTGCCTCTAGTTTATTTTTTCGGAGAAATCCGTTGTGCCTTCTGCCTAAAATATATATAATTAATGCAGTTTAATTGGGTAAAGGCAGAATTAAGCATTTAATCAGACATTATGCAGATGTGGAAATAAGTAGAATTTGTTTGCCTATTTGCCACTATTATTGATTGAAAGTCAGATTGATTTTTAAGTTACTGTCATATTGAGAGAATAGATGGCATTCTTATGCATATCCATGGGAGGTGGGCTTAATCGTCTAGTTCAAAATTATTATCAAGAGACCGTCATTACTTTATCTCATCCTATAACTGCATAAGTCCTATAGGATTAAATAATGTAAGTAGATATTTAATTCTCGCTTAGCTTCAGAAGGCTTGGCATCTCTCTACAGAGATGGTTTTTTTCAACCAGCCTCCAACATTTATGTGCAAGCTTTTTGGTTCATTTTGGGCGGTCTCCAAATTCGAGACGTTTTAATATTTTTTTTGATCGCAGGAATTCAATTATTTCCAATTCTGCACTTCAATACATATAAAGGATCAGAAAATAATAATAACTCTACTAAATTTGTTCCCAGATGAATATTTTTTTGCACTGATTCTTTCATTTGCGTTGTTTCTTCGCCCGACCGAGTCACGGCAAATTATGGCTTTGAAGCATTAATCCTATTAAATCATCATTTGAAAAGCAATATTCTCCCTCGATATTCACAGAGTTAGGAAGTTCTCCAAATTTATTTTTCAAAAGGAGATCTCCTATTCCCTCCTGCATAACGTGGCTGATTCCAAGAATTGAAGCCGTAAGTCTGGGGTTTACATCCACTACATATGGAAGGTCACTAAGTACTATGTCTACGCCCACGTACCCAAAACATTCCAAGCATTCTACTGTGGAGATTGCAGTTTCATTGAGTTCTTCTATCCTTGAAGTTTTATATGGAGTCCGGCTTCCATTGTATTTTATGGAGAAAACTTCTTTTCTTTCTCCCTCTTCTCTGATTTCGCTTTTTTTCTGGCCAAACTCTATTAATTGGAGATTTACAGTGAGTGGAAGATGCTTTTTGCCTGCGATAAGGCTGACGCTAAGATGCTTCCCTTCAATATATTCGGTTGCAATGAACTTTTCCCTATCCTCAAATTTCGTGACAAGATAAGTTGCTTCCGCTCCGCAGCCAAATCGGGGTTTTGTAACATATTTTTTTTCTCCTTCGGCTTTTTTTGCGATCTTAGGTGTCTTAATTCCGGCCTTTTTCAGGATTTTTGTGCAAAGGAGTTTGTCTGCACAATAACCTGTCGATTTTGGTGAGCATCCGAGATTTATAGTGCTTCCTTCAAGAATTTTGTTCAGTTCTGGGAGCATACAGTCTGGGGCAATAACCAGTCCAGCGTCGCAATCCATGGCTTTTTTCTCAATTATCTGCCGGAAGTTTTCTGCGGTGGATCTAATAACCGTGCCTGCACCTATTCTTATGCCTGCTGAAGGATAATACACTTTATGCCCCAAGCTGACAAAGCTTTTTGCGAGGGTTTTTAGCATAGCTACTCCCTCGGGGATCAGGGACTTTTCAACATTCGTGCCGACAGCGAATTCTGCAATGAGGATATCCATTGAAAAAAATCAACTCTTTATATTTTACTTTTTTCATGTGAGACTAGAGGCGAGAAGTGAAGGAAACAGAACTAAATGAAGTGTAATTAGTGAAGGTTTATATAATTTTATATAGTTTATAGTATGAAGTTAAATGTGTAGAATATACAGGCGGCTGGTACTATAAACAGCAGAAATTTCAATTTTCAGTCCATTTTTGGAAACCCTTTCGTGAAAACCCTTTCTATTGCGATTCTCATGGGTATATTCCTTGTTGACATGGGTCTAGGGCTCTTTGCTATTTTTCTTAATAAAACAAGTCCATTTCCTCCAGCAATCATACTTTTGGTCTTCTCAGTGATGTTTATTGCAGGAATGGTTTTTTTCGAAAAACATGGCTTAAACACTCTTGGTTCTATTATTGGAGGAGCTCTTGCAGGTTTTGGTCTTTGTTTTGTGGGTGTATTATTTGTGGGAGGCTTGCAGTTTACTTTAGGAGGAGGGATCTCTATCATTGGGTGGAACCAGGTAATTTCTGCAGTCGCAGTTTCTATGATTACAAGCATCATTATACTTAAAGTACTTTCATATAAACTTCAAAAATACTTCCAATGATTTTTCGTTGTTTCATTTTTTGAAATAGTATACATATAATTAGTCAAAATCTATTTATAGAACTACAAACAATCACATTTCAAGATGAGCGTAACCGTTACAATTAATAGGATGGGGATTGATTGATGAAGGTAATGGATAAGGAAGAAAAAACTGATCCTACAGAGGATACCCAGATTGGAGCTGAAAGTTCAGGATCCTGTAATTCTTGTTATTCGGCAGCAAAGATTAATGATCTAAAGGAAAACATCGAACAAATTTCTGTTGATTTAGGGACTGAAAAGGGCTCTGAAGTTGCTTGTCGGGAGGAAAATGAAATCCTGAAGGATCAGCTTTTTCGGCTTGCAGCAGATTTTGACAATTTCAGAAAACGGATCTCACGCCAGATGGAGGCAAATCGAAAATCTGTAATTGAGCAGTTGCTTCTTGATTTAGTTGAAATTACAGACAATTTTGATCGCGCTTTAAAATCTGCAAAGACTGCTGTGGATATGAACTCGATTATCAGTGGAATAGAACAGCTTTCAAAGCAATTTGTTACAATCCTTGAAAAATATGGGCTTGAGAGAATTGAATGCGAAAGAAGCACTGAGTTTGACCCTCACAAGCATGAGGCGATTCAACATGTTGAGACCACTGAAGTACCGTGTAATACTGTAGTAGAAGTTCACAGACACGGATATGCTCTTGATTCAAAAGTTATCAGACCTACTATGGTTTCAGTAGCAAAAGAGCCAGAAGAGTCAGAAAAATAACATGATCAGGAAATAATTGTCTTTCCATAAAGATTTCTTCGGCCTATATTTGGTCCTGTTTAGAGATATGTTTCATACAAAAGACAATTAATTACTTAACTATTATACTGGAATTCAGACCTAAATTTGGAGACTTTTTATTTATTACTGGGCGTTTGATTCATTACAGTCGCAGAATTTGAAAACTAATAACAAATTTTTTCAAACATGGAAGGTAATAAAAGTCTATAAACTTATTTAAAAATATCTAAACTAGAGTTGCAAAATATTCATCTAGTATAATTATATATTCAATTCAACTAAATAATTTAGTTTAATTGAGTAACTTGGCTTAACGAATTAAGAAAATAATTTAAATTTAATTCTTACTTAATTAAACAATTTGACTTAAACTTGACTTAAACTTTTATCTAGCTTAGTAGTTATCTAAATAATTTGCTTAACAATTAGTTTGAGGAGAATAACATGGCAAAAATATTGGGCATTGACCTTGGTACTACCAACTCATGCATGGCAATAATGGAAGGTGGGGAAGCTGTTGTGATCCCTAATGCTGAAGGTGGCAGGACAACTCCTTCCGTAGTAGGATTTTCTAAAAAAGGGGAGAAACTTGTAGGTCAGGTTGCAAAGAGGCAGGCTGTTTCAAATCCAGAAAATACTGTCTATTCCATTAAAAGGCATATGGGAGACGCCAATTACAAGGTAACCCTACAGGGTAAACAATATAAGCCTCAGGAAATCTCAGCAATGATACTCCAGAAGCTTAAATCAGATGCAGAAGCTTATCTCGGGGTGAAGATCCCGCAGGCTGTTATCACGGTTCCGGCATATTTCAATGATGCACAAAGACAAGCAACAAAGGATGCAGGAGAAATCGCAGGGCTTGAGGTTCTGAGAATAATCAACGAACCGACATCAGCATCCCTTGCATATGGGCTCGACAAGGGGGCTATTGAACAAACGATTTTTGTTTATGATCTCGGAGGCGGAACTTTTGATGTGTCTATCCTTGAACTCGGAGGTGGAGTCTTTGAAGTAAAATCTACAAGCGGTGATACTCACCTTGGAGGAGATGACTTCGATCAGCGTATTGTTAATTACCTACTTGCCGAATTCAGGAAAACGGAAGGAATTGACCTTTCAAAGGATAAGTCTGTGCTCCAGCGCTTGACGGATGCTGCAGAAAAAGCCAAGATTGAACTCTCTGGAGTTGCAAGTACCAATATCAATCTTCCTTTCCTTACAGTCGGCCCGGATGGCGAACCAAAACACCTGGATGTCGATCTAACCAGAGCCCAGTTCCAGAAAATGACCGAAGACCTCCTAGAAAAAACTCTAGTGTCGATGCGCCAGGCTCTTAGTGACGCAAAGCTGACTCCCAATGATCTTGACAAAGTGATTTTGGTCGGAGGTGCAACAAGGATGCCTGCTGTAGTCGAGCTTGTGGAGAATTTTACAGGCAAAAAACCCTACAAGAACATCAACCCCGATGAGGCTGTTGCAATAGGAGCAGCGATTCAGGCTGGTGTGCTAGGTGGCGAAGTCAAAGATATCCTACTACTTGACGTAACTCCCCTTTCTCTAGGAATTGAGACTCTTGGAGGTATATCTACTCCCTTGATCCAAAGAAATACAACAATTCCCACCAAGAAAAGCCAGATATTCTCAACTGCAGCTGATAATCAACCCTCAGTAGAAATTCATATTCTTCAGGGAGAAAGAGGAATTGCTTCTGAGAACAAGACCCTCGGAAGCTTCATCCTTAGTGGCATTCCTCCTGCTCCAAGAGGCATTCCGCAGATTGAAGTCACTTTTGATATCGATGCAAATGGAATCCTGCATGTTGGTGCAAAGGATCTGGGGACCGGCAAGGAACAGTCTATTTCTATACAAAAGCCAGGTGGGCTTACAGACTCTGAAATCGAGCGTATGATCAAAGATGCGGAATTGCATGCTGATGAAGACAGAAAGCGTAAGGAAGAGGTCGAGGCTAGAAACAATGCTGAAGCCCTAGTCAATGCTTCGGAAAAGACTTTGAAAGATGCTAAGGACATAACTACTGAAGATCAGAAGTCAAAGGCAAATGCTGCAATAGAAGATCTTAAAAAAGCTATTGAAGGCAAGGACATCGAAGCTATTAAGGCGAAAACTGAGACTCTTCAAGAAGCTGTGTACCCAATTTCCACGGCACTTTACCAGAAGGCGCAGGAGCAATCTCAACAAGCTGCAGGCGGAGAAAAAGCCACAGATGTAAAAGATCCTGATGATACTGTCGTTGATGCCGATTATGAGGTAGTTGACGATGAAAAGCGTAAATAAACAAAGAAGAATTAACCTTGATGTTGCAGGCCTGGAGATTCACAGGCCTGGCTGGAATTTGTTTGCAAATTTTGAATCCTTAATTTTTTAAAAATTACAGGGAATCCTGATGGCTACGACACGTGATTACTATGAAATTCTCGGATTGTCTAAAGACGCCTCAGCTGAGAATATAAAGAAGACTTATAGGAAGCTTGCACTGAAATATCATCCTGATAGGAACAAAGAACCTAGGGCTGAAGAAAAGTTTAAAGAAATATCAGAGGCTTATGCAGTTCTTTCAGACCCTGAGAAACGAGCGCAGTACGATCGTTTTGGGCACGCTGGGATAGATGGGCAATACAGTGCAGAGGATATATTCCGAGGTGCTGACTTTAGTGGATTCGGGGATATCTTCGAAATGTTTTTCGGAGGAAGTAGAAGAGGTCCTATGGGGCCAAGGAAAGGATCTGATCTCCAGTATGATCTTTATATTGCCTTTGAGGAAGCTGCTTTTGGGATCCACAAGGATATTGATATCCAAAGGACTGAAAGATGTTCAACTTGTCATGGGACTGGAGCTAGGGAGGGTACAGGCCCTAAACGTTGTCCCACATGCGGTGGCACAGGTCAGGTTCGCACTACGCGCTCCGGCTTGGGTATGCAGTTTGTAAGCACCAATACCTGTAGTACCTGTCATGGCAGGGGCCAGATTATCGAGTCTCCGTGCTCCGTTTGCAAAGGAGCAGGTAGAGTTCGAAATAAGAGGAAGATGACAGTAAACGTACCTGTAGGAGCAGATTCAGGAATGATCCTTAGGCTTAGTGGGGAAGGCGATTCAGGAGAACCAGGTGCACCAGCTGGGGATCTTTATGTTGTCATACATTTAATGGAACACAGGTATTTCAAGAGGGTCGATTCCGATGTAATTTCCGAACTGCCAATCTCCTTCTCACAGGTTGCACTCGGAGGGGATGTGATGGTCGATACCCTGTATGGTAAGGTTAAAATGAATATCCCTCCAGGAACTCAAACTCATTCTGTTTTCAGGCTTAAAGACAAGGGAATCCAGCATCTGCACGGGCATGGACGAGGTGATCAGCTCGTCAGAGTTATAATCAAAACTCCCACCAGACTTACTTCTGAACAGAAAGAACTTCTCCGTCAGTTTGAATACCTGAGTGAAGGTAAAAAATCCGAAGGGAGTGAAAAAGACCTTAATGAAAAATCAAAGGAGAAACAAAAGAAAACCAAGGGTCTTTTTGAGAAAGTAAAGGATGCATTTGAAGGTTAAAAGCAGCTTCCAATTGCACTTTAATCTTTTTGGCAGACATTTTTTTATATACAGTTTCTGTCGAGTTTTCACAGTTATATTGCTGCGATAAAAATTGTAATGGCTATAGTGAAAAACTGATGGAATATTACTATCAAAGAATTTTTTTTAATTTTTATTGATCCATCTTCTTAATATGACAGTATCTTAATATTCAATCTAACTTTAAATGAATAATTCAACATCCTGTAAATGTACACAAATGTAGAATTTGTTTGCCTACTTTGCCATTCTTATTTTTTAAGAGTTAGATAACTATTCATATTGGGCAAAAGAATACTAAGAGCCATTTTTATTGGATTCAATGTCAAATTTATGTGGGCTGATTTTATTTAACTGTTGGTTATATTAGATTAGGTATCATGGTGATCTTAGATGTCAAAAAGTTGATCTTATGAGCTGCAAGTGAAGCGATTTCTGCAGCCCGTCGAAAAGTCTACTTCAAGGTATGGAATACCTATAAATTATAATTAAATTTAATATTTTATATATTCTTTGCATATACACTAAATAGTATCAACTTAAAATAATTATTACGAACATTAAAGAAGTCTGTTCTTGGAAGGATCTTTCTATTGCTCCTTAACAGAGGCTGATGAAAGCTGCAAGGGAGAGTTTCTCAGACATCCCAACACAAAAGAGGTCTTGGGTATATAAAAAATAGTATTTTTCTTTTACAAAAATGCTCTGATTTGTGGATTTTGCATTGGCTTTGAAGAAATTAAAAGATGTTTTTATTGATTCTTTTGCCTGAAAACTTGAAATTAGTGCATTATACCTTAATAATTCTTTATTAGGACGAACCCCTTATGAGGTTGATGGATAAGACTCTACTCAACTTTTCACGAAACCGGCCTTGAAATTATGAAAATTGTCAACACCAAGACTCAATTTATACTTTGTGAACTATAAATTTTGGCATTTATGGAGACTGCAAACATATCGATGGTATTTCCTCAATCGAAATTAAATGTGGTCTTGCAAAAGATAATAGAGATGACTTGCACTTTTTGGACTTGGAATAATAACAAATCAGTATGAAATCTTACTATTCTCAAGTGCTTATTTCGGTGATGAATTTATTCTCATCCACCCCATTCCTTAAGGTATGTTATTATCGGAAGAATTTATTTTCGATTACATTTGCGATATTAGGGATTGTCCAGTTTAATTTCAATAATCCCTTTCGAGTTTTTTGTTTTTCTCTTGTTTTGTATATGTCCTTCGATAGTTTCACGGTGATACCTCCAGAAACTATTACTGTGACAATCATTTGTAGGTATTGCATTAACAACATATTACCATTCCTGATTTGGGTTAAAGAGGAAGAGATAGTATGCATAGACTAGCTGAGCAATAGTAAACCATGCATACAGCAATTGCGGGATAAATGTCAATCTTACGATATAGTCCCATTTTTTAGGATTTTGTACGTATCGCAGTGTGTAGATGCAGTCCACGTACATTACACACATTACAAGAATGAACATCGTATTCAAATGATAGACACCCCTTATTATGTCTTCTAAGGTATAATCTAGCAAAATACCCTGGATCGACAACATAATCCAGAATAATACGGTGTTCAAGATGTCTTTTCTGGTGCTTCTATTCCAGCCATGTTCCCATAAGGTGTCAATTCCACCACGAAGCCAGCGAACTCGCTGTTTCCACAAATCTGCTAGCTTTAATGGAACATCTGTCCAGGCATACATCCCAAAACCTGCGGCAATATGGTAACCTAGTTCTTTCAAAGTCACTGTCAGCTCATAGTCTTCGGTGATGTTATGCACATCGTATACAGTGCAATCCGGTTTTCCAGCAGTTCTACGTCTTGCCATAACTGCTTTTATCGCTTCGATCTTGTACACTGTGCACATACCATGCGCGACTTTAATACTTGTACCCTGTCCAATTCGACTTCGATCGAATTCTGCATATTCTACATACTGCCAGTGATATATTAACTTTTCAAAAAATCCACGAGTCACCTGTTTGACTACACCGGCACGGGAGCACACAGCACCAAGCAGAGGATCTAGCTGAAATTCTATTAGTGCCTGCTCAACCAGATCTGAAGCTATGACTGTATCACCATCAACTGATAATACATAATCATACGGTTCCAGATCGATGGTCTGATATGCAGTATTCAATGCCCCAGATTTCTTAAATTTATTACCCACAGTTTCTATCAAACTTATGTGGTTATTAGTAGTAGCTATATTTCTTACTATCTTCGCCGTGTCATCTGTGCTATTATCATTGATGACAACAATATCGACCTTGTGCGTTTGAGAAAGAAGTGATTCAATTGTTGAACGTATTACTTTTGCCTCATTATGCGCTGGCACAAACGCGATGACATTTGTTGTCATTTCACCATCCCCATAGCTATCAAATATTTATATTTATACTAACTTATTATCATGTTATCTATTCTATCATCATTGATGACAACAACATCGACTTTGTGCGTTTGCGAAAGAAGTGATTCAATTGTTGAACGAATTACATTAGTCTCATTATACGCTGGCACAAACGCGATGACATTTGTTGTCATTTCATCATCCTCAAAGACTATCAAATATTTATATATATACTAACTTATTATCATGTTATCTATGCTGTCATCATTGATGACAACATCGACGTTGTGCGTTTGCGAAAGAAGTGATTCAATTGTTGAACGAATTACATTAGTCTCATTATACGCTGGCACAAACGCGATGATATTTGTTATCATTTTATCATTCACATAAACAATTATTTGTATATAAACTAACTTATCATCATTTTTTCCACTATAATCAAAATCAGTTTAATTTTCATCATATTGTGACTATTCATAATGGACAAAACACTGTCAACAATCATCTTTACAAAGATTTGGTGAGCAAATCCCGCTGGTTTTTTACCGTTAACCGTAATCTATTGATCATGTTTTTTATTTCTCCATTGATTAGTAATCTAAAGTATTAATTACAGCAAATTGTATATTCTATCAACTTGTTTTTGTAGGCTGGATAGTTGTATCATATTTTTCTTGTCTAAAGTCCCAATTTTTCTTTAAATTTTATTAATTTCTATTACTATTGAGTAATAAGTGGTATATAAGCTAATAATGATACACAAGTAATTAAATCTAATTATTTATAACCAGTTATTATAAAATATTATCGGATTATCTGATAATTTGTTTGAATATTCTTTTCTCATTCTCTGAAAGGTTCAATATGATTCGATTGTTTAATCATTATAGGGATCATGGTAGCATAGATAAATTCTTACTGGATTTTGGCAACATTTCTTAATCTTTAGAGGATCTTGATAATCTCTTATTTTCACTAATTATTTAATGCTACTTATGAGCATATGACAGAATTTAGGGGTTTATCGAAATACTCTTTATTCAAACGGCGACATAGACCAAGACATCCAAATTTACGTTCTACTATCCAGAGATGAGACAATACTTGAAAATCTTTAACTTCATCATTGCGCTTTACTATTTACAATACTGAATCACAAAATATAGTCCTCATTTTAAATAATGCGACATTTTATATGTAAACTTATACTTTTCGCAATAGTTATTCAGCTCTTCCCTTTAATACTTTTAATTTCGTTTGAATTATTTTTTTGACATTAACATTTTTTTATCGTTTTTTGATTGCCAGTCATCTTTATTTATTTGAATCCACACAAAAATTACTATCATCATGGTGATGATTAGATGATTAAGGTTTAGAAATATTTTGAACTTCCGCTATAAATTAGATTGTGAGTGCCCATTTAGCTTTTTTAATCTAGGTCTACAAATTATTTTCCTCGATCCTAAATCGTTAACAACTTGTCTAAGTTGTGAATCTGAATAAGGTATTTCAAATCTTTCTTTGACAAATTGAACTTCTCTTTTGTTTGCAAACCACGGTAATAACCAGCATATGCTGGTGTTGGCTCTGAAATTGCTTTCCTTAACTTAGGGAGTTGTTTGCTTTTAAAATGTACTTTACTCCTCAACCATTTTTGTATTTAAGGCTGAATAAACCTTTTTTTCCAGCATGCTTTATCCAACTATAAACTGTGAGCAATATGCTGAAAAATCTTCTACAACTTTCGTTGGCCTCAAACCTTTTTTATCAATAATAAGGATTGTAGTCTCATATGTTCTTTTTTGTAGCAGAAAACAATGGTTTTCTTAGGAGTATCATCAGTAGTAAACGTTTCCAAGCTCATAATTTTATTAATATACTTGTAGCTAATATAATAATTCTGCAGTATATAAAGGTGACTATACTTTGCCCCAATCAACCAGTTTACTGGCATAGCCAGAATCATAAAAGGTAATCTGAAATCTGGAAAATATCCTTCTTTTGTTCCGAACAAATTTAGTTCTATCTTGATCTCCGTATTCGCAGAATGAACTACAACCATCAATCAGTCTTTTTGTATCCATTAGAATTTGACACTTTTACCTTTTCACTTTCTTACTTTAGTTTTTCGGTACAAATTTATTTTTGAATGAAACCTAATTTTTTTGGGAAAAAAATCATTTCACAGCTTTCAAAAATTCGATCAAAATTTGGAAAAATAACAATCTAGTGGCAGAAAGTTATATGTCAAATTGAATCACAAAAAGTGGGGCCAAAATTTTTTGACGTAGTATTTTTCTTTCATTCCTCAAAAACATGCAAATTCCCTTCAAACCAAAAATCAAACTGGATAATCAGGGTTCTTATCAGTATTATGACCGCAAATTTAAGATGTATCGTTGGTTTTAATTTATAAACTATCTAAAAAAATTCAATCAATTATGTTTCTCTGCCATATGCGATTCTCTGTTCAGTTCTCAGTGCAATATTTATCCGTTCCAAAATTCCTTCGAGCTATAATAAGTGGTATTCAGAATGATAATTATTGATAACTGTAAAACTGAGGAGATCTAGGGACAATTGCAAAGCCAACTTGATTGTCTTAGTTCGGAAGTAAACAAGGAAATGATTTAGGACACTACTTTTATCCATTCAGATCCTGGAAATGCAAAAGCAGATAAATCTCAAGAAAATGAAGTAAAAACAAGGAGAAACACAGGCGGAACATGGACAAAAAAGGGTGATAAGTCACACTTTGGACATAAACTGAATCGCATAAGGGATCGGGATTAAGAGCTGATTCGAAGATTCGAAACAACGACTTTATCATTTAATAATTCTCAGGTAGATTTATCCGAAAAAAATGAAGTGGTTTACAGAGGCAGGATACTTGGGAGCAAAGCCAAAAGGATTTGATGCAACAATCAAAAGAGCAGTAAAAAACATCGTCTTGGAATGAGTGATTTTTTAAGAAACAAGTGGATTAACTCAAAAAAATGTTCAAAATGAAAGAGTGTATACAGTAACATAAAAGAATATTCAAGGCAGGAAAAGTTTTTGTCACTAATGTTCAAAGAGTGAACCTGAAGTTATTGTACGGCTTTTTGTTATAAACTCTATCAGTTGATGATATTGGAAATAAAAAATTAATGAACCAGACAAGAAAAAAATCGTGTCGAATACAAAATTCGCGAGAAAATTTGTACAGGATTCCCGTGAGGAAAATAATTAATACAGTTTTTATTACAAAAAATATGTTAATAGAAACAATATTTTATAACCAAAATTTATCGGAAGCATACATCTAATAATATATAAATATGCTTCATTATTCTGCTTTATTCATAAGATCCAACGTTACATCTTTTGTTGCTTGTTTTTTGATATTTCCATTTCTCCGAAAAAATATGCACTGATGCGAAGCATTTTATGAGAAGAAATAACTTCTTCCTAAGGGCTCCCAAATAATAATTGTATTTAATTATATTAAATAAGAATCTATAATTAGAAACAATATTTCCTTATATGATATATCACTTGAATATTAATCATCAGGTAGTATAATTTGATATCAAATATATGGATAAATAATTACTCTATCCAATATATATAAAACATGACTTAAATATATTGGATATATAATTATTTAGAGAAACGATATTTTCACAGTGTGTCTATCGATGGAAAACATAAAAAATGTATCAAATTAAGCGAAATCGTGGAGATGAAACAAATGAGTAAACAAAAACTTTCCAGAATAAAAAAGACAATTAATATTTTGATAGTTGTACTTTCCATAGTAACATTAACAATTTCTTCAGCAAGCGCATGTTCTAGTAAGTCGGTCAAAAACTCAAATTCGGTTGATAACAATATCCCTGACAACTCGAATCCGGTTAATTCCGGAACCCCTTTCAACTCGAATCCGATGAATTACGGAATCCCTGTCAACTCGAATCCGATGAATTATGGAACCCCTGTCAACTCGAATCCGATGAATTACGGAACCCCTGGAAACTTGAATCCGGTTAATTACGGAACCCCTATCAACTCGAATCCGATGAATTACGGAACCCCTGGAAACTTGAATCCGGTTAATTCCGGAAACCTTGGTAATGGGTTTGATTCTAACAGTTGGATTTGAACGATTGGTTTGGCAGCTATAAGGCCGATTGGGTTCTACAAAAAAATATTTGAAACAGGAGATTTTTTATCATTTTCTGGGTTTTTGATTGATTGCAGTCATTTGTCGGTGTAATTAATTGCACATTTTGTCAAGCCCAGAAGATATTAAAAAATTTCAGGAATACAGAACCTTAATTTATAGTCCTCATAGTAAAAATTAACATTTCAAAAAATTAGACTAATGAACTTATCTACAAGTACGCTCACTGGTATTTTCGCAAATTTGCTGTAAATTCAGAGCTGAATTTTTGTATACTATCTGTAATTGGGTTCTTCAAAGGTGTGATTTCTTCCCGAATAACTTCTTTAGATTTGTTATTTCAGAAAAACAGATCCACTTTCTTATGCACTCTCTACTAAAATTAAATGTAGAGACTTTTTATTATTTCCTAGGTTTTGAAAATCTGTGCATCTTCTCAATTTGACCCAAAATTCGGACATTTTTACCGAGATTATGTAGCAACGCTGCCAAAATTTTGAGAAAATGCATAGTTTTTATTAGAATAATTGTTACAGCACAAATCCAAAATGTTTCTACCTTTAGACATTGAAGAATATAAATTCTATAAATATTGAATGCAAATGTTATTAGAACATATTGCAAGTAAATTGCTCCATAACTATATCAACGATAATGCCTCATTGCCTCGAAAGGAGGCACTTTATATAAACCAGAGAATATCAATGGATCTTATGGCAAAATTACATTATTAACTTTGTCAGTGCTTCTTTACTTGAAAGTACTCGGTGTTTGACACGGAGATTCGGCTCAGAACATTTAGAATACCTAATTATATGGCACCTGAACAAAACCCAGGAAAACAGGGAGATGCGCGTACTGGTATTTACGCGCTGGAAATTATTTTATATGAGATACTAACTGAAAACATTTCATTTTATGGAAATAATACTCTTTCTTTAATGAAAAACGCCGACAGTCAATCCCTATCTCTCTTCAAAAGCTACAATCATCAATTCCTCCTGAAATAGAGGCCATATTACTCAAGTCAATGGCCTAAATCAGGATGATCGACATCAGCTTACCAGCGCACTCTAGAATGATTTGAAGCATTTTGCAGATATCGAGTTATTACTCTTTCAGATGGATCAGGAACCAGCATTAATAGATGTTCACATAGCATCAAATATGATGGGAAACATCCTGATTTCCATCGCATTTTTGGCACTTTTATAGTTACTTTTATAGTTAATTGTGCCCCGCTTGTATACCTAATGCAGCGCCAATAAAGTATAGACTATTACGATTTGCCTCTAATTTTCACCAATTATTTATCTGCCATTTATAATCACATGACACAATTTAGGGGTTTGTTAAGTCCGCCTTTATTAATTTTTTTGTGTTCTTCGGATTTGTGGAAATATTTTCGGATCAGAAGATATTCAAAATACTGGAAGAGAATCAAAGTATAAGTAATAGCACAAATAATATCATTATAATGAGCTCAGTTGCCAAAAATATTTAATGCAAATGATAATTTTGGACAATGGGTTAGATTTTTTGGAAAATATAAATTTCAGGGATACATACTTTCTGAGTCCATAATGAGTAAAGAGTCTACAACTAGTAAATATTCTTGTTGAGCAACTAAAAAGTACAATAGAATTTGATAATGGTTAAAGAATAAGTTTTAATAATGTATTTCAGAAAAAGACTAATTATCTGGAAGTCTATCCACTATAAAGGGGATGTACAATGAAAAAAGCAAAAATTCTGGTTGTTGAAGATCAGAATATAGTAGCTCTCAACATCAGGAATAAGCTGATAAATCTGGGTTATACTGTGCCTGGTACTGCAGCTACTGTAGAAGAAGCCATAAAAAAAGCGAAGCTGACAAATGCGGATCTTGTTTTGATGGATATTATGTTGAAAGGAGAGAAGGATGGAATTGAAGCTGCCCGCGAAATCAAAAATCAACTCAAAATTCCAGTACTTTATTTAACCGCATATACTGATGATGAGACTCTCGCTAGGGCAAAAACAACAGAGCCAGCAGGATATATCTCAAAACCTTTTAAGGAAGAAGACCTTCATATCAGTATAGAGATGGCTTTGCACAAACAGAAAATTGAAAGAAAAGAGAGTGATAACATTAATTGATAATTAGCTTTTTAAACAAAGAAGCAGACAACCATACAATTGAGAACACTAGGGATATGTCCTTTTCATCATATATTAGCTTTGTTACACTTTCTTTTCACATCTATCGCAAAGTATAATATTATCCCCATAAACAAGATGTAGTGAAAAAAAAGTAATATGAAACATTACAAGTCAAACAATATCTCAGCAGAAAAATATGTTTCTAAAAAGTATCTTAATTCTATTTTCAAACGAAAACTCATTCTGCTGTTTCAACATGTATTGCTTGCATTAACGACTTGATAGTCCAGATATTTTAACAAAACAGAAACCAAAAAAATGGAAAAAAACTCTAAAAAAACTTTTTGAATACTAAAGTAAGGTTATTTCAGCAGATATTAAGAATCTCTATTTTTTGAAATTACCTAATTTGCATATCTAGTATGTTACATGGAACATTGCAGCGATCCTGCCTTCAAGTTAGTTCCAGACTCAATTGTCCAGGCTGTAGGAAACAGTTACATACCCCACTTTTTTCCTGTGAAAAAACCTAGCTTCGCCCAGTGGTTTTATAAAACATATCTACCAGGTTACTATTAAGATTTTTTTGTATCCATTCTGTATATATTCACCTTGCTTCCTCGAATGAAATTTTATAGGAAGCTCATTATGTTTTTTGAAAAATCTGTCTCTCTTTTTTCGACCTGTAAGTTAAGATGGATGAAAATTTCATGATCAAAAGTCTCTCAGGCTAAAGTAATCGAACCAAAATTCGTAGAATTGATCTTCAGCTTCATAGGAATTATTTGAAATAAAATTTTAATAGTTTGTGTATATTTACAGTTATAGGTTCTGTAAAGTTAATGCTTGACAACATATTTATTCCAGTGGAATACCACATAGTAAACTATAGGATATTCGACTGGAATAAATAATCTCTAATTGCTGCAAACAGGGAAATCTAGCTCAAAATTATCGGTAATTACTGGAGGATTTGGAAGTTGAAAATATGATAAAATGCTGAAATAAACATATTTTAAGAATTTGGAAGCTCAGATTAACCAATTTGAATCTACTGTGAGTTTCTCTGGTATTATCTAGTGGTAATCAATAAATACCTTCTAAGTATTAAGTGGATTCATCATGCTTCGTATAATTTTTCTTGGTACTGGAGGGTCCCTTCCAACTCGTAACAGAAACCCATCCTCATTAATGGTAAATAGGGAAGGAGAACTCATTCTTTTTGACTGCGGAGAAGGAACTCAGCAGCAAATGATGAGAGCAAAAACAGGAATGATGAGCCTGTCATCTATTTTTATCAGTCATTTCCATGCAGACCATTTCCTTGGGATTCCGGGCCTGATCCAGACAATGTCTTTCATGGGGAGAAAAGAACATCTTGTGATATACGGCCCAGAAAGAACCCTAGAATTTACCGAGCTTTTTAAAGCTTTTGGCTATTTCAACTTAAAATATGAAATCGAGGGTGTCCAATTAAAACCCGGAGACATTGTGAAAGGAAAAGATTATGTGATCCACGCCTTAAAAACAGAACACAGTATCCCTAGTCTGGGATATGCACTTGTGGAAAATCCTCGTCCAGGACGCTTTAACAGGGAAAAAGCAATCAATATGGGCATTTCACCTGGCCCTCTTTTTGCAAGACTACAAAAAGGAAATCCTGTTGAAGTTGATGGAAAAATTATAAAGCCTGAATATGTGATGGGATCCATGAGACCTGGAAGAATTGTTGTATACAGTGGAGATACAAGACCATGTGAATCCGTACTCGAGGCTAGCAGGGATGCTGACCTCCTAATTCATGACTGTAGTTTTGCCAACGAGATGACAGATTGGGCAAAAGAGTCAAAACATTCGACCGCTGGTGAAGTTGGAGTCCTTGCAAAGGAAGCAGGGGTAAGGAGATTGATTCTGACTCATATTAGCTCGCGCTACGCAGCTGATGCTGAGCCCATTCTAAACGATTCAAAAAAAATATTTGAGAACGTCAGCGTAGCTGAAGATCTGATGGAAATCGAAATCTCTTACAGGCCCGAATGAAGCTCTATGCCTTATGCTTAAAAAAGAATAGATTAAAAAAGCGAAACATTATCCCCAAACCCGCTTTCTGCAGATGTACACAAGAATGCCAACTATTTTCTCAATATAACAGTAGCTTAAAAATTAATTGAACTTTAAAGGAATAAGAGTGAGCAAATAGGCACACAAATTTGTACATCTATTCCTAGATATTTATATAAAATCGGTAAAAAACTATGTTTAAATTTGTTTAGAAAATGTTTAAAATTGAATTTTAAAGTTTGATGTCTTTTAAAAAAAGGTATAATTGCCAAGTTATTCTACCTAAATCCATGAAAGAAATGCAGATATAATTATGGACTCTTATTTTCTCAAATAAGAGTCCAATCCAATTTTTTATCTTCAGAATCGTAGAGTGTAACTCGCATAGTTTTGTCTTCTAACTCATAGATAGGCATGATACCTATATATAGAATGTCGCCCTGGGTAATATCAATTTCACCATTGACTTTTCCAAAATAAACCCGGCCTCTCGTATCGTTTTCTTCTACTATTACACCTTTCCATATAAGATTCTGAATTACACTTATAACCTTACATTTAAACCGGTCCATTTCGCGTATTTCGTTCATGAGAATCCTTTTCTCTTAATGCTTATTTCGTGTCTGTTAGGACCTATTAAAATAGATTCTTGATAGACAATAATGATTTTTGATACATAAAACTATTCCCAGTCTCAGTAGTTATGAATCTCTTTAGTTCCGAAACCAGTTCTACAAATCAGAATATTATTAAAAAACTATTTTAGGAGGATTCCGATAAACCCTTATATGTAATCATGTGCTTATAATTGGTATATAAATAACTCGTAAAAATCAGAGGTTTATCGAATGATCTCAAATTAGCTCTTAAAATCCGTGATCTAATTTGCGATTGTTTTTCTAAAATATCCTCCAAATAAATTTTTGTTTTGAACCCCTTTTGTAATTCCATAAGCACCAACAGTTGGTATACAATTAAGTTCAAGAGTGAGTAGAGTTTCTGACTCTCCTTTTTTACTCATCTGACTTCAGATTATACTGTATCCTTAATACGATCACATATCGTTTTCCATTTAGCTCTTTTTTTGTTTAGCTCTTTGAATAAATCATCTCAATATTTTGGTTTCTCAATACATCATAACCTGTAACATTCTTCCATTCTAACAAAAGAAACTGAGTTTATCCTCCAATTTTGCGTTGATATATTCCCTTTTCCACATTTTATTGACCCAGTGCTCTAGTCTCTCAATCTCTACTTTCTTATTGATTAAGGCATTTGATACATCAGATGACTTATTTTGTTTTAAGATATAACAATATACATATGCATGATTAAGGAACAAATCATAACCTTCGTCGATTAAATATTATTTGATATCAGCATTTTGTTTTCATTAGTTACATACTTGGAAAAAAAATAGATTTTAGTGATATTTTCATGAGATTTCTTGCAAATTTAGAATCAATTCTCACTAGACTCAGGATACGACTTGCTTTATGAACAGAGGAGTTCCAATTAGTATCGTATCTATGTTCGTTCGTTTCGTTCTGCGCATTTGAGCCGTGGATGCGGGAATCGCTGCTACAAAGACCGCAATACCTTCGATAAAAGGTAAATTTATGTCCATGAAAAGTGGCTCTTGCATCATTTCTTGCCAAATGTAACTTAGATTTTCACTAATATTTCTATCCTTTTTTAGACCTTCGATTGTCGATGCACGCTGAAAAGATGAGACGGCGTCAGCTGATGGAGAAAGCTTTCAAGCATGTTTCCATCACAACCCATTGCATAACTTGCAGAGCCAGCAAATATAAGAACAGGGTTTCCAGATTCTATGGCAAGCCAAAAATGGTCATCAACTCTGTGTTTAGTAGCTTTTCCTTCAAAAGATATAAAGATCGGAATTTTGTTCTCAGATAAACGACCTTATCTTAGGTAGAAGCCGTTCCAATTCTATGATAGTTCGTTTAACATTCTGTCATTCAAAACCAATCGAATACGCAATTTAGTCCCTTTTTTGAGAGCTCTATTGGCTTTCCCATTAAGGGAAGAATCGATGTCATTCAGTTTGTACCAAGTTACATTTTGATCCTCTATTATTTGAAAATATTTTAGGAAAGCTATCATAGAAAACATTTATTCCAAAAAAAATACTGCTAAATTTCGGATTGAAGTTGGATTTATTAATGATCCTATTCTATTCTTTGCGAGATTAACCTCACGTGATACTCTGAATCAACGATAACTTTTTAGTAAGTTTTCCAGAAAGATCCACACCCTTTCAATCGAGGGAATAAATACCCTTTCTGCAGGAGAATGGGGATCTTTAATTGTAGGCCCAAAAGAAATCATTTCCATATCCCTAAATTTTGAGCCGATTAATCCACACTCAAGCCCTGCATGAACGACTGTTACCTTCGGCTCTTTTCCAAAGGTTCCTGTGTAAATTTGTCTGCAGTTCGAAAGCAGCCCTGACTCAAGATTAGGCTCCCAGGCAGGGTACCATTTCTCATATTCAATCCATGCTCCCACTAGTTTTGCTAAAGCTTCTACATCACCGGTAATTTCAGCCAACTTGGATGTACTCAAACTGCGTTGGCTTAAAAGAATCTTTACTTCATTTTCTGCTGTTCTCACCACAGCCAGGTTATTTGAGGTTTCCACAAGTCCAGGGATGGTATTAGACATTATGTGAACTCCATGTGGTAACGCCTGGAGCAGTTCTATTAGCCTCTCTTCAGTCCCTGCAGAGAAGACTCTACCACAGGTAATTTTCTTTTTAAGGCCCATACATCCCACTTTTTTAAAATCTGTGTTATAATCGACTTCCGTGAGATTCAGAACAAGGTTAGTATCTGTTTTTGCATATTCAGCTTGAAAAGTCTTCCAGAGATTGGACACTATTTCCTCAGCCCCGGCTGTTTTTTTCCTAGCCAGGGCAACAAATGCCTCTGCAAAATTCGGAATTGTGTTGTGAACGCTGCCTCCACTTAGCTGAACGAGTCTGATGCTTTCTGACCCAATCCTGTCCCTCAACCAGACCAATGCTCTAGTGAGCAAACGAATTCCATTTGCCCGCTGCCTATGAATCTCAACTCCTGAATGTCCACCCACCAACCCCTCAACTGATATCTTAAAAAACCCGAATAAATCCTCCTTTTCACAGTCAAACTGCTCCCATTCAATGGGAAGTGTAATCAGTAAATTCTGTCCTCCAGCGCACCCTGTTATAAAGACTCCTTCATCCTCTGAGTCCAGGTTCAAGAGTAACTTACCTTCACAGAAACCAGTCTCAAGTCCTCTTACTCCCGTAAAACCTGTTTCCTCATCAACGGTAAACAGGAGTTCAAGTGGCGGATGCTCAATTTCACCTTTTTTTCCGGTCTCTGCAAGCACTAACCCGATTGCAAGCGCGATCCCATTATCTGCCCCTAAGGAAGTCCCATCTCCCTTTAGCCAGTCCCCATCATAAATGCATCTTATTGGGTCTCTAAAAAAATCATGTTTCGAGTCCTTACATTTCTCACAAACCATATCCATGTGCCCCTGCAGAATAACTCTAGGAGAGCTCTCATAGCTCTTAGTTGGTGTGACTCTTATTAGAACATTGTTAAAGGAGTCAGCTTTCACCTCAAAGCCTCTGGATCTACTCCATTCCTGCAGCCAGATTGAAAGCTTTTCTTCGTGTTTTGAGCAGCGAGGAATTAAATTAATTTTTTCAAATGTTTTAAGGATCTGCAGGGTTTTCGGGTGCATGGGATATCAGCTCATTTTTTCAGGGTTTATACCTTAGTTTACACCTTAATGCTATAGAAGATTCCGATTTACCTTTTATTAGTGAGGATTTCGATTAATCTCTGATTTTCGGGAGTGATTTACTATTTATAAGCAAAGGACAAAATTAAGGAGTTTATCGAAATACTCCAGTAAAATCACTTAAATTTGAGTTTTAGTGTAGTTTTGACTAGATATTTTAGATCAATCTACTGAATATTTTCGGGGAATTATATAGGGAAATCCTCCCCAACATCATGAAACGGATTGTTATCTAGAGAGCCTTAAAAGTTCTAGATCTTGAGTGGAATTCGCGGTTTGAAAATTCTTCAAATAATGTGTTTTTGTTTCCGATTATGAAGTAGATTCATTGAAATGTAGATCAGCAATTTCGAATTTAACTCTATTCAAAGTACATATACCAAGTTTTTGTGATTTGTGGGTAATTCTAGGCAAAAATGCCAAATGAAATTATTAATATATATGCATTAACTTGAAGTAGATACATCTATGTCATTATCATCGTTTTAAGAGACTAAAAAAGTATATTTGCGCTGATATCATCTATTAAGAGCTAATTAAGTAATGAATGTAAGGAAGATTTCATAACCAGTCTACTTGCCCCAAAAAAACTCATTAAAGGGCATAGATTATGGATTATTGACAAGCTTATTTTCTGGATCCAGGTCAATATTGTTCCTGACTTTCGGAACAATAAACAAATGGTTTCAAGTTGGGAGTGTCATGAGGCCTAGATAAAAATAACGCAAACAAAACCTTATTAATGGTTAAGCCAGAATCAGGCTTTATGTTTACGATAATCACAGGCGCGCAGTTTGGTGATGAGGGAAAAGGAAAGATAGTAGATTTTCTTGCAAAAGATTATGACATTGTTGCCCGTTTTCAGGGAGGGGACAACGCAGGTCATACAGTACGGGTAGGAGATGAGATCTACAAACTGCACCTTATTCCTTCAGGTATCCTTCTTGATACCAGAGTTCTTATCGGGCCTGGGGTTGTTCTGAACCCGAAAATTCTGGCCGAAGAAATTTCAATGTTTGCGCAACATGGAATAAAGATAAATGCTGACAATCTTGGAGTGGATGCAAAGACGAGTATAATTATGCCCTATCATATAGAAATGGACTTGCTAAGGGAAGAGTCGAGGGAAACTAAAATAGGAACCACGAAACGCGGTATAGGTTATGCTTACATTGATAAGGTGGCAAGAGACGAAATCCGTATGGCTGAGCTTGTGGATAGCGAACGCTTACTTGCAAAACTTGAGGAGCTTGCTCCCCAGAAAGAAAAAGAAATAGAAGCAATGGGAGGAGATCCGAAAATAGTCAGAGACCCTACCCTGATAAATAGATATTCTGAATTTGGAAGGCAATTTGCTGATTATGTCACTGATGTCTCTAGAGAAATCAATGAAGCTCTCGCTGAAGGAAAACATGTAATGGCTGAAGCTGCTCAGGGTACTCATCTCGATGTGATACATGGTACTCAAAAATTCGTAACTTCTTCTTCAACAATAGCAGGCTCTGCCTGTGCCAACCTCGGGGTAGGTCCTACAAGGGTTGACAAAGTGATTGCTATAGTTAAAGCTTATATTACAAGAGTAGGAGATGGCCCGCTTCCCACAGAGCTTACAGGAGAATTGGGAGAAAATATACAGAAAGGTGGGGGGGAATTCGGAACAACTACTGGCAGGAGTAGAAGATGCGGATGGTTCGATCTGCCTCTTTTGAAAAAAGCTATTGCTCTTAATGGGTATACGGAGATTTCTCTAACCAAACTGGATGTATTGACAGGTATTGACCCGATCAGGATCTGTGTTTGCTATAATTACAAAAGAGAAAATGTGGATTATCCCCCTGAACTCACAGATGACCTATGGGAATGTAAACCTGTTTATGAAGACCTCCCTGGTTGGAAACATGATCTAACTGAAGTAAAAACCTTTGAGGAGCTCCCCAAAAATGCCAAAAATTATGTAAAAAGGTTAGAAGAACTTATGAAAGTACCTCTCAAATATATTTCAGTAGGTCCAGCCAGGTCACAAACCTTTAAAAAAGAATAATTCCATTTAGTAATCTTGCCAGGCAAGTTACCGAAAAATGTATATATTAACTGTGGTGGATATGTAATAATACACATATCCAATTGTATTTATAAGCTTTGAATCAGGCCCTTTCTATATGTTCAGTAACAAGCTGCCTAAAAGATACCTCTGATATTGGTAATCAGTGAAGAATTGATGTTGCTGTATACAACGGATATTAATAATATTAAGACCGAATCATGGTAAGAATCATTTTGAATTTTTCAATGGCATGGAGTGCATGAGATTCGTTTGCAGGCATTATAATCATATCCCCTTTCTCAAGGATATTTTTACTACCAGAAATAGTAATTTCTGCCCTGCCATCTATTACCTGAATCATGGCATCGAAGGGAGCTGTATGTTCACTCAGTCCTTCTCCTTTATCGAAGGCAAATATAGTCACAGTTCCAGTGCCTTTACGGATAATTTCTTTGCTAACAACGGCTCCTTCCTGATATTCAATCAAATCTTCTACCGTGAGTGTCTTGGCTTTTAATTCTTCAGACATTGTTCTACCTCTAATCCTTGTTGCATAAATTCATCAGGCTTATCCAGATACCGGACGAAGTCTTGAATGACTGGAATATAATTGCGCCCCCTTTGTTATCGTTTAATGATTTTCATGCACAACTTCGAATACTATGTCGCGATTTTCCTGATATTGATTACAAAACATATTTTTTCACCTTTAAAACTGTTTTTCAGTTTACTCCCCGTTTTACCATTGTACTAGAAATGTATCTTTTTAGTACAGATAGGTTTAGAATATTATTTCCTATACGATAGTGGCTCATATATAGGAGACGATTTGGACTCATTTGTATTCGTTAATGAATTCCATGCACAACTTTGAATACCATGGATTTGATTTTTCATTTCAATCACGTAAGTCCTGTACAAATATATTTCTGCATAATCTAAAATATTTTGGCAATGTTTGTGGATTAACCTACTATCCAATTTATAAATTTTCTTTGAAACTACTTTAATGTATTAAGGTTTAAATTTCAATATGGGTATTTTGCATATCCCGCCAAAATAGGGAATTAGCGCTGTATTGGCTAACATGATTTTTTTTCCAGGCACGCATGATTAATTATAGCTAAATCTGCAACTGAGTCAATAACTGCTTGCTAATAGAATTGCTCTAACGAAGTTGCTCAAAATTAAAGAGTATTTGTTTCTACACTTTATCGATGTATACTCGCTTCTTCTACTCGTCAACATATGTAAGATTATATTCTAATTCAATCCGGGATAGGTTGGTTATGTCTTCAAGAAGTAACCAATCGACTATAACGGTAAGCAACGTTATTAATTATAACAAATAACGTTAATCCTCCATTTTGGCGGGATGTGCAAAAATACCAATATTAAGACATGCTCTCAATCAGGCTTTCTCTTGATCCTTACTCTAGTCTTAATATATCCAAATAAACAGAAGTAGAATTGAAAATCCAAAACCAATAAATTATTAAGTGAGCAATCAAACACGTTAACTGTTATTTTTACCGGGCTTTAGTTTCTTAACAAAAGCGATTTAGTTAAGTTAAAAAAGGTACAGCTATGCCTCATATAATGGAATTACTTGGAAAAACAAGGTCGTCGTAAAAGACGGAAAAGTTATCGAAGTCGGAGATCCTGAAGTCGAATGGTGCCCCCTCTTTGCCAAAATGCGCGGGATCAAGAAGATCACCACTGAAGAGGTTAAGACGAATATGGAATTCAGAATCAACGATTCGGGATGTTTACTGACAAACGCCGTCTGGAACTCGAGGACTTTGTAGGATTTGGAGCATCTGAAGTTATGATGACAGGCCTTAGAAGAGCTTACTTGACACAACAGTAACAGCCTGTGAAGGCGCAGGAACTGTGATTTCCAACAACCCTACCCTTGTTCAGGGCATGGGCGGTAGGATGTCCTGCCTTGTCGAAACCGAACCGATCGATTCCATCATAAACAGAATCACCGAACGCGGCGGAATTGTGCTTTACCTCTCAACCGCGAAAATGGACTCGGTTGCAGGAGTAAAAAAGGCAGCAGAACTCGGGTACAAAAAGATCGCAGTAACCGTGGCTTTCACTAAAACCGCAAAAGAGTTACGGAAGCTTGAAGCCGAATTCGGGCTTGATTTGATAGTAATTGGAGTTCATGTTACAGGTTTAGACAGAGAGGAGGCCCAGGTCCTTCTGGAAAATTCAGACATCGTAACCAGCTGTGCTTCAAAACACATGAGGGATCTTGTAAAACCTCTCACTCAGGTTGGAACTGCAGTGCCACTTTTTGCCCTTACTCAGAAAGGAAAAGAACTTGTTATCGAAAGGGCAAAGGATATTACAAGCCCAATTTTAATCAATATCATGGTCCTGTCTGTGCTCCTGAGCACAAACAGCCTAGAGAACTGAAATAAAAACAGTTTTGGTTTGAAGCAAACCAAAAATTTTGTAAATTATTTTAGTCAGTAGTTCTTTTTGTGAACTGTTTAAAAAATGGTACAATTATTATATTTAAAACCTATCCGAAAAACGTTATGGCATATTGTAGAAATTACAAGAAATATAATATCGAGTAGTATAGGCTCTTAATCAGGTCAGATTACTTCCAGAAGACTGATTTATTGTTTTGTAGGCTGGGAGAGTTCCTGGGAGTCTTCAAGAAGTACGAATTCCTGCTTGGACTATAAAAATATTGTTAATAGTTCTAAGTAAATACTATTTCTCAACGTTGTTGGGATCTTTTTTGCTTTGACATTGACGCAGGGATTGGAGCAAGTGCAGGATTTGATGGGCGAGCCATTTTCACACCGTTTTTTACTTTACAACTAATATCAGTTAGTCTCGTATTTCAATATTTAGTTCGTTTTGTTCTGTGCAGAGGCGGGGTTTATATCTATCAAATCTGAGCCAGTTTCCTGCCCTATGAGCGATTGTTTTGAGTATGGCAATATTTTCTCATCAAACTTTAAATAAAAGTCCCACCACTGACCTCAGAATACGTCATTTTTTGACCTTTTTTATTCCCCATGCTCTTTACTTACATGCACGGTAACTAACCACGAGATATTTTTCATACACTTTTATCACATAAAAAATATATAATTTATGTTTACTATAGGCTACTTAAATTTTAGGATCATATTTTCACATAAGTAGTATTTAGGGTAAGTAGGGCAACTTAAGCTAAATAATGTGGATATTGATCCCATAATCATGGAAATGATACTAAAATACTAAATGAGTAAGAGATATTTTGATTTCCCCCACAATTCTTTTAGAACAAGATATAGAGAATTTATAGCAAATTATTTAACAACTCTTCAGGTAGATGTCTACAATCTATCTCAGGATAAATTTTTGAATCAATCAGCAAAAATAAAGGTTTTACTTCGGTATTACCATTTTCATTGACTATAGTGCAATCCAATTTATGAACAATACCCAGTTCTTGATCATACGCAACTCCTTGCTCTTGCATTGCTCTTTCGCATAAATTTGAATATCTATGTTCGCCTTCTTTATCAAAAAGCACCTGAGTGCATGATAAACACTGTTTCTCGATTGGTAGGCCACAATTTCCACTGAGTACACTTACGACTTTCCAAAGCTCTATCAAACCTTTTTCCAACTTGCACGGACAATCTTGGAGATAATCTTCTTTTAATTCCGGCGTTAATTTTAACGCAATTTGCGGATCGCTATTTTGCTTCATATTTTTCAATGGAACTCATTTTAATCACCTTCAATTTTCTGTCAACCGTAACAGTCACCTTCAATTTTCTTTACTTTACCTTTATCTGCAAGATTATAAAGCATGTTTTTAGCTGTGGACCTACTATATCCTACTAGGCTCAGAATAGTTGCACTGGACTTGATACTGTCAATTGATAGAGCATTTAGGAACATATTTTCTGTAAACTTCTGTTGAAATCTTGTTTTACCCCCTTTCATATTATCCAATCTATCAACCCGTCAATTTTCAAGAAACTACGCTACTATATACGATTCATTAGTATTTATATTTAATCATCACTGGATAATAGTAATGGTAATAGATAACTTTTTTACACTTGAATAATTGGTTATGGAGAAAATTTCGATGAAAGAAATTTAAAGTGGGGAGATTTTGGGAATAGAGCCAAAGAAAGTGAGAAATATGAGCACAAAAGGAAGAGATAACCAATAACTATATACTAACTAATAAAAATAAAATATCTATATCTATAATTTATCTATCTATCTTCTTATCTGTCTATTTTCTATCTCTGCATCATTTTGCATGTTTGTCTTTGAATCCAGATTCACGCTGATACCCAAATTCTCCAAGTTCCCAGGTTCACATACACTATTTTTAATGCGTGAATCAGTGTATGTCTGGATTATTTTAGACTGTTTACTACACCTATCTATATGCGTACAATCCAACTGTCTAAAATAATCCAAATTCTCATTCATTCCAATATCATTATTTGTGTATGTGAACCTGGGAACTTGGAGAATTTGGGAACTTGGAGAACTTGGATTTTCAAATATGATTTTATCACAGTCAATATATCGGTAGTAGGTTGTTACCTTCCCATTTTTAGGGTTTTTCTCATAGATTGCTTCTACTTGACCTGACTCAATAGTATTATCAATTAAATTGTTAAATTCCTTTAATTCTAATCTTGTTTTTCGCAGTAAAACAGAGCGACTGGCAATACCTTTCAAATCTTTCAACACTTCTATTATTTTATCAATTTTGTTATTTTTAGGGTCTACTGTCAACAGGTTATATATATCACAGATCGTTGGCAGAAAATAATCTAAGACCATCGAAGTTGCTATTTTTCACTGACTCCAAAGTAATGGTTTGCGATATTGGTTCTTTCCCGATTTCAATTAAAGCTGCTAGTTTTAAAATATAAATAGAGTATCTGCTCCAAGCAGAGCCAATGAATTCTTGATTTGGTTTATGTCTTATTTCACTTTGTGTGTTAAAATCAACATTCACATAGTAATCAAGAGCATCTCGATCTACACGCATAGAGAATGCTGGGGATTGTCTAAATAAATCGTATATTTGTGCGGTTCGCACTTCCATCTTACTGCGTTCTTCAATGTCTTGTGCTATTCTTATTCTAGGCGGCTGCTGCTCAAATTCATAAGTGGGTGCAGCATATAAAAACCTAAATCCAAAACCGCTATCAAAGTCTGGAATGGACATACTCCGCTTGTATTTAACAAAAGTAGTACCATATAGTTTTGTTATGAACGGGTTTTCCACTGTATATATCTTAGGTTCCTTTTTCCCACCGGAGGCTAGCCGTTTATTTTGACTATTACAATCATAAAGTTTGCACTCAAATTCGTTGTATCCAGCATTATATTTTTGTCCCATTTTTTGAAAAACGGTGCTTACTTCATCATTAATCATAGCCAAAACTGGAGTTTGTGCAAGGATTTCTAAATAACCTTCTAAAGAGTAGTCTGTATCAGTTAGAGGATCATCTTGCGCATACGCAAAAAAATGCCTTGCTATATCTATGACGGTTGTTTTTCTTGCTAAAGAAGAGAGACCAAGGAGCTGAGACCATACATTTAAGAAAATACCATCCGAAGTGGTGGCTAAATCTATGTATGGCTTCCTTTGTGTCAGTGAAGATAGTAACCAAAAACCCGCTAAAATTTTATATTCTTGATAGCCATCTGTCATCCGGTTAGAATAGGTTAAAAATTGAGAAATAAAATGGTCGTCTGGCAGATCACAAATTAAATGTCTTATGGCAAAACCGCTTCTAAGCAGTTCAATCTCTGCTTCAGTCATTTCTGTACCTAAAATGAGTTCATCATCTTGGTTTAGTGCTGTTACCTTCTTTGAGATATATTTGCTGAAGAATTCATCTGCTTTTAAAGTTGAATTGAGCGGAGTCTTTTCGGGGTCAATTTTTGAGATTTGATATATTGAATTTTTGCGACTAAATTTGTCTCTGAAAATAAGCATGCAGGCTAGCAACAATTGATCTTCTGTAGCACCATTTGCTGCCAGCTCAGTGAACAAGGCAAGATGCCTTTTTCGTCCAGCAGAATTTCTAAAAATGGATGATTTGAGAAAAATCTCACTATCTTTATTTTCAAATATGTCAATCCAAAGCCCTGAAATTGCGGGTCTGCATTTCAGAATTATTTTTTTCAACTCTCCATACTGGGCTATTAATTCATTTATTTTAGAAATTACTCCCTCAGGTATTTCCGTTCTTTCTTCAATCGGTCGATCAAGAGTATATATATCACCTTCTGGGTGAATAGATGGAGCTAAAACGATGTTTCCACCATCATTCCTAATATCAAATCCAAGTGCCTGATGAGTTTTAGTCTTAAGTTTTGGTGTACATTTAAATAAAATATGTTTTTTACCTTCTTTCTCAGTTCTTTTCTGAGTTACAAATCTGGCAGTATCTATCCTATCAAAAACATAATCCCATATTCCCTTAATGTAGAGATCAATATCAATGACGGTAAGATCTGATGGTTTGCCGCAATTAGCACCGAGATTATAGTCCTTGGAGCTCAGATGCTGTTGTATATACCCTAAAGCATGCGGTTGTGTTCTCTCGCCCCAATCCTCACATATAGGTGCTTTCCCTGGACTTTTTACTTTAGCTGTGGGTCCATGTAGAAGGTGGGCTATTATTCCCCGCTCAGTGTAGTATCTAAAAGCCGCTTCTAGAGAGTTAAAAGATATTACCATCTAAACTCGCTCCCTTCATGGTACTGACATGTTCAGGCTCCTTGTGGAGTTCATAAAGATAATGGATCGTAGGCCCTTGCCTTCTACTAAAAATATATTCCAGACCAGAAAGACTTGGCATCAAAACCCCGCTCCCAAGCGATAAGTCCTCGCAATGTCTGCTCGTGAGCAATCATCGGGCTCTTCTGGAATCCGCCATACTTCATAAGGATATGTACGTCTAGAATAATTCTGTTTGTGCCGATAATGAAAAGAGTTATTATTTTGACAGGGCAAACTGTCTTTGTACCCATCTGTGGATGTTACAAGGGAATCAAAAGTAATTTGAGATCTCGTGCTGTCAAAACTGTGATAAAAATCAGTTATAGTACTTTGTTTATACGTAAAATATTTCATAGGGTTTAGCCTCCCTAAATACGAGAGAACAACAGAACCCTTAGGCGTTAGAACCATCATCTAGATAAGATATGTATTTAAACTATAACGTATTAATTCATAATAGTTCAGTAGTTATAGATGACGACCTTAATTGCCTAGGACTGCTTGAGCCCTGTCCCGGGTTCAGATCTCTCAGTTTTGGTTACTTTTATTCATTTCCTCTAGGTCGTTCGCCGGAAATCCTCAATGTATTATCAGGTAGCACATCGATTTTTATAGAATCTCCTTTGTGGAAGATATCCCGCACTGTCAAAGATTCTAGTAACACTTTGAGAATAGCTGGGGAAACATATTCCTCTGCTCTTTTGGCCATTAACTCCGAAACCATAACCACTTTTAGTCTTCGCGAACTTAGTAGTTCATATGTTTTAGGCTCCCTACGAGCTTTTTCTTGAGATAAATGATTGTCTAACATTTTGGACAAAGAAAAAAGCACTTCATCAATATATCCAAAACTGGCATCAGCTATTTCAATTATATATTCATCAGATACCGAATTTGATTTTTCTTCACATTCAATCGTTAAATCTTTTTTGTCGTTCATAGTAATCATCTCATAATTATCTACATTTTAAAATAAGATCTAATGCTGTCCGAACCACCAAAATTAAAAGATTTTCAAAAAATCCCTTTTGTTAAATTAGATGTCCCTAGGCTGTACATGCAACCGTTAGTTGCAGAGCTAAAAAAGGAAATTATATTTAGCATATACACTATGTTGTTCATGATGGATCACTTCTCATTTCTGGGTCGATCTGTTCTTGTGGGTCACTCGTTATGAAAGTAGGCATCCGTTGTGGTGCTTTGCGAAATTTCCGACTGCTTGGTCGCTGCGGTATTTTGCAAAGCACTTTCGGCGACACTTTTAATTAAGATTGCCTGTGCTTTTTCATACACATTACCAAACTTTATTTTATAGTCGATTAATTCAGGATACTCTGTATAGAATTTTCCAAGTATAGCCGTAGTTTCTGGTTTTAGATCAGGCATTTGCTTCTCTCCCAGATATATTACATTTTTGAGCATGCAACTATCTACCGCTCTTATACATGGTTTAATGGACTGTATTTTCATGGCAAGTATCACCTGCTATAATTCTAAGTTGGTTTTCACTGTCCATCTCGATCATAACGCTTTTCACATCTGAATCCCAGGACTTCAGCCACTGTATGGGTAGGGCTATAATGAAGCTTCCCCCCTGTTTCACAACATTTTTTTTCCGAATCTGAACATGTTTTCACCTTTATCGAGTAAATTACCTCTTTTCCGTTAAGACAGATCTCCAAAAGTTGGGGGAAAATTTCACATTGAGATAACAAACAATGTAAAGTATGCAAAAATTTGATTTTAGCTTTATAGTTTTTCGTGAGACCTTCCCTTATTGCTATCTTAATACAAGTCTAATAGATTTTAAACGTTTAAATAATTTTTATCGGTAATAATTAATGAATTGCTGATAATCAGCAAAATATCAAAAATTTACCGACTTAATCTCACATTTGCAGATCTCTTTTAATATAAATTTAAATTATCTTTATAGCATGCGGAAGAAAAGCAACAAGGAAAGAATTTTAGACAGTTTATTGGAATCTTCTAAAATGACTGGAGAATTAACAATTGAACTAGGTTATGTTAATTCGGATGGGACCCCGAGTTACCATATGGCTTCTGATGATTTTGATAAACTCAAAGAAATAGGGTGGATTGAAGGTAAGGAGATAAAATTAGGTAAATGTAAAAACGACCCAACATTGAATTCAATTGTCATTAGCATTCAGAAGCAAATTCAGACACTGGAAAAATATCCAGACTTAATATCAAAAATGCAAAAAAATGATCTCATTTGTGAAAATATATTTCGCGAGCATTTGGATTTAATCTATAGTTCAGATTCAAGTCAGAAGGATGGGAGAGAACAAACAGAAGTTACACCCTGTGAAAAAACAGAGAAATCATTTAAGGAAAAATTACAGTCATCCCCCAAATTTTTCAGACTTTTCTTGACCACTGATAAAAATGAATTAATAAAAAAACTTATGGGATTTTTAGAAAGCGATGGATGTATGATGGATAGTAGATATAATCAAGATCCAAATAACTGGATGGAAATATCTGGAATAAACTTCGATATCGATAAAATATCCAGAGTATGTGCTTGGCGGGATACATTTAAAAAGCAATGTACTGAAGAAGGCAGAGAAGAGTTAAAACAAACAAAAGATAAACTATTAAATGAAGAAAGAGTAGACGAATTTATAAAGTACACAAAAACGGAAAGAGAATTCTCAGATGAACGGATTACTAAATTGAAAACAGATGTCACTCAATTATTGAACCAAGTAAAAAAGGAAATATCAAATACAAAAATAGAGAAATTAAAAGAGTCAATTGATGATGTTTGGATATTAAGAGCAGCACTCATCAACTACTTAATCGAAACAAAAAACGAAATATCAGATGCAGAAGTAATTAAGAAATTAAGAAACTCGGGTAAGAAACATAAGATCGGAGTAATTGTTAAAAAATTCAGATGAGACTAAATGCTTTCCCATCAAAAATTCTCAACTTAAAGGGATAATAGCAATTTGAGTGCAGTTTAATAGAATAAATTACAAAATATTTTCCAATATGTTCGATATTCAATACCATGTTTTAAAAATAGGGAGATTTGCACTTATACATTTGGAACCTTGACCCTAAGTACACACATTCAACTTAATTAAAATATTTAACTTAATCTTTTTTACGTTGGCTATGGATATACAGAGTTATTTGACATATTTCCAAGTTTTTGATTGAAAAAAAGAAGGTCAATTTTGAATAAGCAAGGCTTATATCTGATAGGGCTATCTTCGTTTTATATATTAAGCAAAATATTCAATAATCAAGAATAAATAGTAAAATTTTATTCATATATTTTAAGGTTGTTTGTTTAGGAGTTTTTTGACTTCGATTGCTATTTTTCCAAGTTCGGTCATTTTATCGTTAAGCCTATTTTTATATTAAACTCGACTAATAAAACACTTTGTGATATTTATTTGTTTGCTAATATACATCCAGATCATTGAATACATTATTATCTTTCTTAACGCATTTTTAAGGTTCTTCGCTGTTTTGTGTGGGTTAAAAATCATTGCTCAGTTAGTACGTGATCGTTCTAATAGATACACATCGATCTTGACTATGGTTTTCCAAACAAAATATGTTCAAATATTACCCATGTTAAGGAAGTGACTATAAATTACCCACTCGAAACAGCGAAGAGCCGTAAATATTACAGTAGGTCACAACACTTTTCGGATAGGCTTTAAGGGCGACATTAATAAGTGTCTTCCCTTTAAACCAGTTGAAAATGAAGATTAGCTTAGTAATCCACGGACCCGAAGTGATTGATTCGGGAGAGGCGAAATGAGTCCTTGAAAAGCTTTCTCGCATGGGCACAGTAGAGGCAAGGCTTGGAGGGACCATGGGAAAAACAGCTGTCCTTGATGCCGGACTTGAAACTGTTATAGACATCAGTCGACACCTGAAGCCGAGTGCCTGTATTGAAGCCTTTTTTGAGACATCAAACCTTGTGTGCCTCCTGAACAGGGGAAAACAGTTGAAACCGGAGGGGTATTCGGAGCGATGGTTGCCGCTCATCTCAGAGAGCCGGAGATGAAACCTCTTATCCAGATAGAAAGCCCGAAATGTCCCGATTGGAAATTGATACTTCTTAACAAAAAAGCAGGAGAGTACCTCGAAATACTTTCTGAAACTTTAGGGCTTCCTGTGAAAATCCCTCTGCTCCTTCAAAATTCGGTATTTGTAGAAAAATTCCAGACCACAGGTAAAATCCGGGTTATCCGCAAGCTTTCAGGCGTCTTTCCCGGTGAAAATATCCTGTTAAATGGGATCGTGATTGGAAAAGCTCTATCTTCCGAAATAAGGATAGTTTCCGAAAACGGCTTTATTGTTGCAATCGAAGGGGGAGAAATAAAGAAACACGGGCTAGAAAAGCTTCATAATTATAAAAAAATGGGCACAGTTGACCTTGCAAAAGCCTGGACAAAGAGTGGGAACCTGAGAAGGAGCGATTTCTTATTCCCTAATGCCCAAAAACAAAATGTCTGTGGCAGAAGTTCAGGTTTCTCTTCCAGGCTTAGAACAGGAAAAGTTGTACTTCTAGATCATACAGCAGAATACACCTTCGAACTAGCTGCTGGAGCTGAACTTGCAGTTACCGTGGGAGATGATACCACAGCCATAGCAGGCGACATTCTCTCTAGGCTTGGAATCCCTATTATCGGGATCACTGACGGGGACTGCGACGACCTTGCCCGCCTAACTGGAATTTATCCAGGGTCTTTAGTGCTCAGGCTGGAAACGGGAAACGACGACATTCTGGGGGAAAAACTGAAACAGGAACTATTAGAGGGAAAAAATTCTGCTGTTTTAGATGATATATACTCTTTTAAAAAAGATGTGATGAAACTTGCAGAACCCTTAATTGAAGCTATTTTTGAATACTGAATAGGTCCAGTATCGCAGAAAGGCAATATGATACTTTTTAGCTTGCCCCAAATGATCTCAACCAATTAACCACTGATCCTTTTGTCGGATCTTCATTTATTGAGATATCAAGTTAATATCCTAAAAAAGCTTAAAGACAGGACGAGAATCAAGTCGGTTTCTCTTTATGAAGTGAGACTATAATTTTCATTTTTTAGGAATAATTCTCAGCTCATTAGAGCACTTCATTCAACTGCTATGGGGAATACTAAATAATTATTGACGGTGACTCTAAGAAATCTTCCTCTAGAATTTCTAGAATTAACACTATCTATATTTGCAAATACGAAATATATTTCACCCATACGTATCCGAGTAATAACCATTGTTTAATAGCTTATCATATTTTTGTTCCTTGGTTCTTCAGGACTTAGAGCCTATCCCAAAAATCAATAGTGGCTATTGCAAAAGTTACAAAGATCTACAATACTAGTATCCTTTAAAATTGAGTGTATTCCCAAAAGTGAAAGCTACATAGAGTCACAACATTTTCGGATAGGTCTTCATGATCTTACTTTTGTACTTGAAAATTTATCATGACGTTAAAAAAACAAATAATATGATCCTTTATGAAAGGAAATAGACAGGGATGGAGAAAATACTAAAAATCTAATTTAATCGATGGGTTCAAAGATGCTGAATAAAGGAGAATAATAGAATGGAACTAATAATTGATCCCAAATTTAAAAATTTAATACCACCGATGAAACCAGAAGAATTTCAGGGCTTAATCGAGAGTATTACGAAATATGGGTATGATGATTTATATCCCATTGTTATTTGGAATAATATTATTATTGACAGTCATACTAGATATTTAATTTGCAAAGAGCTCAATATTGATTTTTCTCTATCCAAAAAAGAGTTTGACAATCGTTTCGAAGTGATAAATTGGATTATTAATAATCAACTGAATCGAAGAAGTATGACAAATGAACAGAGAAACTATTTGATTGGAAAGAGGTATACGGAAGAAAAAAAAGAAGAATGTAGATCCAAAATAAAAGAAGATGTAGTTTCTTTGATCACCATGAGACCTCTTGATGGTATAGTTGAACAAAAAATAGCAAAGAAATACCAAGTAAGTCCTAATGCTGTACGAAAAGCAGAGAAATTTGCTAATGCCATAGATGAAGTTGCGAATAATGCGAATATAAATCCTTACAAAATTCTTGGTAGAGAAATTAAAGGTACTAGAAAAGATATAGTCGAATTGTCACAAAAGCCCGCTGAACTACAAAATGAAATAATTGAAAAGGTTGAGAAAAAAGAGATTCCTAATATTAAAACTGCGCTGAAAGAAATTGAAGATGAAGTAATTTTTGATGAAATTGAAGAGTATCCTGAAATAAATATCAAAGAGAATGAATGTAGTAGCCCCTATGATTTAGCTGAAAAAATCTTCGGATTAATAAATAACTATAAAAAAGAGTATGATGATGTCGACCTGGACTTTATTAAAAATACACTGGAAATAGTAAATGAAAATTTAAATGAACGAGTAAAGATATAATCCAAAAAAGATTGCATTAGTTTATCTGAAAAAGTTGGTTTTGTGAGCTCCAGGTGCTTCTATAGCCTTCTGATTAATGAGTGTTTGTAAATGTATAGATTGTGCTTGCATTGTCTCTGTAAGTTTTTCTAGCTGGAAAGGTATGAGCACTGTGAAAAGGTAAAATATTCAAAATTGTGATTAGACTGCTATAAATGTGACAGATTATTTTTAACTAAATCTCTCATCAACCAACAACGCTTGTGACGGTAAAGAGAGTCTATGACGAGTCTCGTAAAGTAGGCTATGCCAAAAGTTAAATTGCAAAGGAGAACTTAAACAAGGTGGAAACGCGCCTGTTAAGTGCATAATGTTAATCATTTTTTGTCTATAAATTAAGATATAGGAAAATAAAATATCTAAATTATTCGAAAAAAGTAAAAATTTAAATTTTGCAGCAAGTTAAAGTACAAAAAGGTTCAAAGAGGCGCAAGCATTTGGAAGTTAATGAAAAACAAAAACTAACGGTCCCAGGTCTACGTGAGTACTGTATGCTGCAGGAGAGTGTTCTAATCCTTTTTAGAGTGGAGGTAGCGATAGCGGCAAACTTGCGACAAAACTGGCATCTTTCATTGCCTTCCTGACAGATTCCACTACATACGGTTGCACTCCAGACTTACTGGCAATAACGTCATCAGCAACTCCGCTTTCCGATGCCGCAGAGGATGTTATCCAGCTTTAGATAAGATAAACCGATGAGCTCTTCGTTGGGCAGGCCCATCCCGAACACGTCAGCAGAAGATGGCTTGTTTACGATGTGATCGGGTACCCCAATATGCTTTGCCAGCTGCTTTATCTGCGTTTTGTACAGCTGCTTCAGGATGGTAATGTCGTTGGCGCCGTCGCCATACCGGTCGTACACGCCGACGCTTAACTCGGACCGGTCGCCGGTGCCAACCAGCAGGTAATTCTTGATGATGTCGTGGAAGTAGAACACCATCATCCGCGTGCGTGTTTTTGCTGTCCTAAAAGCAATGAACGGGTTACTGGACGACAAGGATGACCCGAGGACAAACGTTGGGCTGAAGTGCTCGGTGGAAGGCAACTCCTTCCCAGAGATTATTCGACCGCTTTCTGCGCGCCGCTCTAAGGCCGCCCTGTCCGACGCCTCTTCGTGGGACATGAGGTCGTACGCGCCCAGATCTCTTATAATGGGCGAGACGTCGATCTTCTGGTGGGGTATGCTGAGGCTCTGAGCAAAGGTCATGGCGTCATCGATGTTCTTCGGGTTAGAGTCCCGCTCGGGCAGTATCAGGCCCATAACCTTGTCCTTGCCTAATGCCTCGACGCACAGGTAAGCAACCGTAGACGAGTCCAGCCCGCCAGACAGGCCCACCAGCACGCCATCATTCTCAAAATTTTTTACCCAGTTCCGCACAAACTCCACGATGTATAGTTTTTGATTCTCTTTATGCAGTTATGCTTAGAAAACGAGTACATTTGGAGCAAAGTGCATTCTAAGGTGAAAATATTAACCATCTAATGGAGCACGACTAAAATCTCCTAATATAATAAAAACATCATTAATATTAAATTGTTGTTTGATGCTAAAATATTTTGGGTAGAAGTACTATTTAGTTTCAAACCATTTTTTTTATAAATCATTTAATATGATTTAAATGATTAGTATATAAACAACCAGCCAAATTTAGGGTTTATCAAACTCCCCTAAAATGTCTTCTAAAACATCTTATAATTAAAAAAATCAAGTCGTTTATGGGATAGAATGGAGCGTAGCTATATGTTGTTGAAAATCGTGAGCATAGGATTCAATCTGCATTTTCTCAAAAATTGGAGATATACTCTGTTTTCAGATTTGATCAATGATTCAAGAACACGATCTAAAATTCTGTATTGTGAAGATATGTGAAAGGAGTAGTTAAACATGCAACATGAACAATCAACAGGGACACAATCAATGATTTACTCTGAACCAATGTCTTAGCGCTCCTTTTTTTCTATAAAAAAAATTTCGGAAAAAACTTGAGGTTCGCGGAAATCTCATTACTTTTGAAAATATGTATTCTATGCACATTATTTCACATAGTTGGATTAAGTTGGTTGAAGCATAAATAGGGCGTGAGAGTAGCTCCGCTGGGCCAAAAGCATCCAATTGAGAGCTTGATCTTGCAGAAGTTCTGTGTTCGAATAGCACCTCTAGCACTAACTAGGAGTTGAGATTATGGAAGAAACATTTTGGTATCCTTCAGAATGGAAATGTAAATGCCCGCACTGTGAAGCAACTCACACATGTTCTGTGCCTCAGAAAGATCTTGTGTGCATCGAATGTGAATAAGCATTTGCTGCTTCTGTAGCGCATACAGAAGAGTGATTAGGCCATATGCCAAAGAGATCGAATTTGTAATCAGTAGGATTTATGCGGTTGAATGTGAAAATCAATAGCTTTAAACCTTTAACTGTATAAAATAAAATTTTAAATCCCGATGTTTATTGTTCTTGATTTTGTACCTCAAGTACGTAAGTCCCAACAAGAACAGCTATCTGCATCTGATTTTTACATAAATAAAAAATATACAGGAGAATGAGAACATAAGTGAACTAATCGTTTTTGCGTTTCCTAATGAGGAAGGCGCGTATAAGATGGATGAAACTATCCATCAACTTAAAAAAGAAGAACTGATGACTCTCAAGGATGCCGCAGTCGTCATTCGTAAGCCAGACGGAAAAATAAAAGTGAAGCAAGCCATACATCTCGTGGGCGCAGGTATGGTAGGCGGAGCCTTCTGGGGCATGCTTATAGGACTGTTTTTCTGGTTACCGTGGCTAGGATTAGCCGTTGGTGCTATTGCTGGTGCAATATCTGGTGCACTGATGGATTATGGAATCAATGATAATTTTATCAAGGAAGTGGGTGCAACCATTAAACCAGGCGGTTCTGTTTTGTTTCTCTTAATCGAGAAATGGACTGAAGACAAGGCACTAGAACGACTTAACAAGTTCAATGCAACGATAAAATAAGAACATCTCTTACCAAAGAAGAGGAAGAAAAACTTAAAGTTGCATTCGGTGCGGGTGAATAATTGAGGAGTGGTGAGATATGGGAATAGTTGAAGAGATACAGGATGAAGCTATAGCAACTTTTATGCCAACAACTACGATAAAGGGGTCTAAGGTTGTCAATGTCAAAGAGGAGCACCTTGGAATGATTGAAGAGTTGATGATTGATGCAGAAAAAGGAAAAATAGCATATGCAGTACTCTCTTTTGGTGGTTTTCTTGGTATAGGCAATAAATTATTTGCCATTCCTTGTGAAGCTCTTGAGTCGAATAGGTACGATTATATCCTTAAGATTGACAAATCTGTTCTAGAAAAAGCAAAAGGTTTCGATAAAGAAGAATGGTCTTTAACTCGTGATGAATTAGCTAAGGTGCATGCACACTTTGGAATTCAACCTTACTGGGAAAAGACATAAAGTATTGTTTAGGGTGATAAAGTGAAAATTGTTGTATCTGATCCTGTGTTTCTACCAGAAGAATACAGGAAAAGACTTGAGGTTCTTGGAAATCTCACTATTTTTGAAAGTATGCCATCTTCCATGGAAGAATTCGTATCGAGAGTTAGGGATGCAGATATAGTCATTGTCGGAAGATATGGTTTCTCTGAAAAAGCGTTCAGTGCCGCTAAAAATCTGAAGATGATTTCTGTGTGGCAAACCGGCTATGACCATATAGATATTAAAGCAGCGACTGAAAAAGGTGTAATCGTATCTAATGTTCCTGACTATGCATTTGATTCAGTTGCAGAAATGGTTTTTGCTTTATCCATAAATCTCCTGCGAAAAGTGCATCTCGCAGATATCGGGATACGAAAGGGGAATTTTGATTGGAGAGACTATATTGGGAATCAACTTATGGGAAAAACAATTGGGGTAATAGGCACCGGCAGTATAGGAGTTAGAGTTATACAGATAGCTCACGGTTTTAATATGAATATTATTTCAGTTACAGGCCATCCGAGTGAAGAAAAAGCAAGAAGACTTGGAGTAAAATTTGTTGATCTGGATACATTACTCAAAGAAGCAGATATCATCACCCTTCACGTACCGCTCACTTCATCCACAGAAAATATGATAGGCACAAAAGAGCTTGCAAGAATGAAGACAAGTGCAATTCTTATAAATACAGCCAGAGGAAAGATAGTCGATGAAGTTGCTCTCATAAAAGCTCTTAGAACAAAACAGATTGGTGGAGCAGGTCTTGATGTTTTTGATAAAGAACCGCTTCCATTAGATAGCCCGCTGATGGAATTTGAAAACGTCGCGCTTACGCCACACATTGCTTTTCTATCGCATGAGTCTCTTGAAGAATGCACAAGTGTATGTGTTCAAAATGTAGAAAAATTCATTGAAGGGAAGCCACAGAATGCCATAAACTCCGAATGATTGCAGGTTCCAAATTGCCTTAAAATCTGAACGTAAAGATGTAGTTCATGAAAAATCAATGCATAAATTACAAGTGGAACCTACTTAATCCAAGAATATATTGTACTGATTTGGAAAAACTTTTCAACTAATGCATGAAATTTTAAGTTTATTGCCAAACTTTTTATTCACAACAATAATTTTAAAGGGGATTTTGGAAAATGTCTGAGATTAAGAGCAAGTACATCCGTTGGTTTCAAGAGACTACAATTGACGATGTTCCGCTTGTGGGTGGAAAGAATGCTTCTCTTGGGGAAATGTACAGGGAGCTTACTTCGAAGGGGATAAAGATCCCTAACGGCTTTGCAGTGACTGCCGAAGCTTATTGGCACACCCTCAAAGCCGGAGGCATTCTAGAGAAGCTTAAAAAAGCAATGGAAGGTCTTGATATTGCAAACGTCACTGACCTTGCAAAAAGGGGGAAAATCGCAAGGGATCTGATTCTTGGGGCAGGAATTCCTGACGATCTCTGGGAATAAATCAAAATTGTCAAAATTGGATATGACTATGCGAGCAGTATGGAGATGATACGGATGTAGCTGTACGGAGTTCGGCAACTGCTGAAGATCTTCCTACCGCTTCTTTTGCTGGCCAGCAGGAAACTTACCTAAATATCAGAGGATATCCATGGCTTAGAGACGCTTGCTCGCGCTGTTTTGCCTCACTCTTCACTGACAGGGCGATTTCCTACCGTGTAACAAATAACTTTGATCATTTCAAAGTGGGGCTCTCGATTGGGATTATGAATATGGTAAGGTCTGATCTAGCTTCTAGCGGTGTTATTTTTACTCTGGATACTAAAACCGGATTCAAGGACGTGGTTTTCATTACAGACGCATACGGGCTTGGAGAAAATGTCGTGCTGGACCAGGTCAATCCAGATGAGTTCTATGTCTTTAAGCCGACTTTCAGGGAAGGGTACAAGCCAATTATCATGAAAAAAGTAGGGGACAAAGAGATCAAAATGATCTACGGGCGTGGCAACTCCAAAGTACTTACCCAAAACGTGGAGGTTCCTGAAGCGGATCGGCTTCGTTTCTGTATTGATGATGAAGAAGTGCTCAAACTTGCAGGGTATGCAATAACTATCGAAAATCATTACTCTGAAAAGTATAGAGAACCCAGGCCTATGGATATCGAGTGGGCAAAAGACGGCATAACAGGGGAACTTTTTATAGTACAGGCAAGACCTGAGACTGTCCAGTCCCAAAAAAGCAAAGACATTCTGGAAACCTATGTACTTGGGAAACAGTCCAAAATTCTTGCAAAAGGTAAGAGCGTGGAAGACAAAATTGCTTCTGGAAAAGCTCATTTAATTCCGGATGTTTCAGATCTGCCCTCTTTTAAACCAGGAGAAATTCTGATTGCGCACTCCACAACTCTTGACTGGGAACCTGTCATGGAAACGGCAGCTGCAATTGTCACAAACAAAGGGGGAAGGACATGCCATGCTGCTATTGTCAGCCGGGAATTAGGAATTCCCGCAGTCGTAGGAACAGGCAATGCAACCGAGGTTCTTGCGACAGGTAGGGAAATCACCGTGAGCTGTGCGGAAGGAGAGGACGGGCTTGTATATGATGGTATTCTTCCTTTCCATAAAGATACTCTGAATCTCAAAGACCTAAAACGCCCGAAAACTGAGATTATGATGAATCTTGGAGATCCGGAGGAAGCTTTTGCTTCTTCCATGATCCCAAACGATGGAATTGGGCTTGCGAGGCTGGAGTTCATAATTACAAGCTATATTAAGATCCATCCAATGGCTCTCGTACACCCTGAAAAGGTCAAAGACCCTAAAGTCCTTCGGGAAATCGAACAACTTACAAGAGGTTATGATAAACAAGAGTATTTTGTTGAGCAGCTTGCCCAAGGTTTTGGGACTATCGCTGCGGCTTTCTATCCAAAGCCGGTTGTAGCTCGCATGAGTGACTTCAAGACTAACGAGTATGCAAGTCTTCTTGGGGGCAGTTATTTCGAAATGGAGGAGAACAATCCCATGATAGGTTTCAGGGGAGCTTCTCGCTATTGTGATGAGCGTTATAGGGAAGGTTTTGCCCTTGAGTACAAGGCTATGAAAAAGGTCAGAGATGAAATGGGACTTACAAATCTAATTCTTATGATTCCCTTCTGTAGAACCGTTGAAGAAGCACGAAAAGTAATTGCCGAGATGGAGAAAAACGGGCTAAAGAGAGGAGAAAATGGGCTGCAGGTCTATGTTATGTGTGAAATTCCAAATAATGTTCTTCTTATTGACGAATTCAGCGAATTCTTCGATGGCTTTTCCATAGGCTCAAATGACTTGACGCAGCTGACACTTGGCGTTGATAGAGACTCCGAACTGCTTGCTGCAGAATTCGATGAGCGAGATCAGGGAGTTATGAAAATAATGGCAATGGCTGTGCTGGGTGCAAAACAAAATGGAAGGCACAGCGGGATCTGTGGACAAGCTCCTAGTGACTTTCCTGAAATTGCGGAGTTTCTTGTAAAATTGGGGATAGATTCCATTTCACTTAATCCAGATTCGGTTATGAAGATCACTCTTAAGGTCCTGGAAACGGAAACGGAAATGGAAGGTAATGAAAAATATCTAAATAGTAAGTTGACGGGAATCCATCAATAGATTTCATCGAGCTTATTCCAAAACTCATTTAATTTTCATTCATTGAGAGTTTTTAGAACAACTTTAATGATTATTATTGTTATACTAAAAGGATGTATTGTATTTTAAATCTTTAGATAGTTTCGTACTTAATACAATAACAGACAATTTAAAGGATTAATCTTTGAGGACATTAAAATTCCAACATATGCCTATGGCTAGTTATCAATAAGACTTACGCACTTGAGGTACAAAATCAAGTTCAATATACATTGTTGTCAAATTCATTTTTTATACAATCAAAAGTTTAATGTTATTGATTTCTCAGTTCAACTGCGTAAGTCCAAACTTATAAGGTCGACCAGGCGTTGCCTATTGAACATATGTCACACATCAAGCGGTATGTTCTCCCATTACTGAAAATACGGTTATATCCCCTTTGTTTTTATCATAGAAAATGATTTCGTCGTAGTTGTGGTCACTAGATTCATTGAGTTCGATACCTACCAAAATTTCATTATCTTTGTCCTGCATGAACCACCCAACAAGATCAATATCGGCTAAATCTTCAAAATTTTTGAGAATTGCTCTATCATTTCCCCAATTCTCTTTTACAAATTTGAGAAGTTGATCGAAAACGTTGGTATTCCGATATACTCCAGAATCATCAAGCTCAAATTCTACCATGTTATATCACCTTCTAATGTATTGAAGCAATTTATATAAAAAACTTGTTTGGGCAGATGATTCGAGTATAGGACATAGTCCTGAAATGCATTAAAGTATGTGGTTAAGTTTTCTTTGATAGAGGTGGGAGCTATAGTTAGTCAATGAAATAGATGAAACTAAAACATATGAGACCAGTATAATTACAGATTCTCACTGTGAGGAAGTTCATTAGACAGTGAATCAACTAAACCAACAACATATAAATTTAGCCCTTATTAAGGGTAAGAATCCGGTCCATTTTTCAGTGTGAAAACATAGTTTGTTGAAATAAGCAAATAAATTGTGACAAAAATTCGTTAGACTACTATCAGTTTTGAATGATCTGGCTTTGTCTACCACATCTTCAATCAAAGAAAATATCTGCTTCATTGTATTTCATTAGTCTTAGGTGTAAACCTTTTTCCCAAAAAGCTTATGTTCTTCTTGAAAATCTCTTCATGACAAATTGCCCTATTTTCTCAACAGTTTTCCAAGATATTCATTGATGTGAGGCTGGAGCAGAGTATTGATTTCAGGCTTACGGTTAGAAATTTAGAACTCATTTTTGCTACAAAAAAGGATGAATGGTGAATAGAATTCACGCAATTGAATTGAAAAATCAATGGCATTAAACCTCCAACTATATAAAGCACATGTTAAACTACAACGCCCATTGTATTTGATTTTTTACCTCAAGTACGCAAATCCTGGATAAGTGATTTTCCTTTCATTTCCTGCGGTTTCGGAACTCTGAGGAGTTCAAGAATAGTTGGCGCAAGGTCACACAGTTTACCATTTTTAAGAGCTTTTACCTCATCATTTCCTACGTAAATGCATTTTACCGGATTTGAAGTATGTGCTGTATACGGTTCTTCTGTTTTCAGGTTTATCATTTGTTCAGCATTTCCGTGATCCGCAGTTATGAGTGCTATTCCTCCGGTTTCTTTCAGAACCGCTACAATTCTGCCCATGCAGTTATCCACGGCTTCTAATGCCTTTACTGCAGCTTCAAAAATTCCGGTGTGTCCAACCATATCCATGTTTGCGAAATTAAGGATAATGACATCATACTTTCCTAACCGAATTCGCTTGATAACCTCATCCGTAACTTCATATGCGCTCATTTCGGTTTTGAGATCATAGGTAGCAATCTTCGGAGAAGGGATCAGGCAACGATCTTCTCCTGCATAACATTTTTCCTGTCCACCGTTAAGGAAATAAGTTACATGTGCATATTTTTCGGTTTCAGCAATTCGGAGCTGGATAAGTCCCTGCTCACTAAGTACTTTTCCAAGCACCTTTACCAGCTCTTCTTGAGGGAAAGCAATGGGCAAATCTAGGGTTTCATCGTATTGGACCATGCAGACATAGTAAACATTCGAACGTTTTTCCCTCGCGAAGCCTTCAAAGTCTTTTTTTACAAAAGCCCAGGTAAGCTGCCGTGCCCTATCTGACCTGAAATTGAAGAAAATCACAGAATCGTTATCTTTTATGATTGTTTCTGGATTTCCTTCTGAATCAATGATTATAGTCGGTTTTACAAACTCATCAGTCTCTCCCCTGCCATAGGCTTCAGAAACTGCAGTCTCTGCATCCGGGGCTGTATAAGTGGCAACTCCCTTAGTTATAGCTTCAAAGGCAAGTTTTGTCCTATCCCAACGATTATCTCTGTCCATTGCGTAGTAGCGCCCTGAGACCGTTGCGATTTTTGCATCCCCATTTTCCCTACAAAATGCATCTAGTTCTTTTATATCTCCAAGGGCAGTTTTAGGGGGTACGTCCCTTCCATCCAAAAAAGTGTGTATATATATTTTTTTTAGTCCTTTCTCATGTGCAAGTTTTATAAGCGCATAAAGGTGAGTCATATAGCTATGTACACCTCCGCAAGAGGCAAGCCCCATGAGGTGCAGGTTATTGAGAAACTGAAGTCCTTAAACCCTGAACTCCGTATCCATGTAGAACTCACATCCATCCAGAACATGGTTATAAGAAAGACTATTCTAACAGAGATTGTTGCTAAACATGTTCATTCCCTGGGTCTTGATACTATGGAGATAGCAAATGCTTTGAATGTGCTTGGGCATGAAGAACTCTCTTATTCTGTGATCATGAAAGAGGAATACGGGATAACATCTATTTATCAGGGGGCTGTTCAACTTTTGAAGGACCTGTCGCTTGAAAGAGTCCACGTACATTCTCTTGGTTTTTATATCTGTATATTGGTAAAAGATCACCTTCTTACGCTTAAAGAACATAGGGACTTTCTTCTCTTTTCCTCAACCCTGGCAGCTGCTAAGGTCATAAGGGGCAATATTGGAAACTTTATGGAGGCAGAGGTTGGGCTGAAAGTTCCGATTTCAAGTGATGGAATTGAAGGCCTGGAAAACTTCAAAATTTATTGCGTAGGCCGAAAGCTTTGCACTCTGGAAGAATTTGAGTCTGGATATCTCTACGGGCCAGACCATGATGCTGTCATTATTCCCACAAAGATCGTTAACAAACCAAAGGCTACAGTGGGAATAGGGGATGTAATTTCGGCAGGAACTTTTGCCGCCATGATTTCAAAAATAAAACAAAAAAAGATAATAAATAGTCTATCTGTTTAAGCTAAAACTATTCATTTCGTGGAAATTAAGCAGGAACTGGTTAACTGAAAATACTTTATGGATACAATGTCAACGTAGACTCTGTATATAGAATAGGTGAAGCCGAGATCTCTGAACTGCTGGAAAATTTCGAAATGACCGAAATTCTTGAAAAAATAGACTAACTTCCTGGAAAATATATTCAAAACCCAATTTGTTGTCAGATTTGTCTATCGTATGAAAACCCGGATGCTGATGTGAGTGGCTCGTTTTTGAACAAACCACTTTCGAGTTTCTTAAAACCCGTTATTTCGAAGAATCCTTATGATAATGGGTGGAAAAGCCGAAATAATGGCAAATGCTTTCTCACAGCTCAGAGTTTCCAGGGTAATTCCAAATGTCGCTGTACCCTCAAAAATTCAATTTTCTTTGTTTTCAAGAAAATCGATTTCTTTTCCCTATGCTCCCATGCAGAGAGAGGAAAATTAAGGGACTGAATCAAAAGGAAATATGGACATTGTTTCCAGCAATCAGGATCCTATTCATTTCATATTTTATTTTTCAGAAAGAGATACTTTTTCCTTATATAGGACACAGATCAGGGTTCCAAGGGAAAATCGTATCATAGCAGCCTATGACCAAAACTTCAGGCTCTTTGCTCAATCCTGCATTTGAGAAATATGCCCTTGAACACGCTTGGGGGATTGATGCCGCACTTATATCAGGTTTTCATCTCCTCCTTGATACTCACTCATATCGTGACGATCTTGATCCTTGAGAATTTGTAGCTACGGTACTTCAAAAAGGTCAGGATATTGCTCTTTTAGTGACTTGAGGAGCTTTTTGTCCATTTTTGCGCTATGAAGTGTTTTCACTTTAGAAAGCTGGTCAATTGATAAATTGAGAGCACCCTCAAGGTTAGCTCCTTCGAGGTTAGCCCCTTCAAGGTTAGCTCCTTGAAGATTAGCTCCTACAAGATTAGCTTCTTTAAGGTTAGCTTCTTGAAGATAAGCTCCATAAAAATCAGCCCCTATAAGATTAGCAAAATGAAGATTAGCCTCCTGAAGGTTAGTTACTTGAAGGTCATCTCCTTGGAGATCAGCTCCCTGAAGGTTAGCCAAATGAAGGTTCGCCTCTTGAAGGTTAGCTCCCTGAAGGTTAGCCAAATGAAGGTTCGCCATTATAAGGTCAGCTCCTTGGAGGTTAGCTTCTTGAAGGTTAGTTTCTTTACCCCCTGGAAGGTAAGCATTTGAAAGGTTAGTTCCTCGAAGGTCAGCTTTTTGAAGATTAGCTCCTTCAAGGTTAGCTCCTTCAAGGTTAGCCTTTATGAGGTTAGCCTCTATGAGCTTAGCTCCTTGAAGGTCTACCTCGATAAGATTAGCTCCTTGAAGGTCTGCCTTGATAAGATTAGCTCCTCGAAAATCTTTTCTCTCTGAAATATCCATGAACAATTAATTTCTTTTAAACTAAAATAAATATTACCATTTTAGAAAGATATCTTCTGTTCTATAAGTACAGGTTTTTTAATCCACCTTCACTCAAATATATACTGGTTTGAAAATATTTACCTCATCGTTTCTGTTTCTTCGATTTTCATTTTAATCAATACTTTCAGTATTTTGGTCGCCCTCTATTAATTGATTCATGTTTTCAATATTAAGTTTCCAGTGTAACGAGTGCTTACTTTTTCTTGCATTGAAGATCAACAGTGTGCCGATTTTTCTGTAAAATTCAAAATATTAAGAAGTTATTGGGTAGATAAATTCCATATTAATAGAACCCAATTACCCTCGATACACATAAACTTGACTTTGAATTTGCTATGAATTCAAAGTCAAGTTTTTATTTACTTTGTTTAATTTGTTCTTCTGAGCAGGGTTTCCTACCCAATAATTTTTTAATATTCTAGATTTTACAGAACTTTCGGTACACTGCCAAGGTGTGCAATGATTTATGAATCTATCTTATTTTTTTATATGTGCAATGAGAAAGATTACTGAGACTGAGATCTTTTCGGTTGATGAATGTCTAAAAACAATTAGTGAAATAATCGTAATTTTGGGAAAAGAGGACTAAAAAAGTACTTGAGAAAGAGTCTTAGAGATCTGAGCAGGTACCATTGTCTCCTAATATAAAGGAAAATGTAACATGTTACAGAAAATGTAACATTGAAATAAATAAATGTATATGGAGCTTGCGATATAGGTTGTCTTCCAAAATACGAGTTCATTAAATACAGATCTTTTCAGGCTCTCCCATATTTATCCTCAAGTCTTACGATGTCATCTTCTCCAAGGTAATCTCCCTGAGCGATCTCAATCAAAACAAGGTTTTCGTTGCCTGTATTCCTAATGCGGTGCACTTCGTTTACTGGAAGATCGACAGAATCTCCGGCAAGAATCTTGATTTCACTCCTGCTTTTAGTTACAATTCCTTTTCCATTGACTATGTACCAGTGCTCTTTTCTATGAGAATGACGCTGAAGTGAGATTTCACCCTGTGGTAGAATTGTGAGAGTTTTGACTTTATACCCTGGCATATGCAAGAGCACCTCATAGTACCCCCAGGGTCTTACTGACTCACGTTTACATTTTTCAATAATTGTTTCATACACTTTGATGTAGTCAGCTACCATCCTGTCAACAGAGAAACGTTTTTCCCCACTTTCCCTGCATTTTTTTCGGGATATGGCAGCAACCTTTTGGACAGCAGCTGCAGCCTCATCAATGCTATTGACCAGAAAACCAGTTTCTCCATCTCTTATCAGCTCAGGCATCGAACCTCTGTTCATTGCAATTACCGGTGTACCACTGGCCATAGCTTCAACTACATCAAGTCCAAGAACTTCATCATGATTGATCATGTGCAGTAAAGCGTATGCATTTGACAAAAGTTCCTTCTTGCTTTCAGGATCAACATGCTTCTCATAAATAATCTGTTCATTGTCTATATGGGGTTGTACTTCTTTTTCGAAATACGCCTTATCAGCAACAAAACCGACTATTCTAAGTTTTTTTCCGGTCTTTTTAGCGATTTGTATTGCTTCATTTGCACCTGTATCTTTATGCAGAGTGCGCGACAAAAAGAGGATATAGTCCAATGGGTCATCATTAAAATGAAAATTTTCTACATCGATTCCGTTTCGAACCGTAGCTATATAGTCCAGCTCATGGCATCTGTCGGCATTACTTATAGATACATAAAAAGTTTTATTGTTGTACTTTTTATAGACAGGAAGAATTTTACTTGAAGTAAGACCATGTATAGTTGTCACAACAGGAGTATTGACAAGCGCACTGTAGGTAAGAGGGATATAGCCTAAATGATTGTGTATTATATCGAACTCATTTGCTCTCTCAAAAACTTCTGATATGTGCAGGCATTTGCATACTTTTGTTAATATACTCTTATCTTCTTCGTAGGGTTTAGGGCATGCTGCATGAAGTTTGGCCGAAGTGTGAGAATCTGCTGTCGCAAATAAGGTAACGTCAATTCCCTTTTTTACCAGTCCTTCAGTTAATAAAGATACTACAGATTCCCATGGGCCATACTTTTTAGGTGGCGTGCTCCTGCCAATTGAAGATAACATCCCAATTCTTATAATAATACCCCCAAAACTGCTCACATTCCTTGTTTATTTATAATCATTATTTTGGTCATCGGTCATTAAGTAGTTGATGTTTTTTAGCAATTATCTAGATATCAAAAATAAGTCTATCGATTCTATTTTTGAGTTGTGATATTTCTATATTATTTTGATGTTATTTCAAGAATACTCTTAATGCCATTTTTCAGCCATTTTTGTGCCGCGTTTCAGTGAGGTTACTTTAGAGTAGATCTGCTTCAGTACATAAAAACATAAACATTCTTTCCATTGGAAACTTAATCTTGAAAACATCAACTACTTAATGACAGACTAACTGAGTTGTCAAAATATGTAATTGCCAACTCATTCAAAACTAAAAAAAATCATTAGCTAATAATCAAAGAAGATGAGCTCAAAAAGACTTACTAATTAAATCTTAAATAATATGGTTAATGATATTTTTTTTCCCAAGCTGAATAGTTACGATTTTATTTTAATTTAACATCGCCTTTTTTTGGATCATTAGAAAGATCCCTGTTTTCTTCAAACCATCTGCAGTATTCATCAGGGCATTGTGTCTCAGGACACCCATGTATATAATCTAAGATATCGTTCATTTTTGCACTGGTCATTGATACTGATACATCCGCACTTCCATAATAAATACGGATTTCATCATTCACTAAGACCCCTCCGCAAGGGAAAACAACATCATTAAAATCTCCAGTGCGTTCATATAATTCATGAGGCCCAAAAATCCATCCTTCGGATCTGCGAAGCACTTTCCTTGGGTCTTCAAGATCGAAGGGCCAGTCCAAGCCTATAACTTACCTTAGATGTTGCATGAAGTATCCCATAGTACATCATTACCCATCCATCAGATGTGAAGATTGGCGGCGAGGATAAACCGATTTTATAGGCATCCCACCAACCTCCTTCCCGAGCATACAGAAGAACCTCGTGTTCTCCCCAGTATTTCATATATGGAGAAAAAGATATCCAAATGTTTGCCTTCGCACACTGCATAATAGATGTAGGCCTGTGTAACATTGCCCACCTGCCATTAAACTTCACAGGAAAAATAGCAGCATTTTCATTCCCAGGCGGCATGGTAGCTCCTACTCGATCAAAATTATGGAAATCTTCTGTAAAGGCAAGAGCTGTTATTGGACCTGAATCAGAAAAAGCCGTATATGTTACAGCCCATTTTCCAATCTCATCAATGTAAGTTATACGTGGATCTGCAATACCGTATCTCTCTTCCGGGTAGTTTACAGGATCCGGAGCAAAGGTTGGTTGGCTGTCAATCTCCCAACCATCAATTCCGTTTTTACTCCTAGCCACGGTAAAGTGAGAAAAACCCCTGTGATCTTCAACACGCATCAGCAATATAGAGTTATATCATCAACTATGGTAGCAGCCGGGTTAAACACTGAGTAGGCCTTATATGGCAAGTTTTCAGCAGTAAGTATAGGATTGCTCTTATACTTTACAAATAGCTCCTCATGATCTTTCCATAACATATTATTCCCCCATTTACCTTTCAGATTATATTATTCCCTCACTCCTCCTGATTTACTAAAAACGGGATCTTTATCTTTTACAGAGCTTCGTCGTTTACTCTTAATTCCAATACCTTACTGAAGGCTTCATTTGTGTGTTTCTTTAAAGAATTCAAAGCCAGAAGGAAACAAATCACAAATTTTGCAACCTGGTTGCAATTTATACCTTAAGAGGTGAGCCCGTCGCAAACCGTGTCTGTTGAGTACTCATACATAACAGTTCTCAAACGGTTTTTGCAGGAGATATTTATACTTTAGTTTAGATCTCAAGTGCGTAAGTCATACATAATATTACTTCTTTATTCTTCTCAAATATGGAAATATCTTTTAAACACAAAAATCAAGCTGTCAAATTAGGATCATAGAATACAATTTTAATTTTTTTCTTCTGTGATCAATCCTTGGAGGATTTCGATTTACCTCTGTTTTTTTCTTCGCGAGAATCATGTTTACTTTTTAAACCCCTTTAACATTTCCAAAGTCTTCTTTGATCACATTTTTTAGTTCGCCAATAATTCTTTGCTCACCTTTGTTGTAACCTTCTTACCGCATAAATGATCATGACTGGCTAAACACATAGTATATAGATTATAAAGCATATTCAAAAACCTAAATTATTGAATCTGTTCATTAATAAATGCATTATCTACCAAATAATTGATTTATTTTTGAATCTATGACTGGAGATCCTAACAAATGATGCGACCCAGAAATGACCTAATGCGAAACTTCTGGAAACATTGGTCTGCGTGTCATCTGAATCCTTAGTATACGGAAACTTACCTAGTAAGAGTTAGCAGATGCAAGACAAACACTTATTTAAATGCAGTAAAGTTGTCGTTCAATGCGCCGCATATCGGACACATATCTGGTGCTTATCCTTCAAGGGTATATCCGCATACTTCGCAAACTTGGATAGGATCGAATTCAACGTCTTTTCCTGAACTAACCGATTCTAATGCTTTTTCATAAAACATTTTGTGCATTTTTTCAGTAGCGTACGACCATTCAAAACTTCTTTGTGCGTCATTTTCTCCCTGAAATTTTGCAATTTCAATGTATGTAGGATACATTTCCTCAATTTCATATGTTTCACCAGCAATAGCTAGTTTAAGGTTTTTCTCGGAATTACCCGGACCAAAAACTGCCATGCTATTTGCGACAAATCCTCCATTGAGATGTTTTAATTCCTGAAAATGGTCTCCTGCATGTATATATTCAGCATGAGCGATTGCGCGGAACAAGCGAGCCAGGTTATTAAGTTTTTCATTTTTTGCCTGATTTGCAAAATGAACATACTTCATATATGCTTGACTTTCTCCTCCAAACGCGTTGATAAGATTTTGTTCTGTTATCTTCCTCATTTAAAGCCCCCTTTTCAATAAAATTCAATAATTTCATATCTTAGGACTTGCGTATTTGATGAATAAATAAAGCATGTGCAGACCTATCATAAATATAATAATTTAGACATTTTGATCTCTTATGCTATTGTTTTCAGTTCAATTGCGCAAGCCTGAATTCATTTTACATTTGGATTTAGAGGATAAAATCCTTTTTGGTTTAAAGAAAATATTAAAGCAGTTGCTTTGAGTGATATCATCGTGTCCAAGAAGTGCGCCTTAAATAACTCGAAACTGGACAGATTGTGAAGCATATAACGATCTGCCATCTAATACATGCAAAATGAATGGGAGAGGTATGCCTTTCACTAAGTTTTTAGCTTATATCTAATCCATTTAGTCTTTCAGGTCCGTTTTTATTAGGATCAAATTTACGCAGCTGAACTAAGGAAACAGTTGCATACAGATCAATTCTATCAATTTGGTCTTCGATTTCTAGAAATGTCCTTATAATTCGATACAATTTTGAAAACTAAATTCTTAAGAACAGAAGATATCTTCCTAGCACAGTAATACTTATTATATTCAAAATCAGATAGCTGTAAATGGGTATTCCAGAGAAAAAATATCTTCGAGGAGCTAATCTTGAAGGAGCTAACTTTGAAGGAGCTCAGCATTTATCATTTTATCAGCTTTCAAAAGTGAAAACACTTCATGATACAAAATTAGACGAAAAGGTCCTCATAACATTAAAAAAGACTTATCCTGCTCTTTTTGAAAAAACTGGATGAATGAATAGGGATCACCAACTAACAAATCGGGAAATTGATCTATATACAAATTAATTAGTTAACAAAGATAATTATGATGGAACATACTATTGGTTATCTAGCTTAATTGTACACAAGTCAGATTGAATTTATTGTTGATATTAGAAATGTAAAATTCAGGCTTAAAAACAGATCATTCAGGCGATATCATTATAAGCTTGTTTATTAATAAACTCAGTAAACAAACAGGAAAATTTTTGTTATTACTGTTCAAAAAAGTGAATTTGGAGACGTTGTGTATATTTCTTTTGTTAGAATCTCTATCAGTTGATGAATTTAAACTAAAAGGAATATTTTTAGGATAGAGAAAGCTATCTTTACTGTGATATATGATCTTTGAAAAGTAATTTTATTCAGGAATAAAACACTCCGTAAATCTCCGATATTTCTTGTAAAGGTTTTGCAAAGCTAAAAAGCAACTAGAAAATCAAAATAATCTAACGTAAATATGAAAATAATCCTTAAAAAGTAAGCTGGAAATGATTTTAAACACACTATCTAAAATACTTGATTTTACACTTCAAGTGCTTAAATCCTAATGGAATTAGGAATTAGATCTGCAGGAACTTTTGCTGATGCCTGTACTAAAAGCTCCTGAGCTAATTAATATATGTATATAGTTAAGGGATATCTCTTATTTTTTCAACGACTTTCTTGTTGTATGCGTTAACAATATCACTCCGGGTTATGAGACCAATAAGTTTTGTTTTATCGTCTCGTTCCACGACAGGGAGCCGCCCAATTTGCTTTGCAGCAAAGCGTTTAAGGACAATATCAAGATTTTCATCAGGGTAGGCGACTTCTATTTCTTTGGTGGCGACTTCTCCTATTTTTGTATCAACTTTCCCAGATTTTACTTTGCTCTGGATGTCTGAGAGTGTTACTATTCCAGAAAGTTTACCTTTAGAATTGACGACAGGAAAACCTCCATGGCGACTTGCTTGCATAAAGGTAGTAAGGGTTTTGACACTCTTTTCCTCGGAAACTGTTTGAATATGTTTGACCATGGCATCTTTTACAAGAATTGAGACTATGGTATCTACTTCTCTCCCTTTTCGGATCTTGAAACCTTTCCTGCGAAGTCCTTCCGTAAGAATTGATTCCGGATACAGAGCATTTGACATTACATTACTGAGTACGCAGGCAAACATAAGAGGAAGAATCAAATTGTAATCTCTAGTAATCTCAAATAAGATTAGAATAGCAGTAAGAGGAGCTCTTACAGTCCCAGCAAAAACTGCACCCATGCCCACCAAGGCATAAGCTCCCGACCCTGCAATTATCCCTGGGTAAAATGCATTTGCAATTATTCCGAAAGCTCCTCCAAGCATTGCCCCTATAAAAAGAGAAGGAACAATCATCCCCCCGAACCTCCAGAACCAAGACTTAGGGAAAAGGCAAGGATCTTTAGGAAAAGAAGGGTCAAAAGGAGTTCGAAGGTGAACTGGTTGTTTAAAGCATCCATAATTACAATATAGCCCATTCCAAGGATCCGAGGATAGAAAAAGCCAATTACACCTACTGCGAGCCCTCCCAGTGCGGGCTTGAAGCTTGGATGAATGGGAATTTTTGAAAAAATATCTTTTGTACAATAAAGTGTTCGGATTAACATTGTTGAGATGACCCCTGCAAAAAGACCAAGGACAAGATAGAGCATTAGTTCTTTATAGGGACTTACTAGCATGTACGAAGATATCTGAAGAGGTTTTATACCAAAAATAGTACTGGAGACAAGGGTTGCGAAAACTGAGGATATTACTATCGGAATAAAGTACTAGTTTCAAGTTCAACATAAATCACTTCTACAACAAAGACAACGCCAGCAAGTGGAGCACAAAATGCTGCTGCTATACCACCAGCAGCACCGCATCCGAGAAGAACCTGCAGCTGTCTTTCTGGACTTTTTAGAATTCTGCCAACCAAAGCACCTGTTCCAGCTCCGGCCAGGTCTCCAGGAACTTCTTTTCCCAGTGAACCTCCCGAACTGATAGTGATAATGGACGTGAATGTTTCTAGAAAGGTATCAACAAGATTAAGCCTTGATCCACGTAGAGTTACCGTTTCGATAAGACCTTGAACTCCATACTGCTTTTTTATTAGGAAATAAGAGATTATCCCAACCAACAGCCCTCCCAGGGCAGGTATGAATATTACATAATAATAGGGAAACTCATGAACCGAAAATCCTCGTTGCATTCCAAAAAGAGCATTGCTGTATTGAAGTGCACGATCATATACTCCTACCACCAGCTCAGTGAGAAGGCCAATTATAATTGCAATCGAGTCTATTTTTGCGGATTCGATATCAAATCTTCGGGTGATAAATTTAATTATTCTGAAATATTCCTGTATAATATCGAATTTAAATTTGGACTCTGTATCAACTTCCAAATACGTGCCTCATGGAGACTATTTAAGCTTCAACTTTTCTTTTTATCAAAATAAAGTCTGCTATTTTCTTTGATATAACTCTGCTCCAATATTTTAATTTTATCATAAAGATTTTGAGCACCTATTTATTTGAATTTTAAGATGGCCTCTAAGTTCAACCACATAAATCCTATCCTCTTCTAACCGACTTTCAATTAAAGGAAAAAAGCACAAGTAATAGGTGGTACATGTACTTCATAAACATAACATATTTCAAAAGATACAGGAATGTGGGACATACCATCGATAATCCCAAGTAAATGCAAAAAAATTGTGAAAAAAACATAGACAAATTTTACTAAATCCTTATGATCTTGATTTTTAATTTAGAATAATTCGAGAAAAGTTTTTTATAAAAATCGCATCTTAATCGCATGTCGCTATATATTCCTTTGATGATCATTAAAGGGGCCGAATTTATTCAAGTTCCCTTTATGGCTTTTTTTTGGAAAACCCAATAAATTTAATGACCCTAGAATCTATTTTGTAAAGTCTAATATATTTCCCACTGTCAGCGCATGAGAACATTACATTAAACCTATCAGTGGCCTATTCCTTATTTATATTTTACTACTAGATAGTGAACCTACATTTGAATAAGTGGGCATCATGCACTGTAATCATGAACAACAGTCAGTATCATATTTAAAAAAATTAAATTATATTATATTATGTTATATTAGGAATAGAAATGATTTGTTTAATATAATAACTCATATTTTTGTGTATACCTTTAAGTCTGCGAGTGGGAAGTGCTAGTTACAAAATGGTGAACAAAAGGTAATGTACAGAAGCTTCCATCAGACTACAATTCTTGCTATTAAATTACTGTTTCATGCATTATAAAGTTCAAATAAATTCTTTTGATTCTTTTAAACAATACGCATTCACATTTTTTCGTCAAATTTAATTCTCAAATAAACGCCAATTTTTGACATAAACTGACGAATAAATCCCAAAATTAATTTGATTTATTCAGTAAAAATGCCTAAGGTACCAAAATAAATCGATTAATTAGCATAAAAAAGCAGGAATTAGCAAAAAATCATCAACTAAATCACCACGGCCAACAAATCTATGGAAACCTTCATTGTCTATGTAATGTTCTCTATCATGACCGCTGCCATACTCATCACGGTCACCAAAACCCCTTAGCCCACGAAGGCCACGAAAACAATTTTAGCTGATCTATGATCAATTTTTATGGTTTAGCATATTTTTTCCCATTGCCAACAAATGATAACATTACCTTGAGCCTATCAGTGTCCTATCCTCTGGTTATATTTACGAGCATAGGATTTGATACATACATCTCTGAATTCACGTGCCTGAGAAATTAGCTAGAAATATATTCCTCATCTGGAGATAAAAGTGAAATTAATCCTATATTTTGTTATCAGAAACAGTAACCAAACCGTAACTAGTTACATACAGTCAAACAGAAATTCATAACTAGAAAGATATTAAATGGTATGTTCTACTTACTGTCCTGCAAAGTCATAGAAGAAATATATGTTTATTATTTTACTGAAGAAATATTATTTAATTTTCAAGTAATAATAAATAATGACTGTAAACAGTATAGGTACTTATGGTATTATTTACTAACCGGTCTATGATTTTAGCTACTTTTGTAATGTAAATTGAACTGATGCATGCAAAAAAGGGAAACAAAGAAGAAAAAGATAGATATTTAGCATAAAAATAACTTTTTTTTGGTGTTCCTTATCTTAACAGAATACAAACGAAATCAATATATCAAATATCACATTTTTACCTTCAAGCAGTTTTTTTGCAATTTGGGCTACGTGTTTACCTTGATAACGGGCCATTGCAAGCTCGTTTTCTGAAGGTTGGCGGCTTCCGTCTCCACCTGCGGTTGTTGAAGCTCCATATGGGCTACCGCCTGTAATTTCATCCATTCTCGTCTGTCGTTTTTCGGCATAAGGAAGTCCAACAATAATCATCCCAAGATGAAGCAGGCTAACATGAAATGTTAGTATTGTGGATTCTTGGCTTCCATGCTGTGTTCCACTTGAAGTGAAGATGCTTCCGACCTTACTTACGAAAGCATCTCTACTCCATAGCCCTCCTAAACCATCAAGGACTGTGCGCATCTCAGCAGTCATCATCCCATATCGTGTAGGTGTTCCAAATATCAATGCATCTGCTCCAGCCAGTACATCCTCATACATGTCCCTGGTCAACACAGGTATTATGCGCAAAAAGTTTTTTTGTCTCGATTGCACCCATTTTTTTCAGAATATCTTTAGGCAGAGTCTCAAGCACCTGATAAATTCCGATTTCAGCTCCTTCGACTTCTCTTGCCCCTTCAGCTATGGCTTCTGCCATCTTGTAAATGTGGCCATATTAATACTGTGAAATATTACGTTTACCTTAATCATTTAATCCCTCTTTAGACATCAATTTAGATATTATAGCTTCGATTTTTAATTAAATCTCGTTTTTAGATTATCCTACTTTCGGCAGGTACGATAAAAAGTGATGCCATTAATTGCTTGAGTGGAACCCTTTCTACTGGGGGTAACTCTATTAGAATATGTATTAATAGCAATGTCTGTGTCCAGTTTGGAATAATTTTCGATCTGCATTCAAAATTAACCTTGCCCATAATCCAATTGTAAAAGTTGATTGAATTTTATTGCACGTTATTATTTGAAAGATTACTGTTATTCTTGATCCTTGAGAATTTGCAGCTCTCTGATCTCGGATGTATAATTTTGAAGACGCTTTAAAATATGACATAAATTATAAAAAATGTCCTTCTAATCTGTATAAAGCATAATTTACAGTAAGTTAATGGATAACATTAATTCCATGATTTAAACTTCTCCATGGGCTTCGAATGAGCTCATAAAGTTTACGTATATTTCCCGGTCTCTGTCTGGATACTTTACAACATGTCATTAATGACTTTTCGAATAGGGTCTAAACTACATGCACATGCACTTGAAGCAAGCTGAATCTCCTTCAAATGCACGGATAAGTTTAAGGATGGTGAAACTTTAATAAACCATGGCTTATATTAGGAAAAAGCGAAGATTCCTTTGAGTTTTCGCTCACTAGACTTGCTAACTAGTGCTCAAATATTAAAAATTATAACGAAAAAATCAGTCATTTTCCAGCTTTTTAGGTATGCACTGAACTACTGATAAAACCCTATATATATAAAGAATATTAAATGTTTGAGACACTCAATTTTAGAGTCTTATTATATAACTGATGCTAAAAATAAGTAAAAATTTTTCTTGAGAAGGTTATTTACCATTTTTAAGCATAATATACTTCAGCTTAGAAATTTCTTTAAGCTCTTGTTTTAACGTATTTTTCATTTCTCTAATTTCTTCTAGATCTGCAAGCTGCATGTAATCTGTTTTAATGGATTCCGTCCCGTCCCGTATCTCCTTCATTTTTTGCATAATCAACCTTTAATTCTTGAAGCTCCGATCTTTCCACAACGTGCCGCGCGGTTTCTGCCTGCAAGATTTGGTTCTCCTGCGTGATTCGCAGGTATTCAGGACTTTCGGAAATATCCGCCTCTTTTTGAATTGTGAGGTAAGGGATGTACTTTAGATAAAGCTCTCGAAGTTTCTCCGGATTAGCCCTAAAATATGCTGCTCTTGTATCGTCTAGAGTGTGCCCCATAAAGAATTCTACGTGAAAAGAATCAGCACCAGCATTTAAAATAGCACTGTTAAACCATTCCCTTATATTATGCGACCTAATGAGATTCCAATCTGACTTTGGCGTATTTTTCTGTGACTTTTCGGATAGAGTTTGATATAACCTTTTTAAGGAAATCTCTTCGAATTTTCTTAATTTATCATTTTTTGTGTTAATGAATGAATCGTGAATCTTCCGGCCTATAAACAAATAATCGTCATCTGAATAAATTCGCTGTTTAACAAGATACTTTTCTTTTCTGGGATCTGGTGATTTAGTTGGTCTACCCCTATAATTGATATAATCCTGGACTGCCCTCGAAGCTTCAGGACTTAGAAAAGTTATGAAATCAAATCCGACCTTTTGCCTGCGTAACTTCAAAGCTGTTACTTCTGTTTCAGGATCGTAACCCTTTTTAAAATCCTTGACTTTCAGATTACGAATTTCATTGAGGGATAATCCGCTTGAAGCCCCAACTAATAAAATGGCCCTCTCTAATGGATCACAAAATTTCAAGACTTCTTGTAAATCTTCCTTAGTTGGAATATCTTTATTTTTTTCAAGCACTTTCGCTTTGTTTCTACCTAAAGCGGGCAGTTCAATATCGCAGCTACGATACAAACTTTGGACCCCATTCATGTACGATTTTACCGTCATTGTAGCTAAACCTTTATCTTGCAGAGACTTCTTGAAACTAATGAGATATGTTTTAATGAGCTTCTGTCTCATCAACAAACCAGACTTAACTTCCTGTTCAGCTTCCATAATAAGTTCATCTGGTGTTTTTTCTGTGAATTCACAAAACGCTTTTATAGCTTGAAGGTAATTACGCTCAGTGTTGGCACTTGCGTCAATCGACAAAAGCCAATCAGATACAACTGGATTGCTTTTCAGATTATTGGCATGACTTGACGTCAGTTTAAGATTTTTCATAGTAGATGTCGCCTTAACTGATGTATATATGATTACTGATCCACACTAACTGATAAATGTATCAATCTCTTTCCAGTTTAAGCTAAAATCATATTTATCGACATTATCGGGCCTTAGGACCTAAATTATAAGAGTCCAGGAAGTCCAGCTTTAATAAACTAGCAAGCATGTCTCGAAATAGGAATATTTACCTCGTTTCGAGAAAAAAGCATATTTATTGAAGACTACGAGGGGAAAATCAACTTTATTGCCCCTGAGCTGCAAAATAACTTAATTTGGAAAAGGAGGAGATTATGACAACAGTTTTTGATGTCCCTTCAATGGAACTCATTGAAAAGGTTGCAGAAATTCTTGAGGAAAACGAAAATATTGTTCCCCCTAAGTGGGCAGAGAACGTGAAAACCGGAATTCATAAGGAACTTCCCCCGAACAATGATAATTGGTGGTATATCAGATGTGCTGCAGTCCTAAGAAAAATTTATACTGATGGGCCTGTAGGAATTGAAAGGCTTCGCTCCGTATATGGCGGGAAGAAGGATAATGGATCAAGCCCGAGCCACAAAGCAAAAGGTAGCGGTTCGATTGTTAGAAAAGCAGTTCAGCAGCTTGAGGCTGTAGGTTACCTGCAAAAGGTAAAGGATGGAAGAACAGTATCTGCAAAGGGACGTTCAATGCTTGACAACGCAGCCAATGAACTAAAACATGAACTTATAAAAAAAATTCCAGAACTTGCAAAATACTGAGATACGTTTTTTCTGAAGGGGATTTTCGATGTTTAGTGTCCCTTCCAAATACATTATCTAGCTTAATACAGATGCTCCAGAAAAACGATTTTTTTGGGTGATTTTACATGTCTACAATGGATGACGAACTCAACGAAATTCGAAAGAGACGGCTCGCAGAAATCCAGAGACAGCATGTACAGCAACAGCCTTCTGACATGCAGGCAGTATACCAGCAGGAACAGGCAAGAGCTGATATAGAAGCTCAGAAGCAGATAATCCTGAGGCAAATTCTGACGCCTGAAGCCAGAGAACGCCTTACAACTATGAAGATGTCAAGGCCGACTCTTGGTGAGCAGCTTGAAATGCAGCTTATATCGCTCGCTCAGACTGGACGGCTACCATCTCAAATAGATGATGAACAACTTAAAAAGCTCCTGATGAAGATGCAACCAAAGAAGCGTAAGACTTCCATAAATCGGATTTAAGAAGAATGAGAACTTCTATCCTCTTTAGCGGAGGCAAGGACAGTTCACTTTCTGCCCTTTTGATGGAACCATTTTTTGAGATAGAACTTGTTACGTGCAGTTTTGGTTTGCTTCCCAATGGAGAGCTGGCAGCAAAAACTGCAAAAGAGTTGCAGTTTCCTCACAGGATTCTCTTTCTGGAAAAGGAGATCCTTGAAATGGCATATAAGAAAATAATAAAAGATGGGTTCCCTAAAAATGCTATTAATTATATCCATGAAAAAGCTATAGAAACCCTTGCTTCAGATCCAGAGGTTAAATGCATTGCTGATGGAACCAGAAGGGATGATAGGGTTCCTGTTCTTTCAATTTCACAGATGAGAAGCATTGAAGACCGACTGAAAATTCAGTACATTTGCCCACTGAGAGGATATAATAGGAAGACCGTGAGTATTCTCGCTGAACGCTACTTAAGGATTGAGGAAGGACCAAGTGAGAGTACTCCGAAAGCGGATTACGAAAACGAGCTCAGGGAGTTAATCAGACAGAGACACGGTGAAGATAAAATAAGGGAATTGTTTCCTTCCCACCTCCAATCTCATGTGTTTTCCAGAAAATGACAGCCATGAAAATTATATATGAAAATTTTGGAAGTCTCTAGGTAGATGAAGAATTCTGGAATAAAGATTTATACGATAATCGAGTTATATTCAACCCTTGCAGATTAACTGAGACTTTCATAGAATTTACAGGATACGGTTTGAGAGCTACTTTTATCCAGCGGGGCTGAACCGCAATTATGTAAGGATTAAGATCACAGTTATCTAATTACTGGATATAACCAGAGGTTATAGAGCTAAATTACTTACAGGTAAACAGGTGTGATCCATTTGAGTCATAACATGAAAGGACAGAAGATGCGCTTGGCAAAGGCGCACAAACAGAACACACGCGTTCCAGTGTGGGTTATTGTGAAAACTAACCGGAAGGTAGTAAGCCATCCTAGACGCAGGCACTGGAGAAGGAGAAACCTGGATGTGAAATAAGCGAGGACGGTGAACAAAAAAATGGCAGAAGACTTGGTGAAAGAACAGATCTATACCATCCCCCTCAGGGTGGTAAGAAAAGTACCTACCTGGAAAAGAGCCAATAGGGCAGTTACTGAAGTAAGGATTTTTATCATGAAGCACATGAAGGTCAAGTCCGTACAGGTTAAGCTGGACAGATCCATTAATGAACGTCTATGGGAAAAAGGTTGTGAAAAGCCCCCACTCTCCATCCGGGTCAGAGCTGTAAGATTCGCAGATGGGGAGGTGCAGGCCGAACTCTCCCAGTAGAACATCCCAGAAAACTTGAATTACCAACGAGTATGATTCGAACGATTGATATCTACGATACCCCAATAATAGGGGTCTTTGCAACCTGCACAGACAATATTGCTCTCGTTCCCCCTCTGACAAAGCTCGATATCTGTGCTAGAATCGAGAAATCGCTGGATGTAAAGGTAGTTGAGATTCTTGTAAATGGAAGTGTTGTGGTAGGAGCCCTTTCTAGAGGAAACTCAAACGGGTTTTTGTTTTCATACGGTACCAACACAAGAGAGCTGCAAAAACTGACAGAAGTTAAAGTAGAGACTCTTCCAGATAGATTGAATGCAGTTGGAAACATTGTGCTTGCAAACGATTCAGCATCTATTGTTCACCCCGAACTGTCAGACAGGGCTATTGAGGCTATTTCAAGAACTCTTAAGGTCGACGTCTATAGAGGAACAATTGCCGGGATAAAAAATGTAGGTATGGCAGGAGTTGTCACCAACAAAGGGCTCCTGGTACATCCGAGAGTGACATCTTCGGAGAGAGAAATTCTGGAAAAGATCTTCGAGCTTCCAGTGAGTATAGGGACTACAAATTTTGGAACTCAGATGCTAGGCTCAGGTATACTTGCCAATTCAAATGGCTACTTAGCAGGTTCAGAGACTACAGGGGCTGAACTTGGGAGAATCGAAGAAGCACTCGGATTCATGAAGTGAGCATTAATCATTCAATTGTTGCGAAATAAAGCTACATCAAGAGTGGTGACCAAGATGAAGAATTTTTTTGTCAAAGGCAAATTTAAAGCAGGAAGTAATTGGGAAAATTTCACTAAGAAAGTTGAAAGTCAGAATGAGAAAAATGCAATAGATAAGGTATATTCTGTCTTTGGAAGCAAGCATTGCATTAAAAGAAGCCAGATCCAGATAGAAAGCATTGCTGAGGAGTGAAGGATATGGTCGAAATCAGTGAAGATGCCAGAAATATTGCGTCCAAGTATCAGGAGTTCCAGAGAGAAACTGAAGCCTTGAGGCAGGAAATGAACATGATTCAGGCTTCTATTTCAAGCTGTGACCAGACAATCATAGCCATCAAAGAGCTGAAGGCAGCCTCAGCAGAAGGTAGGATTGCCGAAACAATGGTTTCTGTAGGTTTTGGCTCATTTGTTTATGCCGAAGTGAAAAATGCAGACCGGATCATTGTAGACCTCGGAGCAGGCTTTAGGGCGGAAAAAACAGTAGATGAAGCTATTGATACCTTGAATAGCCGAAAAGAGCAGCTTACGAAAATTCTCGAACAGATGAGCGCTTCACTGACTAAATTCATACAAGGTATGCAGGCTCTAGAAGTTGAGGCTGCAAAAATTCAACAACTTGGTCAGGCTTAAAAAACCTGGTTCAGGCAAAAGCTAAATCAAAGATTTCAACTTATTAAAGAGAATTTCGAGAAACATCCGATTTCAACAAATTGCTTATATACTTTCATAAACAACCAACCAAAAATCGGACTATATAGAAATCTTCTAAAGAATGAAAATTTTTACTTTAATGAATGATAGAAGATTTCGATAAATCCCTAAATTTCGTCCTAGGCTCATAAATAGTATCTAAATAACTAGTGAAAATCAGAGGTTTTTTCGAGATCTACAATATCTTATTTTTTATTGAATATCTCTTGGATGGATCCTGTGTTCAACAAATTTAAAGAGAAACTTGGGAGTTTTAAAAAGGCGCTCAGCAAAACTATTGAAAAGAAAGCAGTAGCTATTGAATATGAAGCTGAACATGCACCTGAAAACGAAGAAGTTCCTGAAGGGGAACTCGAGCCAGTTTTAGAAGAGACAGATTTTGTAACATCTCTGAGAGAGGGAAGTCCCGAAATTGAACATATAGAGTCTGTAACAACTATGCCTATAACTGTTGACAAAGTAGACAAGAAAAAGGTCGAATACCAAAAAAGAGCTAAAGAGAGAAAAAAAGCGGCAGAGATTGATACTGAAAAAGAAATAGTGTATGGAGATAAAAAGCCTGAGGAGAAAAAATCCTTTTTCAAAAAGGTATCTAATATTGGGTTTGCACAGAAGGCAAAAGCTCTGGTCTTTAATAGGGAAGTCTATCTGGATATTAAGGATTTGGAAGAGCCTCTTTGGGAACTTGAAATAGGTCTTTTAGAAAGTGATCTTGCTCTCTCAGTTTCCGAGGCTATTGTGGAATCAGTGAAAAATCAGCTCATCGGTACCACAAAACGTATTGGAAGCAATACAGAAGAAATAGTAGAGGTAGCCTTGAAAAAAGCTATTCTGGATATTGTGTCTGCTAATACCTATGATTTTGACGAGTATGTTGAGAATATAGATAGGCCTGTACACATTGTTTTTGTTGGGATTAATGGAACAGGAAAAACGACATCCATTGCAAAGTTAACTCACAGGCTGCTTAAGTCAGGTCATTCCGTAATTTTGGCTGCAGGAGACACTTTTAGGGCAGGTGCTATTGACCAGCTTGAGATTCATGCTATCAGGCTGGGAGTAAAAATGATTAAGCATCAGCCTGGAGCTGATCCCGCAGCAGTTATTTACGATGCACTCCAGTACGCAAAAGCCCATAAAATAGATTTCGTGCTTTCTGATACTGCAGGCCGTATGCATACAAACCTGAACCTAATGGCACAAATGGAAAAGATTTGCAGGATAAGTACTCCAGACCTCATAATTTTTGTAGATGAAGCAGTCGCAGGAAATGATGCAGTTGAAAGGGCTTCTCTGTTTAATGACGTTGTGCCAATAGATGGGTCTATTTTGACAAAAATCGATGCCGATGCCAAAGGTGGAGCTGGTATTTCCATTGCCTATATCACACAAAAGCCAATTCTCTTTTTTGGGATAGGACAGAGCTACGAAGATCTGAAAAAGTTCGATCCCGAATGGTTCATAGATCAACTTTTTAATTAGTAAAAATAATCTAGCTTTCAAGGTTAGCTCCTCCAACTTTAGCCTTTATAAGGTTAGCTCCTTCACGTCTAGCTCCCTCAAGATCAGCTTCTAGTAGATAAATTCTGCGCAAATCTAAAAAATAGTCTTTATCAATAGCAGATGAATACTTCCGTCTGCTAATTATCGTCATATTTGCCTGAATATCAAAATAATTACCTAATTCTATAACTTCGTTTTTTGTACTTTCTTCAGCTTGAGTATCATGGCTATATGCGGAACGTTATTACTTGGAATTGTTTTAACATTGAATTCTTTCTAACATAAGCCGTTAGAATCTCCATATTGGCTAATAGTCTTCGTCTGATTCCGTTGAGATTCTTTCTAAAGCATATATTCCACTTAACTTAATCTCCAAGTTTGGATTTCCTAATAGGACTATAAAAATATTCTCAATAGTCCTAAGTAAATATTATTTCTCAAAGTTTTATGGATCTTTTTTGCTTTGACATTGGAGCAGATTTGGAGCTGGTGTAGGAGTTGATGGACGAGTACCAATAATTTGCTCAAAAGCAGCTCCACGGATTATGAATATGTAGTTTTAATTCTATACCTATTTAATAATGGTTATCAAAAGATAATGACAAATTCAAGTGGTTGGAATTTGATCGCTGATGAGCTTAAGTGTGAGTATAGTTCAACGACATTTGAGAGTTCGTTAGGCTATTAGGATAAAGAAATTGTTAAAGGTGGGGATATTGAGACAAAAATAGTATACCTAATAAAAGGATATTCAACCCACAAAATACATCTGCTCAGCATTACACAGCACGTTTGATTTCTTTGATTTGTCTATTTTTTGATAATATTCAACGTATCATTTATGGATTAAATTCCGAGAATATGCAATCATAAGGGATTAAATCACATCTTGACTTTGCAAAAACCGGGAATAAATATAAGATATTTATATAACTATCATTATCTTTATATATTAAATGCAAAATTTGAACTGGAGAAACTGAAGTGAGATAATGGGATTTAAAATGACAATCACAATTTTGTTAACATCCGCATTGCGGTTTCTTTGGCAGTTATTACAGTAAACGCTGCTCGTAGCAGCCACGGTTCGCATAGTTACAGTAGTTCCAGCAGCACAGGTAGCATCACAGGTATCGTTGGTGGCAGCATAAGTAACGGGTATAGTGCGAGCAAAGGCAACAACACCATAGGCATCGTTGGTGGTAGCATAGGTAATATTTATAGTACAGGCGCAGGTAACACTACAGGTACTGGCACAAGCATATAAATAGTATTTAATTTTAACCTTATAAATCTTTTATTATTTTTTCTTGAAATATAATATTTTTTCTATAAAACCCATAAAATGCATTTGCTTAGCAGTATATAGAACGTTTGATTTCTTCGATTTGTCCATTTTTTGATAATACCTTAAAGTTAATTTAGGGTCAAGATCCCGGGAATATGCAATTAGAAGAGACTAAATCATGTGTTTACTTTGCAACAATCAAAATAAAACACAATATGCTTATATGAAAGCTATATTTTTATATATTCAAAGAAAAAAATTTAGTTGGAAGGATTTAAAAATGAATAAAGTTTTTTTATCCCGTGCTTTTAATGAGACCGAAAGTGATTATATACAGTTGCTAAAAGACGAACTAAAATCATATGAGTACAAATATATGAAACCAACCATTTGGAAATAAAAGACGATATTATAAGCGCCATTCATGATTCTATAAACACATGTGCTATCGCTTTCATATAGATAATAATCTCAATGTAGCTTATGACGTTGGATATGCAATTGCTAAAGGTAAAAAATTTTAATTATTAGTGCTGATTATAGTGAAATGCCTTTTTACTTAAAAATGGTACCTACTATCCTTTTGCATGATTATTTTGATACATCCTGCGCCATATTGAATTTCGTTGATAATGGTTGAAGGCAACAAGGCACCTGAAAATATCAAACCTAAAGAAGCAGTGCAGCCGTAATCAATGATCTAAAAGGTGAAGATGAGCAGTTGGTGATGGTAAATTATTGATTTTTCATTAATTTCAATGAAGGATAGAATGACAAGTACTACAGAAGACTTAAAAAAGAAATAGGGCAATACTGATTACATTAAGGAATGTCATTATTGCCCTGAAAATTAAATGCCCAACCCCTTTTATTATCCATGGAGATAACATCTATCAATATGAAATTAACAACAATAAAATATTGTTTGTGTAGTCAGTGAGATGATCAACCCGATGCTTTAAAGCTTATTTTTCCCTAACTGTTTAACTTGTTCTGCTGACAGACTGAGCAATTTATGTTTTTAGGCGTGTTGCGTATTCCTTTCAAATAATCTCTTCCTACCTAACTTGATTGCTTAAAGAGTTTATGATATCATTTGCTGCATCAATCAGTTTCTGCCCATTCGTCGGTGAAAGCATTCCCCGGTCTACTTTATCTTTTACCTGGTTGATAAAATATCTAAGTTCAACAGGTTCTACAAACGGATTTTCCATGCCTGACAAGTATAATATAACTCATAGAATTACACTCCAGAAAATTATACTAATAAAGAAAGAAAGAAAGAAAGAAAGAAATAAATAAATAAATAAATAAATAAATAAATAAATAAATAAATAAATAAATATCAGTAAACACTATTATTTTTATACTTTTAAGACTTTAAAATTAAAAGATTATCGCTTCGTCAAAAGGCTTAACTCAGCTTATTATCAGTAAAGAAGATGCAAGAGATTGCCTTTTTGGTTCATTCTTTCCGCATCAATTGTGTCCGAGTTCTTCTATTTCGAGAGAATTATTTATAAAATTTAATTTTCTAAGTATATACTGGTGTACATTTGAGATCCAAATTTTCTGTTTTTCTCAATCATTTTCAACGAATGTATATGTACAGTAATGTATACAGTAAATCCATCCCTCCAGGAAAAATAAAAACAAAATAAATATAAAATTATTTTTTTGGTTTTAAAACATTTTATGGTAAAGTAAGTTTTATTCGGAAACTATTTTTTGTGTAATTAATTTAAAAAACTAAGGGGATAATTATACATTGTAGCTTAAAGTGAACAGATAAAGAGCGAAAGAGTGACAGAGTGAAGAAATATTGGTAGTATGTGTGAATACATGGGGAAATTGTAGAGAATTTTGATAAACTTCCGATTTCAATAAATTGGTTACATTCGGTTTATAGGTAATAAGCCATAAATTGGGGTTTATAGAAATTTTCCCTGGACTTACAAGTCATCCTCAATACGATCTTTGAAACAATCTAACCCCACACAGATTCGGGACAGGGTTTATCGTGTATATTTTCAAATCAGAAAGCTATATTTGTTTTCTGAATTTTGTGTGCATAGTTTTTAAGTATAAGATTGGAAAAGCAAAATGAAATCCAGAGGGAATTATATGAAAGCACTTATATTCGGAGCCGATGGTTTTGAAGATACGGAACTTCTCTATCCTTACCATCGTTTGAAAGAAAAGGGAATAACTACACATATAGCCTCGATGAAAACAGGGCCTATAACTGGAAAGCATGGATATGAAGTCAATGCTGATATTGCCTTTAAGGATGTGAATCCTGCAGATTATAATATTCTTGTGATCTCCGGAGGAAAAGGACCTGAAAAAATGAGACTTAACAAAGATGCACTTGAAATTACAAGATACTTCTTCAAAGAAAACAAACCAGTTGCAGCAATCTGTCATGGTCCACAGGTTCTAGTCTCTGCAGGCGTCATAAAAGGCAGAAAAGCCACCTGCTGGTTAGGGATAAGGGACGATATTATAGCTGCAGGAGCACTTTACGAAGACTGTGAAGTCGTTATAGATAGAAACCTGGTGTCATCAAGGAGCCCGGATGACCTTTATGCTTTTGGGAGGGAAATGATTAAACTGCTGAAGTAATTCAAAGTTAGATTTTTTTTCTACCATATTATACCAAGTTTCAGCAGCAAAATCAAATGATGAAATGAACAATAGTATAGCAAAATTTTTAACAAATAGTACTAATGACAGGTCTATTTATCTCATCGACCAAGCTACTACTCTTGCAAATGTAAACATCGAAAAGTAAGTATATGGATTTTGGAATAAAGGAAATATTCGTTATGTTAATGCGAAAACATTTCTCTAAAAGCTGTAGAATTAAACAAAACAACCTATCTGATATAGACAAAATCTTTATCACATAATAAAATAGATAAATATGGTAATTTTACCCTTTACCTAGTAAAGAGTGCTCCCCCCTTAAGCAGTTGATATCTTAAGAGCTTTCTTATTTCAAAGCTCTTTTAAAGCCGAACTGGCTTATAAATAATAAGTTGAAGTTTATCCAGAATAGTCACATACCTACTCTCTACATCTAATTATCTATGCAGTGTAGTTTTTGTTTCCATGTATGCAAGTAAGCTTAGAGAAATGAGCACAGTTAAACAAATCTCATCATTTATGATGAAATAGCAATTTAACTTGATTCAATTTAATTTGACTTTATCACATATCTTTTTCATATCTACCATGACGTATAATTCTATCTCTATAAATTTAATGTAATGAAAAAGAATGACACAAAACTTTCTCAAATCAAAGACTATCCATATAGAAAGCACCAATGTAGGATTATTCCATCCCTTGTGGCATGGATCCGAGACTCGTATCTTCAGCAGGATACATCCTGTCCGCAGTAATCGGTGTAATAGTTGGTGGTAATCTCTTGTATTTCATAGAAAAAAAACTGCAAAACGCTACAAAATCTATCGCATTTTAGATCATCATGATCCAAATTTGAATTTTTTTAGGACGGAAACGAGGATTTTCGGGTCTAAAGGGCTCAATTATTTGCTTTAGTGTCTGGATTTGTGGCAGGCATGCATATAGGATATATTCTAAGAGGGTGGGCTTGATATTATGCCAATTTTAAAAAGAGTAGATGGGAGGGTCGTAGTAATAAAACCCTTCCATAACACTTGGTATTTTGTTTTCTACACCTGAGATTTTCTACTAAATTTCACGTCCAGATTAAGAATTTCACCATTGCAAGTTCAATATATAGATTTTTGGGCTATTATGCTTCGATTCTTTTTGGATCGACATATGAGTTTATGACAAGCTCATACTTAATATTTTCCTATTATAATTTTATCATATTTTATGCTATAAAAATTAAAAATTGTAGCATTTGTCTCATTTTAAGTCAATAATTATTTCAATTTACTATTAGTTTCTGGTTTATTATTCACTACATATTATAATGTGTTAACAAAATATAATCTGATAGATGAATATATAATTATTAACGCATGCGAATAATTAAGTAATAGTATTTACAAAATTATTTTCCTTCAATTAATGAAGTTGGATTATCCAATTGTTTAATAATATTTACCAGTGATTTGCCAGTTGAAAGTAAATTAAGAAATCAAGTATATAAAAATGCTATAAAGTGAAAACACGTTTGAATTGCATACAAGTGAATTTCTCACAGGCATGGGGATGAACCGTGGCAACAGCCTGAGATACTTTTGATAATCCGAGTTCCCCATAGGTTTGGTGAAGCTTCTAAAATTGATTGAATGATTAAATATAATATGATATTCTCATTGAGAGCAGGATCCACTAAAACAAGGATTGAAACTTTCATCACTGATAAATTTTGCCACAGAATAAATATCTATTTATTTTTTTAGGAGAGAAACATTAATTAATTTAAGTAGTGGCAAATGACAGCTGTAACCAATATAGGTATTTATGATATTACATGAAAACTATAAATTGGATAACGTAAAGAAATTATTGGAAGAATTAGAATAGGATATAAATAGAATCAGGCTAAACACTTCAGAGAAATGGCTGTGATATTTTATTTCCCATTTCATCTTGTAGCCTGGAGGTCTGGCCCTGAAAGAAAACCTTATCGAAATCAAATCCAAATTTATGAGCTATTTCAAAGAGCGGGAAGCCGAAATTAATGGTTCTCTCCTTGCCGTACTGTCGGGGGAAAACATAATTTTTCTTGGTCCTCCAGGAACGGCAAAAACCCAGCTTGCAAAAAACATATGTCAATCCATTGAAGGAGGACATTTTTTTAATTACCTCCTTACAAGCTTCTCAACTCCAGAGGAGATATTTGGCCCTCTCTCATTAAAAGCTCTGGAAGAAGACGAGTTCCGCCGAAAAATAGATGGATGCCTACCAACTTCTCATATCGCTTTACTAGACGAAATTTTTAAGGCTAGCAGTGCGATACTTAACAGTCTCCTGACGATCCTGAATGAACGCAAATACCATAATGGTAAAGAGATTATAGATGTTCCTTTGTTCTCTGTTTTTGGAGCATCAAATGAGTTTCCTGAGGAAGACGAAAGTCTTGAAGCTCTTTATGACCGTTTTCTGTTCAGGTACAAGCTCAGCTATATTCAGGACGATGAAAACTTCCGAAGTCTCCTTTTCAGAGACCATGGAGATTTCAAACCTTCTGTAAATATTCAAGTTTCGGCTATATACGAACTTCGAGAAAGCGCAAAAAACCTTCCTGTTGACCCTGATGTTGAGCTTATTATTCTCGAACTTAGAAAAAATCTTCAGTTGCAGCAGATTGAAATTTCGGACAGGCGCTGGAAAAAAGTTATCCAAGTCCTAAAGGTTGCAGCTTGTAGCAATGGCTGTATGGCAGTAGACAGAACAATGGCACTCTTGCTCCAGCATATGCTCTGGAATCTGCCTGAAGAGAGGGAAAATATAAGAAAAATGGTATTTGAACTTGTAGTATCTGGAGGGATCAGCACAGAAAAGCTGCGCCAGGAAGCAGAAGATCTGCATGCTGCTGCAAGCCTTGCTCTGAAAAACGAACTCACTATAAAGGTTATCTGTGATAGCTGCTGGGAAGAGTTCCTGCTGAGGCAGGAAATCGAAACTCATCATTTATCCCATAAGAACCACAGTTATACCTTAAAAAAAGACGGGGTTTCTAAGATCTATCCTTATGATAACCTAGTAAGGGAAATTGATTCAATCAATGAAACTGTGGGGAAAAAAAGCACATTAACCTCAGCTCAGAAGGAAGTTTTTGAAAAGGAAATAGAATCCCTGGTCAATAGAATCAGGTGCGTAAAATACAGGCTTGAAGAAGAAAGAGATCTCCTCAGGAGCTTGATAGAGAAAAATATCTGGCTTTCAACCCTTGACAGAAAAGAAGCTCTCATGCTTCATGATTCCAGGAGTATTGAATTAGTCGCGCTGGATACCATTGTCTCGAAAGCTCAGTCAATGCTTGGGCTAGAGAGTAGTAAAGTAAAGCCTAAACCACAGTTTACAGAAGAAAAAGCAAAAATTATCGTGACAGATTCCTTCAGCAGTGTCAACAGTTTTATGAAAGAAATAGGGTCTCGATTAAGACTCAAATGAATATTTCAGCAGATGATTTAAATGGATAGTATCTTTGAGTTATTGACTTCTTTTTATACGTTATCCTGCTTTCCGCAGATGTACACAAGAATGCTATCTATTGTTCTTAATATGAAAGTATTGAAAATCAATCTAATTTTCAGTGAATAATAGTGGGTAAATAGGTAAATAAATTCTACAGATGTGTACATCTGAGAATATCTGTATTATGAATTCTATTATTGTAGGGGTTGAAATTAATTATGAAATATGTTTCTCCTAGTTTTTTTGCTGTAGTAACACAAGTTTGAAGATCCTACTAATTAATATATTATTTTATCAAAAAAATATATGATGGGCTTAATTATCAAATAAAATGAATATGAAATTTTTCGAATAATAAGTACAAATAAATTTAAATACTTTTATATTTTCCCCATTTTAATTGTTTATTTCATGATTAATTTAGGGAAAAAGGTTGTATTAATTTTGGTTTTCCAAAACCTCTCTGAAAATAATAAGTGAATCTCCATCGAAGGCTCAAATGTGACTGTAATCACGACTGTTAAATTGGCTTTCTAGGCAATTCCATAGCTAAATTAATTGATGATTTAACTAGGCAGAAATAGTAAACAAGTCTTATGGTTTAGATATTAATAAACGCTTTTTCATCACTACAAACCTCATTGGGAAAATTTGTTTAGTAACTCTATTTGTTTAAATAGGCAATTTTAAGCTTTTTTCCCATTAGGAGATAAGCTTGGTTCCTGGCTTGGAGTTGTTCCAAAAGTATCTAAATCAGCTGATAAATTCTACAAGGGAAAAATCACAAAATGGTATTAAAGTTACCAAGGTAGATTCTACAGCAGATTGCTCAGGCAGCAACCGGAAAGAAAAATAGTAAACTCAAAAAGTTTTTTAACCGGAGAAATAAATCAATTGGCCATTAAAGGCAATTATTGCACTGGCAAGGAAGATTGTTACAATAATATTGCATTTTATTCTAGAGGATTCAGATTTGTCTTTGATTTTTTGTCCAGGTGCCGTTTCCGCTTCTCCTTATTTTAGCTTCGTTTTCTCGAGGTTTATCCGCTTGTGCATGTCCAGGATCGGAGTGAATAAAAGTAGAGTACTGAATCATTTCCTTTTTTATTTTCAAGCCAAGGCCATCAAGTTGGCTTTACAACTGTCCTCATATTTCCTCTCTTTGAAGTTATCAATAATTCTTTTTCTGAATGCTCAGACTGTGGTACAGTCGGGCATATACTCAAGAAAACCAAGACATTTTCTGAAAGAAATCTGAGCAATTCATTGTTTATCAAGTTCAAAGTCGAAAAGACCATGCAGTTGCGGTAAAAAAGCATTTTAAACATAATAGTGGCATCAGCTTTAGGTCCGCCTCATGAAACGGTTTTGTTAAAATATATGATCTCAAAAATGATACGAAAAGGTTTCCAATCAATTAAGGAATCAATTTCAGCAAGTTATTATCCAACTGACTGAAGATGTTTGTATTTTTCTTTAAGAGCCAAATCGGTAGGAGTTTTCATGAGCAAAAATTAATGTTAAAAGATTTAAACTCTCCAATCTCAAATGCATAGAAGTTTGTCACAATTCTCCGGAGAATTGCTCTCATGAATTCGAGTTTTACTTGCTTATGGAATAGAAACGTGTGATTTTGCAGCAAAGCTTTCTAGGGACAACGAGAAGCTACAGATATCTGCTTTACTGTGTGCATGCTCTCGGAATTCAAAGATTTTCTGAATAATTTTGGCTCTTTCATATACAGTTCTTTTCTGAGAATGCGTAATTTTGGGACAACTCCTATACATTGAATATGAGGCAGATGTTTCATAGGCTGTGGAATTGAATGCTTTTTCACTGATCCTTTAATTAGGGTATTGGGTTAAAGAGCTTGAATGCTAGGATCTCTACTACTTCGTTGTTGTTTCACCTCTTCAAGAAATCGGTGTTATAGTTCTTTCTGGATAAGAAGAGTGAATTTTATTCTTTTTTGCTCTTCACTTTCTGTTTGAGTTCCTCTTCTCAAGGTTGTCTTTACAACTGGGACTTGAGGGAGGGGTATTTCTCTCATACTCTGACCCAATTTCGCACTCCACTACAATTCCACGGAGTAAGCGACCTAGAATATCCGAACCAGTTATAATCCTTTTTTCCTGATCCCAGTAGAGAATAAGGTCCTGGTCGATTACGTCATCTTCCGGGTACTGCGGAAACACCTTAAATTGCCGGATTACTCTTTCAAGCGTTGTCTTCGGAGACGTCACAACAACCGGAAAATGGCAATAAGAAAGAGGAGTGAATGGACCTTTCTTGTAAACAGCGTCACGAAGGAAATGGTCCGCATCAAGAACCATAATAGGTTTGTCAGTGAGACTGGTGATTATCACCCATTTCTTTCCCGAAGCTTCTATTTTCTGCAGAAAGGGGTCAGATGGTTCCATGTTAAATGGAGGAAAAACGGGCCGATTATTTTTGACAGGAAGAGATATTATGCTTCTTGGGTCTATAATCGAGCCTTCATCTGAAATACTAACGTCATCGATGGAAAGAAAGTTCAAGGCTCCTCTTCCTTCAAAGGCACTGATATCGGATTTTCCTGATTCTATATGCTTTTCGAGCATAATCCTCACAGCATGTTCCTTGAAGAGTTCAAGTTTTTCTTTACCAAGCCACCTGTCAAGGATAAGAGCTGTCGGTTTGGCTACAGGATAAAGAATAAACTGATAGAAATGAATGAGAGGGGTTAGTTTTGCCCCAAGTGAAAGAGCATTTCGGGAAAAATAAGCCTGAGGTGCGATTTCTCCGAAACATGTGATCACGAAGGTCGAAAAGAGGAAGGCTGATGCTCCTGTCAGTACAGAATCTGTAAGCAGGGTGATCAGGACATTTATGCCTATATTTCCCCAGAGCAATGTGGTAAGCAGGAAATTCGAGTCCCTTCGGATCTGCAGAATTTTTATAGCTTCTTTATTGTTTGCCTCGGCCTCGATTTCAAGCTTAAGTCTCCCAAGGCCAAAAAGTCCGATAGTCAGCCCGGCAAAAATGGCGGACTGGATCATGCAGAGTATTATCAATATCCAAGTAATTATTTCATCCATTATGAGTCTATAACCTCTATAATATTCATCTAAGCCTCATCAAATGCTTAAGTCTAGTCGAATTCCTCAATATTTTATATTTAATATGAATTTGATCTAAGAGTCTTGATTTTAGTAAATTTAATCTGATATTTACTACCATTTAAACCATTAACTTTTTTTTAAATTTTCTCCATTTTTTAATGACTCTATTGGAAAGCCTCAAGATCATCTTTAATTTAAGTTTTAATTACCATATTCCTTCTTGTGCATGATTAACAGAGCTGTAATTAATTGTTTATCATATAAATAATTTCATTCCAAAATCAACTTTTTAGTGTCACACTCCGTCGCTTGCACCTGGGTGTGACACTAAAAATTTGATGTTATGTTTATGTCATTTGGTTACTTCATCTGTAAGCTCAAAAACAGCGGTGTGGTATCGTTGTTATCCTATATTTCTTGAAATACGTGTATAAATATACAAATACTCAACGTCTAATATACATAGCTTGGTAAATTCAAAAATGTATTTCAAATAAAATTTAAGGATGACTAATTTTCTGTAAAATCATAAATATAAACAAATTATTGAGTAGAAGAATATCATATCTCAAGAAGCAATTCCATGCGGTGAGCAAAAATTTGACTTGAATTCACTGCAAATTCGCACCACTATCCAGTTATAAGAAAGTAAAGGCCCACTGAAATTCCTGCACCTGCAAAAGTTGCCAGAAAATTGACTCCGCTATTTGAAAGCATACCGTTCTTTTGAAGCGTAGCTCCAAGGAGGCTGTCCATGTTAGTTCCAAAAAAACCACCGACAGTTGCAATACCTACTGAAAGCAGAAGGTTGTCAGACACCCCTAAGACGTAGGCAAGCAGTCCTATAACCGCCGAGGCAAAAATTGAAGAAATTTCGCCAAGTAAGGAAATAGCTCCATCAGTTCCAGGTTTTGCAAACTTAAGAGTTGTAATCATCCTTGGTCTTCCTTTTGATGTTGTTCCTATTTCACTTGCCAGGGTATCACCGGTAGCTGTTGCAATAGTGCCCAGATATGCATAAACGATCGGGAGACTATGTTCCGGAAAAATTCCAGATGCTATTGCCAGGATAAGGGCCGCAGTGCTGTTTGAAAATACATTTTCGTAACTGCGGATTCCTTCCTTAGTCTGTGCAATTCCTATGGATTTTTTGTATTTATATTTATATCGGGTAAACCCTCCTCCCAGAATAAAAAAAATTAATAGAAGTAGGAACCAGGAAAGATCTGTGAAGACAATTATTAAGGCTCCAAGTAGGGCAGCACTTAGAAGAGCCGAAACGTCGGCAATTTTCGCTCTGTAGGCCAACACGCCAAGGAAAAAAGAGAAGGTGACAGCTATTAATATTTTTTCCGGAGGAACCCAGTATCTAAACTCTTCAAAGATCCACATAGTCATCCCTACACTCAATGGTACTGATATATTTCTTTCTATTCTGGATGGGATCGACTCAAAAAGAGAGCCTGTGACTGCTCCTATTACGGCTATGAAGAATACCATATTGTATGAAACCGAAATCTTCTCCCAGTAAACGATCCAGCACGCCGTAAGGAATGCCGCAATAATGCGAATCCCCAGGACAGCCGAACTCCAGAATATTGAGAAACTTCTCCTTTTAATCCTGCTACGTTTTGGCTGAAAATCAGAATCAGACTCTTTTTCCACAAAAGAATAATTATGGTTTCCGACTGCCGCCACCGCAAACGCAGCAAATACGATATATAAAGGATACGCGTACGAAGAATTCCCTGACATGAAGGATACAAATAGCATCAAAGATAGGGAAAAACAAAGACTAATGACATCCTTGTAGTGGTTAATATAATTTCTTGAAAACCTAATAGCTAGGAAAAGTATGATTGACAGGAGAAAAACAAGATTAATTCCTGCAAAAGGAGCTATTAGAATGAGTAGAAGATATAGCGTGTGGATTACAGAAATTCCATGGTATAAATCCTCTTTTTTGAAAGGCATGACAGCTCTGTTCATATGAGACATCTTTTGCTTTTTACATTTTTCTGGGAAACTAAACCTAATTGATTTTTCCTTGTAGAATACATAGTTGTTCATCTTCCACTTTTTATCCAGAAATACTTTCGCTTCGAAAGTTGTTTCATCTTATTTATATTTTCACAATTCAAATAACTTCATACATTACATATTCGCAGGCTAAGCATATCGCTTCGTCTATGAATCATAAAACTTTTTAATATCATATGGCTTACCAAAATTTATCATTAATTCCACTAGAAATTTAATTCAAGCAATTCTATAACTTAAACAACAACAGGCCCAAAACATTGTTTCACAAAAACTTTTTCGATACTAGACTAATTTGATTTATATCTTGGTTGGCTTATATATGACATTGCTGCCAATTTGGGATTTTTTTGTTTCACTTCCAAACCAAAAAATTCTGTTTATGATTCTGTTTTTCGATTTTTCAGAACTGTCTGTAAGATCTTTTTTTTATTCATCCATTATCCGGTATATCTGTGACTCAGTATTGCAGTTCTTCGTTTTTCTAATCGTCTAAAATAATCTCACAAATCAATATGCTTTCAGATGGACCCCGATTTCTTTGTTAGAGATTTCAACTTTTTTGCGCGGCATATTTTTCGTTTATCAGTATTCATCAAACTATTTGATTTCAATATTGTAAAAGATAACATTGTTTTTCCCTGATAGCTTTGAGGTTCTTTACGCTTGCATGCTATGTATAAAACTTGATGAATTTAGGTTTAAATACATCTTCTATTGGCTTTATCAAAATATCACGGAAATTATCATTCTTGGTTTTATTATTTCTGGAGTGTGGAATATCACAAATAACCAGTACTATAGGTCGTGGAGGGTGTGAACATTCACTTTTATTTGTTTTCTTTTAACACTCAAATCATCGCTCATTTGTGAAATGAATTTTTTGGCACCATGATAAGGTTTGGTCCCCTCTCTGACCGGGATTTGATACGCATTGGAGTTAAATAGCTTTATCCATGTTTATGGTCATATCATATCTCAAATAATGTTGGTGCCTGAGTATCGATACAATATCTTCTACAATTAGTGAATTAAAAAAGATTTTTGTCTGTAGTTACCACTATTCGCATGGATCAAGGCTACTAAATTCATGCTATGTGAGTGGTAAAAGATCAAGTTCATTATTTCTAGAATTTAATCCGAGCAACTCTCTCAGATATAGTCCAATAATTAAAAAGAGGTAATTCTCACAGATTTTTCAAGCTTCAACCTGAACTGAAAAAAACGATATTGTGATGTGAGTCTATGGTAAAGTGAAAAGTTTTATTGATCGTTGGAAATGCTATAAAGGAGCAATAATGCATTATAGGGGATTCCAATTTACTCTAATTTTTTTCTTAGCAGGAACACTGGCCAAATCTTTCTAGTTAATTTATGTAATTGACCATATTTTTTCTTTTCGGGTTCATTATTCTTTGATTTTAAAATTAGGTTCCACTATCCTCAAACAATTTCTTTTATTTTCAATCTCCTCAATTATAGAAATTATACCAAAAAGCTGTACCCAACCTCTTTAGATTCACTCTTTGAACAGTAATGAAAATAACTTTTCCTGCTTTGAATATCTTTTTAGTTACTGCATAAACTCACTCCCAGTTAGTTTTTGAACTGATCCTCTTGTTTCTTAATATATCACTAATTCCCTTAGGATGTTCTTTTATCGATCTTTTCATAGTTGCATCATAAACTTTTGATTTTGCTCCAAAGTATCCTTTGTCTTGGTAAACAACTTCATTTATTTCTGATAAATCTATATGAAAATCATGAAATGATGCAGTTTTTGCCTTGAACCTTCTGATCCGCTTATAATCCCTGTCTATCATTTTATGGAGTTTATATTCAACGAATCATTTCCAATATTTATTTAAGTTCCCTGCTTTTCCTTGTTTTCGCTTCATTTTCTCAATGTTTATCTGCTTTTGCATTTCCAGTATCTAAATGGATAAAATTAGCGTCCTGAATAATTCACGTTTTCATTTTCAAATCAAGGCAATCCAGTTGGCTTTGTAACTGTCCTCATATTTCTCCTCCTTTGCAGTCATCAATAATTCTTTTTCCAAACGACAAGACTGTGGTACTTTATGGTATGCACTCAGGAAAACCAAGACATTTCCTGAAAGAAATATCTATAAATATATTGGTTCCCAAGTTCCAAGTCAGAAAGCCTATGCCATCGCTGTAAAACTGGAATTTTAAGCACAACTGTGACATAACCTTCAGGTCTGCCTAAGAAAATTGTTTTGTCAAAATATATAAACTAAAAATGATGCAAAAAATTTCAAATCAATTAAAGAATCAATTTCAGTAAGTTTGTTTCCAACTGACTGGAGACATTTATATTCTTCTTTAAGAGAAACTCATTAAGAGTTTTTATGAGCAAAAATTAATGTTAAGAGATTTAAACTACAAATACTCAAATGCAGAGATTGTATCCGTTTTTATAAAATTGATCGATAACTCAAGGACACGACCTAGGAAAGAGATATTAAATAAGAGAAATTTTACCTGGAATAAAGACAAAAGAAATTCCAGATAAAGACAAGGTTAAACAAAAGTTTTATAATTTATTGATTTCGCTTTACTGTTGAGATCTTTCCTCCTTAATTATTAAACTACAGAAGACTTAGTATTATTTTTCTGCAACTTAGATTGATCACAGCCACAAAACGCTGAAAAAATTTAAATTTTGGCGATTCCAAAAAATCTTAAGCAGCCATAGTTGCATTGTACCCTTTGGCCAGGTTGTCATTCACATATACTACAGCTGCATTTGTTTTTTGGTATGTATAGCCTTCAAAAACTTCTGGCAGATTATCAGCATCCTTCTGCTTAGTGATGACCATACCTGCGGAGATATATCTGCCATCAGGGATGGTTACTCCAATTGCTGCTGATTTTGGCTCAAGTACACAGTTGTTTCCTACGTGTGCCTTAAAAACGAAAGCTTGCATGCCAATAAATGTATCGTTATCTATCAAAGCCGGACCGTGCACCTGAGACTGATGTGCAAGAGAAACCCTTTCTCCCACATAAACAGCGTATTTTTACCGTCTGAACCAGCAACAAGGTTATTTTCAACAGACTTGCCTTGGTCATCAATTGTCTCAAGTCCATGAATAACAATTCCATCCTGGACATTACTATCCTTACCTATGAAAATCGGCATTCCTTCGTCACCCCTGACAGATGCCAGGGGAGAAACCATCACATTCGCACCGATCGTCACGTCTCCTATGACCGAAGCCATGGATGAACAAAAGCTGTGTGATCAATCACAGTACTAGTGGGCTTTGGATTCCATGGTGTCACAACATTAGGCATGATGTTCGAAAACACAACCTCATTTGCATTTTTTTCTTTTGCTCTATCAGTATGTGTGCTTGCGCTCATAGCAAGGGGCACTAAAGAGCTAGAATCAAGATTGTAAGGATTTGCTTGTTAAACTTCATAGAAGTTACACCTACTTTTTTTAAAGGAGTTACTTTAACTTCTTTACTCTACCCTCTTCACTGTATAATCCCATATGTTTTTGAAGAAAGCAGCTGTCAAAAAGTGTCATTCTGCTCTAAGGTAGAACACGAAGCTCTAATAACAGTAAAAAAGAAGATTAATTGTACTTTAATTTATTGATTAGCATCTTCAACTTAAAATATTCAGCTTGTAGACATAAATATTTATTATAATATGTATGAAAAACCGTTCTCGAGCTGATGTGCGATGTGATTCCAGTATCAATTCACTTGCCTTCTTAATTCAATAGTGGCTCCGTAGATGCTAGAATGAATGTTATATAGTAAATGAAAAACAGTGAACTCTCAATAAAAAATATGTGGATAAATAGATTAAAGATATGAAGGCTTGATAAACTCATAGAGTTGTTTTCGTTAGAGTTTTCTCATCTCTTCAATACTAAGAACATTTTCTCAAATTCTGTGGATCATCCTCTGAAAATTTGAATTCGGTTTTTAAAATTGTAACTAATTCGTGAGTTTACCAGAAATCCCATTTTCCGCATAGTTACGCAAAAATGGCATATATTTTCTCAATATGGCAGTAGCTTAAAATTCAATCTAACTTTCAATGAATAATAGTGGGTATATAGGCAAACAAATTTTATATCTGTGCACATATACTGAGTGTCTGATAAATTTAACCTAATGAGGCTAGTTTATATAAAATTTATACATAGCCATTCGAATTTTATGATTTTACAGAAAATTGATACGTGTCGAGAAATCCTTACTTAAAGTATTCATCCTCAAGTGTTTACATTTTTTACTGTTCAGTAGCCAGCTTACAAAGATAAAGACGATAACTGAGATAACTTTGTAAAAGTTAATAAGCAAAAGAAAACTGTATTTATTCTATAAGAAAGGTTTTGTGTTATATATCTGCTCATTTGATGGATACGTAATATGGATCATTGCTGTGATCCAACCGCAAGGGTTGCCTAATTTATGCCTTTCAATGGCAAATATTGCTATATCACTATACTGTACCCATTTCATCAATTGATAATTTCCAACTCCAAGTATAATATATACGTATACAAATATCTCTATGCATACAAATCATCCATTGGAATATACCGGATTGTTTCACCTGCAACTTTGTGAGGAGCACTTTGATCTTTTTGCAGGTTTGCGTTCCATTTTATCCTGATATCAGAATCTTCTGAATCTGAATCTCAAAAACAGGAATGTATTTCAGTTTTCCATTTCAAGGTTAATTCTTTTACGATTAGTCCTCAAAAGGTTAATTTCTTCAAAATAAATCATACAATAACCTCTTTCTTTCACCACGAAATCTGACTTTAATGGCTTTTTATCAATTGTAATCATTTGTAAACTATGATCAAAGACAATTCAAGTGTAGCCCAATAAATAGTACTCTAGAAATAGTTAGAAAATCTATATAGCTTTGGCTGGACATGATCTAAACTAAAGTATCGGCAGCAAAAAAGCGAATGTAAGCAATTTGTTGAAATCGAAAGTTTATCAAAATTCTCTACAATTACCCCATATACACATACATCCAGTCTGCGTACTCACACATCCTACAGGTAATCCCTCACTCTCTAATTTTCTATCGGTTTACTTTAAACATGTAAGTTATGAAAATAGTTACAGATTAGCAAAGTGAACCAAGATGAAATCTCGACCAACAGATTAGCACGACCATAAATTCCAAGACTTCATTCAGTGTTTATTTATTGGTGCGGTCTACACTAAGTTTTATCTAAGCTTGCAGCTTAGTAAAACTTTGATTAAGGAATTCGAGTCAATTTCTCCACTCTTGTGCTTACCTAAATAAGGACAAATTGAGATATTCATACTAGTTTTCAACATCAAGAACCATCCAGATAGGAAAACATATATTAGCGTTAGGAGTGATTTCATATGTTCTTATTTTGGTTTGCATTTCGGTTGGTTTAACATAAACTAAGAACATCAATCTTGATTTATCTTTTAAAGTAATTATGTAATAATATAAAAGAGGGAAACTATGAAAATAGTTGGTATACAGTCAAGCCCACGGGGCAAAAAGAGTAATACTTTAAAATTGCTGGATGCAGCCTTGGACGGAGCTGCAGGAGTTGGAGCCGAAGTCGAAGCTATCGACGTTACAAAGTTAAATATCAAATATTGCACTGCGTGCGATTCCTGCAATGAGACAGGGGTATGCTCAATAAAAGATGATTTCAGTGTCGTGCTGGGAAAGCTACTGGCTGCAGATGGTATAATCTGGAGTAGTCCTAATTACATAACAAATGTGACAGCCCAGCTCAAGACACTGTTAGATAGAAGTCCACTTATTGTTCATGAACAGCTCTTTGATGGGAAATATGGTTTTTCCTTGACAACTGCAGGTAGTGGGGATGTAGATTTTGTCCTTGACATTATGAACAACTATATGATAAATTGCGGAGGCAACATCATAGGAGGAGTGGGCTGCGCAGTAGCACAGGGTCCTTCAGCATTAGTAGCAGCAATTGAAAAATCGCAAGAAATGGGCAAAGATCTTGTTAAAGCGATAAAAACAAAAAGGCAATACCCTGAGCAGGAAGATGTGCATAAAGCCTGGAGAGAAAGGTTCAAGTATGTCCTCCTCGCCAATAAAGATCACTGGACGCATAACTGCGATTACTGGGCTGAAAAAGGTTGGATATAAGAGTAACTTATTGAGAAAGCGATTGCATAGCATCAACAGATGTACTAAACTTTAAAATTTTGGGGAAAAATATAGAGTATGTGGGTTGAAATTCCGCACACTGCACAGAATTCAGGAATGACATCCAACTTAGCTGTCACAGAAATCAACTGGAATTCAAGATCAAATGCAGTTTTTTTAGCCACATATTCTCCAGACAGTACACAAACGACTGCTATTCTACCGAGGGGAACCTTTCTTTTCGTCTACTTAGAATAAGTAGGGAGCTGGGCAAATACCCGAAAACCGTTTCTATATATTGAACATTGTAAGCCGTTTTACAAACTGCTGACACATTAACAGAGCTGTGAATCATTATCCATAGCACTTTCAAAATGGGAATTTATTGTCGGGACATCTTCGAAGATAAGGAGGATGCAGTTATCATACAGTTAGAGCCCCTTTTCGGGAAGAAAATCTAATGAACTTGAAATTTCTGTGTTACCACAAGCTGCCTCACCAGCAAAAGAAACATGAAGACATACATTTTCAATTCTTCAACATTGGCCGAAGAGTTCGAGAGTTTAGGGTTCCATCTCCATGGGAATTTAAGCCCAGAGACATTGAATAACGTTATTTCAAAAAACACATGGATGGATATTATGCGCAGGAATAGGTTCACTTGCGTGTGCAGTTGTTTAATGATCAGATACATAATGTATTTCGCTAGCTTGTGACATTAATGTTTGTATTAATTTGCCAGTCGTTTTTTATGAACACGACTTCATATAAATGTTATCCCAGTTTCCACAATTTTATTCTGTTGTTATTTTTTTCGAGACTGTCTGATTATTCAAACATTGTTTTTGTAAATATCTTATACTTTCCAATCTTTAGTGATAATAATTGATTAATTGATATCGGCTCCGTCGAAATCCTTAATTTAATGCACATTTTTACTATCTTTTTATTTACGTTATAGACTACCAGTTTAAGTTTTACTTCTTTGACTCGATTATGGAACTTTCTTGCCCGAAGTACTTCTCCAAACTTCTTTTGACAACAGAAGACGCTATCTCCACTATGTTCCTTTGATCGTATTTAATCTTATCAAAGATTAAGGGCAGTTGTCTTCTGTATTTTCCCAAAATTTTAGTTAGCTTTCTTCTCCTTACAGGGTATGATTGAGTCTGCTCTTATTTTTTCTCTAATTAGGGAATGGATTTTTTCTGAATCATATTCTTTATCCATTACATAACATTGAGATTTTCTTATCCGATTTGATTGTTTTATCAAAGCATTTGCATGTTTGATTTTATGATATTTTTTTGACTAATTTTTCCATCCTTAAACTACCTTTTTAGCTATGTCGACTGATATTAAAGTTTTCAAGAAGCTCCTTCGTAGCGTCCATTTATGCGGAAATAATAATAACTTGTATAGGAACTTGTAAATCCCGTTGTATCAATTGCAGTAATAGAGATCATTTCTCCATGTGAGTAAAACAACTTTAGAGTTTTTGACAAAAGAAGGTTAAATAGAGAAGAGGGAATTCTGGATACAAACTTTTAAAGGTAGTGAAACGGGGGGGTCTTATTAAGATCGAGTTTTTCTTTTATATTGTTCCTTTAATTAATAAGTTCTACAAAATCACGATAGTCTGTGCTGATATACTCCTTCAATAAAACCAGAACAAGAAATTGATGCTGGGTATAAATATGTTTGGAATATTTGCAGGAATAAATGTCCATTCTAGAAGACTGAACAGTTTTAATGCTGATATCAACAAATTTAATGTACTTATACGATTTCAGTATTTTGTGGGCTAATAGATAAATATTTACCACAATGTTTATGAAAATATGGAGAAATGCACAACTTGAGGATTCCTAGAGAGCCATTTTTTTCCCCGTTTTTCCCGTGTTTATAGAATTTCGAGTGACTTAAGCGTGAAGACTTATGTTTGAAACTGCTACATTTTCTAAAAAGTATAATTTATTTGTGAGTTCATTATAGTTACTTTAAATTGTTATTTCTCAACAGATCTGTTGCTTTAACAAGCAAGTTTTCAGAGCCTTTGTCACTGATCTTCTTAGCTGGAACACCAGCTATACTGATATTTTTTTCGTGGAATGATTTATTTACAACAGAATTGGCGCCAATGGCTATCCCATCGGCAATTATAACATCCCCAAAAATTTTTGCCCCAGGCCCGATGTAAACATTGTTCCCAATTTTAGGGGCAACATCGATGTCTTTTCCTGCTTTTATACCAATACTAGTACAAACATGTATTCTACAATTTGCTCCAATTTTAGCATATCGACTGACAACAATAGTGCCTCTATGCCCAATAGATAGCCCAGGACCAAAAACATTCGGAGGGATGCTAAATCCAAGAAGAACGCTTAATATAAAAAATTTAATATATATATATATATAAATTATTATGTAAATCTTCGATTGCTTACAATTATGATAATATTCCATTTTTCTTAACAATTTTTCAAAAGTCCAAATTTCATCTATAACAATCCCCATTTTTGTTTTTTTCCGGCCTAATGCAATTCTATCAGCCTCTAAATAATATTTATAATCATCTTTTGATTTTATCATAGTATCTCTCGAAGTGTTTTTTCAATTATCTACCTACTTCATTAATTTCTTGGAAAATTCTCTGCTTATTTAATATTTTTCTGTTATTTAGTCTTCATTAATATCAATGAGCATTGAGAATGCTGGTCTAAATACTGGATCCTATTCTGGGAATGCTCCAAATTCCTTGTTTCTTCTTTTTAGCTCCTTGTTAGTCTTTTCCATCATATTTTCTGTTCTTATTGTAGTTGAAACACCTTAGGTTGCTACTGGATGGGCCTTCCAAGATAAATCAAGAGCGGGAAATAGAGACAGAGTACATAAGAAGAGATGAAAACGGCGAGTAAATTTACTCCGACTGAAAAAAGAATAACTAATATTATATAATATAGCATTGCAATAATTTTTAGTATTTATAACATTAGGTATAAGTCAAGACTTTAGGTACAAAAGGAACTTTAGGTGCAAAGCCCTGATTATCAACAGCCATTTATATACCATTTATAATGATATGACAAGTTTAAAGATTTATCGAAATGTTCCTAAAATCAGTTATCTCGAGCAAAGCGAAAAGGACAGCAATGGCAAAGTTACAACTCTGCTGGCGCAACTTTGAGAATTAAGATTCATTATGGGTTTCCTTTCGTTCCTCTATGAAATTAAGGAGTTCCTGAGAATCACTTATACTGTCAAGTTCCTTCTTTTCGATCAAAACTGTATTTTCCACGGATTTAATTTTGGAACATCCATTGATAATAAAAACTGATTGAGTCTTTGTAACAGAGGAAATGCTGCTCATCAGGCTAGCCCGTTTGATTATGGTGGTGTTGAATTCGCTGACTCCTGTGAGGATAACCGAAGACTTATCCCGTGAAACAGCTTTGAAAGGCGCCTGCGCTGTGGGAAGAACATCATATCCAAGAGTGGAAATCATATTAAGGATCAAATCTTCCGGTAAAGGCATGCAGGATTTTTTCTGAGTTTCTGTTCTGGATTCTGTCTTTTTCCTGGACTTTCTATTCCCACAAGATTTCAGAATATTTATGGGCCTTGCCAGCTCAACCTCAAAAATATCTTCTAATTGGAGAAGAATACCAATAGAAGTATCCATTCCTTCTTCCTCATACTTACTAATAGTTCTCCTTGAAACACCTACTGTTGCAGCAAGGGCACCCAGAGACATCGACTGATCCATCCTAGCTTTTCTGAGGGTATCTCCCTCAATTGAAACATACAGCCCACCGGGAGCTGCTGAAACTAGCGGTGGAATGTTTTCGATAAAGTAGTCGTGAAGGGTCCGAACATTTAGGGCAAGAATATCATAACGCATGTATACAACGCTATCTTCAAGCATCTGATCTCTGGTCTTGGCCCCAACGACAATAGCAGCACCTCCAATATACTCGGCCAGGTATTTCATCTCCCTAGCAGTTTCTTCATTCAGGCCGTCAATATTAAATAATACCTTGCAAAATAGTAATATTTCACCTTTCCGTGCAGCGACGTCAAAACTTCTCGGACGAATGTTGCAGCGGTCAGAGAGTGAAAAGCCTGCACGTGACAATACATCAATAATTTGATGCATGAGATCCTCTTTTGACATTCAGTATTTATTTCGGGTTGATCATCTATATACATGTTGCTTCGTTAGCGATAATCGCTAAAAAATAAAAATAATTAAGAAGATAACGAAAAATGCAGCTATCTAGAACTGGTTGCAAAAATTATTAAGAAAAAGATCGAAAATACAAAAAAATGATTATCGGAATTGATGATACAGACTCAAATGAAGGAATGTGCACCACATATCTGGGAGCTGTGCTTCTTGAAGAACTGCAGATATATGGGATTGTTGAAACTCTTCCTTTCCTTGTGCGCCTTAACCCTACCATTCCCTATAAAACAAGAGGAAATGCTGCAATAGCCCTGAAGCTTAAAACAAATTGCCCGGAAAAGGCAATTGCCTATATTTTGTCCAGAATCGAAGAACTTGCACACATGGATTGTGAAAAAACCAATCCAGGAGCTGTTTTTATCCTGGAAAAAGAATATGAGAACCTAAAGCTTATCCTCAAGAATTTTTTAACAGAGGCTATAATGGATGTAATTGAGATACATAAGGCAAAAAACATTATCTCAAAGCTTGGGCTTCACTCAAAGGGTTTCAAAAACGGAAGAGGACTTATAGGTGCTCTTGCAGCCTGCGGGGCCATGTTGAATCCTGAAGAACGGGATAACACTTTCGAGCACTTGGCATACAGGCGGAAGGAAAAATGTGGGACTCCACGCAAAGTGGATAAGGAAAGTTTCTTTGAAGCTGACAGGGAAACATACCCTCAAACATGGGATACAGTGGATCTCACAAACAAGCTTGTAGTCTGCGTACCTCATTCATTTGATCCAGTACTCTTTGGAATCAGGGGAGAAAATCCGGAAATCGTTACTAAAGCTGCAGGGATCATCAGGTCTGAACCTGTTGAACGCTTTGCTGTATACAGGACAAATCAGGGCACTGATATGCACCTGCTGCCTGCAACAAATATTGCTGAAATCCGAAATATGCATTCTTACAAACTTGAGGGGACTGTTTCAGCAGCTCCGAATACTATCCATGGAGGACATGTCTTTTTCCCTCTCAGGGATGGTAGTGGAGACGAAATCGACTGTGCAGCCTTTGAGCCTACCAAGAACTTCAGGACAATTGTTAGGAGGCTGATGTCAGGAGATAGGGTTATACTTTCGGGAAGTATCAGCTCAGGGACGCTGAACATTGAAAAAATGGAGATTAAATATCTTGCACCTCTTTATGCCGAAGAAAATCCAAAATGTCCTAATTGCGGAAAACATATGAAATCTGCAGGACAAGGGCAGGGTTTATGCTGTAAAAAATGTAGGATAAGAACCCCCTCGAAAATCAGATATGAAGTGAAACGAGATATTGAGGTAGGACTTTACGAGGTCCCACCCTGTGCCAGAAGGCACCTTGCAAAACCGTTAGTCAGGGAAAAGCGATCTGAAACTAGAGTCTATCCTTCCCGATAAGAGGAAAGATCGAAACCTAAATTCTTGCGTTTCTTGAGCATCTATTATTTTCTCATATTATCTGTAACCAGATTAGTATATTTCAGGGACAGGCGGAATTTTTCTTTTATGCTCGCTTCTCTCGATGCGTTTCATTACGGAGTTCAGTTGCTCTATGGAAACTTCAACGGTACTCAGAATAATTTCAGGAGCTTTATTTTGTTCAAGCATCATTAGCACATTATCCAGCTTTATATAAGAAATCCCAAGTTCATCTTCATCTGTTTGGCCTTTCCAGAGGTCTGCAGACGGTTTTTTGGCAATAATAAATTCTGGAATCCCTAATCTACGAGAGAGTTCCCAAACTTCCGTCTTGTAAAGCCTGGCTATAGGTTCAAGATCAACGCCTCCGTCTCCGTATTTAGTGTAATAGCCAAGAATAATTTCAGTTTTGTTGCTTGTTCCCATGACCAGGCGATTCATCTGGTTTGCATGAAAATAAAGAAGAGACATCCTTATCCTTGCTTTCAGGTTACCTTTGCTGAGCTTGTCCGCAGATTCGCTCTCAGGAATTGCAGCCATAAAAGCCGAAATAATTCCTGAAATATCAATTGTCCTAAAATCGATCTCAAGCCAGTCTGCAAGAGCTTTCACTTCTCTGTTATCTGTAGAATGGATTAGGCTGAATTCAGGCATGTAGATTCCGAGCACTTTATCCTTTCCTAGAGCTTTTATGGTAAGTGCTGCTGTAAGGGCTGAATCTATTCCCCCACTAATACCTACAATAACTCCATTAGCACATGCTTTATCAGTTTCATTCCAGATAAAATCAATAATTTTATTCTGCATTATTTCAAGTTTCATGTTGTCTATTTCCTGAATATTCATGATATTAAAGTCTGGGTTACACAAGTGTCCTAATAAGATTAAAATTTGAATGATGCTTGGTAAGTCGAATGATACTAAAGTCTGAATGAGATCAAATAACTCTATACCCCAAAGTTGTAGATATGTTGATCTCCACAAGAAAGTGGAACAAAGGATAAGCTTATCTAATAAATGTGAGGTATATGACAATATATCTTGGAGATATATTATTCCCAGACATATGCTTATAAATAGTAAATTATTTATGCACTCCTAGCAGAACTGTTGTCTTAACATAACCACAGGACACTAAGGTATTTTCTGGCCATGAATGCTGGACAGAAAATTCGAGGTTTTTAATCATATAATAAAAAGTCAACATGGGATAAAATTTCTCAGAGCATAGGTATTAAAATAAAAAGAGCGCCTAATATAAAAAAACGAGTAGCTCATAATAAACAAACAAGGGTTTAGATAAATATTCTGGTCTATTAATTTGTGGCATTGACCGTAAGTTTGTGAGGCATTCTAAAAAAAAGTTTAATTCTCGGATTTTTAGAACAATTAGAGAGAGTTCTTTGCTCAAGATTTTCATCAACTTACGGGCATAACTTAATTTTTTATAATTAAATATAAATTGTAACAACGAAGACAACTATTTTCGGGATGACCTATGGAAGAAATACAGTTGAAGGTTGAAAAAGCATATCCAATCGACCTTGGAAGAGGAATTATCCGGCTTGATCCTACAACTCTACTCAGACTTCAGCTTTCGCCAGGTGATATTGTGGAAATAAGGGGGAAGAAAAAAACTACGGCAAAGGTGTGGAGGGCAGATAGGCAGGATTGGGAACAGGGACTCGTGAGAATCGATAACTTCATCAGACAAAATGCAGGAGTTTCCATAGGAGAGAAGGTAATTATCAAAAAAGTGGAAGCTTTGGAAGCAAAAAAGCTCATTTTGGCGCTTCCTGAAAGCATGACACAAGGAAGTCCTGAGCTCCAGTTCGGGGAGCATGCAAATGAGATCATAAAACGGCACATCCTCAAAAGGCCAGTGTTCAGGGGAGACATTATTCCGATAATTAACTCTATGTCTCAGCCAATGACTGAATCCCTGACTACAAGCCAAGTAATTCCTCTGATTGCTGTCGAGACTGACCCTTCAAACATAATAGTCATTATCACGGAGTTAACAGCCATTGAACTTCGGAAAAAACCAGTAAAGGGCTACGAGAAAGCAACCAAGGGCATAACTACTTATGAAGACATTGGAGGTCTTGGTGAGGAGATCATGCGTGTTCGGGAAATGATAGAGCTGCCTATGAAGCACCCGGAGCTTTTTGGTCACCTGAATATAGAACCTCCGAAGGGTGTTATCCTATACGGTCCACCAGGAACTGGGAAAACTCTGATTGCAAAAGCCGTAGCAAATGAATCTGGAGCAAGTTTTCATTACATTGCCGGCCCTGAAATAGTAGGGAAGTTCTACGGAGAAAGCGAGGAAAGGCTTCGCAAGATCTTCGAAGAGGCAACACAGGATGCACCGTCGGTTATTTTCATAGATGAGATCGATTCAATAGCTCCAAAAAGAGAAAATGTAACAGGAGAAGTGGAAAGGCGAGTGGTTGCTCAGCTTCTGACCCTTCTTGATGGAATGGAAGAAAGAGGTCAAGTTGTGGTTATAGGAGCTACTAATCGTGTGGATGCAATCGACCCTGCACTCAGAAGACCAGGCCGTTTTGACAGAGAAATCCATGTCGGTGTGCCTGATACGAAAGATAGATACGAAATCCTGCAAATTCACACACGTGGCATGCCTATCGAGAGAGTTGATAAACTAGAAATCGAAGCAGATATAGAAGTCGAGGCTTATGAGGCTGATGAAGCTTCCCTAGAGAGGGAAAAGAAGGATAAGATAAACAAATACTTGATGTATCTGGCTGAGCGGACTCAGGGATTTGTAGGCGCGGATCTTCTGGCTCTAGTGCAGGAAGCTGCCATGCGCTGTCTAAGGGAAAATCTGCCTGAACTTGATCTCGAAAAGGAAACAATCCCGCCGGAAAAACTGGAAAAAATAGTTGTAACCAAGAAAAATTTTGAAGATGCCCTGATGGAAGCTGAACCTTCAGCTCTGAGAGAAATTTTTGTAGAAATGCCCACCGTGACCTGGGATGATGTTGGAGGGCTGGATGAAGCAAAGCAATCAATCATTGAGGCTGTAGAGTGGCCTATTAAGAGTCCACAAAAATTTATCCAGATGGGCATAAAGGCTCCAAGAGGAATCCTGCTTTACGGCCCGCCAGGGACAGGAAAAACACTCCTGGCACAAGCTGTTGCCCGGGAGTCAAATGCAAATTTCATAAGTGTCAAAGGGCCAGAGATATTCTCAAAGTGGCTTGGTGAATCGGAAAAGGCTATCAGAGAAACTTTCAAAAAAGCGCGACAAGTTGTCCCCTGTGTAATTTTCTTCGACGAAATAGATTCAGTTGCTTCCATGTCTGGTATGGAGTCCACAGATAGCCATACTTCAGAGAGAGTGCTGAACCAGCTCCTGACAGAAATGGACGGTCTGGAGATTCATAAAGATGTGGTAGTGATTGCTGCAACCAACCGTCCTAACCTCTTGGACCCTGCAATCATACGTCCTGGTCGCTTCGACAGATTGGTCTATCTTGGAACTCCTGATCGCAGAGGCAGACTCAAGATTTTTAAGATACACACAAAAAATACACCACTTTGCAAGGATGTGGACCTTGAAAACCTTGCCGACATAACTGAGGGTTATGTGGGGGCTGACATAGAATCAGTATGCAGAGAAGCTGTGTTGATTGCTCTCAGAGAGAATTTTGGTATAGAAATGATCGAAATGAGACACTTCAATGAAGCTCTGAAGAAGGTAAAACCCACTATTACAGAAAATATTGCTCAATTCTACGAAAAAATAGAAGCACAGTTTAAGGGAGGCCAGAAACTAACAGAATCGGGTGCATATGTCGGTTACAGATGAGAAATGAGATGATTAACTTTTTAAAGGATGAGCATTTGAACAGAAAAGTTTTTAAAGAATATAACTCCAATTGGAGTAAATTATTCAAAGTGAAAAGCCAGGTTTACCCTAATCCGCATAACATTGAGAATGGAGACACGATATAAAATGTCGACAGTATTTGCAAGGAACCTTCTCTTCAACAAGCAGGTAATGGCTACCGACGGAACGGAGATAGGAACGCTGAGCAACATGTTAATCGAGAGTAAAGGGGGAAACATCATTGATCTGATGATCACCCCAAATCCAAACTTTGACACTTCAAGGTACAAAAAAGTGGACAACTATATTCTTATGCCTTTCGATTCCGTAAGCGCCATTAAGGACTACATTATAGTGGACAAGATGAAAGCAAGGGCATGAATTAAAACATAAGGGAAAGAATAAATAGATCTCTTTCTATTAGGATCTTGTCTTCATTTTTTTAATTTCTCTGTATCTCAGCCCAAAAGAACTCCTCTTTTAACTCAGAAAATGGCAAATTTCCTTCCTCAACGAGCGCCACCTCGGCAGATTGAAAATAAGACCCGTCGACTTTTCAGCATGCCATAAGATCTGTATTCATGGGTAGTCACATATATTAATATATGGTCATATCCAGATTTATATAATTATGTATTATAACATAAATGATAAATGTGTGATGTGATCTTGATCATAAAAGTCATTCTGTATGTTCATCGCAGCATCACTTTGTGTTAAGTGTAAAGACAGAGAAAATATCTTAAAGATTCGGAATAGTGGCTCTTCTGAAAGCAAAAATCCATCGTTTCAGTGATTCGTTCGAAGTAGTTGTACTGAATATGAAGTGCAATGAAGCTTATTTTGATATGATCTTTGCATCAAAACCAATGCGAAATGCCAGATCTTGTAAATTTTATCGTTCTTTATCTCTAAGAATCACTATGTTCCCCCGTCCTTTTTTGAACTTCTCAATCAGTTCTCTCTTTTCAAGGTCAGCGAGCATGAGGCTAACTTTTCCCTCGGAATATTTCAGCCTGCTGCGGAGATTTTTCTGGGTAATTCTACCTCCTTGGCCTCGAATTATGTCTATCACTTCCTGGAGGTCTGCTGGAAGCGGGAGCTTTTTCTCAGGAGTAGGAGTTTTAATTTTTGGATTTTCTGTCGATTCTTCAAGGGAAATTTTCAAATTCTCTTCTTCTACCCAGAATTTCGCTAGGTCAGTTTCATTTTCTGGAAGTTCAGTTTCCTGTACTGGATATTCTTCGTCCTTCTCTGCCGATGTTTTCCTCTCCAGTATTTCGGATTTGAGTTTTGTTACTGGCTCTGTTGTGGATTCCGTTTCTTTAGTATCTTCCTGAAAATCCTGCATCATTTCAGGATCAATGACTCTATATGGAGCTTTCATCGAAAGTTCTTGAGTATTTACAACTCCGGCTGCCTCTCCGATTTTGTGGTTTATGTTTTCTTTATAAGGCGTCGTTTTTACCATCTTATGCTTTCCGAAAAATTGGTAGCTTCCTACTAGTAGAATTAAAAGCATAAGAAATATTAACAGATAATTTACATTTGGAAAGTTAAACCCGTTTTTTTCGGTGATATTCACGCCATTAGAAGTATTTATTTTGGGTAAATCTGTTCTTGTCGCCGGTTTTCTTTCAATGGAGGTTGAGTTTTTTGACAATACATCTAATCCGGAGCTATTCATGAGCTCTTCGGAGTAAACGGGAAGAAGCAGAAGGTCAAGAACATAATTTCCATCACCTTTAATTTTGATGGTTTCTGTTGCTGAATGAGTTAGAGTGTTGTTCTGGTAATATTTAGCTGTTATAGAGTAGTCTCCAGGCGTAAGTTCAAAGGAATATAGGCCATATTTTGCCACCATAAATTGTGAGGGAGTTGAATTTATGTCGACAACGGCATTTTCCAGGGGTTCGAAAGTATCCCATCCATAAACTTCCCCATGAACTGTAGCGGTGTTGCCTGCTATGGCAGGTGCAACCAAAGCGAATAATATAGCAGCAATGCAAGTAATAGAGAGCCTTAGATTCATTTTTATCAGTAAGTCCAACCTATAATTGGATTTTTTATTCTTCCATGTAGCAATATATTCGTACATTTTTTTATAAAGTCTATGGCTTTATTTAATAAAGCTTCTTTTGTTCTGCTCCTTCCAGACTAACCATGTTCTCCTAATCACGATTATTTATTATCTTGTACCTAGTTCCCACATCATAGTCCTTTAAAGACGGACCATATATGTAGGAACTCATTCCTTTCTCAAAGAAAGGCGTAGCCCATTTTTTTTCTTTTATTATTTTACCTGCATTCTCAATCCTGTATGTGCCGTTCCCAAAGAGCGACGAATGTCCATTTCCATATGCATAGATAGTAATATTTGAACCGCTGAGCATTACTGTCTGTAGGGAACCTGGGATTTCTATGTCAGCAGAACGTATATTGTATACTAACACTTTATCATGGACATCTTTTTTCTCTTCAAACGTGTAGCTTCCCTTTACATCTATTTCAATATCTTTAGGTGGATTCAGTATTGTCATATTCCCATTTTCCAGATGCAGGTTAAGGGTGAAATCTCCCAGGAGAATCGCTTTCCCGTCTCCTTTTGCACTGAGTCTGAACTTTTTGTTGAGCTCTTCGTTCCCAGGCATCATCCGATGGAATTCCTCGAAAATCTCTTTCAATATAATGTTTGCTTTAATCATGATTTTTTGAGACCTTATCAAATGTTCCCTTTCTATGTTTTCGGCTGGATAATTTTCTAAATTTGTGTCCATAAATGAGTTGCTGTTTTGCTTATTGAAAGCAATATTTGCGAGGTTTCTGTCTTTTTTTGCTTTCTCTATAAGGTGATCGTATTCAAAAAGTAAGACATCAAGTCTGTTAACATTCATTCCTTCTTCTTTATGATGCTTGATCCCTGCCTTAAGCTGCATTGAAATAATTTCTGCTTTTTCAATATTTCTGTCGAGAATGGATGTTGCATTTTTAAGATTGTGAACGGACTTAAAGCCTGGGTCTCCAGATATATCATGAGGATGCACATCTGGCATCGGGTTTTCATGATCAAGGAGTCCAGCATAAGGATAAAAGATAATCCTGTAAAGATTTTCTGGAGCATTGTAATTAAGGGGCTGGGGTTCCGTATAAATACAACCTGAAATTATGATAATGCCTGCAAGTATAAGGAGCAGGGAAAGAAATTCGATTTTCATAATGGGTCACATCCTATGGAAAGAACCTAATTATGGATTGTACTTTTATATCAGGATTCAAATATTTTGAAATTTATTTAAAACTTGAACGGTTATTTCTAAACAATAAAGTGCCAAGAATGATTATGAGGCTTATAATGATTTTTCAGAACATTCAGAATATTCTTTTTTCATCTGTATTTCTGAGATATTTGACATGACTTTGCGAAAATAAGGGAGTTAACGGGTTTTTTCCAAAGGCAGTAGGATGATTATCTTTTCACTACCTAATATCCCATTTTCTTCATTTCCGGCTTCATTTTCTCTGCTTTACCCTGGTAAGTCCGGCTTCGGAGAGTGATTCAATATTGTATTTTGGAGTTTTAAGGCCCTTTCAAGTATATCTAAGGTTACCTTCGGACATTGACCTCTGATAAAGGAGTTTGAGAATTCTCATTGAAGTAACATTTGAAAGAAGTTGGGCAATTTTCCTGAGATCCTCGGAAAGCTGCAGAATTAGCAATTTTTCCTGGTTATCAGGCATTTTCAATTATGCTATCTTTATCTCTGTTACATGTTTCCAGGTATTTATATGAATCTCTTTGGTGCTATAAATGTACAGTGAAAAGTACACCTAATTGGTGTTGAGAATTTTTTATATTATTTATGTCATCGATACTTTTACATTTTTTGTCTATAGTATATACTCATACATCACCATCGTATTATTTAGTTTCTTTGGTTGGATGATACTACTCGATATGTTTCTGGTATCTATGCTGTATTTGGATTTAAAGATACGAGCCTGTTCACTTTTTCAGAAGGTTAATGGATTATATATTATATTTATGCCTTAAAAAAGTCATTTTTGAGTCTTAACAATCATAATTACAAAATTTTAGTTTTAAGGCCTTTATTCTTTCAAAATTCATAATTGATTATTTATCTGATTTTGAGCCATTTTCTTATTTAAAATATATTTCCTTCTTTAAAGTTACATTAAAACAAAAGAACATTTGTGGATGTAAGAATCTATAGAACAGATCTTTACCCAATAGTTCATTGTCAATAAATATAATACATTTTTTTGTTCAAAAATATATAAAATTTCGATAAACGCCTATGCAGTTGACTATTGGCTAGTTTAAATCTCTTGACAATAATTCTTACTCATGAAAGCTCTTACTTATTCTGCTCTTCAAAAAGAACGCAAATTTTTTCAGTTAGTTGGAAACAAACTTGCTGAAATTGATTAATTAATTAATTAATCAATTGGAAACCTTTTCGCATCATTTTTGGTCCATATATTCACAAACCAGTTTTCTGATGCAGAACTGAAGCTGATGTCATAATTATGTATAAAAATGCGTGTTCTATAGCAATAGCATGATCTTTATGGCTTTGAACTTGCGAAACAAAGTATTGATTGAATTTCTTTCAGAAATTTCTTGGTTTTCCTGAGTCCATGTCAGATAGTACCAGAGTCTGAGAATTCGGGAAAAGAATAATTGATAACTGCAAAGGAGAACTAAATATGGTGATCTTTGAAAAGCCAACTGAATTCCCTTGGTTTGAAAATAAAAAAGAGAGTGATTAATAACGTTACTTTTATCCATTCAGATCCTGGACACGCAGAAAAGGGTAAACCTCGAGAAAATGAAGCTCATATCCAAACGTGACTTATCATTCCTTTTTTTCCAAATTTTGTCTCTTCTTCTTTTTTTTATGAAATAGAACCTTATGATCACTAACTGATGGAAAAATAGTAAACATGATCAATAGCCTATAATTATTGGAATCAGCCCACATAAATTTGATTATTGAATCATAGTAGAAGAGCATTGATAGTGTTTTATCCAGGCTTTATAGTCGCCATTACTTTTCTTTAAGAATCGTGATAAATGGTGGAATTTATTGAGCATCTAAGCCATCTGGTGAAGTACTGAAATGTTTTAAAGAAAAAAATTGAAGATCAATTCTGGGTATAATTTTGATATTCGTTTTATTATAAAAAATCTACTAATGCCACTCTCTCGATCACTAGTTCAGGAATGAATTCTTTCCCTGATGCTTCAATTTCCGCATTTGTAATTTCGAATAGAGAAAGAATCCCTTTTTTTTTGGAATCTGAATAAGCAAGTAATTTAGAACAGGGCTTTTCTTCAATCAGTTTTCTAATGGCAGAGGACGCCAAAATCAAATGATCCATTTCCCCAAGCAGTATGAAAACGGCATTGTTTTTTCCTTCATACAATCCGATAGAGAAACTGCTATCAATTTGTCTTTCTCCAGCTGCATATCTCATAATCTCGATTCCGGGATTTTTTGCGATATTTCTTCCTTCATTTATTGCCCTGAGAGCTTTTCCTACAGCAAAATGTAAATGTCTTTCGCCTGCGAATAGATCTGCGTTCAATCCCTGGATAATAACTTCATTTTCGGAAGCTATTGAATTTACTACTTTTAGAAAGTTGGAAAGATTCTGGATACGTAAAGTTCCGCAGATTATCTGGATTTCCTTTTGTATTTCCATATTCTTTTCATAGATCGATATTTTGAATAAGGATTTCGGTTGTATGAAACAGTTAGTAAGTAAGGAACTATAATAATACAAGAATCTATAGAGGATTCCGATTTACCTCAATTTCTTTCTTCGCGTGAATCCTGTCCAAATTTTTCTCGTTAATTTCTGTACTTTCTCAGTAAACTGGTTTGTGAATATATGGACCAAAAATGATACGAAAAGGTTTCCAATTGATTAATTAATTAATTAATCAATTTCAGCAAGTTTGTCTCCAATTGCCTGAAGACATTTGTATTCTTCTTTAAGAGCAGAATCAGTAAGAGTTTTCATAAGTAACAATTATTGTTGAGATATTTAAACTAGCCAATGCTCAAAATGCATAGAGGTTATCAAAATTATCTAAAATAGAACTCAATTGGTTAATAAAGGTTCTCTGGGAAGTTTCCACCCCTTCAGCAAGCTGCGGGGTACTTTACTGGGAAATATATAAATCATAAGATATCATTTTTAAAAAACCCAAAAAGGTTTTCTGGAAAATATACATAATTTCTACTTTCATAACTAGACAATATTAATTTCGTGAGGCGAGTACAAAAAATGGAATTATAGATGTATGGACAAATCTTTTTCCTGTGAATAATTGAGGGAAAATTATAAACTAATGAGATTAGTCATTCGGAACTACAACAAATCTAACTACTGCATTTGCAGGAATATATAAGTGCCAACAATGTATGAGGTGTTCCTTAACTGGAAATGTCAGGTATTTAAATCCCAAGATTTCACAAAAATAAATTTTTGTAATGATATCTATCTCAAAAGTGTGCCAAATATAATAGATCTATGCAATAAATTTATATTTATATGCGAAAATTTTTGCATATATATCTACGCGAAGCAGATTTGCGAGCATCCGGCTCTCTATCGATATTAGATTATAAAATATTGAAACCTTATGAATTTTAAATTGAATAAATGTTATCGTTTGTTCTGGGTCGAAGTGCTTGAAAAAATACCAATTTAGAAAGTTTTATATATTAGGAACATATTCTATGATTCCCTAACACATAGCAATTGTGTGGGGTGAAGTACAAATTTCCTTCATCTTTTGATGGGGTCAGGAGTTTTTTCCTGTCTGACGAGGATTTTGTCGGTTCGGTTAATTCTAGTTGGTAGTTGTTTTACAAAAACATCTATCGCAAAACTGAAAATAACTGAATTGATAGTTGTTAGTGCAAGTTTCTGCGACCAATATCTTTAAGTGTGCGATACAATTGACAATTCTGGTTGATCCTGCCAGAGGTCACTGCTATCGGTGTTCGTCTAAGCCATGCGAGTCATATGTTCTTTGTGAACATGGCGTACTGCTCAGTAACACGTGGATAACCTGCCCTTGGGTCCGGCATAACCCCGGGAAACTGGGGATAATACCGGATAACGCATATATGCTGGAATTCTTTATGCGTGAAATGGATTCGTCTGCCCAAGGATGGGTCTGCGGCCTATCAGGTAGTAGTGGGTGTAATGTACCTACTAGCCGACGACGGGTACGGGTTGTGAGAGCAAGAGCCCGGAGATGGATTCTGAGACATGAATCCAGGCCCTACGGGGCGCAGCAGGCGCGAAAACTTTACAATGCGGGAAACCGTGATAAGGGGACACCGAGTGCCAGCATCATATGCTGGCTGTCCGGGTGTGTAAAATACACCTGTTAGCAAGGGCCGGGCAAGACCGGTGCCAGCCGCCGCGGTAACACCGGCGGCCCGAGTGGTGATCGTGATTATTGGGTCTAAAGGGTCCGTAGCCGGTTTGGTCAGTCCTCCGGGAAATCTGACGGCTTAACCGTTAGGCTTTCGGGGGATACTGCCAGACTTGGAACCGGGAGAGGTAAGAGGTACTACAGGGGTAGGAGTGAAATCTTGTAATCCCTGTGGGACCACCTGTGGCGAAGGCGTCTTACCAGAACGGGTTCGACGGTGAGGGACGAAAGCTGGGGGCACGAACCGGATTAGATACCCGGGTAGTCCCAGCCGTAAACGATGCTCGCTAGGTGTCAGGCATGGCGCGACCGTGTCTGGTGCCGCAGGGAAGCCGTGAAGCGAGCCACCTGGGAAGTACGGCCGCAAGGCTGAAACTTAAAGGAATTGGCGGGGGAGCACAACAACGGGTGGAGCCTGCGGTTTAATTGGACTCAACGCCGGACAACTCACCGGGGGCGACAGCAATATGTAGGTCAGGCTGAAGACCTTGCCTGAATCGCTGAGAGGAGGTGCATGGCCGTCGCCAGTTCGTACTGTGAAGCATCCTGTTAAGTCAGGCAACGAGCGAGACCCGTGCCCACTGTTACCAGCATGTCCTCCGGGACGATGGGTACTCTGTGGGGACCGCCGGTGTTAAATCGGAGGAAGGTGCGGGCCACGGTAGGTCAGTATGCCCCGAATCTCCCGGGCTACACGCGGGCTACAATGGATGGGACAATGGGTCCCTACCCTGAAAAGGGTTGGTAATCTCACAAACCCATTCTTAGTTCGGATCGAGGGCTGTAACTCGCCCTCGTGAAGCTGGAATCCGTAGTAATCGCGTTTCAATATAGCGCGGTGAATACGTCCCTGCTCCTTGCACACACCGCCCGTCAAACCACCCGAGTGAGGTATGGGTGAGGGCACAGACGTCGTGCTGTGTTCGAACCTGAATTTTGCAAGGGGGGTTAAGTCGTAACAAGGTAGCCGTAGGGGAATCTGCGGCTGGATCACCTCCTAAGCAATAAACACGCCAACTAGATGCCGATAAACCGACAAAACCTCAACAAATAAGCCCACCATGAGAAGTCTGTAATTGATTATATTTCTCTGTTTCCTAGGGCTTGTAGAAGGGCTTGTAGATCAGTTGGAAGATCGCTGCCTTTGCAAGGCAGAGGCCCTGGGTTCGAATCCCAGCAAGTCCATTTTTATGCACCTGATGATTGAATTATCAGGGAAGGACTGATTAGCTGCTTAGCAGGTAAATGAAGTCATGTATAGATACTGTATACTGGACGCTTACTGGACCTGGTTAGGTGTAACAGGAATTATGCTATCAGGGGGATGGCTCGGCTCAAGAGCTGATGAAGGACGTGCCAAGCTGCGATAAGCCTGGGGTAGGTGCATGGAGCCAATGAACCCAGGATCTCCGAATGGGACCTCTCCATAGAGATCAGTAATGATCAGGAACGCTCCGAATTGAAACATCTCAGTAGGAGCGGGAAAAGAAATCAACCGAGATGCCGTTAGTAACGGCGAGTGAAACCGGCACAGTTCAAACCGAATCCCGCAAGGGAAATGTGGTGTTGTAGGGCTGTTCAAAAGTCTGGCGGCAAAATCAAACTTGCCTGAAACGGCAGACCATAGAGTGTGACAGTCACGTAGATGTAAGCCAAAAGATGGGAACATGTCCCTGAGTACCGTGCGTTGGATATCGTGCGGGAATCTGGGGGGCACCAACCTCCAAAACTAAATACTACTTGAGACCGATAGCGAAATAGTAGGGTGACCGAAAGCTGAAAAGTACCCCGAGAAGGGAGGTGCAAAGTGCCTGAAACCTGATAGTGATAGAACGATACGGCATAGAAGGATCTTTGACATGAAGGAAGCATTCGCGAGGATGTTGTACGAATGTCACTGCCAGTGTTGTATCTTACGTTTTGAAGAACGGGCCAGGGAGTGTATCTTGGTGGCAATGGCTAACCTTATACTTGGGCAGCCGAAGCGAAAGCAACATGTGCGCAATCCTTATGGATGAGGCACGACGTATACAAGTGCGTGGAGTCACTGGGGTACGACCCGAAGCCGGGTGATCTAGGCGTGGGCAGGTTGAAGCGTGGCGAAAGCTACGTGGAGGACCGCAAACGGTTTTGATCTGCAAATCATTCGTGTGACCTGCGTCTCGTAGTGAAATGCTAATCTAACCCGGCATCAGCTGGTTCCTTCCGAAACATGTCGCAGCATGACCTGACTGGAGATCGTCAGTGGAGTAGAGCACTGATTAGTGGTTCAGGGGGAGAAATCCCTCACCCACCTGTCAAACTCCGAACCCACTGTCATCTAAGAAGGTTGGAGTCCGGACTACTGGGGTAAGCTTGTAGTCCGTAAGGGAGACAACCCAGCCCGTGGTTAAGGTCCCTAATTGTCGACTAAGTGTTAACACTAAAGGGCGTCCCAAGCCCAAGACAGCTGGAAGGTTAGCTTAGAAGCAGCTACCCTTCAAAGAGTGCGTAACAGCTCACCAGTCGAGGTTTGGGGCCCTGAAAATTGACGGGGCTCAAGTCGACTACCGATACCACGGAGTACCGTAAGGTAATCTCGTAGGAAGGCGTTGTGTTCGGGCAGAAGCAGGGCTGTAAAGTCCTGTGGACCGTTCACAAACGAAAATCCTGGTAATAGTAGCAGCAAAGCAAGGTGAGAATCCTTGCCGCCGAAGGGGCCAGGTTTCCTCGGCAATGTTCGTCAGCCGAGGGTTAGTCGGTCCTAAGATGTGTCGTAATTCGAGCACGCCAAAAGGGAAACAGGTTAATATTCCTGTACCATTTAGCAATAAGTCTGACGTCTCAGGGCAGGCCAGGCGGTGTTGTCGCGCCGTCTAAGCAGCGAAACCTGTGGAGAGCCGTAATGGCGAGAAGCGGGTGAATCTGTGATGGCTTAAGCTGGCTGCACCCAGGGACCCGTGAAAAGGATAGCTAAATGTCCGTACCGAGAACTGACACAGGTGCCCCTAGCTGAAAAGGCTAAGGCGTGTCGGAGTAATTCAGTTAAGGGAATTCGGCAAATTAGCTCCGTAACTTCGGGAGAAGGAGTGCCTGCTTTGTAGAAAGCAGGTCGCAGTGACCAGGGGGCTCTAACTGTCTAATACCAACATAGGAGATTGCAAACCCGTAAGGGCTAGTACAATCTCTGAATCCTGCTCAGTGCAGGTACCTGAAACCCCGGTTCAACGGGAAGAAGGGCCTGTAAACAGCGGGGGTAACTATGACCCTCTTAAGGTAGCGTAGTACCTTGTCGCTTAATTGGCGACTTGCATGAATGGATCAATGAGAGCCCTACTGTCCCTAACTGGAATCCGGTGAAGCTTACATTCTAGTGCACAGTCTAGAGACCTCTAGGGGGAAGTGAAGACCCCGTGGAGCTTTACTGCAGCCTGTCGTTGGGTTGTGGTTCTGGATGTACAGTGTAGGTAGTAGACGTCGAAGCGGGTGCGCTAGCATCCGTGGAGTCGCAATTGGGACACTACCCTTCTGGGACTACGACCCTAACTCTGAGAAGAGGACACCGATAGGTGGGCAGTTTGCCTGGGGCGGGACGCCCTTGAAAAGATATCAAGGGCGCGCAATGGTTGACTCAAGTGGGTCGGAAACTCACTGAAGAGTGCAAGAGCATAAGTCAGCCTGACGTTATTCAGCATAGCAGTGGATGACGAGACGAAAGTCGGCTCTAGCGAACTTTTGTGCCTCCTTGGTGGGGGCCAAAAATGACAGAAAAGTTACCCCGGGGATAATTGAGTCGTTGCCGGCAAGAGTACATATCGACCCGGCAGCTTGCTACCTCGATGTCGGTTCTTTCCATCCTGGCCGTGCAGCAGCGGCCAAGGGTGAGGTTGTTCGCCTATTAAAGGAGATCGTGAGCTGGGTTTAGACCGTCGTGAGACAGGTCGGTTACTATCTACTAGAGGTGCCGGAGGTCTGAGGGTAAGCTGCTTTTAGTACGAGAGGAACCAAGCAGCGGCGCCACTGGTGTACCGGTTGTCCGACAGGGCAACGCCGGGCAGCTACGCGCCAAGGAATAAGAGCTGAATGCATCTAAGCTCGAAATCTGGCCTAAAAAGAGACCTCCTTAAGGATTCCGGTAAAAGACCGGTTTGATAGAAACGGGATGTAAGCACCAAGGCAACGAGGTGTTCAGTCCGCGTTAACTAACCATCCGTTCCTTCACCATACCAGGTCTAGGCGAAATTCAGTATGCAGCAGTTTTATACATGACTTTTTTGTCCTATAACACAATCCTATTTGTAGGAGAGTATGGCGGCCATAGCGGCAGGGTAACTCCTGTACCCATCCCGAACACAGCAGATAAGCCTGTCCACGTTCCTTACTGTACTGAAGTGCGCGAGCCTTCGGGAACTCTGGATAGTTGCCATATTCTCCTATAATGATATGGATTTTAATTGCGTTTTTGCTAATTTTCATTTTTTTGTAATTATTCACTTGGATAAAATACTATAATAGCTAGTAATATTATGATTCTATGATATATTTTGTGTGGGCGGATGTTATTTGACTGTAGGCTATTGCTAATGTTTTTTGTTTTCCCATCAGTTGGTTATCAGAATTATCTTTTGTATCAAAATAGTTTATTACATCTGATTTTTGTTGGCTGAATATTACATTATTTTTTCAATAATTTTTTTCTAGATTAATGATGTTCTAATTTCGGAAATTTGCCCTTATCCCAAGGGGAGTCTTTCACTCACCCTTTTTTAGCACAAGATTTTCATGGAAAAGGAATACCTTATTTAAAAACTTTTTTTATTCTTTTATTTTAAATTGATGGCAATCATAGTCAACTAGGATATACTCCTCGCGAAAAGTAATATAAATGTCGTTGATACATTTTGAAGTTAATATAATTGTTGAGCTGAGTTTAATAGATTTCGATAAACATCTGATTTTCACGAGTTTATTGTATACGGTTTATATTCATAGGATGAAATTTATGGATTTTCTAAATCCTTAATCTAAGATCCTAATTATTAGTTTCAAATCAGAACCCAATTGATTAAAAGTGCCTATGCTTTTCTTGCTTTTTTTCCAATTTACTGAGAGCTAAATCGGTGATAACTTGTATATTTCTATAAGGTATGGAATATTCGAGTTATTAAAAACATAAGGCTAAAATAATAACAAGAATATATTTTAACGGTTTGTAGCATAATTACTAAAATAATACAAAAACATGACTTTTTAAAAGTCAGTATTTTTATCCATCCATGTGAGTTTGGTAAGTTCTGAGGACTATCTTCAAAAAGTGTTTTCTGATAAATACAGTAGTGGATAGACTTTGGAAAAAGTCAGGTAGAGGAGTAGACTAAAGGATAAAAGATTGATTAAGTGAGGATATAATGTCAATGGACACCACAACTGTAACTACTTTATCAATAAGTACGCTATGATACTAGCAAACAATGTCATTAAAATTCTATTTTGCAACATGAGTAATATCTAGCACAATAGTAAAAATTATTATATTACAATCATGCCACTAAAATCAACTGTAACTATGGAATTTATCTCATCAATACTAGGTCTAACCATATCAGGTATTATGCATCAAATCGATTTGACGGGAAGCGTGAATAATTTTCTGAAAAAATAAGAAAAAGTCATAAATCTAATACAGTCAATAACTAAAAATATTTGGAAATTAGTGTTTGCTATTCTAAAGTGCAACTTTTCAATACACAGGTTTTTTGTAAGAAAATCTTCGTATTTTCTCATTTGCAGCTGGAATTATAGGATAGTTTTTACTTGAATTCGATAAAAATGCATAGATAGTCCAAGAGAGTCTGAGTATTACTATATTGAAACTGTAATTCAGTTTTGGGATGAATCAGAATCTTATCTCAAAAAGAGTACACTTCATTTTTGTGCATAATATTGATAGTAATTCTTGTGTTTATGGGTTTCAGTAACTCTTTCCTACCATTATTTTTTACTCACTCTCAAAAATGTATTCCTTGGAGAACATTTCTAAGGTCAAAAGGAAATAGGAAAGGAGGAGGGGGCCTATAATGATTCCTATTAATCCAAAAAGGGCTACTCCTATGATAATCCCAATTAGGGATACAAAAGGATGAATTTCTCCAACTCTTTTCTGGATCATGGGCCTGAGAAAACTATCCACTATACTTACAAATATCCCGGCGGCAAGAATTGCAATCCCTGCATTATAGTCCTCCAGGAGGAACTGGATGATAGTTGCAGGAACCCAGACTAAGGTTGATCCAAAAACTGGCACAAAAGCAAGGAGTGTTGCGATGGAACCCCAGAGAAAAGCTCCCTGAATTTTTACGATCAGAAAAGTAATAGTCAGAATTGCACCCTGGAAAAGGGCTACAGCACCGCTGGAAATCATAGTTGTCCTGACAATTCGTCTGAACTCTCCAAGTAGAGTGGATGTATTTTTTTCATTGAATGGAACTGCTGCATAAATTTTGTGTACAAAAGTAGAGTCTTCTCCTGTTAAGAGGTAGTAAAACAAAAAATACATAATTAAGAGGCCTATAGACTGCTGGCTAAGTATCTGAATTGAACCTAGAAGGAACTTACTTGTGTAATTGACGACTTCAGATCCTATACCCATAACCCTTCCCTGAATTTGCTTTTGGAGAACATCAGTAGGAATACCCAGTCCTGAAAGATAATTAGTGAGAAATTGGTGTTCAGATCTAATAGATGTAATAATAAACGCCTGTTTAAGTAAAAGCTGCTGGATTTCACTAATAATTATACTCAGGAGAAAATATAATGGAATGAGTACAACAAATATTGAAATAATTATAACCAAGACTGCAGCAAATTGCTTTTTAAGCCTGGCTTTCCTTACAAAAAAGTGATAGGGAGGCCTAAATATGATGTAAAGGATAATAGCCCCTAAAAAGTAATTTAAATATGGGAGTGTGGCATAAACAATAACCACGGTTAGGAGGAGGATAGTTAGGAGGGCCAATACAATTTTTGCAATTCTTTCCATTAAATCTAATTGGATCTATTGTTATAAAAATTTAACAAGTTTGACAATTCCACCCTTCTGCCTAAAACTTAAATTCCTAATTCTACTAGAATGTAAGGAATGTGAGTGATTTAGTATCCAGTAGCTGAGTGGTCTACCATTACATAGTTGATATTTTCACGATATTTAAGTTCTCGGTGTTGAAATATTTCCAGCTCTTTGTTTGGGTAATCGCAGAACGGGATTAAATCAAATATAAACTCTTCGACTTTCGAGATCTGAGACTTTTCATTTTTTTATATCCGATAAGAAAATATTCGGATCTCAACAAGTTTTCAGGTTGGTTGTTTTTTATAAAATAATGGTGTGCTACCTGGAAAAGTGAAATAAACAAAATTTAGATAAATTTTCGATTTCAACAAATTGCTTATATGACCCTTATTAACAAAATGCCCCAATTCAGGGTTATCGAAATCCTATGAGAATAATTGGATGTTAGAGTTGCCCTTAATTTTAAAAATAAATGCGGAATTAAGTATAAATAAAGGGTCCTCTTATATAAAAAATACACTAGGTTTAATTTTCCAAAGTATTGCAGTCTCTAATTTATGTTGTGCTCTCAAAAAATTCTGATATTTTTAATCAGGAATGAATGATTAGGGAAATAACAAATTTTATGATAATACCACTCTACTAGCTGATTGTTATCAAAAGTTAGTGACGTTACACTACTAAGAAGCAGATTGATGGGCATTTGCTTGGAGATCTACTGTTTAATTATCTTCTATTTAATATCATAGAGCAAAGAGCTGAAATTCTTGATCAATAAGCACAAATTGTATTCTATAACCTTAGTCTCAACAATTATGAGTTTAATGCTATTGAGTAACCCAGCTGCAGCAGTTGCATCAATGCTTGGTTTTCAAGATTCAGCTAGAGTTAATTATACAATTCAAGTGATTTTAAGCCCAGGTCTGACAATACAACAGTCAGCATCTCCATTGAGTTACACCGTTGCAGGACAGAATATCACATATACCTACACTGTAACTAACTCAGGAAATGTGAATATATCAGGAAATATTACTGTTACAGATAACATACTTGGCAAAATATTTATACCCAACAATTATCTTGGACCAGGTCAAAGTGTTACAACAACAGCTAACTATACAATACGACAGTCAGACATTGATTCTGGTTCTGTGATCAATTCAGCTTATGCAACGGACCAAAACAATGATATCAATTCAAAAACGGTTAATACAACAGTAACATTTGTGCAGAGTGCAATTGGTCTCTCAATACCGGCACCTAGAAGTACATTTCAAGGAAATTTGATGACATATCGGCTGTGCTACCAGAATTTTGGGCAGATAAATGTTTCAAATGTAGTGCTTACAGATACATTGCCAGCAAATGTTGCGTTTGTGTCTGCGTCAGATGGTGGAGTTTATAATAATTCTACCGGGACGATTACATAGTATATCGGGTCCCTTGCTCCTGAAGTTATGGTTCCACAAACTTAACAATTGGAATACCGCAGAATGTTACAGTTGGAACTGTGATTACAGACAATGCCATCATTAGTACATCAAATCCTGCTTACAATGAAACACATACCTATACCAACGTTACTCAAATTCCGATCTCACAAAATGTTACAGTTGGAACCGTGATTATGGATAATGCCAACATTAGTACATCAAGTCATGGTTACAATGAAACACAAGCCTATACCACTATTACTCAAAGTCCGCTCCCACAAAACGTTGCAGTTGTGTCAAATAATAGGGGTATAACCGGGACTGCAGGCACACTTTCAGTTAACTCGATAGACCAAATAACCTTCTCATATCAAAGTAGTGATTCTGCGACAGGAGTTGATATAGGGATTCAATTAGATGATGGTGGCTTACCTATTGTTGGAAACATTACTGAAGGGCCATCATACTACTGGACTTACTATACAACGTTCTCTCCACGTACTGGAAATGCAACAGTAACCTATACAATACATGAAAGTAGTGGTGAAAATTCTATTACCTTTAATATTTATGTTGACCCTGCGGGTTATATTTATGATATTAATACCGGGAAACGTATAGCTGGTGCATCTGTTTGGCTGCAGCAACTAATGGTACAGCATGGGAGAATGCTCTCACAGGGAAATCTCCACCTATTGCTAAACCCGATCAAAATCTGTTAGTTACTGATGTAAACGGTATGTATCAATGGAATGTTACTAACAGCTCTTATCGTGTACATGTAGAAGCGCCTGGATACGAATCTGCAAATAGTGGTGTAGTATCTGTTCCACCACCGATTACAGATCTAAATGTTGGTTTAGTTCTTAATGCAGCTCCGACTCCAGCTCTGAAAATACGAAAGGAAGCAAATCTAACAAGTTATGCTGATGGGCAGACTATCAAATATGTCTACACTGTAAAGAACACAGGAAATGTGAATCTTGCAGGAAATATTACGGTTAACGACAACATAACTGGAGCATTCAATATAACCAGCAGTAGTCTTAACGCAGGTGACAGTATTCAAGGAACAGCTACCTATCCTACAACACACGTAGATTTTATTGCTGGTTCTGTGACCAATTTAGCGAATGCAACGGCCTTATTTAATAACCAACCAGTTAGATCGCCAGATACTACTTTGACAGTACCAGCCATGCAGCAGGGTCTTCCAGCTCTAACGATAGTAAAATCAGCATCTCCAACAACTTACTCCACTGTAGGACAGACTATTACATACACCTATACTATAACTAACTCTGGAAATGTGGATATCAAAGGACTTATCAATATTATAGACAGCCTCATAAATGGGCCAATTTAGATACCAAACACTGATCTTGGCCCCGGGCAAAGCGTTATAGGGACAGCAAACTACTCAATAACACAATCAGACATTGATGCAGGTTCTGTAACAAATTCAGCATATGCAAACAACAACAGTATCAATTCAAACACTGCTACGTTGACAGTTACATCCGTGCAGAGTCCAGCTCTAACGATAGTAAAGTCAGCATCTCCAACAAGTATACCGGTATAGGGCAGCCTATCACTTATACCTATACGGTAACAAATAATGGAAATGTGAATATCTCAGCACCTATCACTGTAACAGACGACAAGTTTGGCACAATATCTATACAAAGCAGTAGTATCCTTAGTCCAGGTTTAAGTGTTCATAATAAATATTTCTACAGAATAACACAGGCCGACATTGATGCAGGTTATGTGACAAACTCAGCGTATGCAACAGGTTCATTCAGCAACAAACCAATAATTTCACCCCTAAATATTGCGCTAGTTCTCTATAAACATCCAACTAATGACAGAGATTTTGAACCTAACTATGGGGCTGCTTTTGTACCTTTACCGATGATGTATGGCATTGAACCTTACGTCCATGTCAATGGACCTTATTATGTATGGTAGTGAACTTTCTAGCACAACAGAAGTGCCAAATTTGGACTCGCATGGCTGCAAGGCAAAGATTTCTTCGTCTAAATGTTCCAAGGCTAAATTGAGTGGTTCCAAGGCTAAGGCTTCTTTGAGTAAACATAAGCAAAAAAACCACTACAAAAACCATAAAGCAGGAAAAAAAATCATTAAGTGTAAAATAGGTAAAAAATAGTTGGATTTCTATTCCATTAAATGGGGTAGTGACTGCAATGACAGACTCAGATACTGGCTTTCGATGATCCATAAATTGTTGGGGCCTGATGCTCCAAGACAATGATTTCGAAAACAAATATGAGTTCATTCGTGGTCAATCTGAAATAGGTGATATGGAAGGAAATGGCTATTTTGCGTATCACGATTATAAGGTAGAGTATCCACATCTGAAGCAGTGGGCATCCTGCATTGTAATAGTGAAAAAAATTAAAGTAAAAGATGGTAAAAAGGAATCAAGATTAAATAAAAGAAAGCTCAAGATCTTTATACTTAGGATCTAGGAAACTTAGGTATATTTGTCAATTTTTGACCCAGGAAGCAAAACTTGTAGGTAAAAGTTTAATAAGAATTGACTAAAAACACACAACTAAGAAATGTCGCTACTGTGGAAAAATCCAAGATACGTCTTCTTGAAAGCGTGTTTTTCGTGTTCATCAATAGATTCATTATTCATAAAGGATGTTCTTTTTCTGCTCTTTCCATTGTTGCATTATAATCTTTTGATTTTGCTCTAAAGTATCCTCTGTATCTGCAAACCACTTAATTTTTTTAATATGTATACTTAAGAATCATGACGGGATGAAGTTTTTGTTTTGAATCTTCTGATCAGCTCATAATTTCTGTCTATTATTCTATGAATTTTATATCCAAAGTGTGACTTATCACCCTTTTTTGTTCTGATTTCGTCTCTGATTCTCCTTTTTTTGTTTCATTTTCTCGATGTTTATCGGCTTTTGCATGTATCGGATTTAAATGGATAAAAGTGGCTCTCTGAATCATTTCTTTTTTTCCCAAACTAAGGTGATCAAGTTGGTTTTGAAACTGTTCTCATATTTATTCTTTGAAGTTATCACTAATTCTTTTTTTAAATGACTAAACTGTGTTACTGTTTGGTATATACTACGGAAAATCAAGAAATTTTCTGAAAGAAATTCTATCAATAAATTGCTTCTCAAGTTCAAAGTTGTAAAGAACATGTAATTGCTGTAAAAAGAGCATTTCAAATATAAAGAGTATGTCAGCTTCAGGTCTCCTCTGAAAACGGTTTTGTTAGAAAATATGGAATCAAAAATGATGCGAAAAAATTTTCAACCAATTAAAGTATCATTTTTAGCGAGTTTGTTTCCAACTGACTGAAGGCGTTTGTATTCCTCTTAAAGAACAAAACCAATAATAGTTTTCATGAATAAAAATTAATGTTAAGAGATTTGAACTCTCCGATACTCAAATGAACAGTAAATTATAATAATAGTTTTATCTATTCCGTATTATTAATTAATATGTATGATTCTTAATATTTTATATATCCAGTAATATAATTATATCTGAACTAATTCAGTAGAGGGGGGCTTAAATAAATAACTATAAAAAGAATTATTTTAGGCTTATTTATTCTATTTACATTTTGTTCACTTGGATTCGGAATTCAAGTAAAATTAACTTTAGGCACAACAACTTCTACTTACATTCCTACGATGGGATTAATTCCAGGAGGGTACGCAGAGTTCAAGGTAACAGCCACAAATGCTTCAACAGGTACTAACACAAAATTAAACTTATCATTAGATAATTTCACCGTTGCCCAAGGATCTGGTGCTTTTTTACCAAAGAAAGGAGATAATGTCATCCACACTTTAAATGACCTTGCAAATGCAACACAAATTGCAGTTTGGGTTGACACTACTGCGGTGGTACTCATACCCCGCCTCTAGCAGGCGATTATTCACTGACTTATTCAGGTAGCACTGCAACGACTACTTTACTCGGGGCGGCTGCTCAACCGACTTTCTTTAATGTGAATTTGATTAATAATAGTATCTATTGGGATTCCTCTAGTGTTCCAATAACGATGTTAACCTCTAGCAATCCATATACGATTCACTATAATATCAGCCTTTCAGGTACTCCTAACAACGGCATTCAATGAGAACAGGGTACACTTGGGACTTCATTGACTCTTCACACTTGATGTTGATAACGGCATTCAAGGAGAATAGGGTCCACTTGGGACCTCATTGACTCTTACCTAAATGGTTAACATTGAAATGATAATATAAGATAATATATTTACTATGTTAGAAAATATGAATTTATTGAGTTAAAAATTGCTTCAATTCTAAATAATATTGAACAAAATATCTTCGAAGAAGCTTTATACTAGTCTCAAAAATTTCTCTATTTTTTCATAGTGTTGAATTATCTAATATTATAGCTATTTATAGCGATTTTTTTTGTTTGAATATTATTTCTGGCAGTGTGCATAATTTTCTGTACAATCCGCTTTATATCTTTTAATCTTCTGTTTTGATTACTGTTTCATTAATATCTAACTGTTTCCGGTTATCCAGTTTTCATTTATATCGATGAGTATTGAGACTGCTAATTTCAATAATGATTTCTGGTTAGGGAATGCTCCTATCACCCGGTTTCTTCTTTTGAGTTTCTTATTGGTTCTTTACATCAGATTTGCTGTCTTTTTTCAAGTGATTCTGTGGAAACTGTATATAGTTTATCATATAGTACTGGAAGCTTTCAAACGTATTAGCTGCGATTTTATACCCCATACTATCAAGCTTCCTGATAAGGTCATCCAAAGGTTCTGATGCTCTATCAATGCTTTTTTAACCCCTGAACCACTTCGGGTGTCTTTTTTTGAACCTTCTTGAAAACTTGTCTTATCAAATGACATGATATATCGCAGCTTGATCCAAGAATGATCCTCTGAATTCTTTATGTATCGCTTTGTGGCCATCAAAAAGATTAACTTAGACCTTTGCTGACAGATTGATGAGTATTCTCATGAATTGCAAGCCAAAAGAAGCTTCTTACTGTGGGAAAAAAAATATTGTTGAATCGATTCTTAAAGAGGTCACAAAAGATATACAACAAAAACAGTAAATTAAAAAAACAGAAGATTCTGAGTAGATTACAGTATATTTCCTAAAGTTTAATTCTCAAACTTTGACAGATTCTACTATATTTGTGAAATTTTCCATTTTTCTCCAAATTTTTGGCTTGCACCAGAAAATCCTGAATTTACCGAATACAAGAACAGAAAACCTGTTTACCAAACCACACAGTCCCCAACTGGACATAAATCGAGCTTGTCACCCTCACCTGTAGACCTTAGTCATCTCAAACATACTTCAGTTCCAGACATATATGCTTCAGTAGGCACATCTATTCCAACTTCCTATGACTTACGAACTCTAAACAGGGTAACTCCTGTGAAAAACCATGGAGTGCAGGTTTGTGCTGGACATTTGCAACTGATGGATCCCTTGAATCATATTTAATGCCAGGAGAAACATGGAGCTTTTCAGAAAATAATATTAAAAACGTGCTTTCTTCTCCAAATAGCCCGCAAAGTTTTGATCGCGGTCCCAGCGACGGTGGAAATTTTATGATGTCAACTGCGTATCTGGCTCGCTGGAGTGGACCTGTGGACACCAACGATGACCCATATAGTGCAACATCAAGCTTTTCGTCAAGCGAGACTAGGCTTCCTTTACAAAAACACATACAAGACATAACTTTTCTTCCGAATAGAAATGGTCCTACGGACAATCAGGACATAAAAGAAGCAATTATGAATTATGGCGCAGTAGGGACTGGAATGTATTTTGATCCTACCAATATTACTAATTATAACCAAAACACATACGGTTATTATTATAGTGGAACAACATCTTCTGACCATGCAGTGACCATTGTGGGCTGGGACGACTCTTTTAGTAAGAATAATTTCTCCACAACTCCACCCGGAGATAGAGCATTTATTATAAAAAATAGTTGGGTACAACTGCAGCAGATTGGGGTAATGTAAAGAATGATAATGGGTATTTTTATGTTTCCTATTATGACTCCAATCTCGGATACGCTATGAATACACAATTCACGGCCGAAAGCCCTAATGATTATGTAAACATTTACCAATACGATCCACTTGGCTGGACCCAGCAAATTAGCACATCTCAAACTAACCCTACCACTGGCTGGGGTGCAAATATCTTTACCGCAAATTCTAACGAAGTCCTCAAGGCAGTAAGTTTCTACACGACAGATCTAAACTACAATTATGTAATCAATATCTACACTGATCCGAGTACCACACCCATTAGTGAAGTGGGTCCTGTTCTCACCCAGAGTGGAACAATTCCAAACGCTGGCTACCATACAGTTCCCCTGAATTCCGGAGTTCAGCTCAACGCAGGCCAAACGTTTTCCGTGGTAATGGAGCTTACAAACCCTACATATAAATACCCAATTCCTGTGGAAATGCCAATCTCTAGCTACAGTAGTCAAGCAACAGCAAACGAATTAGAAAGTTTTGTAAGTTCTGATGGAAATTCATGGACCGATATAACGACAATCTACCCTAATACTAATATGTGCATCAAGGTATTTACTGATCCACAAGCAGACTCCTAAACAGACTCTCACACTTACGAGTAAGCCCAACTAACATTAGAATTGGAACACCATTGAGCAGCACACAGCAAGATGCAAGTGCTTCAGTACCCTGGATCTTTATACATAAGCCATCCGCAAGAACTGTGTTAGCCGAACGAGTTAAACAGTTAGGGAAAAATCAGCTTAAAAGTATCGTGTTGATCATCTCCCTAACTACACAATAAATTTTTTATCTTTGTCAACTTCATATTGATAGATGCTATCTCCATGGATTATTTAAACGGGTTGGTCACTAATTTCCAGGGCAATAATTATATTCCTTAAAGTAATCAGTATTGCCCGATTTCTTTTTTCGTCTTCAGCAGTACTTATTATTTTGTCCTTCATTGAAATAAATGAAAAGTCAATAGTTTACCACCACTAACATATTCATCTTCATCTTTTAGAGCATTGATTAACGGCTACACTGTGTATTTAGGCGTGATCTTTTCAGGTGTCTTGTTGCCTTCAACAATTATCAACAAAATTCAATATGTCACTGGACGTATCAAAATAATCACGCAAAAGGATAGTAGGTGCCATTTCTAAGAGAAAGGATGTTTCACTGTAATCGGCTTCAACAATTAAAACTTTTTTATCTTTAGACGTTGCATATCCGACGTCATAAATTGCATTAGTATAATTCCCTATCACGAAAGCGATAAGAATATCACAAATGTTTATAGTATCGTGACGAACACTTATGGTACCGTCTTTTATTCCCAAATAGTGGGTATCATATATTTGTACTCCATGTGATTCGAGTTCGTCTTTTAGTGACGGTATATAATCGCTTTCTTTCCCATTAAAATCATAGGATAAAAAACCCTTTTCATTTTTAAATCAATCCAATAAATCTGTTTCTTTAAATATAACTAAATTTAGCTTTCATCTAATTAGACAGTCGTTTATTTAGATTGTTACAAAGTCAACATTTGATTTAGTCTTTTCTACTTACACATCCCAGAGATCTTATCCATAAATACTAAGTGGATTATTATCAGGAAATATACGAACCGAATAACCCAAAAGTGCTGTGGAAATAAGATATCCAAAAATGAGCAGAGTAATTCGACCCCTATGTCCTGGGATTTAAAGCTTAATTAGATTCCTTTGATTATCTAAAACAGTACTCATTCACTGTTTTCGTCAAAATTAACTCTCAAATCAATACCAATTTTCGGTATAAATTGACAAATTAATCCCAAAATTAATTTGATATATCCATCAAAAATTCCAACTGATACCTACTTAATTAAAATAACTCATATCAAAAGGTTATAATTAGTGAAAAATCATCAAATAAATCACTATAGCCCACAAATCCACGAAAATCGTCATTGTCTATGTTCTGTTCTGTACCACGACCATTTCTATACTTACCACGTCACCAACCCCCTTAGCCCACGAAGCCCAAGGAAACAACTTTAGCAGGCCTATGATAGATTGTTTGGAGCTGGCTTATTTTCCCCATTGCCATTGCCTGAAAACCTTATCTTGGGCCTATCAGTGATTATCACTTATTTATACGATTATAATTATACACCTATCATTGTTAACTCGTAATATGGAGAATAACTCAGTTAGGCGATCTATGAGATGATTAGTTTCCTTATTTGGCTCCCACTACTCTTATTTGCTCACATTTTTCCTCAATAGTTATCAAAGAACTTTTTAATCTAATAATGCCAAGTTAATAGAGATCAGTAAAAGAATATACGATTAATCTTGATGTTTATAGGATCGAAAACATAGTTGTTTTTCAGTTATCTGGATAGCAACCTTTTTGAGAAAATTGCTATTTTTCAAATTCTACATTTAAATTTGTAAATAAAGTTAAATGCTGTGAATATCACACATATATTCACATTTAGAAATGTTAAAACATCAGTCGTGTAATGGTGGAGCCCTGTTCCCGGCTTAAACTAAGAAAAAAAACAGGAGGAATAAATGAGAAATAATGAGAGGCCTATATGGAAAATAACGGTATCTGTTTTCGCTATAGTAATGATGTTGACTTTATTGTCTGCAGGACCCTCTGCAAAATGTGCTGTATCCCCGACTCCTCTTGGTGCAGGAACTCCTTCAGCGACAGCCCGCTTATCCGGCTGCGGGAATGAACATATTGATTATACGGTGATAGCCGTTTCAAGTGATCCACGAATAGTACGATTTAAGGATCTATCAAAAGGTGATGAGACATATATCAGATGGGACTTTGGAGATGGAACCTCTCGCGAAGGAACAAAAATTACTCCATCACTAAAAAATCCGTTACACAAGTTTCCAAAGACTGGTTATTATATTAGTTGTATGACTATCAAGTGTGATGGTTGTGTTAGGAAGTTGTGGGTTCATAAGAATGTTATTATTAAATAGATTTGAGAAAGTTAAAAGTTTACTTACCACTCCCCATTTTTATAAATATTATTTTTATGCACCTATCATTATTAACTCACAATATGTAGAATAACTAGGTTAGGCGATTTATGAAATGACTAGTTTCCTTATTTTGCTTGAACTATTTAACAAAGATTTCTTTCTTTAGTGTCAAAATATTTTTTTATTACCTTTCTAAAAATAGAATTGTCTAATATTAATTCATTCAACATCAAGAGTTTTAAAATTTCTAAATACTCTCTACTCTTTTTTTAGAAATTATGTCCCACATTCCCAGTCGTTCATATAGCACTCCTGCTCGGAAGTGAGCTCATCAATTTTTATGCCCATTGACTCTAACTTCATTTTTGCCACATATGAGTCGATCCCTTGAGGTACTCTATGTACTCCATTTAGGAGTTTGTTCTCTGCAATATAGCGTACACAAAGAGCTTGATTTGCAAAGCTCATATCCATAACCTCAGCGGGGTGTCCATCTCCTGCAGCTAGATTGACAAGCCTGCCTTCAGCTATAACATTGATGTGCCGGTTGTTGATATAGTATTCATTTATGTTGTGTCTGACTTCTCGAACTGATTTTGCATGGGATGCAAGGGCTTCCATATCTATTTCTACATTAAAATGCCCGGAATTCGCAAGGATCGCTCCATCCTGCATAACTTTATAATGTTCGTATGTGAGGATGTCGCGGTTTCCAGTAGTAGTAACAAAAATATCACCCAACTTTGCAGCGTCGGCCATTTTCATGATCCTGTACCCGTCCATCTTGGCTTCAAGTGCTCTGATGGGGTCTACCTCGGTGACAATTACACTTGCTCCAAGGCCTGAAGCCCGCATTGCAACCCCGCGCCCACACCACCCATAGCCCGCAACAACGACATTTTTCCCTGCCACCAGAAGATTTGTGGTCCTGTTAATTCCGTCCCAGGCTGATTGTCCTGTTCCATAGCGGTTGTCAAAAAGATACTTGGTCATGGCGTCATTTACTGCAATTACAGGCATTTTCAAAGCACCTTCTTTTTCCATTGCATGAAGCCGGTGCACTCCTGTGGTTGTTTCCTCACAACCTCCGAGAATATCCGGAAGCAGGTCGATCCTTTCTTTGTGAAGCTTAAAAATAAGATCTGCTCCGTCATCGATTGTGATGTCAGGTTTAAGGTCAAGGACTCTGTCAATAGCCTCGTAATATTCACTGTTGCAGCACCCATATTTTGCAAAACAGTCTATGTTCTCACGGGTATCCAGGGCCTTAGCTACATCATCCTGTGTGCTAAGGGGATTGCAGCCAGTGATGAATACCTTTGCACCTCCTGCAACTAGGGTCTCTACAAGTACTGCGGTTTTTGCTTCTACATGAAGGGCCACTCCCACCTTCAGCCCTTTCAGAGGTTTTTCTTTCTCGAATTCACTTTTGATGATCGCAAGTACAGGCATATGATTCCTTGCCCATTCCATTTTCATGTTTCCAGATTCGGTGAGTTTTTTTTCTGTCATGGTGATCCCGTTGTATGGATATTGAGTTTAATTCGATTACTACGTCCGTTAAATTGAAGGGTTGCTTTTTCTTCTTTCCCAAGTCAGATAGGAGAAATTAGTTGCCTACATTCTCTCCCCAATTCATTGAGCTTAAAGTTGCCTTTCACTTCACTAAGGAATCTCTCTACTTTCTCAGATGTCAGCCAAGGAATTGCATACTATTACTATTGTTAATTTTGAGGGAAAGGAGTTTCAGCTTCTCATACTCAGCTCTTAAAAGTTCCCTATCTATATGAAAATTATTATCCAGCCTAGCCACATAGCATTAAATTTTGTTGGCAGAGAAGGATGCGAGTATTAATAAGGGATTTATATTAACTCTGCTTTTCATGAGTCATTTATATCAAATTTACAAGCATATGACGAAGTTTAGGTATTTATCAAGATCTTATAGTTTCAAATATATTATATTTACGATAGAGCCACCTGAGATTTTATAATCATGATTATAAAAGAAAAGGTTACAAGAAAACTATTTTTTTATTTTTTTCTTCTTGTTTCTAGTGCTTTCAATGGTTAAACTTTGCATTTAAGAGAATTAAGCTCAACTCCTAAATTTTGTCATATGCTTATAAATAGTATATTAAGTATTCGTGAAAATCAGAGGTTTATAGAAATCCTATTAAGTTTAGTGAGAAATGTATTATAATTAGCTATAAATCCATTTCTCTATGTTTTTGAAGCATTAATTTTTTCTGTGACGATTACAGAGGATTCCTATTTAATATGATTTCTTTTTCTAGGGAATCCTATTCAAATCTTTTCGTGAATTTCTTTAGTTGCCCCACTTTTTCTTTTCTGGTTCAACGTTCTTTGATTTTAAAGCTAGCTTCTGCTATTCTTACAATAGTCTTTTTATTTTCGATGCCATCAAATGATAGAGATTATAACAAAAATCTGCACACAATATTTTCAGATTTACTCTTTGCACAGTGGTGACAAGATTTTTTCCTGCTTTGAATATTTATTTAGCCCCGGAATAAATTCGTTCCCTTATATTTTGTTTGAACTTTTGGAAATATAGTGAGTAGAAAATATTTCAGCAGGAAAATATTTTTATATTTTTCAAAACATTTAACTGGATGTATTTTTCTGACTCGAGCAATTACTCACATAATATCAAAAAACGATTTCTTACACTTCAACTTGAAAAATAAGCTCTGAGCCTCATAAATTTAGAGACGAATGTGAAGTTTCTTAAGCTCCCTGAATAAAAAACATATTAAAAAATTGATGTAAAGAGGGAAGCCAGGAAGAGTTTAGTCTCCCATATAATATCGTTCCGAGGCGACTTCACCTAAGGCTCATTTATTCGAAACAGGAGCTCTTCCAGGCAGTTCAATGATCACATACTCTTTTGTTTAATTTCCTCACTCTTTTTGACCTATTCACTTCAGCTAAAAAATATATTGTTCCCATTGTTATTTTAAATTAATTCTATGAAACATTGTTTCTGAACAAAAGTTACTTTCGCATAAAATGTTTTAAAATTGGACAACAATTTTATATTAATTGTGTTTTCTAATAAAAAAATATTTCCAATCAATTAAGGAGCCAATTTCAGCAAGTTTGTCTCCAACTAACTGAAGATATTTGTGTTCTTCTTTGAAAAAGGCAGAAGTAGGTTAAGTTTCCAATATTTAAATGGAATATGTGGCGCACGGGAAACGTACAAATTGTTTTTTAAAATTTAGCTTATCCCTAAACCAGTTTTAACTTCACATCAATAGAGATTCAGAACAATTTTCGTTATTGTAGGCTTGACTGATTGCTTGTATTCGAGAATTCAGAGTTCAATTTTGGGTTTTGGGATCAGCTCAAGTATTGCGGACACTGTATACACGACCACAACGCAAAATATCTCAACGACAGCTAATTAAATAACTTGAAAGGAAAGCTAGTGCTTCGATTCCAAAATATACTCACAAACCTGAACTCTTAAATCTATTCATTGATCAATGAATTCAACCTTCAATTATGGATTCACTTTGGACTCGACATACTAGTCGGGGTCAAAGTCGAACCAACGCATTTAAACCACGACTTCAAAATGAGCAGCTTATTTTAAAGTCGAGCCAAATAATCTGGGAAACTGCGCAGTACTTATTGCAGTTCCCATGCTGTTGTTCAGCGTTACCGAGGATAAAATCCCAATTACTTTCCCTGCTTGCAGTATAGGGGAACCGCTATCTCCCGGCTGTGGCATATCTGAGCTGGGAAATAGTAGGTAGAGCAATGAAGCCCCGGCATTAATCACTTTACATTTTATAACATGCATATCATTGGCAAGTGTAGCAGTTTCCAGTACTGCTGCACTTCCGAATTCGGTGACTTCGAACATGCAATCAGTAGGAAGCTCTATCAGAGCCAGATCAAAATCTTTAAAAGTGCTCTTGACAACGAGTTCCCTTCCATCCACTGCCACACGGTCTCCTTTTCCGCGAAATATATGAGAAGCTGCAACTATGTAATGTGATCCTTTGAATGAGATAACAGCTCCGATAATACAGCGCATACCCTTATAGAAAAAGTAACCGCCTGATTTAATCATATATTATCCCATCTGTTGATATCACTTAGACGTGTTTTATGGTATTCCTGATATTTATTTTAAATTATGCTTAATTTAAATATATAGAGGAATTGTTTTAAAATTAAGGTATAAAATTGACCTTATTTTGGACTCTGTTCCGAAATCCAGTGATCAAAGTAAACTAAAAAACAGTAGATTTTGAAACTGGCTACAAACCTTTGAGTACTATCTAATAATCAATGTCTGAGGTCTAGAATATTGAGTTTGATTGAAGGTCAAATTATTCCTGCAAAATCAATGTTTCAATCAAAAAAAAGCAAAAATCAATAGATTTTAAACAGAGTCGCAAGAATGTCAAATAAATTTTTTCATAAGGATTATTACATTTTATTTGGATTGTTCGCAGAGAAAAGCGAAGTTATTAAAATTATGCACCCTTGCATTTTCTAATTCGCTTGAAATATTCGGCATCGTACTCTCTCTACACTGCAAGTCTTCATGCCTGCGAAATGCTCGAGTTTTGGCCTGAAAATATTCGGCAGTCTCCAGGAAGGCCTACAGGGATTTTTGGCTATGAATTAAGATATCGCTTGAACACTCATATGTTGCCATTTCCTCACCGCCTGGTATGCCAAATGCTGTTGAAATTACACATGAGGAAAGTATGCAGTTTCAGCTTAAGCTGACAAACACTAAAGGTATGGAACTTGGAACAAGGAATAATTATCTCTAATTTTACAGGGTAATTTATTCCGAACCTGCGATATTTCACCGGATGGGGCCTATAGTTGCAGGTAATGCTCTCTGTAGAATGCATTTTTTGTATCTGGAGAAACCAAGCTATAATGACCACAAGAAAGAATTAGATATCAGCTTAATAGCTTCAATGTGGCATCAGGGATAATATCCTACATTACTGCACATATGAATTTGCTATGACTAAGGTTTAAATCTCAAAAACGTGACGAAGAAATTTAGTCGCTATTCAGTTTTTTGACGTGCGTTGAATCACAGCTAAACTTCTATCTGCATTAAAAAATTAAATGTATAGACATTCAATTATAGGGTCTCATGAGTTCTGATGCCTAAATTCCTGAACATGACAATTTAGAAGGGATTTTAAGTTTTATTTTTAGGATGTTGGAAAATATAAATAATGAGGAAATAAAAATTTTACTATGATTTCTTTAGTAGAACAAAATCAGTAAGAATTTTTCATGAGTACAAATTAGTGTTAAGAAATTTAAGCTATCCAATGCTTAAATGCATAGAAATTTATCAAAATTCTATCTAATTATCAAGATCAGGCTTTAAAATATTCAATAATCAGTTAGGATATTATTGAACTAGTAAAGACATCCTTGAAATATTATGTCAATAGTTCAGTTGAATCACTTAACGAAATTTAATCGAGAAATGAATCTAGCATTCGTGCTTGAGTATTCTGGATATATATGAACCTAAAAACATACTCCGAAAATATATATATATTCTGATGGAGATTATGCTTAATTTCTACTTCAGAGCTATAGAATATTGAATTCGCAGAGGAGATTGCAAAAAATGAAATCAAGGTATAGAGATGAAGTTTTTTCTTATGAACTATTGAGTAAAAATTTGAAACTGATATGAATAGTCGTTAGGAACTACACCAAACCAGAAATAATGACTGCCGAGATGACTCCTCTTTACAACTTCCAACGTCTTGTAGAATATACTTAAAGTTATCTAATTTAACAGCTAGTTTTTCATGGACTTCTAGATCAGTCTAGATCCATAATTGAGTCAATGTAGTTTTTGATGTGGTTGTCTCTCCAGTCCCTTCTCTCCAAACAAATGACGAGTTTTTATCTCTTCAAGCAAGTTCAATGATCACGTATTATTTCGTTTAATTTCCTCATCTTTTTGATCTATTCACTTGCATTACAAAGTACAATGTACCTATTGTTCTTTTTAATTGTTCCTATAAAAAGTTGTTTCTGAACAAAAGTTATTTTCACATAAAATATTTTTGGGCAACAATTTGATATTGATTGTATTTTTTATAGAGAACTAAATATAGCATTCGTGCTTGATTAATTTGGATATATATCCATAAAAATATACTTCTAAACTATAAATATTTTGATGGAGCTTATGGATGATTTCTACTTCAGAGGTCTACTACATTATTTTTTTATGATGATAACAAAAAAAGATTTAAAATGTATGGATGAAATTTTTTGTGTGAATCATTGGAGAAAAATTGTAAAAGAATGAGAACGTTCATTCGGTGGTACAGCAAATTGGAACTACTGATCCAATAGATTTATTAATGTACCATTGTGTTAAAAGCTCAAATGAGCAAGGAAAAAATAAATCACAAAAGGGTTTAATCATCAGAAAGAGTAACTTGGAGTTGATTTTCATACCTCACTCAAAGACAGTGGAAGAAATGATTGAATGTGCTGGGCCTATAGAATGTGACCTGCTGCCCAGGCTTATTCAGGTGACTGAGGCTGCTGCCATTGCTGCAGCCTATCAAATGGGGCGTGGCAATAAGACTTTTGCTGACCAGGTGGCAGTAGCCTCCATGCGGAGGATGCTGAATAAGCTTGATATGAAAGGCATAATCAAAATCGGAGAGGGGGAAAGGGATAAAGCGCCTATGCTATACATAGGAGAACAAGTCGGAACAGGTAGGGGTAATCTTGAAGTTGATATCGCAGTCGATCCTCTAGAAGGAACAAACCTTACGGCCAACGGCGGCCCAGGTTCGGTTGCGGTTATGGCCATGGCTGAAAGGGACGGAATTTTCCATGGCCCTGATATCTATATGGATAAGATCGTTGTAGGGCCAGATGTGGTACGTTACGAAAGCGAGCATCCTGATGAAAAGATTGATTTAGATGCTTCTGTCAAGCACAATCTTGAGATAGTTGCTAAAGCTCTCGGGAGGAATATTGGTGAGCTTGTGGTCGTGATTCTAGATAGGCCCAGGCATGAGCAGAAAATAACCGAAATTCGGGAAGCTGGAGCCCGTATAAGACTGATTACTGACGGAGACCTTATGCCAGGTATTGCAACTGCAATCCGTGGGTCAGGCATTCACATGGTTATGGGTGCCGGGGGCTCAGGCGAAGCTGTCTTGACAGCTGCTGCAATCAAAATTCTGGGGGGGAAGATCCTTGCTAGGCTTGTTCTGCCTACGGTTGCAAATGGGCATACTAAGGACAAAATCGATGAAGAAATTGAGGAAAAAATGCCAAGGCTTGAGAAGATGGGGATTACCTTGGAGAACCTTAAAGAAGTTCTTGATACGGACAAACTTGTGCCAGGCAATGATATAATTTTCTCGGCAACAGCTGTTACTCCTGGCCACTTCCTTCGCGAAGTAAACCTCTTTGGTAGCGGGGATGCTAGAGTACACACGATCTCGATGGGTGCTTCAGGAACTGTCAGGTTCACGGATAGTATTTACATAAAGGACAAGCAAGAAACTCCTCTATACCTGTAAACTTTTTTTTTAGCTTATCCTTTTATTTTTTATCCATTTTTGAAAAACTGACAAAGTGGTGATCAGTTTAATTGTGGATTGTGAAAACAAGGATTGAGCTTGAAACAAAGCACTGAATAGAATTAACTAAGGATTTAAGGGTTAAATGTGGAATTAAAGAGTTAAAATATGAGGATCTATCTTGAAAGTTTTGGTTGTTCTGCAAGCCAGGCATCAGCCGAAGTCATGAAAGCACTTATAAGGAAGCTTGGACACGAACTACTGGGTGTAGATACTGCCGATCAGGCAGAGGTCTATATTTGTAACTCCTGCACTGTCAAATATACAACAGAGCAAAAGATTCTCCACAAAATACGTAGTTTGGGTGAGAAAAATGTAGAGGTTATTGTCTCTGGCTGCATGCCCGAAGTTCAGCTTGACGATGTCCTCCATGCAAATCCAGAAGCTCATATTCTAGGTATAAATGCTGTTTCTAGTCTTGGAGATCTTCTTTTCTCAATCGAACAAAGAAAAAAACAAGGTATTTTTCGAGAGGATCACCTTGAAATCTATGCCCGTGAACCATTGGGCTTTCTGAATGTTCCACGTGAGCGCTTCAATCCCAATATTCATATTTGTCAGATTTCCCAGGGTTGTAACTTCGCTTGTTCCTATTGCGTTGTAAGGTACGCAAGAGGTAAACTCTACTCATTTCCCCCAAATGAAATTATTAAGGATATCCAAACTGCAGTTGCAGATGGCTGCAAGGAAATTTGGCTCACTTCCCAGGATGACAGTCAGTACGGAATGGATACGGGCTTCAAACTCCCAGAACTCTTGCGCATGATCTCTAAAATCCCTGGCGACTTTAGGATAAGAGTTGGAATGATGAATCCTCTTTCTGTCCAACCAATCCTTGAAGACATCGTAGATGCCTTTGATTCCGAAAAAATCTTCAAATTCCTACACCTTCCGATCCAGTCAGCATCCCACTCTGTGCTTAAAAAGATGAACCGTATGCATCAAATGGATATTGTGGAAATGATCATTGAAAAATTCCGCTCACGCTTCAGAGACCTTTCTCTCTTCACTGATGTAATCGTAGGTTTTTGCGAGGAAACTGATGAAGACTTCAAAGAAACAGTTGAATGGGTAAGAAAGTACCGTCCGGAAAAAGTAAACATCTCACGTTACTCTCCTCGAAAGCATACGAAAGCTTTTTCTTTCAGAAACTTAGATTCTCGAATTTCTGCTCAGCGTTCTCACTACTTGCACAAAGTCTGTGAAGAGATTAAGCTTGAGTCCAAAGAGGGAATAATTGGCTGGAAAGGCAAAGCCTTTGTCTCCAAGTACACAGAAATAGGAGATATTCTTACACGCACGGCCTCATACCGTCCGGTTATCATAAGTGGTTCTGATCTTAGGCCTGGTCAGTGTGCTAATGTGGAAATCATTGCATCAAAGCCGGGTTATTTTCTCGGAAGACTTGTCAACAAATAGTCAAGTATTTAACTCTAGGCGTGGTGTCCCTTTCCTCGAATGGCAGCAACCTGACAGGTTGGGAATGAAAGCTGTAACTGCAAACTATTAATTTTTTTAAATTTAATATTTATTTGTAAGTATAATTATATATATTGTTTATAACTTTATTTTATGGGGAATTTTAGATGAACTGACCTGCTAAGAGAACAATTTCAGAATCCACATGTTGGAACCTCTTAAAGATAATAGGGACACGCAGGAACGTTTGAGCATGCTGTTTGAAGACTTCATGCCTATGAAAAAAAGTATAGTGATCATATTTTCGAATATATATTTTGATATTTTTCATTCATTAAAATACATGTAAAGATAGTTTTGCAGTTATCTGGAAAATCAGGATGAAAATAACCAACACTATAATATCCAGAAACGGCGAAAAAAGTAATTTTTTAACAGTGTACTAAAATTTTTGTAAAAGCTGATCGACTCTCTATTTTGGACAGACAATCATTTATATGCAACTGAGTGATTAATTCCAAAAATTGTGGAACTTACTCAGTTGCTTACTTTGCAGATAACTAAGTAATTTTATTCTAATGAAGTATGCAGCAGGAAGGATTCGTTGTGCTGGGACAAAATCTATTAACTATCCAAATGCATCAGAATCGATCCTATTCTCACTGTAGATATGTAACAGTATTTGTAGCTATGTTAATCACAGAAACAGTTCCATCTATGTTTGTTATATCTACACTTTTTCCATCCTTTGTGACGAAACTACAAAAGGCTGTTTACCTACAGGCACCGTTGCTATAACTGTGTTTGTTCCTTTGTCAATTACAGAGACAGTATTGTCGCCGCTAAAAACTTTAACGGTAAACTGAATGAAAGCAGGGATAATGCATCTTTTAACGCCTGGGATACTTCTATTTTGTATCACCAAAGTTTAACCAACAATTTTGCAACTTTGAATAATAGTATAGATAAGGCTAATTCAGCTAATGGTAATACAAATCTTAATGCCGGTTTGAGTTACGCAATAAGTCAACTTGATAGTGATACAAGAACTGGAATAGAAAAAGTAATAATTTTCCTTACTGATGGGGACCAGAATGATGGCAGAGTCAACTATGATCCATCAATAGCAGTTGGAGCTGGCAAAAAATTATACAATTTACACAATTGGATTGGGTAGTGCTGTAAATGCTCCTCTTTTAAATAGCATGTCAAATTCAACTACCTTATGGGGTATCTTACTTGGCTGCAGATCCGTCAAGTCTCCAAGGTATTTATAATAGTATATACTCGCGGGTCGTTAACTCTACCATCCCTACAAAAGTGAATGTTACAGAAGTTGTTTCGAGTAACGTAACAGTCAATTATTCTTTCAACATTCAACCTTACAAAATTACCACAAATTCTGATGGAACTACACCTATCATCTGGAATGACATTAGTTCATCGTTCCCAAGCCCAGGTTTTACTGCTGACAAAAGCGTAGTTCTATCTTTCAATGTAACATCCAACACACCTGGAACTTATTTAGGTGTCGATGTATTAAATAATACTTCAGTAAGTGGGTCAATAGTAACCTATACCGACCAGCAGACAAACACATATCCCGGTTTTGTAGCCATTCCGCAGGCAAATATTAATGTCCTAAAATCAATTCGTGCTCTTATCATCTCCAAGTCAGCATCTCCCACAAGTTATGACCATGTAGGACAAGCTATAACCTACAACTACACTGTCAATAACACAGGAAATGTGGATATCACAGGATCTCTTATATTTAACGATGATCATTTCGCGAGCACATTTACTATACCTACACCTAACGGTAAGCTTGTACCTGGTATCCCCACTAAATTCACTGCTCCATCAACCTACACAATTACACAGGCCGACATCGATGCTGGTTCTGTGACTAATTCAGCAAATGCAACAGGTTTATTCAAAGACCAACCAGTAATTTAACTCAATACTAGTGCGAAAGTTACCTATGAGCACCCAACCCATGGAAGAGATTTTGGACCGAACTGTGTTGGTTATGGCTGTGCTTATGTACCAGTACCTATGTATGTAAGTGAACCTTATTGGTATGATAGTGAACCGTCTGGCACAACAGAAGTACCAAATTCGGAATCTCATGGCTTCAAGGCTAAGGTTTCTCCGTCTAAAGGTTCAAAGGCTAAAATGAGTAGTTCTAAAGATAAAGCTTCTTTGAGTAAACATAACAAAAAAACCACTCCAAAAACCATAAAGCAGAACAAAATCACTCCAAACACCATAAAGCAGAAACAAAATCGCCCAGTATAAAATTAGATAATAAATAATTGGATTTTCATTTAAATTAAATGAGAATAGTGACTTCAGCGACGAACTTAGATCCTGGCTTCCGGTAATTCATAAAATATGGAGGTGGTAAACAGTACATAATCATCACATATAAAATTATGAAAACTGCTTCAATCTAGCTCTTTATCCTGTGAGGGAGATCAAATAAAAGTATTGGAATTAGTCACATCCAGGTTTTTCGTACCTAGATATCTAACATAAATGATAGAGTGCATAATTTTCTGTGAAATCTGCCCTATACCCCTTAGTATTTTTTTGATTACTGTTTCATTACTATTATACTTGTTTCCTGTTATTTAGTCTTCATATATATCAATGAGTATTGAGCCTTCTCATCTCAATATTGATTCCTGGTTAGGGAATGTCATCACCATTTTGCTTCTTGTTTTGAGTTCCTTGTTAGTCCTTTCCATCATATTTGTTGTTCCTATTTTTTTTCAAGTTATTCTCTGGAAATTGTATGCAGTTCATTATCTAGTACTGAAAGCTTTTAAGTGTAACAGCTGCGCTTTTATGTCCAATAATATCAAGTTCCCTAATCAGGTAATAAAGTTTCTAATGCTCTATCAATCTTTTTTAACCTGTCAGTCACTTAGTTTTGCTTTTTTAGTACCCTCTTGAGAACTTATCATATTTAATGTGAGTGACTCATTTGCCAACTTGATACAAGGAAAGACTCTCTGACTGCCTTCTGTCTCACTTTGTGCTCATCAGAAAAAACTAACCTGACACCTCTTAAACAGCTTTCTTTCGTGTCATCGAAAAGATCTTCTTAGAACATAGAGTAATCACTGTCAACTAATCTTATTCCAAGGATCTCGCGGTAACGATCATCTCTTATTCCAGCAACCACAAAGAGAGCCTATTTTCATAGTGAAGGCCATCTCTCACCTTAAAATAATTAGCATCAATAAGCAAGTGAAGGATTTTTTGTTCTATTCTTTTTGAGACAAATTCTTCAACCTTTTCATTCAGTTCTTAGGCACTCCTGGAAAAAGAAGAAGTTGAGATTTCACCAACTCTAAAACAGTCATTTTCATTTCCATCCTTCTGTTGGAGACACCTTGCTGGTAAGATTTAGCTGTTGAAGTTAGGATGGATTTTCAACTCTTAAATATTTCTCAAACATAAATGTTTCAAGGTAAAACTCACTAAATTGAAGCTTTGAAAATTTGACTTATCCATATTTAATTCAGTGAGATCGATGTTTATAGACGTTTTTACTAGTTTTTTTGGAATTAGTTCTCTCATAAATTTATGCACCAGATTGAAGACGATCTTCCTCTTCCATCCAACTTTAGACATCCCAAAATACATCAATACCTAAAAAAACTATAACTTTGAGATACATCCTAAAAAATGTTCCGAGATCAAATCACTGCTATAGGAAGATATCTTTTGTTCAAGATCATATTTCATAGTGACAACAGATTAAGTAACTTTAGATATATTAAAAAAGTATGTAGAAATTCAAAATGTATCTAACGGCGAGAGTAAAAAATACAACTAACTAAAGAACGAAAAGCTGTTTTATGGAGTATATCAGATCATGTAGATATCTCTATAATCTTGCTCTCGCTGATAGAAAAAATTCATTAAAAGATCAAAAAAGTGTAAAATATCTTGAACAACAGAATGAACTTCCTAAACTTAAAAAAGATAATTTCGAACTCAAAAGAGTAATTCTAAGGTATTTCAATCAGTTCTTAAGAAACTTGATGCTAATTATAAATTCTTTTTTGTTCTTCGGAAAGATGGAGATGAGAACGCTAGATCTCCAAAGTTCCAAAGTAGAAAATATTTTATGACTATTACTTATACTCAAACTGGATTCAATAAGTTCAGAGGATATATTTCTTTCTCTCATTAGGTAAAAGATACTGAATTGATCTTTGATTTAGGTAAAAATTATTACAATATTAAGCAAATCGAAATTTATAATAATGAACCTTTTCATGCTAAAGGTGAATTCTACTTTTTTATTGTTTATGAATTAACTGAAACTCAATATATTGATAATGGGATTTATCAATATATTGATGCAGGTATTACAAAGGTTGTAATTGCTTTCAATGCCAAAGGTAAATTCTTCGAAATCAAAAATCCTAAATCAGATAAATATTGCCAATCAAAATTAGATCCTATAAAGTCTTGAAGGCTCATTGTAACGGACAAAAGGAAGATTCTATAAAATGTAAAAAATACCTTAGACTCTATAAGATTTTTAGAAAGATGACAACTAATCAAGTAAATTATTGAATTTTCAATATGAACTTTCTCGAGAAATGTTTGATAATACCAAAGCTAATACTCTAATTATAGGAGATTTGAAAGTCAAACAATGGCTTAATCTAAAAAAAGAAAGGAGAAAAAGGCGTTCTCAAAGTATGTCAACTCAGAATCAAGGTTATCTTTCCAATTTCATCGAATTTTTAGTTTATGAGTGCAAGCTTATAGGTAAAGGGTTTATAAAAATCGATGAAAGCTATACTTCCAAAGAGTGTTGTGTTTGTGGAACTAGACACTAAATACATCTTTGGGAAAGAACTATGAATTGAAATTGTGGAAATATTATTGATCGAGATAGAAATAGTTCAATTAATATCATGAAACTTTTTCTATCACATAATGCTTTGTGTAAAAGCTATCGATATTTTGTTGATAATCTTCTACAAAAAGGCTTGCTGCTGATTAGAAATAGTGATTTTCCTAATCAAATGCCTTAAATACTCGAAGGGAGCTACTCATTCAACGCATCAGCGGCAGGGAAGGGTAGTTCACTTGTACTTCTCAAGAAGCTCATTTACCTTAATCATATCTTTTTTCTCTATAATTACAACCTGAAAAAAGTCATTTATTCCATCTGATTTTTCCCCAAGGTCAAAATGAATACCGTCATCCTTGAGATCATTCATTACGGCTTGCAAGACATAGCCCATTACTATGAACTGTGTTTTTTCATTCGTCTCATTAGTGGTCATTGTCGATACCTACTGTTGTAATAGAGACTTTAGTCTGGATTGTGAGGCTCTGCAATTCGTTATCAAATAGCACTACTTCCTACCTAAAAGTTCTTCCGGTTTTCATGTCTTTATTCGCTTATTAATGAGTTTCAAGAATCGAACAGGATTACCACTTCTTTAGATGCATGAGGAATGTGTAATCTTATCAACCCCTGTTTTAGTAAAATATTCACGCGAAAGTTAAAGATATTTTTGCGTGAATATGCTTATTATGGACTCTACTAAAACAAACAATTGAAAATAAAGGTGGTGATTTTCATTTAGTAGAGACTATGGAAAAATATATAAATGGAATGAACTACGTTTCGAGTGTGGTTTTTTATAATGGTATAATCATTCCAGCTAGAAAACTACAACCTATGGTTTAATGTTCATCTCCGAGGAAACATCGGTTTGAAGTCTCAAGTGAGTTGTAATATTCCAAGACAAGTTGCTGGGACTTATTAAACAATAGTAGAACTTGCAAAAATAGAAATGAGTTACTGGCAAAAAGTAACATATTCTCCTACTTCTATGACATTATCATATCAGAGAGATTATACGATAACAAATGACTCTGTGAGTATAACTACATTTAGTCATGGTAGGAAAACTTATAAAATCTGTAACTATCCTTATGCAAAGCAATTCTTTCGTTCTTCTTGGAAATTTGAAGCTTCTAAAGTCGTGAAGCAGAATGATGGTGATTCTTCTTCTCATCTTACTGTTTCGCAAGAACTTCCAGACAAGAAAATAGAAGAAGCTTCGACTTTCACGGTGTATTCTAGGTATAAATTTTTTAGCTGTAGCTTCTACTATTAACAAAAAATGCGAGTTTTTTGCTGGTGGAGAAATAAAAAACAAAAGAAAAATATATAAAAATATGAGAACAAGATTACAATCTAAGGGAACTTTGTCAGCTAAGAGGATGATAAAACATTTAGCTGGTAAAGAGAAACGTCTAATGAAAGACGTTAATTATTTTATCTCCAAAGCAGTCGTAAAATTTGCAGTTGAAAACGGTGTTTCTGTAATAGATTTAGAAGACTTAACCGGAATAAGGGCTAGAACTAAAAACAATCTAAGGAATAAACAAAAATATCTCCATAATAGCTGGGGTTTTTACCAATTGTAACAATTCATTGAGTATAAAAGCAAAGAGTTCTGGAATAATAACAGAATATGTGAATCCAGAATATACTTCCAATGCTTGTTGCAGGTGTAATCAATCCCTTAAAATAATAGAAATGGATTGAAGTTCCTGTGTGAGACCTGCGGTTTTGAACTTAATGCCGATTTAAATGGCGCTAGAAACATCGAGCATAGAACACGAGACTATAGGTATATCTTAGAGTCTCAGGGGTTTCTGTCAACCACCAACATGTCTAATATGATCTGATTTATCAGGGATTATCCATGCCTGTTACTTCATTGGCATGTAGTTGACCTATAATCGTGAAGATATTTAGCAAAGAGGATTCCGATAAATCCCCATATTCGTAGTATGCTTATAAATGGCATGTAAAATGATTCGTGCAAATCATTGGTTTATCAAAATCTTCTATATTTAAGCTTAGATAATATGGTTAGATGAAAGGGGAATTATTTAAGTAAGATCTAGCAAAAAAATGTGTAACAGTTGAAGATCGGTATTTAATTAAATTCATGTTATTAATTTTTAAGTAAATTTCTTTAAAGAATCCTTCAGATTCAGAAATTAATGATTAGTTGGTTTTCTTCTGTATATGTCAGAAAAAGTTCGGCTACATCTTTCGAGCAAATAAATTCAATTCCTGGGATTAATTCTTCCTTCTTAAGCCCTATCATATCCGAAGCAAGTTGACAGCACCGAATCTCTACTCCGATATCTATGCATTCTTGAACAGAGGTATCATACTTAGGTGAACCTCTTGATTTGTCTCTCTTTGCAAGCAACACTCCCATAGGTCCCCACAGAATGACCAGTACTTTAAGTCCCTTACTCCTATAATATTTTGCAAATTTAAGAATTTCCTGTGGGCTGGTGCTCTCATACACCATATTTTTGAGTAGCAATAATACTTTTTCGACTTTTGTCATAAGAACCCCAGGTCTAGATAATACGTTTCTGAAACAGATAACCTAGATCTATATAAAGTTTCACATTGAAGACATATAAAATACATAATTCTCAAGTTTTTTATCATTTCAAGATGGAGCTTGAAAAGTCTGCGAAAAGTACCTCCTTTCAATAACCGAAGCAGGATTCCTACTTCTTTAGATGTAGAAGGAATGCATAATCTTATCAAGCCCTATTCCAGTATAATATTCACACGAAAGTTAAAGTTATTTTTGTGTGAATATGCTTATTATGGACTCTATAAAACAATTCAATTGAAAATAAATGACGCTGATTTTGATTTAGTAGAGACTACGTAAAAAATATGCAAATGGTATGAACTACATTTCTAGTATGGTTTTTGATAATTGTATAATCATTCCAGTTAGAAAACTACAACCTATGATTTATGTTCATCTCCGAGGAACCATCGGTTTGAAGTCTCAAGTGATTGTAACATTCCAAGACAAGTTGCTGGGACTTATAAAACAATAATAGAACTCGCAAAAATATGAATGCGTTACTGGCAAAAAGTAACATATTCTCCTACTTCTATGACATTATCATATCAGAGAGATTATACGATAACAGATGACTCTGTGAGTATAACTACCTTTAGTCATGGTAGGAAAACCTATTAAATCTGTACCTATCCTTATGCAAAGCAATTCTTTCGTTCTCCTTGGAAATTTGAAGCTTCTAAAGTCATGAAGCATAAAGATGGTGATTATTATTTCCATCTTACTGTATCATAAGAACTTCCAGACAAGAAAATAGAAGAAGCTTCGACTTTCACGGTGTATTCTAGGTATAAATTTTTTAGCTGTAGCTTCTACTATTAACAAAAAATGCGAGTTTTTTGCTGGTGGAGAAATAAAAAAACAAAAGAAAAATATATAAAAATATGAGAACAAGATTACAATCTAAGGGAACTTTGTCAGCTAAGAGGATGATAAAACATTTAGCTGGTAAAGAGAAACGTCTAATGAAAGACGTTAATTATTTTATCTCCAAAGCAGTCGTAAAATTTGCAGTTGAAAACGTTGTTTCTGTAATAGATTTAGAAGACTTAATCAGAATAAGGGCTAGAACTAAAAACAATCTAAGGAATAAACAAAAATATCTCCATAATAGCTGGGGTTTTTACCAATTGTAACAATTCATTGAGTATAAAAGCAAAGAGTTCTGGAATAATAATAGAATATGTGAATCCAGAATATACTTTTAAGGCTTGTTAGAGGTATAAACATATCTCTAAAAATAATCGAAATGGATTGAAATTCCTGTGTGAGACCTGCGGTTTTGAACTCAATGCCGATTTAAATGACGCTAGAAACATCGAGCATAGAACATGAGACTATAGGTATATCTTAGAGTCTCAGGGGTGTTTGTCAACCACCCACACGGATAATATATGATTTGATTTATCAGGGATATCCATGCCTGTTACTTCAGTAGCAGGTAGTTGAAGTATGTAGTAACAGACATAATTGTGGCATGGTACAATATCCCAGTAAATTTACTCTGAATTATTTAATAAGATTTAATCAAAAAAAATCAAGAGCTTCACTTTCGGTAAATGGTTATCTAGGCCAAAAATATTCTCAAAAAACACAAAATAGTTTCAGTGAGAACTGTACACACTTTTTACTTTAGAACCTTAAGTATTGGATTTTCGATAGGAGATTAAAAATGGAATCATTTTCTTTTGAGCTGTTGAGAAACAAATTGTAACTGAATGTGATTAGTCATTTGGAGCTACAGCAAACAGAATATCGTTCGCTTAGACTTCTTTATATAAATTCAATTCCCATCTTTATATCAACATGAAATTTGATCTTCACGTGCATTCCAATTATTCAAAAGATAGCAAATCGAGTCATGATGATATCTTTGAGGTCATCCTTAAAAGGGGCCTTGATGGCTTTGCTATCTGTGACCATGACACTGTGGAAGGTGGGCTTGCCTGTGAAAAAAGAGCCTTAGAACGTGGTCTTGACATCACAGTCATTCCCGGAGTAGAAGTGACATCTTCAAAAGGACACATTCTGGTTCTAGGGATCAGGAAAAATATAGAGTCTTTATTGAGTCCGGAAGAAACGATAGAGAGAGCCCGGAGACTTGGAGGCACGGTTATCATACCTCATCCTTTCAAGCAAAGTTCTCATGGGATAGGAAGTTTTGAAGGACTTGATATTGATGCGATTGAGGTGTTCAATTCTCGTTGCATTTTAAACAACGCCAACCTTAAAGCCGAAACAGAGGCAAAAAGACTAGGAATCCCAGGTGTCGGAGGGAGTGACTCCCATGTTCCCGAAATGGTAGGTCAGGCATATACCGAAATTGATGTCTCTGAAAATACCATGGAAGCTGTGCTCAGGGCAATAAGGGAAGGAAAAGTGGCACCTGCAGGAAAAAATACACCACTACCTATCATCCTGGAACAGATGTCAGGTGGTGTGAAGCGAAAACTAAAGAGGCGATTGGATAAATTGATAAAAATATAGTCATTACTCATCTTAAAAAAACAACATTAATAGCTTTTTAAGCAATGTTTAATGGTAAGTTTTTTGGGATCCAGTTTCTTGAGACTTTAATCTTTTTTGTCTTCATATTTTTATCTCTAAGACGTGAAGTTCCCTTCTTCGAAGGTTATCAACCCTACAGGGAGGGGTAGTTCACAAAGAATCTTATAGGAAGTTTTTTCTGATGATTTTCATTATTTCAATTGGTGAAAATTTTGATTAGAACATTCATAGCAGTTGAGCTAGATCCCTGTTTTAGGGAACAGATCCGGGAACTCCAGAACCGATTCTCTTGTTTTAATTTGAAGTTTGTTGAGCCTGAAATTGTTCATATCACCTTGAAGTTCCTGGGGGATGTGGATGAATCAAGAATTTCATTAATTTCTTCAGCTCTTGATTCCATTACATGTGAGCCTTTCAAAGCGATAATTGGGGGACTGGGGGTCTTCCCGAATCCTTCAAATCCTAAAGTTCTATGGTTGGGTGCAGCCGGAAAATTCAGGATTTTGCATGAAGATATAGAAAATCTACTGAAACCTTTCAAATTCGAAAAAGATACTAGAGAATTTACAGCCCATGCTACTTTTGCTAGGGTGAAATCCCTCAATAGGGACCAGAAAAGCGCTTTTATAACTACTATTAGAGAGTGCAAAGATGTGCAACTAGGTAGTATGAAAGTGAATAAAGTTCTGTTAAAGAAAAGCATACTGACTCCGGAATATCCCATATACGAAACACTGCATACAGTATATATGGATTGAGCATTTATAGGATAAAGCGTAAAACCACTGAGTTTTCAGCGGAGTGATAGTTAAAAACTTGCAAGTTAAGTTCGTTGCTTTCTTCCGATAAAGATCCATTGATCATAGATTCCCTCAGAATCCGTATTATCAATAATTTCTCCTTCGACTCCCACCCTGTGCAGAGCTTCGGTAATAATTTCAATTTCAGGCTTGCTACTGACTGTGAAAAGCAAAAGAGCTCCTTTATTTGCAACTGAGACTGACTCCTTTATTATACCTGTCCAGAGTTCTTTATTAAATTCATAGATAAGCCCAAGCATAAATCCCATCACTGCATCAAAGGTTTCTGGATCGAAATATCTGGAAATCGATGTTGCGTCCATTACGATTACTTTTTGGGGGTCTAAAACTCCTTGTTCAAGTCCCTGACAAACCGCACATTTGTTAACCTCCACTACCAGCGGATCCAGTCCAAGCCTATGGAGAGCAAGTGTAGACATTCCATTCCCGGAACATACCTCGAGGAGCCGTCCCTCAAAGTAAAAACCCTTTTTTTGAAGCAAATCCAAAAGTTTTGCCACTCTCATCACACGTTTTTCGGAAAAAACACTTTCATAGGACTCAGGCTTGAAATTACAAACCGGACAAAGGTTCCGGTTTACAAGCATAAGGGAGTAGTACTCATTCACGGTATTTCTCCATCTTTCGGAAGATATCTCTACATCTTTTTCAGGAATATTGAAGACCAGAAGGGAATTCACAATAGCCTCAAACTCTTTTTTCAATGAATCTACTGCAAGGGATCCAGTAAACACCGACCAGAAATCTACAGAGACCTCTTCGTCTGCTGGATTAAATATCAGCAGTCCCAGTGTGTGTTCCCCTTCCCTAGCCCTCAAGAGCTGCATCTTCTGTCCCTCTGGAACTCTTTTGAGATAGTGTAGTGTACGCTCAATAGTTCGCTGGTCGAGATAACTTTCCTCCACAAAATAGATATCTTCCTCGATGTCAAAGAGTTCATGTAAAAGCATATTTGTGTAGATTCGGATGATCTCATATCAAGATTTCGAAGAAGAGATTTTGCGCTTAACTAATCCTTGATTTTATTACTTTAGCAAGTTGTTTAAAAGGTATAATTTTCTAAATTTAGTCTGTCAGAGAGTGCGAATCGAGCGGAGAGTACTGCTACTCTGAGCCAAAAATGGGTGGCAGAGAGATTCTTATAAATAAAAATGACATTCTCCGAATAACATGCACAAATTAATGAAAGTACTTTTCACCTTACCTTTTCAGGACTTGGGATTCTATGATTACTTTGGGCAAGAAGGTTTCATTAGTTTTGGTTCTTTAAAATCCTTCGAGAACTAATCGGTGAATTATCATCGAGTTCTTGATTTTAAAATTGACAGATATATAGAGGATTTCGATAAACTTCTAATTTTTCACGAATTTTTATATATCATTTATAAGGATACTGCGAAATATGGGGAACTATCTCAATTCTCTATAAGATAATGGGGGAACATTTAGTATTGTGTAAAAAGTTTAATATGGTAAATGCTAAAATGTAATAAAACCTCAATACTCAAGCATTAGTTTTGACGAAAAAATGATATCTCATTCAAAGTGGAATTTGTGCTGCCAAGCTAAGTTCAAAAGCGTAAGTCCTGAGTCTTAGAAATGCAGTGAGATTTATGGAGGCAAAATGTTGTATCCACATTCAAAAATGTGTTATATAGCTGACAGCTAAAGAAAATAAGCCAACTGAAATTTTCTCATCAAATTTTCGTAAGGTATCTGTTGATATTGTTTTCCCAGGTTGAATAGTAATACATATTTAATACAAATTTGTGTTAGGAGTGGATATGATATCTAAAAAACTATCTGTTAACAACCAATTCCGCTAAAACCATTGTTCTAGAGTTTTCTGACTTGTTGCGGAAGTGGTTTTAAGGCGTTCTACAGCTTTTTGAATTCTTTCAACCGAAAAACCGTGATTGTCACAGAGAAACTCGATAAGTTTTTCAGAGTCAGGTTTCCCCCATTTGATTTTATAATCGTCTGTTACTTCAGGGTGGATAAAAAGTTCCCTTATGCTATCCAAATCTTCGATCTCTTCCCCTCTCTCACGGAGCACGACATGGATAGAACCATATTTTTTGATAAGCATAAGAGCTGTTTTCGGGCCTACTTTTTTCAGGCCTTTATTATAATCTGTGCCCACACAGATCGCAATATCTATAAGTTGTTCTCTGTTGATTCCAAGAGTGGAAAGGGTTTCTTCCAGTTCAATTATTTCGGGTTCAACGTTAACATAAGCATACTTCCCAGGAAGCTTACGCTTTCCAGTGACAGCAAGGTTCCGAATAATTATTGGGGCTCCAAAAAGTAAGGAATCATAGTCTTGGGAAGCAATGCAGTTAGCATCTTTTTTGAGGATCATATGCGCAGCTTGCGCTTCCCCTTCGGAGGGAGCTTGAACAAAGGGGATTCCCATAATGTTAAGAAGGTATTTCGAATCTTCAACGATCTCTGGTTGCACCCTCGAAGTAGCCTGAGCGTACTTGTAAGCAGTTTCAAGATCTTCCGCAGCTTTTGCAATCTCCCATTTTTCCTTTGCCGATTCTCTTATTTCTGTCCTCCGTTTCAGAGTTTTAGATTTCAATTCAGGAGGCTTACCGTCAAAGACGAAGATAGGCTTGATACCAGCTTCAACAAAGTTTGCTGTCCGATAGAACAGGCCTGAGATGTGAGAGGTTATTCTCCCTCCAGAATCAACCAGAGGACTACCGTCTCGCTGGCGAATATTGCTTAAGAATTGGTGCAACGTGTTAAATGCATCGATGGCAAGCACTTGGTTTGAAAGGCTTGAAAGCTCAATTTTTCTTTTCTGAAGTAGATCGCCTATGTTTGTGCCCATATTTTCTCTTGAATATATGGAAGTTTCACTTAAAGCATTAATCCTTACTTTCATTTTACTATCTGGTTCCTTTAACTCTAAGGTGGGAAGTCTCCTTCCTCGACACGCATTAGAGTGGCAGGTGGGGGATGAAAGCCGTAAAATTCTCACGATTTTTACGATAGGAAGAATATATATTATATAATAACTTTTAAATATGTCTAAATCGAGGAAGTCATTCTAGATATTACCACACCATCTTGTGCAATGCGTAAAATTCAGACGAAAAGCTATTTATAGTTCAAAGATAGCGGATTTATTATAATCTAAAAGCCATGATATAAGTAAAACTTTTGATGTAGAAATTCGAAGTGCTGAGTGTGATCTAGATCATTTTGATATGATTTTAAAGCCAGCTTATGCTATCATTAAAGTACTCCTTTTATTTTTAATGTTATCATAATAGAGATTATAACAAAAAGCTGTACAACATCCTTAGATTTACTCTTTGAACAGTAGCGATAAGAGCTTTTCCTGCTTTGAATGTCTTTTTGGTTACTGTAAAATTTCATTCTCAGAATACTCTTTTTGAGTTAATACTCTTGTTTTTAATTATACCACTCATTCCAAAGAGGGTATTTTTTACTGCTCTTTCCATTGTTGTATCATAACCTTTTGATTTTGCTCCAAACTTTTCCCTGTCTCTGTAAACAGCGTCGAAGGGGTCCAATTATGCAAAAGCTATATGGTACTCTGGAGAAATTTGTGGAACCGTTTTATCCATTTATAACTTAAAACATGGAGCTGAAGAAGGGTGTGAAATTTAGGTATTTTTCTAGAAGTGGGATGCTTGTGATTGAGATAAATTGAGGAAGTTTAAACAACTTGGTCTAGGATGACCAAATGATGGAAAGGCTCTTAAACAGTTTTTTGACATCTTCTGGATTAGAACAGATGATGTACTGATTAATTCAAACAAAAGCTGAAGATCTCATGCTCGCATTTTCTTCTTAATTGGAGAAATGATGGTAACGGTTAAACATTTTCTTTACGAAATGGTAGGAAGAAGCTGAAAAAGGTATCAAGTCTGTGGAAGATATAATTGAGCCTATAAAATAGATCCTAGCAAAGTGCCTGAAGGAACTTCTTATTCTTTCTGATGACTAGAGATGACGTTGAGGCTAAGGCAGCGTAAAGCCATAAAACAATCCAACTTTGAAATAATTGCTACCAACCTGCCCAAGGTAAAGGAAGGCAAACTGCATGCAGCCTTTACTGAAGAATAAACTCACTAGATTGATCAGGTTTCACTAGGGAGTTTTCTCCCTAGAAACCCTTTTCTGTACTTCGCTAAAATCTCTGTCATCTTTTTACTCCTTTAATTTACCTAAATACTCTCTACTATCTTACCCTTAATTTTGTCTTACCATTCATCAATCGGAAGCATAAGATATCAAATCTGAACTTTCCTCATCTATTACTTCATGGCCCTCTTTTTAAAATCGTAAAATATTTTTTCGGAAGGTATTACCATTTGTTTTTAGCAGGAAAAACATAATTTATAAAATACCTGAAATTAGCATTTTTATATGGAGGTCTTGGTTTTGACTGCATTTCCCATCCTGTATGATGATTCAATAGCAAATTTTCTTCTTTTAATTCATAGTGATTTATTAGAGACCACTTAACTCCAAAAAACATAAAAACAGAGTCATTTTAATTTTCTTTTTAATTTTTATATCAGCGACAGCATTTGGAGTAAGGGCACAAGTGGACTGAGTATCCCAAAAACTGGAATCGAACTGGCTTCATGTAGTACAGAACACTCAGATATTAAAATTTCACAGATTGTTCCAAACTCAATGTGCTCTATAAGCATCACAGTAAAAAACACGGGTATACATACATGGAATAGAGCTGGTAAAGAGTCGATTCATATATTTTATTACTGGAAGACTCCCAGAAATTATTGTTCATGATGAGCTTAGGACATCTCTCCCATATAATCTAAGCCTGGGGACACTATAAATTCCGAGATCCGGATAAAAATACATGATCAAGAAGAAAATTTTACGCGTGTTTTAGACTTAGTTAAGGAAGGAGTTTTTAGGGTGCAAAATCCTTTAAAAGGAAGTTGATATCTCAATAACTTTTCTGGAACAAAAAGGAAAACTTGAGTACTGGACAGACTATATGGAAATAATAGGCTACATACTATACTGTTTTAACAATAAGAGTATGTAGTTATGTATAATTTATGCTTAAAGTTTTAGATTGAGTGCTACTTTCAAATTTTTTATCCAGTTAGAGAAAATATACTGAAAGCCTGCCAAATAATGGAGTATATCAATCTGTAATTGTAATTATAGATGATGATTAAACTTCCGATGCGGTAAAAACCTATGTTGAAAATCAGGGAAACCAGGAAATAAATAATTGTATAAGCAAATGAAAATATTGAATACTAAAGAATTTATTTCCATCAAGAGTTACGGCAGAAAATACCCAGTTGCGTGAAGCAAGGTGCGATACAACATGTTGATTTTATGCCTCAAGTACGTAAATTGAGCATTGTTAATCATTCCTATAGGAAAAGATGTACAATAAAGCTCAATATTTAGAAGATCCAGGAAATCCTCCAGGCATCTTTAGTTCTCTTTAGCATTTATCAAAGTCTGAGCTCTGTTAATTATCTCTGTCCTGGCCTCGTAATCTACATTAATCCACTTCCCATAATATATTTTGTGTACTATCCCTTCTTCGTACAGCCATGACAGAATTGACATCCCTTCCTCTGAATTTGGTAGGGTGAGTGAACAGAAAGACCAGGTGGGTAAATGTCTTATGATTTCAGCTTTTAGCGCAGTAATACCTCTTTCTTCTTTTGCAGCTACACATACAGGATTTGGGGCCATATATTCTATCTGTTTCCTAATATTATCAAGCTCGAATTCTTCAAGTAGATCGGCTTTGTTAAGCACTGTGATGACAGGAACACCCTGGATCTTGTCCCAGAGAGCATCATGGGACGTCGAGAGTTTTTGTAGAATTATCGCAGGCTTTTCGCTCGCATCTACAACTAGGAGGATAAGATCTGATAGATAAATTTCGTTTAATGTGGATTTGAAAGCATCAACCAGCCAATGAGGAAGATCTTTGATAAACCCCACGGTATCGGTCAGAAGTGCTTTCCTTCCTCCAAGGTCCAGGGCGCGGGTCATAGGCACAAGTGTTGTAAAGAGCATATCCTTTACCTCAACACTTTCATTTACAATAGCATTGAAAAGAGTGCTTTTTCCTGCATTTGTGTATCCTGCGAGGGAAATTACTGAAAAGCCTTTCCTATGCCTGAAAGCCCGCAGAGCTTCATCGTCTTTTTCTGCCGATTCAAGTTCATTTTCAATTCTTGAGATTCTTTTCTTCAGATCCTGTTCATAAGAGTTCTCATAATCTCCAAGCCCCATGAATCCTGGCCTCTCATCTTTTTTCAGTAAGGAAACAACAGCTTTTGATCTTGAAACTTCATATTTTAACCGTGCAAGTTCCAACTGGAGTTTTGAGCGATGTGTTATGGCTCTTTTCGCAAATATTTCAAAAATAAGCTCAAATTTGTCTATAACATGGCATCGGCAAATTTTCGAAATGTTGAATAGCTGCTTTGTAGAAAGCCTGTTGTAAAAAATTACTTTTTCTGTGTCCGTGCTTCTCACAAGTTCGGCAAGTTCCTCAATTTTCCCTTTTCCAAGTTGGTACCTTGAGTCCTGAAACCTGGTCTGAGTAAGTTTACCAACCGAAAGATAGCCTGCAGCTCTTGCCAGTTCATGAAGTTCCTGGAAGAGAATCGCCTCATTTTCAGGATCTGAATTTGGGCTTGCTCTTTTAACGAGAATTACCTTGCTCTCGTTACTTATTTTATTTTTGTCTGAAATTGTCATGTCTCTATTTCAAGTTTGTTAATTAGTAAATTGCGGGCGCTCAAAGAAATATGATGCACAAGTTCAATCGCCCTTTTCTCCGCAATGGATTCCTGGTATTTGAAAGCCCTGGTAAACATGACTTCTGGAACCCATAGGGGTTTATTGTATATATCACCCCTTTCTGCCACAATTGTGCCTTCGAAGGAAAGCTGGTCAGCAGTATCTTCAATAAGCTGTACGATATCTAATAAAGTAGGATCCCTTTTGATCCAGAGGGGCTGAATTTTGATTTGCTTGATCTTTTCGATATGGCTAGCTGAGACTGTAAGGGCAGCTGCAGCACAGACCATGTAATAACTTTTTTTAATCCTATGTCTGCCAGAAATGTCCACTGCAATGATATCCCACATCTATTTCACTCTCGGGCTGAAGATCCGATTTTTATGAATAGTAAGGTGAAGGGAAAGGAAAATAGCCGAAAAACACTTTCAATGTATCACATTTTAAATCTGCCGATATTCAGATACTTTATCCCATCACTTTTTTCTACTGCAAAAAGCATTGTCTTATGTACGCTGTTTGCAAGCCGTACTGCTCCTGACATAACAGGAAGCTTGAACTCAAAATCTGTAGGAATGGCATTTACAAGGTATTCTGAATGCGGAATTTTTTCTATTGACTCTACTTTTTTGTAGACCCTGAAATGCGTGCCGAACTTAAAGCCGGTTTTGACAACATGGCCAGAATCCCTGAGGCTTTCATATGTTCTATACTTCCTGAAAAAAGAACTTTCAATTTCAGAGGCTTTTTCTATAAATTCATCAAAAGAAAACACCTTGCCTTCCCTGTCTCGAATCGTTATTATCCCTTTGGATAAAAGGTAAAGTGACTCAACCAGGGAGAGCTGCAGCCTTTCTGAGTCAAGCATTTTCCCATAAAATCCCTTGCTATAGAGAGTTCCGGAGGTCTTAGAGTCCCAGGATATTACCCTGTCTTCCAGGAAAGTCGCATATGTTTTGATTGTAGAAAGTTGCAGAGTCATTTCTCCTTTAGGGACTTCAGTTTTAACTTCGTAGAAAGTGATGTCTCCTTCTTCATCAACCACAGCAAGAATAAAATGTTTGTGCACATTTTCTGACGCTGTAACTGCCTCTTGAAGATTTTTTACAGGAAGAAGCTGTCTCTCTGATTGGACACGAACAAAAATGTTTGCTGCACTTTTACCTGGGTGGCTGCCCCTTGGATATACCCTAAAATCCACAGCTGATGGCTGGACATAATACCCACGATCCTTTAGGTCCTTATAAACTATGTACTTCAGTTCAAAATTCTGCTGCTTTAGAGAAGCTTGCTCGAAAAAATATTTGAAATCGATTATTCTGCCTTCAAGTTCAATCTCGAGCTTTCCTCTGGACAGTAGAAAGGCGGCTTCTAAAAGCGAGAGTTCGAGTACATCGTCTTTAGGATGCCCAAAATAGCTGGTTTTATAAAGTTCAGCTACTGCTTCTTTTCCAGCAAGGACTCTGTCTCCTATAAGTTGTGTTCTCAACAGGTTCACCTGAAAATAAAATAAAATAAAATGAAAACAGGTTATTTTCAATAACCTTGCTTCTTATTAAGCTGGTTTGATCTAAACTGGCTTGTTTCATAATCTGGGTTGGTCTAATAATTTTTCTGACTCTCTATAGACTCAAGACAGTGCGTTATTGAGGTTTATATAAATCCTCTATAATTTTTTACATGAGCTTGATGCTCACAAGCAATTTTTAATGCACGCATCAGACAGGTTTATGGAAAAACTTTGCACTCCTTGAACTTTCTGGCAGCCTCTACAATTGAGCCTACGAGTTCTCGATATGCAACTCCATGCAGGTGAGCGTAAGATCCAAGGGTATTTCGGGAAATGAGCCCGTCTCTATCATTTTTAATCCCTGTTCCTCTGAAAAGTTTTATTGCAAATTCTGCATTATCAGGAATTTCCATAATTTCGGAGTGGTGGAACTCATGTCCTTTAAAGTTGTTACCCTTTTTACCGATAAGACAATCCCTTTCAAGAGTCCCGATATTGTAGCTGACTACCCTTGTCTGCCCCATGATCGTATGTCCCGGAAGTGCACCAACCATCGAGTACGTGGACTCTGGTATTGATGCATCGTGGTAAGTGCCAATTCCAGGGATGCCTGTGCTAATTTTTTTCGTAAGGTACATTAGCCCTCCGCACTCGGCATATATTGGCATGCCTGCAGAAGAAGCTTTTTTGATATCCCGGCGCATGGATTCGTTAGCTTCAAGTTCTGCTGCAAAGAGCTCAGGGTAGCCGCCCCCAATATAAAGCCCATCAACTTCAGGAAGCACAGGATCTTTAACAGGGCTGAAGTAAACAATTTCTGCGCCTGCAAGCTTCAGAAGATCGATGTTATCGCGGTAGTAGAAATTGAATGCTTCATCCATGGCAACACCTATTTTCGGTTTATATTCTCCTTCATTGAAAGTAGAGGAAAAAATGGTGTTTTCCGGAATTTTCAAAGGTTTTGCACTGCTTGCAATTTTCAGGATACAGTCAACATCTATTCCCTTATTGATAATATCCTCAATGCCCATGAGCCGGGCTTCAAAAACTCCATCTCCAAGCTTTCTTCTACCTTCAAGAGCCGGCATAAGCCCGAGATGGCGCATGGTAATTTGCATTGCTGGATCTCTGGGAATAATACCTATTACAGAAACACCGGTGTAGTACTCGATTGCTTCTTTTGCCTTTTCAGCATGACGAAGGCTTCCGATTTTGTTAAGAATAACTCCTGCAATCTTCACATCAGGGTCGAAGTTTTTGTATCCGTTGACAAGAGCGGCACTCGAACGAGTAATGCTCTGTGCATTGATTACCAGGATTACTGGACAATTTAGTATCTTTGCAATCTGGGCAGTGCTTCCAAGGTCACTTAAGCTTTCAAAACCTTCATAAAGCCCACGAACACCTTCTATGATTGCAATATCAGTTTGACCTTCGGTTTCGCAGGCATGGGTATAGATGTCCAGAATTTCATCCTTGCTCATGAGGTAACCGTCAAGATTCCGGCAGAACCTACCAGTTATTTCAGTATGATAGCTTGTGTCGATATAGTCCAGTGCGACCTTGAAGGGCTGTACCCTGTATCCTCTTGAAACAAGGGCAGCCATCAGGCCTATAGAAATAGTGGTCTTCCCTGAGGAGGAACGGTCTGCTGAAATAAGGATCCTGGGAATGTTCCCTGTCCCTGTTCCGGATTGCTTACCATTAAACATGCTTTTCTACACCCTTGAGCTTATTTTTTGCCTGAGAACTCTTTTCCATGGAAGTTATTGCAACTTAAATAATTTCACAGTCTACTTGTTAATGCAGCTTATTTAGTTAATTCTCTCAATCTCTTGTCGCTCAGGGAGTTAGATGTATTTCTTTTTTCGTTTTCGAGAATTGCTTTTCCAAGCTTCCGGTAGATTTTGGCAATATCTGAATCAGGTGCCTTTTCCATTACCGAATAGCCTTTCCTTTCACAGTCCTGAACTATACGTTTTTTTGGAATAAAAGCCATTAGTTGGCTGCGAATCTCTTCAGCAAACTTCGCTACGATTTCTTCTTCCCTGCTTGCATTTCTGGAATTGCATATTATACCGCTCAGAGGCATTCCTATCTTAGAAAGACCCTTGCATATGTTATTTGCTGCGTAAAGAGGCATGTATTCCCCTGATGTCATTATATAAGCCTCATTTACGAAACCTTTCCTGATAGGGGCCACAAAACCGCCACAGACAATGTCTCCAGGAACATCATAAATAATGAGATCCTGCTCTTTTAAGAGGTAACCAGAGATGCTTTTCAATTTCTGGATCGCAACAATAATTCCACGCCCTGCACAGCCTATGCCTGGCTCCGGGCCCCCTGTTTCCACGCACTTGACTCCTGCATAACCTTCAAAAACCACATTCTTTTCCTTTACATCCATACCTTCACGCAGAAGGTCAAGGATGGTTGGAATTCTCATGCCTCTAAGTAGGGTGATGGAAGAGTCGCTTTTAGGATCACAGCCTATGATCATAACTTTCTTTCCTGCTTCTGCACAGGCAGCTGCAATATTTGAAGCAGTACTCGACTTGCCTATGCCACCTTTCCCATAGATTGCTATGATTTTTTGATTTTTCAAAGAATCTTCCTCCTGGTTTTATTCGGATCCTTTTATCTCAGGCTTCTTTTGCAATTTCCCTTAAAGTGGCTCCAAACTCTGATTCCACTATTTTGCTGACTCCCAGGGTTTTCGGGTGAAGGTCTATTTCAACAAGAACATATTCGTGTCCCATCTCTTTCAAGGGCAGAACCTGCCTTGGCCCGTTGGTAATTGAAATTAATTCCATATGCTGTATGTTCTCCATCGGTATTGCATGTGGAACGCCTGTAATTACCGCAAAATCGTAATTACCATATTTGTCCTTTATCAATTCACTTACCTTTTCCCCTGCTACAGGGTATTCATCCATTCCTCCAATGATTTCATGCACCTCAACTCCATGGGCTTTAAGATCCCGCATTATGTATTCTGCATGTTGTCTGACTCTCGGAAGCCCGAATTGGGTATCGATATTTGCCATGTTTATGAGATTTTTATGCATCCCGAGAGCTATTGCAACTTCGTTAACTGCAAGGGTGATGTCTGCAAACATGTAGCCAGTTTCCTTCTTTGCATTCATGATGACAAGCCCCTTTTTACCTTCCTTAAGAAGTTGAATTACTCGCTTAGCGACCTTATATTTGATATCTCCGCGGGAGGGGGCAAGATATTCCCTGCTCGCAGCTCCAAATCTCTTTTCAACGTCTGTGGCTTTTGCGAGGAGGTATTCCTGGCGCTCTAACTCTTTATGATCTATAATCCCGGCATCGAGTGCGGATTCCAGGGCATAGAGTACCCCTTTAGTGTTATCAGGGTAACCTGCGTGCACCTCAACCTCAATTACTGGAATTTCAGGGTTTGCTTCGAGAACGGCTTCGTGCATTTCTTCGCCGATGATCATGCTGGCACAAGTTCCGACAACTCCAATGACTTTAGGATTGAAGAGTTCAATGGACTTTTTTATCAGCTTTACAAGCCGGTCGTGTCCTCCAAAAACAAAACTGTTTTCTTCAAGGCCTGTAGTGACAACATGTATTCCGTCTTCTTCAAGCAGCCTCGCATGTTTGAAAGAACAGCCTGGGGGTCCATGCATTATAGCCACATCGACATTTAAGTCTCTGAGGGTGTAAAGAGCTGCAACAATGGAACTCGGGCGGGGATGAATGATCGAAATCTCTTTTCTAGTCATGAAAAATCCTCTTAGCGATAAATCCTCTTAATGACAAATTGTCTTAATGATAAATCTTCTAATGACATTTTCTCGTAATGACAAATCTGTTTATGATGAGTTGGGTTTGATTCTGATTTCTTCATAGAAGCTACTATGTCCTTCTAAATTTGGACAATAGCTCATAGGGAAGCAGGATCTGGAGATAAGATCAATTGAAATTTAATCAAGAGAAATATCAATCAACTGGAATTAAATCAAGCGATAGAAATGGATACGGATTGGAAGAGCCTGTATAAAAGTGTATCATATAAATCTCGGAAAAACATCCTAAGCCTGATATAAACTCATATTAAGCTCCCTTTATTCTGGACGTTTAATACCCAGAATAAAAATCTCAAAACTACGATATCTCAAAGGATATCTCTAACGGAAGCATTTTACCGAAGATAGTATTATATCATCTTTCCTCGCAAGTTCAGAAGCTTTCGCGAGTCCTTCAGGAAGACTGGCTGCATAAAAGGCATTTTTGGCAACTATTGCTTTCATCCGTTCTCCAACCAGGACAATCTGTTTATATTTCATGCCTAATTTTTTTACTAGATCTTGTACTGATGCAGGTGGTAGTCCCTCGCAGACCTGAGAGGCTTCTTCACCAAGGACAAGGATGACGCCTCCGGTCGTTTTTTCATCCATTTTCTTCAGGAGGGCATACTCAAAGGCTCTCTCGGTGGAGAGAATATCCATACCTGAATTGGAATTATCTATCAGGGTTATACCATTAAGCTCCCTTTCTTGCATCCTACCTAATAGTCCCCTGAATCCCTCAAGAACTTCAACAATTGCCTCAAATTCGACTCCATGCTCGAGGGCCGCTGCCGATGCTGCGATGAAAGCTGTCCTGTAAGCAGAAATATTGTATCCAGCAAGCAAGGAAGCTGAGAAAATTTCATCCTCCCTGCGCATAAAATTAAGGAGGTAGTCTGATGATATCTTATCTACTAGTAATTCAGGTAATTTTGATTGTACTGATGAGGCTGACAATCCTGAAGAAATTGATTGTAACTCAGTATACTTTCTTGTTTCTAGTGCAAAGTCAGCGACTTTATCTGTCTTTTCGAGAATTCCCGCATCAAAGGGGTCTTTGAATGTTAAAACCTTTGCTTGACTCTCTTTTGCTACTTCAAGGGCTTTTTTGGCTCCTGCGTTGAGGATAAGAGTACTTCCAGGTTTTGCGCCCCTTACAAGTTGGAGCTTTGCCTCGCTCGCAAGGGTAGTATTGTTTCCTATTAGATAGTCTGGAGAAAGTGTTGTCAGAATTCCAATATCTGCGTTTCCAGTACCTCCGATCGAGATTTCGAATATGAAAAAATCCGGGCTAAATCCTACCTCAAAAATTTTTTCAACGACAACAAGAATGCTTCCAGGTGTTATGCTCAACCCCCTACATATAAGAGATGAAATCCCCCCTTTCCAGGTTTCAAGTCCCATGGATGTATGCAGCGCTACATCAAACTTTCTGGAAAGCATATCAGCAAGGAGAGATGCAGTACTTGTTTTTGCTTTGACGCCAGTAATCTCAATGGTTTTTATGCAAGAGAGTCTTGAGTCATTTTTGAGTATTTTTCCAACGATTTCATGATGCGATAGGATTCTTTTTCCGTCTGCTCTGGCTTCTGAAAGCATTGGATAAGCAGAATCCAGGTGTACGGGCGCTACTAGGAGATCGAATCCAAAAGAAGGGAGAGAATTTTTTGAGCAGTATATTCCATTTTTTTCCTCAAGCTCGATCAGCAGTCCTGGATCAACTGTCTCATAGACATCTACTCCCGTCACTTCACACCCAAGGGTTGCAAGTTTTTTTGCTATAGGAATGCCACCGTGGATCAGGTCTAGCACGGCGATCTTCTTTTGGTAAAGGGCCATGAATAAAACCGGACCTTGGTAATGAGCTTACAGGACTTCCTGGGCTCTCTTAAAAACGATGTCAGCAATAAGTTCATCAGCTCCTAGAGGCCTTGCATAGCACACAGGAACTGGCTTTCCATCAATTGTCAGGTTTCCACAGCCTTTCTGATCCAGTTTCAGTATCTGAGGAATGTCCTTTGTAATGTGAACTCCAGAAGCCAGGAAAACCGGTACTGCTGCTACTTTTGTCACCCCAGTCCCTGAAAAGCCTTCGATTGCTTTTTCCAGGGTTGGCTCACTGTTTTCCATGAAACCGGCTCTGACGATTACATTAGAGTGTTTCTGAGCGATGTGATCTGCTATTTGAGTGACTACTTCTTTATTGTAAGGCAGTTTGCTCCCATGGCCTATGGCCAGAATTCCGAGTTTTTCTGTCATTTTTGAAACCTCAATTTTATTTTGGGCTTAACACAATTATTCGAATTTGTAACATTTACGAATTTAACATAGTTAGGATTATATATATATAACCTTTGTGAAAATGGAATGGAATAAAAAAAATTTAAAGATAATTGCATAAAATATCTCATCGTCGAAAAGTCGGAAAATAATTATGGATTATATGGATTAAATAGAAAGATAAAAGGAATTCCTCGAAAAAACAGATTTCTTTTACCTTGACTTTGCTGCATTTCCAGGTATTAAGTTTCTTTCATAAGATGAATCTGTTTTGTTGCAATAAGGATCATTGGCGTAATCAACAGCTAATTCATAGCACTTACATGTTTTCAGGGCTTTTATTGGGTTTTGAAGAAGGATTCTCTCATTCTCTTTGATAAGCTAGTATACATTTAGTTTTTTAAAATTGTTATGGATGCATGTTTATTACGTAACATTTTGGTGCTGTTTCGAGACAGAATAGAAAGATAAAAGGAATTTCCCGGAAAAACAGATTTCTTTTACCTTGACTTTGCTACATTTCTATGTATTAAATTTCTTTCATAATATGAAGCTGTTTTGCTACAATAAAGATCATTTGTAATCAACAGCTAATTCATAGCATTTGCCTGTTTTCAGGGCTTTTATTGGGTTTTGAAGAAGAATTCTCTTATTCTCTTTGATAAGTTCTTACATATCTATTTTTGGAGATTATTACTTATGATATTTCCCACGTAACATTTTGGTACTGTTTTGAGACAGATTGAATGTACATATTCAGCTTTGCCCCACTCTCTGGACGATTTCTATTCTGATGCTAGAGGTACTTAAAATTACTGACTTCGATTAATAAAAAATATTTCTGATAGTAGACAGTTCAATGCAATCAGCCAACCAAAATTTGCTCATTGAATCCTGGTAAAGATGTATGATAATATTGTTTTCTCAGGATGAATAGTTATGATTAAACCTTAAGGTACCACCATAATTGGACAAAGATATGCCTTTTTTGTGTAGGCTTGCTGAAGGTGGAATAGACAGTTGTTTTACCAATTAAGTTTACTTTCATTTTTGTGCTCTTGTTCCATTCTGCTTCTTTTTTCCATTTAAACTGCTGAAAAGTCTCACTGAAGGTTCGGGATAAGAAGGATTGAAGACAGCATATACAGTTAAATTTACTCAAATATTTTTTTCTTC
>CAVXNY010000010.1:0-19280 GCA_963763235.1 uncultured Methanosarcinaceae archaeon | reverse complement strand
CTTGTATTAGAGGGGATTTTGATAAACCTCTTATTTTCACTAAAAATTTATATACAACCTGTAAATATAGAATGAAATTTATGGGTTTATTGAAATCCTCTGTAATCAAAAACAATATTTGATTTAGTAATGCTTTTTTTCCGGTCTTCAGACTGTCTCTATATATTAAAATTTGTTTGGTTATATTTTAAGTGCATAATAATTTAGAAATACTATTGCCAATGTCATTTGAAATGGGTTCCAAAAAAAGTTAGAATAGTAAGTCGAATGTAGTGCTGTCCTCATTCAAAGCTTAAAAGTAAGAAATAGAACATAGCGATTTTAACTAAAAACTTGTGAATAAGGTTGTATACGTATTCAGTTGCTCCTGCTTCAATCTGCTACGGTTTTGATCCTGTTTTTGGTACTTTTCACTTTTTAGAAAGGTTCTCGTATTAATTAACCACCATGAAATGATTGAAATTTTGATATTTGATTTTCCCAAGCAATTGAAGTATCTCTTTTAGTTCCTCGAAGTCGATGGGTTAAAGCTGTGATCATGAGCACGGACAGGAACAAACAATATATAATGATTTCCTGGTCTCCTAGAATAATATTAAACGAGAACTCCTGGATACTTGAGATAAGAGATCCTCCTTAAAAAATATCAGAAAAGGAGATTCAAAAAAAGTGAAAAATGATTGAACTTTCATACATTACATTTTACTTTTTACCACTTCTTTTGCTGCGTCCTTGAAGAGCACCCGAAGGTCCCAGAGAAGCTTTTTGTTAGCTTTAAAAAGAGCATGTAGTAGGTCAAGAAGGCTCATTCTCTCAAATTTTACATCTTTTAGAGAAAAGGCAAGGGAATTAAGATCCGCATCGTTCAAATTGATAAAACAGTTTTTAACAATTAAGCTCAGGTCTATAGCATGCCCAGTGGTTGATCTCCAATGCTTCTCATAAACTTCCTCGAGTTTCTCGTTAGATACATCTCCTGCGGATATGGCTGCAAAAGCAGCCTCTCCAGCTATCTTCCCTACATCCATAGCATTAAGGATCCCACCGCCTGTGATTGGATCAGACTGGCGTGCAGCGTCTCCTATGAGTATCAGCCCGTTAGTGGAAGTCTTCTCAATACTGCCTGAAACAGGTACTCCTCCAAAAACCATCTCGACTACTTTGGCATGCGGAAACTTTTTCTCCAGAAAACTATTGAGGTAATCTACTGGCTTTGGCTTGAATTTACCCATCTTGCTCCCAAGAATCCCTATCCCAACATTCGCTTTTCCTTCACCTTTCGGAAAAATCCATATATATCCACCCGGTGCGATATCATTTCCTATGTAAAACTCACAGTATTCCTGGTTTATATCCACACCAGCTACCAAGTATTGAACACAGGTTTCGATGTCAATGGGCTTCAGGGAAGTATCAATGCCTGCCCACCGTCCTACTTTTGATTCGATCCCGTCAGCACCTATGACTATTCGGGCATGCACATCATACTCTTTTCCAAGTTGCATGAGTCTAGCTCCTTTGACGAAATCTTCTTCAATTATCAAGCCAATAGCTCTGGTTTTTACCCTAACCTCTGCTCCGGCCTTGGAAGCCTTTTCCGCAAGAGCACGATCAAAAATTTTTCTCTCAAGGACATAGCCAACCTCTCCACCAGCAATTTCTTCTGCCATTTCTATCTTTGTACCATCCGGAGCGTAAATACGGGCGCCTTTGAGGTCAGCGCAAATCCACTTCTTGTCAATTTCCACATGTTTTTTGAGATATTCTTTGCTCACGCCTTCGGCACAGCGTACCGGATCGCCTATTTCTTGGCGTTTCTCGATTAAAAGCACAGTTAGTCCTTTTTCAGCCGCGGTTTTTGCAGCAATTGAACCCGCAGGACCGGCTCCGATTACTAAAACATCATACCTGTCCTTCATTTAGTTACCTCAATTGCTCCAACAGGGCAAATGCGATCGCATATTCCACATGTGATGCACGTATTTTCATCCACTTCAACCCAGGTTTCTACAAGTTCGAGTGATCCCTTAGGGCAGACTCCCACGCAGGCACCACAGTATCCGCATTTATATCTGTTTATGTTGATGCTCACTAACTCACCTGAAATCTTTAAAGGCAAATAAGAAAATTATGAAATGATGATAAAGTTTGGCAAATTATGGCAATTTTAAGGCGATAATAACAATTCTCTAACATATAGTTTTTGTTAATTACAGTATTTCCGAATCTAGTTAATTCCAAAACTATTTCTACAAATTAGAAAAATATCAAATAAATATTTGAGGTAATGAAGTCGTTGATTATTGCAAAGAAAAATACTTCCAATTCTGGCATAAATACAACAAGTTTAATGTATGTATCTTCTGAATTATGTAGTATTGTTGATATAATAACTTTACTTGATGAAGTAAAATATGGCTCTTAATACTTTTTTAATATTTTATTTCAGACTGCAATCTCTTCAACAATCTTTTTGAATCTGCAAATAACGATCTAAGGTCACGATACCAAAAATAAGAATTAGTCCAGTTTATATTAGATTTGATTATATAAAATCCAGTTATGTTGAAAAAATTCTTTTTTATTGAGGGAAATAAACGATGAAATTTTTAAGACCATGGATATTAAAACTAAAGTTTAAGACATTGCCATTGACTTCCAAGATATTGAATATTATAAGAGTATAAGCACTCCAAATATGAGAAAATTAAAATCGAAGAATGTAACTTCTTGGTGAGATTTATCCTATATCTGAGATATAATTAGAAGGGCCAGTCTAAAACTTGATGAAATTAGCACAAATGGTTAAGCAAAGAATATTCGACCCCTATAAATATTCATATGAACGGATTGAAATAAAATGATTAAAAGTAAGAACCTTTACGTAGATAGAGAATTCTTGACATCTAAATTATTTCAAACATGGATGAGAATAAAATGGAATTTGCAATTGTAGTCAAATACAATAAAAAATAAAGAGAGTTCTTGAAAAACAAGGTGAACAAACTAAAATATGTCTAATGTGCTTGAATATAAGTTTAATCAAGTCAGAGCTTTGCAGCTAGAACACATTTTTAGCCCAACTTTAGATGCAGACATTGGATTTTGGGTGCAAATATACAACCTGTATGATATATTAAAAAGAACTTTGATAAACTTCAGATCTCAATAACTTTTTTTATATAGGCTTTGTAAACAACCAGCCAAAAATTGGGGTTTATCGAAATACTCTAAAGTCATTTCTTGAGATTACAGCATATAAAATGAAATCAGTAATCATTCGAGACATTATTAAAATAGTAACATATGGAATATAGGAATTATACAATATTCCAGAAAAATCATTCCTGAAGTGGTTAATGAAATTAAATCGATAAAGGAATTTAGTACTTAGAATCAGATTTAATAGATATATAAATTCAAAAGATAATCACCAAAAAAATCACAAAATATTTTACTCCGATGTTTAGCATGGGGTACAGATATGTATAGAGAATTTCGATAAACCTCTTTTGATATATGAAAAAGTTACACCAAATTCATATACTCCAAGTTATAGATGCAGTTAGCATGAAACTGGCTGTAATCGAAGGTGATGGGATTGGCAGAGAAGTGATTCCAGAAGCTGTTAAGGTTCTGGATGCTTTTGGGCTTGATATTGAGAAAGTAACTTTGGAACTGGGTTATGCAAAATGGCAGAGAGTAGGTACTGCAATGTCAAATGAAGATCTTGAAACCATAAAGGGATGCGATGCAGTTCTTTTTGGAGCAGTTACCACCGTGCCAGAGCCAAATTACACAAGTGTGCTTCTGACTATCCGAAAAGAACTGGACCTTTATGCCAATATAAGGCCTATAAAACCCATTCCTGGAGTAGTTGGCATTACCGGAAAAAGCGATTTCGATTTAATTATTGTCAGGGAAAACACTGAAGGACTGTACTCGGGAATTGAGGAAATCGGATCTGAGATATCCTTGACAAAAAGAATTGTCACACGAAGAGGATCTGAGAGGATTGCAGAATATGCCTGCAAACTTGCAAAACAAAGAAAGAACAAACTGACTATTGTCCACAAATCCAATGTCCTGAAATCAGATAATCTTTTCCTTGATGTTTGCAGACTGAACGCCAGCGATCATGGCGTGGAGTATGAGGATATGTTGGTTGATTCAATGGCTTATAGCCTTATGATGCACCCAGAGAAATACGATGTTGTGGTTACAACGAACCTTTTCGGGGATATTTTGAGTGATATGTGTGCAGCTCTTGTCGGAAGCCTTGGCCTTGTCCCAAGCGCCAATATAGGGGAAAAATATGCTTTTTTCGAACCCGTACATGGTAGTGCACCTGATATTGCAGGAAAATGTATTGCAAACCCGTTTGCTGCAATCCTTTGCATAAAGATGTTGCTAGAATGGATGGGTGAACCGCGCTACCTGATTATTGACGAGGCAATGGCTGATGTGCTTCAAAAAAAGATTATCACTCCTGACTTGAAAGGTACGGCAAGAACGATAGATGTAGGGAATGCAGTTGCAGAATATGTAATTGAGAATATATACAAGAAAACTGTGAAGTGGGTAATGGGCTCATGAACTCTACCAAAAACATCAATTTTTTAATAGCCTCGACCTTGCCGGTATTCAAGAGGAAAATGTATGTCTTAGCTCCTACCCTCCACATAGATATAGCTGAGCTCTCGAAAGAGTTCTAAAGTTCGATACTAAACTACGTTAGGTATGATGAACATACTGGTATCAAAAAAATTTGAGCATTGGTCGCCCAAATGAACTCTGAATCCCTTGCAATGATAAGAAGCTATCCAGTCATTACGCTCGATAATTAAATTCCCATGCGACCAGAATTATGAGAATCTCTTCAGTTTCGAAAAAACTTCTACAAGATCAACTTCAATTTACCTGGAAGAGTTTAGAGAAAGATATTTGGAAATAATTCATTGAACCAGTTACATGACTATGATAATTGGTCAGAGGTAAACATGCAAAGCTAGCTAAATCAAAGTCACTTGCTCAGAATTGAGTAAAAATATTTGGCGAAAAATAAAAAAATATAATTAATTGCTAAATTAACTATAATTAACTAGATTTTGCCATCAGAAAACGATTTTTTTTGACGGGCAAGATTAGCTCTGATAAGAAATTTTTGATAAAAGCAGCATAGTATTCTTTCAAGATATTTTGAACTCGATGAGCTTAAATTCCTGGATTTTATACATAGTGAAGTTGTGTTCAACCCATTCTTCTCTCGAGCGAGGATCAATATGATCTTTCTAGCGTTAAACTCCACAACTGGAAGTGTATTCAAATTAACATGGTTAAGCGCAATCTTTTAAGCATAAAATATTCAGAACATGATCTGAAAACTTTCAGTAGATAAACCCTCATAGCATCGGCTTTTGTACAACCTAATCTCATCAGAATTTCGATAAACCTCTTATTTCAATAAATTATTCATGGGCTGTTTTATGGACAATCGGTTAAATTGTGAGATTTTTTGAGGGTATAGATATTATTCTTAACCAAAAGGTGATTTTCTTCATTAATCGTTCGGAATCCTCATAGTGTAGAACGAACGCCATACAAAGAGTAATGCAACCAAAAGGAATACGCTGCCAACATAGGGAGCCACGCTTCTGAATGACTCGGAGATAGCTATTTCCATAGCTAACAAACCAAACAATGTGGTGAACTTGATGATTGGATTCAAAGCCACTGAGGAAGTATCTTTAAAAGGGTCCCCTACGGTATCTCCTACAATTGTTGCCTCATGTAAAGGAGTGCCTTTTTCCTGCAAATCTACTTCCACGACTTTTTTGGCATTATCCCAGCATCCACCAGCATTGGCCATGAATACGGCCTGGAACAATCCGAATACAGCGATGGAGATCAAGTAGGAAACGAAAAGCGCCACTGATTGATTCCCGCTTACCGGAGCTGATAGGCAAGAAAATGCTAATGTAAAGGAAAATATGGCGATAAATATGTTGAACATCCCTTGCTGAGCATATTGTGTGCAGATCTTTACTACTTCTTTCGAATTTCCCATGGAAGCTTTCTGGCTGGCATTTTCATCCAGTCGGATATGCGTCTTGATATATTCAACCGCTCGGTGGGCTCCGGCGGTTACGGCTTGGATTGATGCCCCAGTAAACCAATAGATTACAGAGCCACCTGCTATAAATCCTAAAATTGTATAAGGATTAAGCAAAGTTAGAATTTCTTCCGGTTGTACCCCCAAAACATTCTTAATAACTAGAATTAGAGAGAATATCATAGTTGTAGCGCCAACAACCGCTGTACCTATTAAGACTGGTTTGGCTGTGGCCTTAAAGGTATTTCCTGCTCCATCATTAGCTTCCAGATACTTTTTGGCTTTATCGAAATTCGGTTTGAAGCCATACTCTGTTTGAATTTGTGCATCTATTTTTGGAATGGCTTCTATTAATGACAACTCGAAAATAGACTGGGCGTTATCTGTTACGGGCCCATAGCTATCGACTGCTATTGTAACCGGGCCCATACCCAGCATTCCAAATGCTACCAACCCGAATGCAAATATGGAGGGATAGATCATTATCCCACTCAAACCATAACCGCTAGCATAATAAGCACAGAACATCAGTGCCATGAATACCATGCCAATCCAGAACGCACTGAAGTTTCCTGCAACCAGTCCAGAAAGTATATTAAGTGAGGCGCCGCCTTCTCGTGAAGTTTTGACAACTTCGGCTACATGCAAACAATTCTGGCTTGTAAATTTTTTGGTAAATTCGGGAATCAAAGCTGCCCCCAGTGTACCACAGCTTATGATTACTGAGAGCACTAGCCAGAGTTTATCCAGCTGGCCAGGTACTCCGGAACCAGACCCTAACATGTAATAGCTTATGACGAAGGTTACAGCTATGGAAAGGATGGAGGTAATCCATACCAAGCTGGTCAACGGCTGTTCAAAATCGAATTCTTCTTTGCTGCCGAATCTTACTTGGCTTAAGGCTTTATTTATATAGAACGAACTTATAGAAGTAAGTATCATAAGCACGCGCATTACAAAGATCCATGTAAGCAAGATGCCTGTCAGGGCAGGTTGCACAGCTAGGACGATGAAGGATATTAAGGCTACACCAGTTACTCCATAAGTTTCAAATCCATCTGCAGTTGGTCCTATACTGTCCCCCGCATTATCCCCCGTGCAATCGGCAATAACACCTGGATTACGTGGGTCGTCTTCTTTTATTCCAAAGACTATTTTCATCAGGTCAGCGCTTATATCAGCAATTTTTGTGAATATGCCTCCGGCGATACGCAAGGCACTGGCTCCCAGAGATTCGCCGACTGCAAAGCCTATGAAGCTTGCTCCGGCCAACTCTCTCGGAACAAACAGCAATATGGTTAACATCATTATCAGCTCAACGCAGACTAGAAGCACTCCTATGCTCATTCCTGCATCAAGAGCAATGTTTAACATTTCCAAGGGTTTTGTTTCCAGGGCAGTGAATGCGACTCTGCTATTAGCAAGAGTGTTCATGCGAATACCGTACCAAGCAACACTATAGGAACCCAATATTCCTATTACAGTCCAGGTCAGGATGAGCAATACTCCACTTAAAGATGTTTTCTGTAGGAAACCAAAGTAAAAGGCTATACAGAAACCGATGAAGGAAAATAATATGCACAGTAATTTACCCTGCTGAATAAGATAGATCTTGCAGGTCTCGTAAATGATGTTGGCTACATCCAGCATACACTGATGTGCCTGAATTCTATTCACCTTTATAAATTGATAAAGACCGAATAGCATACCTAATACACAGACAACAATACCATAGAGCAGTAAATTATTTTGCTCCTGGCTCAAATTTGGAATCTTAAGATTTGCCTCACTGGCAGAAGCCATTGCAGATGTTAGCAACAGAATGGCTAAGCTTAACAAGCCTTTAAAAATCGCCTTAGCAACTCTATTTTCGGTTATAATCTCCATTTAGCCGATCACTTCTCTCATAATATCTTTAAAAAATAAATCGAGATTCTTAATCGTTAATGCCTCATTTTCGACGAAAACGTAAACAGTTATTTTTTATATAAACTTTTTGTAGTCTTTTGCCTGATAGATGATTTTTTTCCCCGGTTATTAGTATGAGGAATCCTTTATCTCTATGAATATATGTTTTTCCATCTAGGGTTGTTACTAAAATACAAATAAACCGAAGGCAGCAATCACTTTCTTTTTACTAATACTATATATTTTCCATCTAAATATTTCATGTGAAGTATAAATCATAGAAATAGGAACTTTCTGCTATTAAATCAAGAATATACTAAATTTTTGATAGATACTAAGTCACTTTTTTTAGCTAGAGTACTATCATTGAAATTGTCAAATTAAACTTCTTTATTCATTCACATGACCAATCTTCACTAAAAACTTAATTTGACAGTACAAATCTAATCTAGAATGAAAACTCATTTTTTCGTCAAAAATAATTTTGCTACCTTTAAAAATTTCATCAAAATTATCTCAGATTTTCTAGTTTTCAATCGCAAAGCCTATAAAATTATCTAGTATGGACTTTTGCTCCATTTTAGCATTTTTACTATCTAATTATTTATACAGTATTTAATATTTTTTACGCAATTCACATAACCTTCCAAATTCAATATAAAAACTTCGATCAAAATTTGAGAACATTTCCATAGTTGGTAATCAGAAGTATCTAACATATAATAATAGCTGTCATTCAACTGATATTTGGTAAGCTGAATAGTTATTATTAAAAGTTAGATTAATTTTTAAGCTACTGTCATATTTAGAAAATAGATGGCATTCTCGTGTACATCTGCAGGAAGTGAATTAAATTTCTTAACATTAATTTTTACTATTGAAAACTCTTACTGATTTTGCTCTTAAAGAGGAATATACACTTATTCTGCCATTTGAGACAAACTTGTTGAAATTGATTCGTTAATTGATTGAAAATCTGTTTATATAATTTTTGAATCTATATATTTTAACAAAACAGTTTCCTGTGGCGAGCATGAAGCCGAATTAATCATTATGTTTAAACTTATTTTTTTACATCAATTGCATAGTCTTTCCGTCTTTGAACTTGAGAAACGATGAATTTATCAAATTTCTTGGTTTTCCTGAGTGCATACCAGACAGGCCACAATCTGGTCATTCAAAAAGAGAATCAATGATAACTTCAAAGGAAATAAAATATTAAAACAGTCTCAAAGCCAACTTGATTGCTTTGGTTTGAAAATAAAAATGGAATGATTCAGTACTCTATTTTTATTCATTCAGATCCTGGACATGCAAAGCGGATAAACCTCGAGAAAATGAAGCAAAAAAAGGGAAATCAGAGACAGAACCTTAACAAAAAAGAGTGGTAGGTCACACTTTTGATATAAATTTCATAGCATAAGAGATCGGGATTATGAGCTTATTAGAAGATTTAAAACAACAACTTCATAACTTCATGATTCGTATGTAGAGTTATGTATGTAGAGTTATCAGAAAAAATAAAGTGGTCTACGTAGACAGGGATACTTGGAGCAAAATCAAAAGGTTATAATGCAGCAATTAAAAGAGCAGTAAAAGAGTATCCTCTGATAGTAAGTGATATATTAAGAAACAAGAGGATCAATTAAAACGAGCTCCAAGATAACGAGTTTATGCAATAACTAAAAAAGATATTCCAAGCAGAAAAATCCTTTTCATCACTGCTCAATGAGTGAATCTAAAAATGTTGTTTCAGCATTTTGTTACAATCTCTATCAACTAATGACATTGAAAGCAAAAGGAGTATTTTAAGAATAGCAGAAGTTATCTTTGAAATCAAAGAATAATGAACAAGAAAAGAAAACGAAGGTCAAATAATAGATTAGGTGGAGAAATTTGGGCAGACTTCCCGTAGAAAAAATTCGCGGTACATTGGAATCAGCTTTAACTTATGAAATAAGCAATCTCTGGAATTATTCATTCGGAGATAAGCTTGCTTAATGGCTTGAAGTTTTCCCGGAAGTACACCACTCAGCGGATAAATTTTAAAACTTGAGCATCACTAAAAGAGGACCAAAAGTAGCAAGGTTTGTTCTGATACAGATTATTCGGGTGGCAGCAAGAAAGAAAAATAGTACATTTAAAAATTTTTTAAAGATGAGGTAAATTTCAATTTAACATGTAAAAGCAATTATTGCTCTAGGAAGGAAAGTTTCACACTTATGTTCCATCTGATTACAGATGGCGAGTTATACGAAGATGAAACAGGATATCTAAAGAGAGAAATTCAAAAGAGGAAGATTGTTAGGACAGGTACTTTTAGGTTGATGAACGTATAAAAATAATTCGTAGAATAATTATAATTTGGGAAAAATGGATATGAAGATTGTATATGAGGAAGATGATCTCATGTATTTTTGTTCTAAATTAAGCAAGAGCCTCGAAATTTCAGGATAATACCAAAATGTTTTTAAGAGGAGAATTCTAGTTAAAAGTAATAATATAAACAGTCTCATTAAATTATATAAAGTTTAGCTCAAAAGTCATGATGAAAACGGATTACGTGGATTACATTACTAATATCTTAATGTGATCATGGCATCAAGAATAAAAAGGAAACAAAATCTGAATGTTGCCCTGACTCAAATAATTAGAGAGCTTTACTGAAAATGAAGTCTTTATGAAGATAATGATGCAACGGGATATAGTAAATATATTGTAACTGTATATAAAAGTTACGGTATATATCATCCTTCCAGTTTGATACCCAAGTGATAAACAAAGGAAAACAGTCAATATATGAGATTTATGGGTGACATATTTAAACTTAATATATGATTTAAAAACACTGCTTAAATATGTCCGAAATGTTTAAGTTCAGTAGAGTACCAACTTATTAAAGATTACTGACAAAAAATATTTATTACGTTTTGAAGATTATCCCTTAATTCTGCTTAAAAGTAATAACAGGTATGTACCCCCCATTTAAAGGGTAGGAAGTCAAAGTAACATATTTATTAGGACACAAATTCAGTTGAGGGGATTGATTGCAATCTATAGTACAGGAAGCAATGAAATTCAGTGAAAAAGAGAAGGAATATCGAAAAAATTCTTCTTCAGATGATGAATTTGATGAATTTGGGCAACCGAGAATCATGATTATCGGATGCGGGGGTGCTGGGAATAATACTGTAAATCGGCTCTATAATATCGGAATTGAAGGTGCTGAAACGATTTGTATCAATACAGATAAGCAGCACCTTGATAATGTCAGAGCTGATAAGAAGATTCTGGTGGGGAAAACACTTACCAGAGGGTTGGGGGCAGGTGGTTATCCAGAGACTGGGAAGAAAGCTGCTGAACTTGCAAGGGGCACCCTTGAAGAAGTATTAAAGGATGTAGATCTAGTTTTCATCACTGCAGGTCTTGGTGGAGGCACAGGAACAGGGGTTGCTCCTGTGGTTGCCGAAGTGGCAAAAGAACAGGGAGCAATTGTTGTAGGAATGGTATCCAGCCCCTTCAGAGTTGAAAGAGCTCGCATCTTCAAGGCCGAAGAAGGCCTTGAAGAGCTTCGCAGGGCAGCTGACACCGTAATTGTACTGGACAACAACAGGTTGCTTAACTATGTACCCAACCTTCCTATTGAACAGGCTTTTTCCGTAATGGATCAGCTAATTGCCGAAACAGTAAAAGGAATCACAGAGACAATAACAGTGCCTTCTCTAATAAACCTTGACTATGCAGACATCAGGACTATTATGAGCTGTGGTGGGGTTGCAGTAATGCTTGTAGGCGAGTCAAAAAGCCAGGACAAGAGTACTGAAGTAGTGAGAACCGCTCTAAATCACCCACTCCTTGATGTTGATTACAAGGGTGCAACTGGAAGCCTGATCCATGTAACTGGTGGGTCTGACCTGAGCCTGAAGGAAGCTGAAGAAATTGCTTCCATGCTTACCTATGAACTTTCCCCGAATGCCAATGTTATTTGGGGTGCAAGAATAAGGGAAGGTTATGAAGGCAAAGTGAGGGTAATGGCAATTATGACAGGTGTCCAGTCTGCCCAAATACTAGGTCCTCAAGCAGTATCAGGAATCCTAGAATCAAGATCCGAAATTGACCCCATTCAGGGAAGAAGATTCGGAAAAATGATGTACGCTGGTCAAAAAGGAGATACCTCAGGGACCTTCAGAAAAAAGGATGATGAATCAATCATTGATTTTATAAATTAATCAAGCTGAAGGAAAAGTCCGAACCACCAACGCTGAAAATTCGGGCTTTCTACCGGATATTTTTTTGCCAATCTTTTTCTAACAGATACTCTTTTTAATTAGTGGTTCTATCTGAAAGTATGAAAATTTTGATTCCAACAGGGAGGCTGGCTGAAAATATAGTCAGGAAATCGGTTGGAAAAAAAGCCGATGTTCTAGTAGTAGATATCGACATTGCCGCCTTCATTAACCCTAAAAGACTTATCAAAGCATTTCAAGAAGCAAAAATCCCAAAAAATTACGATCTTATTCTTCTTCCAGGGCTTGTAACAGGGAATTTTTCGGAAGCTTCTGAGAAATTGGAATGTAAAATACGACTTGGACCAAAACAAGCCTATGATCTTGGTTTCATCTTGCAGTTTGTTGAACAGATAGAGTTTTCCAAAAAAATTCCAGCCTGTGAGTTCCTTATCGACATTAGAAAGGAAAAGGCTTTAGAGCTCATAAGACAAACCGAAAAGGAAGCTCATTCACCCCTTACACTAAGAGGAATAAAAATTGGTGGAAGAGCTTGCATGAAAATTATGGCTGAGATCGTAGGGGCTATGGAGTTGGATACCCACATACTTCAGAAAAGAATCGAAGCTTTTATCGCCCGTGGGGCAGATATTATCGACTTAGGAACCACACTTAATACTCTGCCTGATCAGGTTCGGAAAACCGTATCCTTTATAAAAACCATTACTACCGCCCCAATAAGCATCGATACTCTTGACCCTGAGTTAATAACTGAAGGAGTTGAAGCAGGAGCAGACATTGTTCTTAGCTTGAACAGCACAAATATGGAAATTGTAGGCCCTATTGTTGCAAGAACAGAGGCTACAGCCGTGATCATCCCTGATGAGGGAAATAGTCTGGAAAGCCTTATCAGAAATATAGAAGCTGCCAGTAGGATTGGAATTAAGAAAATTATAGCTGATCCTGTCCTTGACCCTATGGGTCATAATATAACTGAATCAATTGTTCGTTATTATGATTTTCACAGGATGTATCCCCAAATCCCTGTATTCCTAGGAGTTGGCAATGTTGTGGAACTCATGGATGTGGATACCATCGGAGTTAATGCTACATTATGTGGGATAGGAGCAGAAGTAGGAGCAAGTATCCTTTTTACCCCCGAATTCAGTAACAAGACGCAGGGTTCTATCCGAGAACTTAGAAGGGCTTCTCAGATGATGCAGCTTTCCAGTATAAGGGGAAGTTCTCCTAAAGATCTTGGGCTTGACTTGCTCTGCATTAAGGAAAAACGCCGCCGTCCTGACTTCTCCCTCCCGAGAGATGCAATCCTAGCCAGAGCTTCTAAAAACTGGCATTTAGATCCTGCAGGTCCTATCCGCATTTGGATAGTACAGAATAGCATAAGTGGAAATGGTGGAGTAATAGTAGCTGAGCATGAAAAAGCCTCAGTAGTAGGAAAAAATGCCAAAGAAGTTATGGATACACTGCTTGAGCTGAAAATTGTCTCCTGTTTAGATCATGCAGCGTATCTGGGAAGAGAATTAGAAAAAGCCGAACTTGCCCTGTACTTTAATAGAAGTTATGCTCAAGATGATGTATTCTGAGAGAAACGCAGACAAAATAAGAGATGTGAGAGAATGAGACTCGAAAATGAAGACAAAAAAGCAATTTTTGAGATAGCTGCAGCGCGCTATTTTACAACACAAAACTGGAAATGGGTAAACCTGAGGAAAGATTTTAATAGGATCATCAAAGCTTTTGATGAACTTAACGAACAATATGCATCCTATTCCTATGTGAGTAGGGACTGGTATGTCGAAAATATGGGTTCTAGGAACCTTCATATGTGCAATAGCTGGGAAGAACTCAAAAATATGGTTGTATTTCTGAACACTCATGGAAATATTTTTAATTTCCTTGTCAACACAGGAAACGGAAAGTCTTTCTGCATCTTAAGCGATTCTAGAGAATTGAAAGAAATTCATGCAAACGCAATCAAAGAAGGTCAGAAACTCGGATACAATGCTTTTGTGTTCTTAGCCACCATTCCGGAAGAAATTGATTTCCAGTTACTTCAGGTTAGGGGAGTGAAATAAAATCTCTAACCTGTTTCAGCTTTCTTTTTAATTAATACTATTAAGGCCGGGAGTCCTTCTTTGAAAGGTTATTTTTAAACTGGGTTTTTGGGTTGGTTCCTTGCTGGAGTTCTTCCTCTAATATTCGTTTGATTTTATTTCCAAGTTGTAATAAATGCCTTTTTCCTGTCTTTTTGCTCGCATTTTGTGGGGTCAGTTAGAGAAGATCGTACTTATGCATGCAAACACAAATATTATTACATTGGAAACTTTGTATGAAAACATTAAACACTTAATGACAGATGAACCTTGGAAGAATTATTCATTTAACCACACAGACCATCTATTAGATTCCTTTTTGAGGCTGATCTTGTCTTCTCTGGCAAGCCACCCAATAGCCATTAAAGCCATCTGGGAATCGAAACCATTTATATTCAGGTGGTTCTTTATCTGGTTCAAACTACATTCCCCTTCTTCCAATCTGTGGTACAGCACTCCTGCGGCTTCCCCTACCTTCGTATTCATGTACTCTGCCATTCTTATCACCGATATTATTATCTAAATCTTACTTTTTTTAAAATATGAGTATCGTTTTTTGGAATTGTAATTTAATTTGAAAAAATATCTAGATATATAAAATCAAAAATTAATTATAAACTCTAGAAATTGATTTGGAAATTTACATTAAAACATATAACTGAATTTCTTACAATAAATAAAAACCTTTTTCCCGTAGTAGATGAACTGAGAACTATTTACCATCTTCTCTTAGGTTTATCATAAAATGTGGATTTCTTTTCAAATTGTGTACAATTTGGATTGAATGTGTCCCAGTTCTTTTTTCATCTACCGTAAAGTATCATTTTATAATTAGATAGTTATTTAAGGAAATCAAATTATACATAATTTTATCGAGTCAAATAATTTATCTAACAATAACTATTTTTCTGAAGCCAATTTTAATATTTTTTAAAAAGAAAACTTTTCTGCTGTCTGAAAATGTATTGATTACTTCTAATAGCTCGATCCACCTTGCATAAAAAAAAGATGAAAAAAATGGGAATTTATTGCTGTAGGTACTCTAACAGCCAGTCATAAAACCATTTTTCTCACCAATTCTCCTGGGTCTTCACCAGATCTACTCAAGAGAATTTCAATAAACCCCCGATTTCAACAAATTGCTTATATAGGATTTATGAACAACCACCCAAAAATTGGGGTTTATTTAAATCCTCTCTAATCTGTTCGAACAAAAGCTATAAAAATATAGGCAAAAATGATGCTCTTATACTTGACAAATCCAGCATAATAAAAATTAAAGAACATTTCGATTGGATCTTCTAGTTAGTATTAAGCAGCTTGGGAAAAAATGGTTGTCAGGTTGGTGTTATTCATTTCATATGTTAAAAAAGAGCAGAGGATATTGATAAGTGATTATATCTTCCTTAAAAATGGATCTAGGACATGTAATGCTTTTTAAAAGCTGATGTTTCTCTTGAGGCTTCAGATTTACCGCGAATTTTTTTCTACGGGAACTCTGCCCAAATTTCTCCACCTAATCTATTATTTGACCTTTGTTTTCTTTTCTTGTTCATTATTCTTTGATTTCAAAGATAACTTCTGCTATTCTTAAAATACTCCTTTTGCTTTCAATGTCATTAGTTGATAGAGATTGTAACAAAATGCTGAAACAACATTTTTAGATTCACTCATTGAGCAGTGATGAAAAGGATTTTTTCTGCTTGGAATATCTTTTTTAGTTATTGCATAAACTCGTTATCTTGGAGCTCGTTTTAACTGATCCTCTTGTTTCTTAATATATCACTTATTATCAGAGGATACTCTTTTACTGCTCTTTTAATTGCTGCATTATAACCTTTTGATTTTGCTCCAAAGCATCCTGTTCTAAAAGCAATAGAGCTTCTATGAGTCAGATGAAAAGAATATATAATGATTGAAAATACCATTTTAGGTTAGAAACTGCAAAAAAACTGAAATTTATTGCATAAGAGTTCCTACATAATAGAGCCTTCAAGCTTGGTAGAGCAAATCTTATAAGTAGATGGCAACAAAAAACTGATAGAACTTCTCCGCGGTCTTGAATCTGCTTTTAGGACATGAAATAAGTAGATCTTTTCTTCAAAAAAGAGATTGGGAGAGCCTCAGAGAGTCACAGTAACCTTACAGTCTCCAGGTTTGTAAGAGCCCTAGTCTCAATCTTGAGTTTCTTGTAAACCGAACTTGCAAGGTCAACACAAGCCTTTTCATCCCCATGTTCGGTAAAAACTCTTTCCGGACGGGGCTGCATCCTTTTGATGTAATCCATAAGCTGCGCTCTGTCTGAGTGACCAGAGAAGCCGTCTACGACCTGAACTTCCATGTTCATTTTCAGAATCTCAGTGCTCCCATTCTTCCCTGTCATCGGAATCTCTTTCCATCCTTTCTGGATCCTGCGCCCGATTGTACCATCGGCCTGATACCCTACAAATACAAGAGCATTGCGTGGATCCTCGGCGAAGTTTCTGAAATAGTCCATAACAGGTCCTCCGTTCATCATGCCTGAGGTTGAAATAATTACACAAGGATGTCGGTTCTGGATTATCTTCTGGCGTGCCTCATGAGAGTCAACGGGCTTAAAACAATCGGACAGGAAGGGATTCTGACCCTTCTGGAAAATCAACTTCCTCAAATCATTGTTTAGGTACTCGGGATGTGTTGCGTGGATTGCTGTGGCCTCCCAAATCATGCCATCAAGGTAGACCGGCACTTCAGGGATCAACCCTTTCTTTATCGACTCCTCGAGTACTATCATTACTTCCTGGCTCCTACCCACAGAAAAAGCTGGAATGATAGCAATCCCCCCTCGTTCCACGGTATTCTTAACTACCATCTGCAGGTGCCTTTCTGCGTCCTTAAGTGCAGGCTGAAATGCGTTAGAATTCCCATAAGTAGCCTCACTGAGAACGGTTTCAACTCGAGGGAACCTATTAACAGCAGGGTCGAAAAGCCTGGTTTTTTCATACTTGTAGTCACCCGTAATAACTACATTATGGAGTCCGTCTCCGATATGGAAATGGGAAATTGCAGAACCTAAGATGTGCCCTGCATTATGGAAAGTCAATTTGATATCTGGAGCAATATCTGTTACTTCCTCATAGTCCAGAGGAATTGTATGCTTGAGGGTTTTTGCTACCATCCCTGACTCGTAAGGAATCTTTTTCCCCTCTTTTGCCGCCACATCAATATAATCGAGCTGGAGCAATACCATCAGGTCCCTTGTAGGAGGGGTACAATATATGGGCCCCTCATATCCATATTTGAAAAGCAGAGGAACAAGCCCCTGATGATCCAGATGAGCATGAGTAACTACTACGGCATCTATTTGATTCAAGGGGAAAACTTCAGGAATATAGAGATAAGGAGTCATATTTTCGTCCGAGCCTATATTGACTCCGCAGTCAATCATAATTCTTGATTCGGGAGTCGAGAGTAGAAAACAGCTCCTTCCAACTTCTTTGCACCCCCCAAGAGATGTGATCCTCACCCACTGATCTTTTGATGTACACTCTTTATGAATTTTCCTCCCCACAGATTTAAGGATTTCTTTTCTTTCCTTGAGGTTGTTCCTCATGAACTCACGAATATTTTTTACTGTACGGGATTTGATGGGAGGGGTCCGAACAACCTTTGGAATCCAGCCGATTTGTTTTGTGATATCCCTTAGGGTTGCTCCATGTTTTCCTATGACAAGGCCAGGCTTTTCAGCTTCAACTATAACTTCTCCGGAGTCAGGGTCAAAATAGTAGCTCGAGATCCCTGATTCTTTAGGGACAACTTCTTCGATTATAGAAATAGAGTCTTCAGGGGTTGCGAGAACCCTTGGATCTGGACGCATGGCAATCCGCGTTCTGAGTTCTTTTGCTAGGTTACGGATAATGTTCCCGTCATCTGCGAATTTGCGGGGCTCTTCAGTGTATAGCACAAGTTGAGGCCCTTCAAATTCGACGTCGGTAATTGTAACTCCTTCGGGTAGATTTTTCTCAATTTTATGCTTGAGGTCTAATAGCACGTCTTCAATAGGCATTAAGAATCTTCCTTTTTGTCAAAAAAATGAAAAAATATATATTGAAAAAGTAATAGGTTGAAAAAGATGTTAGTTTAATATTAATAACAAAAACCAACAATTTAAATTCTTTAGTTTAACGAAGCTCTCATGGATTTTACTTCTTCGGGATCCAGCCTTTTGAAGTTCTCCTTAGTAATTATCACTACATCTATATTCTCTCCTGATGCTGAATCCCGTTTAGTTGCATTATGGATAGCCCGGATAGTGAGATCAAGGCCTTCCTTAACAGTCATATTTTCTTTATACTGATCTTCAAGGATTCCGTATGCCATGGGAGAACCGGAACCAGTAGCTGAGACCCTTGTTTCTTCGATGCTTCCTCCAAGAGGGTCCAGTGAGTAAATAGCAGGGCCGTGTTTATCAACTCCACCTATCAGAAGTTGGACCATCATAGGGTAGTAACGGTTGGCATTTAAGAAATTTGCCATTAGAGTTGCAATTCCTTTGATCGTCATGGATTCGTTCCTGCGCATCTTGTATAGTTGGGATTCCACATTTACGAGCCGCACAAGTTGCTGGGCATCCCCTACAGAACCAGCAGTTGTCATCCCTACAAGGTCATCGATCTGATAAACCTTCTTTGCGGTTTTACTTGCGATGAAATTCCCCATTGTGGCTCTCTGTTCGCTTGCGAGGACTACACCGTCTGTACAAACTACTCCTACGGTAGTTGTGCCCTTTAGATATTCGTTATTATCCATAAACATACCCTCATAATAAGTTAAAAAATGAGAAAATGTCGCTAAAAAAATGTTTTAGTGAGGTGAGAATTTTTAGCTTAAATCACAAAATTTAGCAATCCATTATCCCATTATTAATATTGCTATATATAA
>CAVXNY010000009.1:0-217713 GCA_963763235.1 uncultured Methanosarcinaceae archaeon | reverse complement strand
AAGTTCTTTTCCATCTTTCACTAAAATGCTGGTATAGTACTTTCCTGTGTAATACTTCAAAATAGTAGCGGTTTTTAATTCCCCTTCAAATGTTTTGTGAAAAACTGCTTTGATTTTTCCAATCTTAGGAAGCTCAACAGTATTGTTTTCAAAATCCACATTGTAGTTTTGTGGTATTGGGAATGACTAAATTGGACTCGTCTTTGATTTGAATTTAGGAAAACCATTCTTTTCTCTAGAAATCTAGTGAATGTAGATTCTACCTGTTTAATCATACCCTGAAGTGATTGGGAATTGACTTCCCCTAACCATGGATTTTGCTTTTTTAATTCGGAATTAGTGTGTTTAAGTCAAACCTAAAGGTTAATTTCCTGACTTGCTCATATGCTTTTACTTTTTGATCAAGCACCCAATTATAGACAAACCTACAACTACCAATATGTTGATTAAGTTAGTTAGATTGGTCAATTGTTGAACATGGCCTAAAATTGAATGCTTTCATCATAAAACACTTAAAATATATTAACAATGTATTTTCTTTTTGTTAAATATAATGTATTAACATAAGAATCATAGCAAATTTTTGATAATGTATCACATTATCTTATTGTGCAAGTATCAAAAAGGGTACTATAACCAATTTACTAAGAACTTAAACAAATAATTCATGACATTGAAAAGGAGGCAAATTTTGAAATCCTAGAAATGAAAAAGGACAAAGACCACATCCATTTACTCCTTAAAAGCAAGCCAAAAATCAGCATTCTTACGATTATTAGAAAATTGAAACTCGAGACAACAATTCGATATGGAAAACTCAAAAAGAGTATTTGAAAAAATACTATTGGAAAGAACATACACTTTGGACTGATGATATTTTTCATCTTCTATCGGCAATGTTAACAAAGAAGCAGCCGGAATATTACTTACGGAACCAGGGGGTGAAGTTGACACTTACATCTACTAAACTGAAGACCTAGTGATTTTGCTCTTTGTCCTATAAAAAAGCCGTTTGTAATAGGTAATTCCCATCTAGTGAATTATTAAAAGCAAAATAAATATTTAGACAATTAGGTATTTTCTATCTTTTATTTGAGCTCTACTATCTACCCCAAGTATTCCGGCAATCTCTACACCTTCACTTCCGACCTCTGCGAGTTGGGCATAAATCTCTGCCCTGGATATATACTTTTCTGCCCTTTTCCCATCAGCTTCTTCCATTTTGATGGTTATCTCTTCTTTATTGTGTCCTTTTGCTAGACATTCTTGAAAGATTACACCATACTGCTCAGCAATTACTTTCAGACAGTCAAATATCTGATTCGTTGAGACAGCATCCTCCTCGTCAAGCAAAACTTTTGAAAGAATATAAGTGCGGATATTTGTCCTGAGATAATCCTGGACTTTTTCCGGGATTTTTGCTAAATTTTTCATGTCAACAAAGACCCCTAGTTCTTTGTCGGCGGTAATTTCCTTATTAGCATCATATACAAAATATTTTAACTCGCTACCCTCAATCCTGATTTTTCGATTTGCTTTTTTGTTTTCAAGGATTAGGCGGATGTTTTTCTGGCTGTCGTATTCCAGGAAACTTACAATGAACTCGGAAAGATCTTGCATTTTTATTTTTTCTTCTTTTCGAAGGATACCTGAACGTGTCCAGCCTGGTAGGCTCAAATTTCCAATAAGTTTATCCACTGTCAGTGATTCTTCTGCGAATCCGAGTGTATAGCAGTACTGAAGACCTGATACATAACCTTCCATTTTCCCTGAAACACCATTTACACCGCTAGAAAGTTCAAACCTCTTCTCAGCTCCGTAGATTCCTGAGATTAAAAATCTGTTGAGAACCTCCAGGATTCTGCTCTCAAATTTTCTATATTCATGAGCAGTTCCATTTTCTATTTTTCTACACTCTGCTTCGAGTACTTCCCTTTTTTTCCCAAGATTTTCACTGCAGGTTTGTAGCATTGCATTGGCGCAGGGTACAATGTCATCAATATCTACTTCGTTAACTAACCCCTTGATCAATACGTTAAGTTTCTCTTCAAAATTATTCATCCCGTGTATTCTGCTTTTCAATTCATAGAGAGCTTCTTTATGTTTGCACTTAATTTCTATTATGGAATTCTCCAAAGGAATTACCCTAGAAGTAATATCTAAAAATGTTTTCAGATCCTCAATGAAATCCCGCTGTACAGGCAGTTCCGTAGAGTCCTGGTAAATATATTTCATAAAAGCACCCTGGATAAATAAACAACCCTTAAGCTTTTATGACTTATAGATATATAACATTTTATCCAAGATCAGTAGTTCAGATTTTCTGTAGTTCCGAATGAATATTCTTATTCTTTTACAATTTACCCTCAATAGTTCACAAGAAAAATTGTATATAATTCTATTTTTTGTAATTGCCTCTAGAGAATTCAATATTGTAGAATCCTGAGTATAAATTATGCGTATTTTCCACTAAAATATTTTGTTATTATTTTGAAAATATTTTTGGATATATATATATACCAATCGAGCGCAAAGAGCTAAATTTCTTTCCCGATTAAATTTCAAATAAGATGGCTGATGATATTTGTTTCTCCAAAATGAATAATTACAAAAACTGTAGATAAAATTAACTGAGATAAAGGGAAAAATGAAAAGAGAACGAAAAAGATAAAAAGCAAGTATTATAGCATCATTACATATATCTTCTGCGATATTCGTTACCCAAACTACGCCGATAATCTGAACGAACCTGATTTCTGAACTCTTCTTCAAGCAGTGATTCCAACGAGTCTTTGATCTCCTCTTCTTTTTCACAGCGATCTTTTTCCGCTTTCACCGTCATGTCACTCCCATTTGTATTTGGTTAAGGAATCTATTTAACGCTAAAATGACTACTGCTAATCTATTTGTCTTGATTTGCATTTATAGGTTTTCATAAAAAACAGCAGAAATGACACACTTCTTATAGATTGTATCTTAACCGAATACAAATGGAATTAATTTCAATGAAATTAAAATTCTATTGTTTTGCAAGATTTAGAGTAAAAATCAGAAAATTGAATATAAAAACCATAAAATAATAAAAGAATCTCCAAAATATTTCTAACAAATAATAAATCTTGAGGTCTAATCTACTCCTTTTTATTGTAGGAACTAATAGTTGCATTAGCAATATCATTCATAGTAAACATATCCAAGCTCATAATCAAACTAATATACGCATATAATATACAACAATGTTGCATTATATTTGGCGGTGATTATAATTTTCCTGAATATACAACCTCAATTTTATTAAACTTTCTTTTCCACGCCTACGTAATTCTTTAATCTCTTCTTGGTATGCAAAAGCTACTGGCACTAATATAAATGTAATAGTCGCCGCAGCTTTTGTTCCTTCTGAAACAGGAAATACAGCTAAAACGCTCGCTCCAGTAGCACCATAAATCGGAACTATAGGAATCAGAATAGCTAAACCAAATGTTCTTCTTAAATGGATACCTAATTTTGCAGCCAGGAAACCATTGTATCCTATGAGCAAACCAATACCTAAACTTGGCCCTATAGTCTCAAAAAGATTATACGATGGCCCAACATAGAGTCCAAAATCGATGCCAAACAAAGAAACCAGCCCATGGAATTGATTCCTATCATGACTGGAATTTCCTCCAACATTTGATAGGACTATGCCTATATCCAGTTGCACAGGTCCGTTTTCTGCTCTTCTTTCATTCATTAGATCATTGTTTTCCCAAATCCATAATATAGTTTACTGCTATGATGATACTACTCTATTTTAAACCTAAAATTTATCATAACCAAACTGACCCTCGATGACTAATTGTACCATGTATTCAATTGTTTTATGAAGATTACTACTATAAAAAAATATTGCATATTAGGGAGAAAGATCTTTGATATATTAATAAAGAATTTAGAGTAACTACCAAATATGCCATTTATTTACTCAGATCTCTTCTGCTTACAACATAAGCTGCTATGAGGATTAAACCGCAGCCTAGAAGGGTTGAGATGTAGACTGGATTTTTTAGAATCGTAATGTCAAAGAAGATTCCTGATACTGGTTCTAAAAGAGCAAGAATACTACTTGTTTGTGCCCTAATTCCTGAGATCCCTCTAAGATAGATAACGGCAGCAAATGTAATAGTGAACCCAAACATCATTAAAGTGTTAATGTTTTTAAAGAAAAGTGGGAGAGGAGTGAAAAGTGCAGGCGGAAGCATAATGAGAAGACTTATTCCAGTCATCCAGAATGTCTGAGTTATCCCTGTGTAATCATGTCTTAGGTAACGGACTGTGATTATAGCTATACCTAATGATAGCCCTGACAATAGGCCAAAAATAAGGCCTTTCTGAAAATTTGACCCCGCATCCACGCTCATCAGAAATCCTCCTGGGCGAGCAATAAGTAACACTCCTGCGGCTGCAAGGAGAAGGGGGAAAAGGCTTTTTCTACTATTTCGTTCCCCAAGGATCGCAGGAGCAAGCAGATTAACATACACTGGAGCTGTATAAAGCAGAAGGACTGCAACGGAAATCCCACTATATTTGATGGAGGAGAAGTAGCATATGCTTGTAATTGCATTCAGAAGACCTAGAAGCATTAGGTATCTTCTATTTTTCCTAAGTCTAAGCTGTCCCAGTCCTCTACTAAACAGCAGGTAAATAAAAATCATGCCGAATCCAAAAAAAAACCTTGAGAAAAGTATGGACTCAATGGACATATCCTGAACTTTATCTAGGAAAACCCCTATTGTACCGTAGATTATACTGCCGATTACAACTTCTGAATAGGGCTTATAAGAACCTTCCTTTAAAAGCATAGTCGAGGATTTAAAGGACTGCATATTTATATTTCTTGGCACCTGGAAAAAAGATAGTTGTAAATATGGAAATTGAAAACACAAATGTTTTCGCACAAAAATTCTGTAAAAGAATAGAGAGAAAATAAATTAAAAAACAGTTTCAAAAGCTTTCAAAAACTGCGCCTATCTAGCAGTATAATAAGTTCAGCTTCAATCAGTTGTTCCAAAAGGTCACTGTCAATATAGTTATACAGTAAGCCGATATTGACTAGTCGTTGATATGTGTCATCATCTACATAGGCGATGTCCAATCCTTTTAACACATTTGCTATCGCAATTTTTATCTTTTCGCTTTCCAAGTTCAAACCAACGCAAAATACTTTTAATTGGATTATTAATATCGAGTTTCTAGATTAAAATTCAACCTATTGTGGGTTTATAGAAGAGTTATACATTGCTGGATCCCTATTTTGGAGCTTCCATTTGATTTTCCCAAAGTCACTTTTTTACGGAAGTGACCGCACTGGCTCACACCACAGCAAGAAAGTTATATTCAGCCATTTTTCCCTATGACTCTGTAAGTTCCCAAGGTTTCATACCGCAGCAAGCTATGGGGTATTTGACTAAAATAAAGAAATTATTAGGTTTTTCTCTTTACTAGAAGTACTTCCTTTTCTTTTCCAATTATTTCAACTTTTTCTTTAACCCCTATTTCTTCCTTAGATTTAGCTTGCCAATATTCTCCATTATATCGAACAAATCCTGACTTCTCGGGCCCCAGAGGATCTATTGTTCGGGCTGTATCACCGATGATTGTTCCTATAACTGGTTTTTTCTTTCGGATTTCGGTTACTTTATAAATTGCAAAGACAAGAAAAAGGCCGAAGACAATCGTAGGGACGATAACTGTCAAAGTCATAAGCCTCCTGAATTCGGGAGTATAGATGTTTTCATCTCCCATAGGTACAAGGAGTACACTTCCTATTATAAGGCTGATGAAACCAGCAAACCCGACAATTCCGAAGCCTGGAATCTTAATTTCCAGGATCAGAAGCCCTATCCCTATGATTATGAGGAAGATTGCACCCACATTGATATTAAATCCTGTACCTATCAGCCCAAGTACTATTGCAATGATCCCAAAAACTTCTGCCCCTGATCCAAGACTTGAAATCCCAAAGATGATCCCATAAAGCCCAATGATTAGGAAAAGAGAAGAGAGAATTGGGTTTGAGATTAGCTCCAAGAAAGCAAGAGACAGAGAAGGTTCATAATTTTCGATGCTGACACTTTCAGTTTTGATGATCTTTCCTTTCACAACCTTCCCGTTGATCTGGGTTAGCAAATTAGAGATAGAAGGAGCTACATATTCTATTACACCTGCTTCTAGTGCTTCTTGAGCTTCAAGATTTTTGTTTTTGGTTATAATTTCTTCTGCAAATGTCTCATTTCTTAAGTGTTTACTGGCGGTTGTAACCGAATATTTGATAAGAGCATTTATTATCTTTTCGTCTTCTATAGGTTTTGTCCCCTCTGCTGATATCTGCACTGGCTGTGCTGAACCTATCACAGTGAAAGGAGCCATTGCAGCAATATCAGTTCCCATCAGAATAAAAGTACCAGCTGACCAAGCTTTTCCACCCTCAGGTACATATCCAATAACAGGAACAGTTGTATTCCCGATTCTCTTTATGATTGCCTGTGTTTCTTCCAGCCCTCCTCCAGGTGTGTCAAGGCTAATTACAAGAGCTTCAAAGCCTTCATTTTCAGCTTTCACTATCGTATCAGCTATGATATCATCTGAAGCCGTGGTGATGGCTCCTGAAATTTTAAGCACAAGCACCTTATTGTCAGGTCCTGCCCCAGCAACATGAGCAAAGATGGCTATAAGAATGGAGCATAAGAGTAAAACAAAGAGGGGACGTGTAGCCCTTTCCATAAGCATGTTTGTCGGTCCTTTCTTGCTAATCACTTTCCTTCATACTCTTCTTTCACCTTTATTGCTCTCTCTTTCTAGAAATAGCCTGAGATAAAGCTGCTATGTTTCCGGCTTCGATAGCTTGAAACTGAGTAACCACTATCAGATTCTTTTCCCTAGCAATCTCAGCAAGAGTCTGTAATTCCCTCAGTTTGATCGCGGTAGGTACCTCCTGATAGAAAACCGCTGCTTCCGACATTTTCTGCCCAGCTTGAGATTCTCCTTCTGCAAGGATTATTCTTGAACGCTTTTCCCTCTCGGCTTCAGCTTGTTTGGCAATTGCTCTTTTCATTGTATCCGGCAAGGAGACATCCCTAATCGTAACCCCTGTAACCTTAATTCCCCACGGATCGGTGTACGCATCCAAAAGTTCCTGAATTCGCTTGTTGATGCTTTCTCTCTCCGAAAGTAGTCCATCAAGTTCCATCTGACCCAGCACGTCTCTAAGCGTTGTCTGTGAAAGGGCGTATGTTGCGAACTTATAATTCTCAACTTGAGTTATAGCGGCTCCCGGCTCAACTACCTTATAATAAACAACGGCATCAACATCAACAGTAACGTTGTCCCGCGTGATTACTGCCTGTTTAGGAATATCAACTGTAACAACTCTAAGGTCTAGTTTAATCACTTTATCGACAAGTGGGATAATCAGGAAAATACCAGGGCCTTTTACTCCACTAAGACGACCTAGCCTGAAAATAACTACCCTCTCATATTCATTAACCATTTTTATAGATTGTGAGAGTATTAAAAATATAACTATTAATGCAGGAAATAAAGAGGCACTGAAATCAACCATAATCTACAACCTCCAGTTTCATAACCTCTAGTTTCATAATACTTGTATGAGATCTAATAATACATTTTCAGCAGTTTCTTTCCTTACAACAAGAACTGCTATTTTCGAGTGTTTGACCACTTTTTCTGCTACGCTTCCGATAAGGAATCTCTGAATTGCGGATTTCCCGTGTGAACCCATAACTATAAGATCAATATCGTTTTTTTCTGCAAAGTCAATAATCTCAACCGCAGGGCTTCCTTCTAGAATAATGGATTCTACCTCAACATTTGCAGCTCTACCAGCGTTTTCGACATAAGCTGTTGCTTCCTGACCTTCTTGCCTGAGATACTCTTTCATTGCTTTTTCCCATTCTGCGTCTATATATGGAGTTATCGAATAGCCTCCCAGTGCAATCACATATATAGCATACATATGTGCTTCGCTTAGCTTTGCAATTTCAATTGTAGAATCAACTGCTCTTCGTACTAGTTCCGAGCCGTCGGTTGCAATCATTATTTTCTTGTAAACAGTACTTTTCATACATGATTCCCCTTTTTCTTTATTGTTCCTTTCTTTTCTCAATAAATTTAAATTCCAAAGTATACATAGACATTGGCTAATTCATCACGGGTTAAAGACCATCCTTCTTTATCAAGATTGTCTGTTTTTTCTAGGACATATTTGTCAATCCTAAGGTTATAATCGTTCCTACTAGAGGTTCTATGAAGTATTCGGTGGATAGACCCTCAGAAATAGGGGTATAAAAATATGAGGATTTTGTTGGGAAAAATAAAAGGCATCCGGTATGTTTGATGATTTTTAAAATATTAAAATTATTGAAAAGGAGACTGATTCTGAAATACTAGAAATGGAAACGGACAAAGACCACATCCATCTACTCGTTAAGAGCGAGCCAAAAGTCAGCACTCTTGCAATTATTTTAAAACTGAATAAAAAGACAATAATTAGGTATGGAAAACTCAAAAAGAGTATTTGAAAAAATACTGTTGGAAAGAACATAACTATAGAGTGATAGATACTTCGCATCTTCTATCGGCAATGTTAGCAAAGAAGCAGCCGAAAATAACATATGGATCCAGGGTTGAAGTTGGAGCTTATATCCACTGGGCTGAAGACTCAGAGGTTTTACGCTTTGTCCTAGAAACCTTGTGAGCCATCATCATCAAAGTCACATAAGAAGCAGCTAATTCTATGTTACTTTCCAGAAGTAGCAAATAATAAAATAGTTGTTCCTAAGCACCAGGGACCTCCCATATCAAGAAGTGGAGTTGAACGATCTCTTCATAGGTAGAGCTAATCTCAAGAGGAGGAATTTGAGCTTCAAAGACGGTTGCGTAATCCATTACGATGCAATCGTACCCCTGCTTATAGACAGAGGAGACGAGGTAACCTGAACATGAGGGGGACTAGTGAAGTATTCTGGATAATCGCTATTTACAGTGATCCTCAAGAAGCATCATTCTGCCAGTTTAACCTTTGCACCTTTAATGTGGGAATGAGAGTCGACCATCCCAGCATGACCATAGTACTCAAGGAATCAATAACAATTGCCATTTTTAGTTAGGTAGTGGGAAGTACTTTTACAGCTATTCTGGCCTTAATAAACATATACCTGATTTTCTCTTTTACTTCGTTGAATAGATCAAAGATGATCCGCTCTTGATTGCAATTATTCCTATCATTCATTTAACCTCTCTTTTCACGAGCTTGATCGTATTACCTGAGCAGATAAGGGCATACTCTCCATCTGTTTCACATACTTCCTGATTTAAGATAGAAATTTTCCCATTCTTAACCTCACTGAAATATTTTTCGTCCATCTCATTTAAGTACCCTACGGCAAGTTCAAGGTTAATGAGAGAATTTACCAAACAAATGATTAAAGTTTCTACAGCCTAAGCATGCAACCTCATACTTGTTCAGACAAGTGAGAAGAAGAGCCTTTGGAACAGGAACTTCAAGTATCTTTTTCTCTAGGAAACCTTTTTTCTCTACAGCCGGCAGAATTGCAGTTCTTCTAACATAAATGACGTACACAGGACAGGCACTGCACAGGCTCCGCAGTAAATACAAGTATCTGGGCAGTAAGTGATCTTTTCGACTCTTTCTCCAGATTTGGCCTTTTTGTTAAAAAGAGCATTGGAAGAACAAACTTCTACACAGGTGAAGCAAGTCTGGCAGACATCCTCGCCCCAGATTAAGCCTCCTTCAAAGAGCTTACCCAAGGAAATTGCATTCATCGGGCACAATACAGCACATTAGCCACAGTGAAAGCAGCACGCTGAATAAATGAGGGGTTTTCAAATCAGCTCCAGGTTTCCTTCCTTTGAAATATCCCGAATTACCTCAATGCATGCTCTTGGGCAGATATCCTCACAAAGCCCGCAGTATATATAGTTTTCATTCAATATCGTCGGTTTCATTGCCTTGCAAATATAAGACATGCCATTGAGAGTTTTCTCTTCTTACCTCAACTCGAGAGCACATGTGGGACAAACTCGCGCACAAATTCCACATACAATGTAGTCTTTAACCATTATTTCCAGAAAATCCATATTCAGCAATCCTCTTACTATAGCTCCCACGGCTCCTACTGAAAGGTTACCTTTGGAACATGTCTGTACTCAGATCCCGCAGCCAATGTATTTTTCAGGCTGATAGATCAGCTGTCTGTCTTTTTTTTCGGAAAAAACAGACAATCATTTATCTTCTCACATTTTGCTTACCTCTCAATGCTATTCTGTGCATGCGCTGCACAGCAGCTCATTATCATGCTGAATGAACATTTCATCGCAATTTTCACAGCAATGCATCTACTTTTTCTTCCGAACCGGGCTTCGATGTCCACAAGTTTTCAGGAATACACTTTATCTCCTGCGACAGAACGATTTGAATAACATCTTCATGATGGAGTTTTTCAGTGTTCAGATAACAAGGATGGAATTTGGAAAATCTTTTGTATTTTCAGGGTCGAGGATAGTTCAGACACCGTTTATACCAAAAAGTCCTTCCTTAGCCCTTTTGTTCATGTTCCCAAAACTCCTAGCCTTCAACAATTGTTTTCGATGGCAGCTCCGGCAAGGATCTGAAATGAGTCAGAAATGCAACTGGGTATTTCGCAGGTTACATATATACGCTCTACTTCCCTGATATAGAAAACCTTCATTGTAATATTGAGCATCTACATCCGATTAGTGCTCTAGAGTTAAGAAAAACATGACAATTGGCTACCTTTTCAATCTGTGAAAGCAGCTCATGATCCTTTGCCTTTTTAAAATTGATTTCATTTGTTGTGATTCGGAATCTGAATTTTTAAACAATGATGCACAGCCATGAATTTAATCATTATGTCTTTTCCAACATGACAACGGAGAATATTGGAGCCAGAATATGAAATATAAGAAAGAAGTGTTAATTCGAAATCACATTATTCTGGACAACTATAGCTGAGAAGGAGATAATCGTGTCAGTGAGTTGTTGATCAAATTGAAAAAACTGTCACATTAGATATATTCGAACAAGTTGGAAAATAAATTGTATGTTTACGATTTTCAGTGATTTAACCCATAACTGAGGAATGCCCTATGATTTAATTTTACTTTTTGACAGATAATTAGCCAAATTTATAGCTAGGTCGACAAATTTAGGTCTTCAGTAACAGATGCCCGCAATTAAAAACGATAGAACAAGATATAAGAATTTGAAACTGCTTTAGTCTGTGTATATATATTGGACGAAGCATATTCATTTGAATGAAGGTGAGTTTATTACTTTTATAAGTATAATAGATAGAAATATAATTCTCGATTGAAGATGACTACTCTTAAGCAAAAAGACAAAAGCGTATATCCTTTTTTGGAAATATATATTGAAACTCAAGCAGTTGGACTGTAAAATTAATAGTATTAAACTTTTAATTGTCTTAAAATTAAACTTGACCATAACGTATATTGTATTTGATTCTGGACTTCAAGTGCGTAAGTCCCAATTATTTTCTAGAATTTGACTTCCCACATATACCCTTCAAATTTTAATATTCTGTTCTACGATTGTTGTTTTCTGAAACTTCCTACTTGTTCAAAAGTTGTTTTTGAAAATATCTTATACTTTTCTATCTTTTATCTTCATTGAAAGTTCCTAAAATTCTATTTTTAGAGGCTTCAGTTGAGATAATAATTGCGAATTCCTAATCAAATTTCCAAAAACGGTAGATTGATTATTTTTTCCAAATGTTGTCAATTACTAACGACCATGACCCCAATTTTTAAGGGCTAAAATTCCATGATCCCTATTGAAAATTCATTGCTATTTTTCACAGGATCTATGAGAAGAGTAGAATGAAAAAAGACACAAAATCCATTTTAATCTGGTTATTGTAGAATCCTAGATCCTGAGGATGTAACTAATATAGAGTTTTTTTGAATATTTGCACACTATTATTCATTGAAAGTTAGATTAATTTTTAAGTTACTGTCATATTGAGAAAATAGATTGCATTCTTACGCACTCTGCAGAAAGGGAGTAGAATATATTGTATCGATACTTGGTACCAAATCCATTGTATAGGATTAGTTATCTGACTATAACTATAGATAAAAGTATTAATCAAATGCTTATCACATCCTAGTAAGATGTGGCGACACTATATCTAACCATGTTGCCAAAAATAAACTCATTGTCAAAGAAACGATGATTTAAGATTTTATGGAAACAGAAAGATTTGAGAGTACATATCGTCTCCGACCTAAGGAGAGGAATTCATGACTCTCAACACTCTAGAAGTAATACAAAGCTCGATTAGTTATTTAAAATCAAGATTCAAAAAAAAGTTTTGATTTCCTTGATGAGTTCATTTTAAAAGCTTATTGATAAAATAACTTTCCCCTATTAGGAGGAAAGTGTCTGGCTGGCTATAGAACTTCGATATGAATTACCAGACACTTATGAATTCACTCCCAAACTCGCTCTTTTGGACTGTCATTACCTTGAAGTTCGTGAGTTATTTAAAAATTGTAAGAACCTGATAGTATTTTTAGACTTACTCCAAGATTCAAACCGAAACTAGATGTATTTACTCACAAAGTTACAGTTTTTAAAAATGTCTAACTATTTATTGAGATTAGAATATATCATAGATTAGACAAACTGTAAGGACAAAAGTGAACCAATTAAATGTCCTTCAGGTTATGCCAGTCCTCACCACATCTCATAGTTTCTAATACAGATTGTACACTGTTTTAGCATATATATATACAGAGTTGTGAATCAGTATTATCTATTCGTGATTATTTGTCACTTACTCAGCTTGATAATAAAAAAAAGTTCAATTTGAATAAAAAGATTAATTACCATTAGACCATTGATTCTAAGTTGAACAATACAATTTACATAAGATATAAAACCCGATCTTTTCGTCAAAAATCAATTGAAAGCCTTTAAAATTTATATAATTATATCTAAAGTATCAGTTTCCCACATTATAACTAAACAAAATAGAGAAGTATACATTTTTTGTTCCATCTCAGCAGTTGAGTTATTCTATTTTTTTATACAATATTTAATATTTTTCCTATCAGCCATGCAATATATCAAATTCGACATCAAAACTCGATCAAAAATTGAAAAAAAAGATCAAAAAGCAGAGAACAATATGTAGAATAGAATCAAAATAAATAAGTAAAAAATTTGCTGACTATGGAGAATTACGATAAACATCTATTTTCACGATTCATTTAGAAACGTTTTAAATATATAAAAAATTTAAATAGTTATGAAATATATAATACTATGATCCTTTTTTTCTAAAAATATGACAAATTGTACTAACATAAAACCAAACCTGCCAAATAAAGGAATTATTGTACGCCAAATAGTATAAATAAAATATTTTTTGGGATGAATTTATCAATAAATTACCAAAAAATAACACTAAATAGAAAGATTTAATATTTGGTAGCACTTACCAATATTATAAAGAGGATTATAGATAAACCTCTATATTTCGTAGTATGCTTATAGATGGTATATAAACTAGTTGTGAAAAGAAAAGCTTCGCAACAAATTCTGAATTAAAATAGTAAGTGAAGTCCTAAATTTTGAAGCATATTTCTTGATAAAAAAGAAGTTTTCGAAATTTTAGAATGGAATTAGGAGAAAATCCTAATTTTTTGAGCATTAATAGAAAAGTAGTATAAAGGACCAGAAAGCCGGATCTTGTAGGGTGAAAATGTGCTGATCAGGAAAAATATATCCCTTGATGACAAGTACCTTAAAAAATTACAGCCCCTTCTGGATGCCAATGATGGAAACCTGAGCGCGGCAGTAAGGGATACTATTGAAGTCGCTGATGCAGCTCTGACGTACCACAAAAGTATCGACGAAGCAATCAAATTTCTAAAGGAAAACCCTGCAAGAGGAGAGTTAAATGATACAATCCAGAATGGAGAAAATATAATTATAAATAAAACTATATTAGAGTGTCTGTTTAGATATATTAAAGGACGGCTTATGAGTGAAGAGCTTGTTAATGAACTTATTAATCCATTCGAAATTCATGATATGAAACAGCTTGAGGAGTACCTGAATAGGATTTTTAGAAGTTACCAATGGGCAATCAGGACTTCGATAAAATGTGAGGACATTCATAACCCAGAATCTACGCTAGTAATTTTTTCCAATGCTACAGTAAATAGTCGTGATTTTTTTGCTCAGCTTGTGGCTCACTTTCTAGCCAGGTGGAAACAACTTGATGTTGAGAGTATGTTCAGGAGAGCAAACTCGACCCAGATTTCCTTTAAAAAAAATTCATCTATATCTCCTAACGAAACTATGCCAGGGATCCGAAAACATTTTGGATACCTCGACATTATATGTAAAGAACTTGATGAAAATACGGATTTCTGGACCCAGGTTATGTACACTTATAATTGTGAAAAATATAATTTAGTGACGCTACACAGGAGTCAATTAGAAGTTTTTGCAACTGGGGATATTCCAAACCCTACAAAAATTCTTGAACGCATGTGCAAACAGTCAGTAAGTGATATGACTCTTCCTGATTTACTGATTCAATTTAAGAAGATGTACCTAGCAACTCAACTTGTAAAGAATATAGAAATTTGCCTTGAACCTGAGAGAGAGTCAGTGACGATCTTCCATGACTTCAAAAATGAAAAATTTATCCATAAGCTTGTTGAATATTTTTCGAATATATTCCGAGAAAACGGCACACCTTATGAGACTTCTTCGTACTCAAGCATGATCGAATTTAGATTTAATAAGAATTCCAAGCTTTACAGTCCGGAATCATATATCATGGAAGAACTGGAAGATACATGATATACTGCAGAAAAATGAAAAAAGCTTAACGATCATATGCCAAAAATTGGAAAAAAATTTAGGCTTAAAAAATTATCCTGCAGATCAAAGCTTTCAAAAAATCCTGATTTTGTATTAAGCTCGGATTTTTTAGCGCCTAACCTTTCGCAACCCCAAGAGGGAGAACTCTTGCGACCTTATGAGCAATTCCGAGCTCATGAACAACATTTACTACATCGATGCTGGACTTGTATACATTTGGAGCTTCTTCTGCAATTACAGAAGGATGAGTTGCTCTCACTGTAATACCTTGAGCTTCAAGGTTTTCCTTTACTTTCTGCCCGCATAATTCTTTTTTTGCACGCACCCTGCTCATTATCCTACCAGCTCCATGGCAGCAACTTCCGAAAGAAATATTCATAGCCTCTTTTGCACCACATAGTATAAAAGAAGGAGTCCCCATACTCCCAGGAATCAGAACCGGCTGACCTACATCTCTATATAAGATCGGAACTTCCGGATCACCGGGAGGAAATGCTCTTGTTGCCCCTTTTCTGTGGACATATACCTCTTTTCTCTTGCCGTCTACAGTATGTTCTTCAAGCTTTGCCACATTGTGAGCAACGTCATAAAGGAGATCCATTCCCAGATCATCGGCATCTCTCCGAAATATTTTTTCAAAAGATTCCCTTGTCCAGTGAGTGATCATCTGACGGTTTGCCCATGCGTAATTTGCAGCACAGAGCATGGATTTAAAGTAGTTCTGCGCCTCTCTGGACTGAGCAGGAGCACAGGCAAGCTGTTTATCGGGTATATTGATCCTATAGTTCTTTACAGCCTGATTGAGTTCCTTGAGATGATCTGTGCAGATCTGGTGCCCCACTCCCCGCGATCCACAGTGGAGCATAACCGTGACCTGTCCTTCTTCAAGCCCGAAAACAGATGCTTTTTCTCTGTCGTAAATCTCATCCACATACTGAACTTCAAGAAAATGGTTCCCACTTCCAAGAGTTCCCAATTGAGGTTTACCCCTCTTTCTAGCCTTCGTGCTAACCATGGAAGGGCCGGCTCCTTCAATATAGCCATTTGCCTCACAATGTTCAACATCAGCTTCTATACCATAGCCGGATTCTACAGCCCACTTTGCACCGTGAAGAAAAGCATCATCCAGTTCCTCGTCAGAAGCCTTGAACTTACTTTTGCAACCGACACCTGAAGGCACATTACAAAACAACTCGTCAATTAAATTCTTTACACACGGAACAACGTCTTCCTTCTGAAGATTGGTTCGAATAAGCCTTACACCACAGTTAATATCAAAGCCCACTCCACCAGGGCTGATAACTCCTTCCTCTGAATCAAAAGCTGCAACACCCCCGATAGCAAAACCATAGCCAAGGTGGGCATCAGGCATTGCCATTGAATACTTTTGAATTCCGGGGAGAGTGGCCACATTCGCAATCTGATCGATAGTCCCAGTTTCAATGTCTTCAAGCAAATGTTTGGACACAAATAAGCGGCCTGGAACTTTCATATTCGGAATATAACCTATAGGGATATCCCAGATGTTTTCAGAAAACTTTCGAAAAATGTTTTTAACATCTGATCGTACAGTTTCTGTAACTAATTCCTCAGTGTCTATATTTTCATTTCCTGCCATAATTAACACTCTCTGCTCCTTTAATCTTGATAGATATAAACTCTTGAACTATTATTGTAAACTCATAAATTAATTCCAATTCTTAAAAATAAATATATAATTTAGAATATAACCACTCAAATTTAAATCATCTACGAGTACATAACCACAGGAAGGCGGGACGAAAAGAAATATATGAGAAGATTTTCTATTCTTCACATATTTACCGTGCTTTTCCTTCTTTGGACTCCGCATTCATGATTAGCGGGGGGATGTACGGACTTGACACTAAATCTATTTTTTTAAGTTTTTAAAGTATTAATTTTTACTGTGAGGTTATATTCATCCTCCAACTCCCAAAGTTCTGTAAATTGCTATGAAATTTGATGAAAATACATATTATAAGGAAGCATCCATTTTGAAATATCGGAGAATGATATCCAGCTTGGTAGACGAAGTTCGGTAGGAACATAATTAAATCAATTTAGGATTAGAGAATTAAACTTGAGATTTTATATTGTAGAGTGGGATAATAAGTTACATAAATAAAGATATATATAGCACAAGAAGATTAAATGGGAAAAGACAGCTATATGTAGTATAGGAATCTAAATTTTCTGTTCCCTTAAATATCTAAAACGACTTGAACCTTCCAACCATCTTCAATCTTCTCTACTTTTAACTGGTTATAGGTAACAGCCTTGATTTCGGTTTCAAATGGATGGCTCTTTGGATAGAATTTTTCTCCTGATGCTCTGGATGTGATCGAATATTCGCCGTTCTCTTCTCTGATTCTGTCAACATGAAACTTACTAAAAACAATTTCATCAACTTCAAAGATGTATAGATGCTCAGAAAGCCAGTCCACAATCAGAGACTCCAGGTCTGGTGATTTCAAAAAAACATTTTTTACCAGCCCTCCTGAAATCTTTTCTGTATCTATCATAACATTGAACATAGCAAGAGCAGCATTTTCAAATACTTCCTCCAGGGTTTTTCCATAAGCCAGGAATTTCACATCTGCAGTGTGTTCCAGATATTCATACTGTTTTTGTTGAGACGGCATATTTCACTATTGGATTTTGTCTTACATCAACTTATCTGCCGCAGTGACTGTTTTAGGCTCAAGGAAAAATTCATGTGAATTAATCCAAAAAACACTCAAAAAATTAACTATTTTAGCTTGTTCCAGATATAGAGAATTCTCTGGACCGCAGTAATATGACTGGTTATAGCGATCAGGACAACAGCCCAACCCAAGATGGGAAATCCTGCAATTGAATCCAAGTAGATAGAATTAGCGAAAGCAGCAAGTATTATAACTACAAGACGATCTGCCCTACCCATAAGTCCTCCATAATATCTACCAAAATTGAGGGCTTGAGCCTGGATACCAAGATAGCTAGTAAGGAGCACGCCTACAATTGCTGCAACCCCGATCTTCCAGTTTACATAACCTGCAAAAAATATGCTGCATATAATGAAGACATCTGAATAACGGTCTATAACGTGATCCAAAAAATCACCCCTTAGGGTTGCACTGTTGGATTTTCGTGCAATTACACCATCAAGGGCATCAAATATTGAGTTAAATATTACCATGATGCCTGCAAGCAAAATAAGTTCCTTCGATGCAGACGAATAGTAAAAACTGATTCCAGCAAAAAAAGCACATATAAGGGAAGCTATGGAAACTGCATCAGGTGAGACCTCAGATCTGATAAAAAAATCTGCAAGTGGTTCAATAATTTTTGAGGCAAAAGGTCTCAGGGTATTCAAAGCCATAGTATTCGAGATTCTTCCTTTAATTATATATTCGCAATAGAAAACTATCCAAAAGCAGGCAACCAGCCTTGTGCCACATATCCGGTTAGATCTGCTTATTCATATTATTCTGTGTTTTACCTGTTTTTGCATATTTATGAGACTTTTTATTCTTTTCTGGGTTCTCGATTTATTGCAATCGTAAAATTCAGTAAATGATGAAGAATTTTATTTATCCCATAAAATTTTAAAACGAACCATACTTTTATACTTAAGCTGTGTGCTCGATTATCCGCGTACTCAATAGATAAATTTACTTATTTCCTTTCCGAAGATGCAAGCTCATATAAATATTTAATTTTGCATGAATGCTCAAGCTGTGTTGTTACTATATAAGCATCTCCAAGAGTTTTCCCAATTGCAAAAGTTCCATGACCATAGACGATAGCACCTCTACGTCTCGAAAGTGCATTTGCAAGATTATCTGCAAGCTCAAAGCTACCGATTCCACCTTCAACGATAGGAATATCTCCTAGGAAGTACTGTCCGTCGCTGTCTACAGGCAGAATTATCCCTGCGGAACCTTCAAGCAGGGACTCCACAACAGCATATTCACAGTGAGCGTGAATGATTGCAAGAGCTGAGGTCTGACGATAAATCTCTTTATGTACAACGGATTCAGATGATGCAATAATATCCATAGATGAAGTATCCTGAATATCTACCTCAACGACCTTATTTCCTATGATCTCATCAAGCGCAGCCCCAGTCGTGGTAATAAGCATTTTATCCCCAACTCTTAGACTGATGTTTCCGAAATTGGATTCGACAAGCTTATGTTCAACTAACTTGCGCCCATATTTTGCTATTTTCTGCCACATCCTAAGTAATATATAGATAAAGAATACCATAAGAATGATGTGCATAATTTATAGAGGAAGGCAAAAGCAAAGAGATGGGTGATAGTTAAAATATAAACCTTGACTTCAGAAAGAGAAAACTGTCATAAAGTTTATCTGTGAGTATTGTATTTAGATAAGTCTGCAGTCAGTTGTAACTTGCCTCGTTGGCTCAGCCAGGTAGAGCGAGTGACTTGTAATCACTAGGTCGCGTGTTCGAATCACGCACGAGGCTTCTAAATTTTTGTTCAAAGCACCTTTCAGCTATTTTGTCCTAACCTTGCCTTGATATCTCATTAAAGGCATAAATCCTAGACAATTAACTTTAAACTCTGGTATATTTTGCAGGCCACATTAAATGTAATCATTAAGATTTTCCACTTGATACCTTTTTACTATTTTACTTGTAAATTTACATTTTACTTGTAAAATTTACACATTTTTACTTTTGACTTGAAACCAAGTTTTCCCACTATTTACTCCTTCCAGAACATGAGCATTAAGAGCAAACTGTTTCTTTAATTTAGCTTTTTACTTTATGTAATACAAAGTTTGGTATTAAAATAGTCCAGAATAACCACATTTTCCAGTAACAAACGTTAGAAACTATTTATGTTATAGTTGATATTTGTATTGTTTAGTTAATATATAAATATGAAGATAGCGTTATTTATATGGAAATCGTAGCTAAACAAAAATATCGGTTCAAAAATGTGAAATGATAAAACTTAGAGACTATCCATAAAGTAATTAATGGCATGTTGTAAAGTAACCAGACAGGTAGCGGAAAATAAACATAAACTTTATGAGCTCATTAGAAGCCCATGGCGGAGTTTAAATACTGCGCTAATAAATATCATTAACTTGCTGAAAATTATGTTTTAGACGGATTGTAAGAATACATTTTATAATTTTTATACCACAAAGTATTTTCGAAATAACAAAGATGAGATTTTCGGATGCCAAGAGTAGTATTCTTGAGCCAGAAAAATTATGTTCTCATTTACACGACTTCTTTAATAGACAAACTTAAATTAAAACTCGAAACTCTTTTTTCTTATACGTTAAAAGTTCGTTTCGAAATTCTGCGGGGTTGATTGGTAAAGTGAAATAAAAAGTTGAACCTTTCCCCAATTCAGATTCAACCCATATACGTCCACCATGTCTTTCTACAATTCTTTTACAAATTGAAAGCCCTATTCCTGTTCCAGAATATTCTTCCCTGCTATTTAATCTTTTAAAAATTTCAAAGATTCTTTCCGAATATTGTGGATCAATTCCAATTCCGTTATCCTGCACTGAAAATACCCATTCATTCGCTTTTAGTTCTGCGGAAATATAAATTTTTGGTGCCTCTTCACTGTGGAATTTTATTCCATTGATGATCAGATTCTGAAACACTTGACTCAGCTTGGTAGAATCTGCCATTACCTTAGGTAAGGGATCATGAGATACAGCAGCTTTATTTTCTTTAATTATCATTCTTAAATTGGAGAATACCTGATTCAAAATGAATTCACAATTAGTAGATTCATATTCTGTGCTTATTCTAGTCATTCGGGAGTAATCTAAAAGATCATTTATCAGGTTTTGCATACGGGTAGCACCTTCAACAGCAAGTGGATGTATTTATCCGCCTTATCATCAAGTTTACCCTGATATTTCCTTTGTAAAAGCTGCAAATAAATTGTTATCATCCTCAAGGGTTCTTTCATGTCGTGCGATGAAATGTAAGTGAATTGTTCTAATTCTTCATTTGAACGAGCAAGTTCTTCTAATTTCAAATTTAACATTTCATCTGTTTTTTTACGCTCAGTGATGTCATTGAAAAGAATGGCTACTTTGTTACTTTCCTGTGCCCCGACCTTAAAAGCATAGGCTTCGTACCAGCCACCCATCAGAGGCTTCGCTTCATTGATGAAGCGCTTTGGTTCTCCAGTCAAAGCAATGGTTCCATACGTTTCAAACCAGTGTTCTTCATGATTTGGCACGAACTCCCGCATCGTTTTTCCAGTAGCTTCACGCAACCTGTTTGCTTCTCGAACGCTGGATTAGTCTCCAAAAATCGGTAATCTATCGGCTTGCCGTTTGCGCCAAAAATCATTTCAATGATGCAAAAACCTTCGTCAATGGATTCGAACAAAGTTCGATATTTATTCTCGCTATCCTGCAATGCCGCTTCTGCCCTTTTATGGTCAGTGATGTCACTGGCATAAAGATTAACGTAGCCAGATTGGGGGAACGGAGTGATATTTATAATGTATGTGTTATTTGCGTAGTTGTACTCAAATTTACGCTGGGTGCCATCAGCAAAGGCTGCAATGGCCATATCTGTGATTGCTGGAGGAGCTTTCTGATTGATAGCACTACCCCAATATGTTAACAAAATATGGCTAGCTGGGTTAGCATAGTTGATGATAAGGCCTTTGCTCAGGCGTATCACAGGATTGGGATTTTCCTGAGGTAGACGTGCTATAGACTCTAGTTCCATCTCCAATCGCTTGCGTTCAGTGATACCCTGTACAGTTTCTTTCATTCGAGTGGGGATATTATTCTCATCGAAAATAACTTTAGATTCGATATGGACTTCCCTCTCGTTTCTGTTGGATAAGATAATCCTATAGTCAATGCTAAAGGGTTCTCCATTCAAAGCTTTTTCAACGGCATCATCAACATAATCTCGATCTTCTGGATGTACAAGACTTAAAAATGCGTTGTAAGTAGCGCCGAATTCTTGAGGACCAAGTTCACAAATACGATATGTCTCATCAGACCATTGGACTTCATCAGTTACAATATTCCAATCCCAGCTTCCAACGTGAGCTATTCTTTGAGCTTCAGCAAGACCTTTTTCACTTTCCTTCAACAAATTAAAAGATGTTTCAAGTTCAGCTTTACGTTCTTTAACGATGTTTTCTAAATTATCGAGTTTTCTTTCAACTTAATTTCTGCTTCTTTTTGTTCTGTGATGTCCATCTGGGCGGAGATGAGACGATCACCGTGAACAACATACGAGGTGAGGAATTCCTTGTCCACGTAAGGACTGCGGTACTGGAATAGAACTGCCTTGCTCGACAGCCTAGCCTTCTCGATCATGGGAAGATAGAATGAAGCTACTTCGCGGCCGAGCACTTCTGATCCCCTTTTTCCTTTTGCCTCATCAATATCTTTCAGCCCAAGGAGCTCGAATCCAGCAGGGTCGAGATCCTCGAAAATCCAGTCGACACCATTACCCTCTTCGTCGTAGATGAGCCGATCGATGTGGAAGACCTCCTGCACCGTTTCGAACAGATCGCAGTACTTGACCTCACTCTCCCGCAGAGTTTCATATGCTTCATGAAGTTTCTCGGACTGGACCTGCAACTCCTCGTTTTGCGACCTGATCTCTTCGGATTGAACTTGCAACTCCTCGGATTGCATCTAGAGATTCTCATTTGCTTTCTGCAAAGATTCCTCAGCCGGCGCCTTGGCAAGAGCCACAGCCAGATAGTCAGCCAGCCGTTCCCACATCGCAATCGTTTTCAGAGGAAACTGCCCTTTAAGTCTGTCATTCAACTGGAGAAGACCCAACCTCTCCTCACTCACGCGTAGAGCTATCAGAGCCACGGATTCATACCCTTCGCCGTTACATCTGTTACGCGTGCGGGCCTGGCGGTCAGCATCAGTACTAGTAGCCAGCAGTTCCGTGGTGCAGTTGGTCCAGAAACTCCCCCGTGTCGTGAAGAATGGCTTCGATGCGTCGAACCTTCCGAAGATAACGTTGCCACACATGCACTCATGAATCGGATAGCCGGCGCTATCGCAAATTAGCTGCTCTGCAGCATCTTTCACGCATAAGCTATTCTCCCTCCTCACGAAGTCCTTGGAGAAACCACAAGTCTCGAAGTAAGGATAGTCATCACCATCTTTGAGTCGTATGCCTACGGCTTCGAAGCCAGCGCGCTCGCTGAAGAAATTAACTGTAGAATGCACCAGGGCTAGTGTCCCCTCGCACTTATTCACGAGTTGTAAGAACTCCATTGTAGTCTCACGTTCCTGCTCTGCCCTCTTGCGCTCGGTGATGCCTGAGAGAGTGACTAGATAGCCTAGGATCTTGCCATCTGTGTTCATTAGAGATGCTGAGTTTAAAAGAAAGTAGTACTTCTGGCAATCCGTAAGTTCAAAGGTTGTTTCCATCCCAATAATAGCAGATCCTTTTAGAGCAGAGGTTACGGGAAAAACGCTTTTACCGGCATCGTTCCCTATTGAAAAACGTAAGGCTATGACATCTTCAAATCTCTGAAATGTTGGATTGACTCCACAAAGCTTAGATATATTGTTGCTGGAGCGAATGATTTTTCCTGATGTGTCACATACTATTATGGTCTCATTAGCCTGTTCTATAATTGACTGAGCCAGGCGTCCTTCAGCAATGATCTCTTCATTTTTCTTTTGCTCTGTCAGGTCTGTGGCCACAAGGCACCAGGCATTTGGAGATTCCTTTGTCTGCAATGAACTGATAGACAGGTACACCGGCAAGGATATTCCATCCTCAGTCAGGAGATTGATCTCCCCCCTTTCTATCCCCTGCTCCAGGATTGACTTAAAAGTGCTATCGTACTCAGGTGCAATGAATCGATAGATAGGTGTCCCTACTATAGCTTGTAAAGGCATCCTTAGAAGTGCTGCAAAGCGACGGTTGCAGTAAAGGATGGTGCCGTCGAAACCAAGGGTAGCTGTGCCTTCATTCATCGTCTCTACTAGGTTACGGTATGCTTGATCGGTACTGTCCAGGGTAAAGATCAAATTCCCTTTTGGTCCTGGAAATACCAGGGCATCCAGATCACCCTCGCTAATTGCACGTTTGAGTTCTTCAGCCTCCTCTAGACGTGCTCTTAGATTCTGTACCTCATTTTTTAAGATATGTACCTGATTTTTTAAGGCATGATTTTCATCTAACAGTACTGAATATTGGCTGGGATCCTGAGTTTTTCTCCTTTAGAACTCATATTAACTATCCTTTCAAAAGTCGATTCATTCTTTATCAGCCTTGAATTTCAGGTCCATGCCAACCAGAACTTTCTCAGTATCAGCCATGCTCCCTATGAATTTCTTCAAAGGTGGGGGGAGTTCTTTTATGAGAGTGGGAGCTGCCACTATCTGGCCATCTTTGGCGCAGAGTGGATTCTGATAGATATCAATGACCTCTAGCTCATATTTACCTGGCAGGTATTCTTCACATATCCGCTTGATATTATTTATCGCCTGCACAGATTTTTGGCCCATCCCTGCAACATAGGGCGCAGAACGTATTTACCTTCTACTGTTTTAGTCAGAGCTTCCTCAAAAGCTGATGTGCAGTCCTTGAAGTCCGATATCTTGATCTCTTCAGTTTTGGTCATTGAGAACATCACTTCCAGGACGCAGATCCAGACCCACAAGAACGCGCTCCGTATTCGAGAGATCTCCTATAATCTTCTTTAACGGCGGGGGAAGCCTTCTAACCAGCGTTGGGATAGCTAATATCTGATCTCCCTTAGCTAGTTGCGGGTTCGTCAGGAGATCTACAACCTCAATCCTGTATCTGCCACCCAGGTGCTCCTCGCAGATCTTCTTTAAGTTCGCAAAAGCCACCAGGCTCTTAGTGGTCTGGCCAGCCACGTATAGCCTCAAAATGTAAAAGTCCTTGTCAGATATAGTATTAGGCTGAATGAGCTCAGAGTTATCATCATTTAATATAGCATCTTTCATAAAATTTTCACCACTGAACCTAATGAAATTACCTATTTTACTAGATAGGATCTTTTCAGACTACTTTTGAAATCCCTTAATTTATAGTTAAAATGAGTTTTAGGACAACTAAAATACCCAAAAACTTATGTTTTGAGATGACCACCTGCATGAATGACTGCCGATGTAAGACTGGAGATCATATTTCGACTTCTTGCTCCTCAAGACATCTGTTTCTGATTCCTCTGTGGGAGTATTCACTACATAAATTTTTTCAGTAATAGCACCCAGAAAATTATCAATACGTAAATCCAGAAACTCTAGAACCCTTTCTTGATTGGAGAGATCCCCTATGAGTACCTTTCCAGGGTAATTCTTTATCACAAGGGTAGGAATCGCTATGATCTGATCTTCTTTAGCAAGATTCGGGTTCTTTGTAAGGTCTATGACCTCAATAGAGCACTTTTTAGCGAGATATTTATCACATGTCTTTTTCAGGTTATCAAAAGCCAATTGGCTCTTCATACGATTGCCTGCAATATAGAGTCTCAGTTCATAAATATCTTCATCTTGCTTGGCTTGCCTAGCCAAATCTTCCGGTTGGTCCGTATCCATCGGCAAATACTCCATTGCTCACTTAGACAATGTCGACTCTCCTTATTCGTGCCATCTCACTTTTATTTGCTTCCAGCGCCTTCCTCCTTAGTACATCTTCGGATGTGAGCTTATCAAGCTCCTCTTTCTGCACCTCAAACTCGGAGCTTAATTGTGTTATCTGAGCATCCAGGAACTTTAGCTTACTTTCCAGTTATCTTCTCCTCTGCACCACGTTTTTACTTTGAGTTACAGCCTCAGCCATCTCCTTCGCTTCCTGGGCAGCTCTGGAAGAGCCCATAAGCAGGCCTCCTGACGGTCCAAGGTAGACATCTTGTATCTCCATGTCATTATCAGTCAACAGATATTCCCTGATCTGGTTGGAGTGCTCCATACCTCTTGATTTGATCACAGCAACTCCACGATTGCGCTCGCTGTCATTCTCAAAGAAACGGAAATTGATTCAAGTATCCATGAGAGAAAATATACCCTGAGCATTTATGCCCTTGATACTCTCGTGTTCTACCAAACTAGTGCATACTGCAGTGATATTCTTGAGCTTCAAGTAATCAACGAGCCTTGTGAGCGTGAACTTGACATTGGCCTCATCGCCTACGTTGATCATGTTGGATATAGGATCTATGAGCACTACTGCTGGCTTGAACTTATCTATAAGCCTATGCATGGCCTACCAGATGCATTTCCAAGCCGTAGGCCATGGGCCGTGAAGCACTAATTTGCATGAAGCCGGTATCGACATAGAGCTGGAAGTCTATACCTATAGATCTCATGTTCCTGATTATCTGGCTTGGAGATTCCTCAAAAGCCAAATATAGGCAACGTTCTCCCCGCTCGTAGGTAGCTTTGGCAAACTCGGCTGCAAAACTAGTCTTTCCTGTGCCTGCTGTTCCGGAAATTAGTGCGGTAGTACCACGATAATAGCCATGACCTCCAAACATCGTATCCAGGCGTTTTATGCCCGTTGATATCCTCTCTGCGGATACTTCATGCTCCAGACCTAGTGATGTAATTGGCAGAACAGATATCCCATCCTCTTCTATCAGGAAGGGGTACTCGTTAGTGCCGTGTTTGGATCCCCTGTACTTAATTATCCTCAGGCGTCTGGTGGCTATTTGTTCCTCCATCCTGTTATCGAGAAGGATAACACCGTCTGCAACGTACTCTTCGAGTCCGTATCTAGTGAGAGATATTTCTCCCCGTTCACCAGCAACTATAGCCGTCACGCCCTTCGTATTAATCCAGCGGAAGAGCCTACGCAGTCCAGAGCGTAGTATAGCTTCGTTCTTGAACCCAGCGAACAGAACCTCTAGTGTATCAATAGCCACACGCTTGGCACCTATGGAATCTATGGCCGACCCAAGTCTGATGAACAGACCTTCCAGATCATACTCGCCAATCTCTTCGATCTCGCTCTTATTAATGTAGATATAGTCTACTGCTAGCTTCTTCTTGGCTACCAAATCATCTAAACAGAATCCAAGAGAATCAAAATTCTGGACCAATTCGTCATAGGTTTCCTCAAAAGCTATAAAGACTCCTGGCTCGTCGTAATTTTGGGCTCCCCTGACCGAGAACTCCATGGCCAGAAGGGTCTTTCCTGAACCTGCACTTCCGTATACAAGTGTCGTGCGACCTTTTGGTAGTCCACCATCAGTAATATCATCAAAACCATTAATTTGAAGGAAAATCCAAATATTATCACTGCTATACAGTGCCATCACTACCTCAGCCGCGAAGGCAGGACCAAAGCCACCAGATATGTTATGATCTACTAAAAGAAAGTAGAATTTATATTATATTCGATAATATCAGGCCACTAACAGAAGATGGCATTGCCATAGGAAAAAAATACTGACTAAACTTTCAATTGAGCCGTGGAAGGAATAAGAAAGAAATACAGAAACATTTGGAACGTTTTGATACTGAGTATTTTCCTATAACTGTAGAAGAACATTTAGAACTGTTGATAGCAACGGGATTCAAGACTGTAGAGTTATTTTGGTACTCCTATATGCAGCTGGTTTTTACTGCACTAAATAATACTGTCCATTGCTATACAGACTTTTATCCATGAGAATTTCTTATATTTCAACTCTAGTTTTAACATAAATTAAATGAATGCTATTTAAGTTATAAACTCAGACATGTTTAAGACATGTTCTTAGAAATTTAGCCTAAAAATTAGCAAAATTGCTATATTTCCTGTGATAAAAGTTAGCTATCATTTCTTGTAGGCCTAATAGAGTCGGACTGTAAATTAATACAGTTTTGAATCATTTATCTCTTGCAATTTTTCAGGACAAGCCTCAATTTCTAGCTTTTTCGTCTGAACATGGACATATCCTTTGTCATCCGGAAAATTATTTCTTACAAAAAGAGCTACAACTTCATTTATATGTCCTCTTTCAACTCTTGAGAAATTTGCTGGAGCTCCATGTAGATAATAAAAATCAAGCAAATCAGAGAATATGATCTAATTATCTTTGGCAAGCATAAAATCTCGGTGCAGAATCTCAAAGCCTGTCAGCAAATGTGTACCTACTCCTTTATTTTGCCATTTTGGGTGCACAAGCAACCTGCCTATGACAAGTAGTACCTATCGTGTGAGCTCGTACAGATCCTATAATTGAGCGTTTGCTGACAGCTTTGAGGAATATATGGGTACTGAACTCGGTTCTTATTTCTTTGATGGTCTGAAGTAGAGGGGGTATTGTCCAGTCATTGTAGATCTTAGCTTCACTCTGGTATACCAACTTCTGAAGATCTAAGATTTCAATCGTATCCTCAGAAGTGCCCCGGGAAATTTCAACCTGTTCCGCCATGTTTCTCAGCTGGCCACCTTTTCATCGATTATCTAAAATATTAATTTAAACTACAGTGCTCATTGTGTTCTATTTTGTAGATCAAGCGCGTAAGTCCTATAGATAACACAACAAGAAGTTATAAAAATTTTCTTTGATCAAATACACAAATTTGCACCAGGTGCCTTTGCGGTACTCGTATCAAGTTTCTCAGGACCTCAAATAGAAGAAGATGATGCTGATTACCCACTTAACGATAAAGAAAGTGACATCTTGCAATGGGCTTATGATAATTGTCAAGAAGCTGGCTATGGAACAAATAATCTTCCTGCAGGGGGAGGGTACTATATCCCGCTCAAAACTCACAGGATGAATTTGAACTTCATAGTATTTGCCTTTGGAAAACATGAGATAACTCTAACTCCAGAAGATAAAGAGATCTTTGAAATAATGACACTTCTTGGGGCTCTTGTACTTGAACGCGTATAATGAAAATAGGAATATAAGCTATTGAACTGAAAAATCAATTGCATTCAATCTCTAGATGATAGTTTCAATATACTAATCTTGGCTTTTTTAATTTCAATTATTAATGTCCTACCATTAGATATCCTCTGTCTCTTATTTCTCCTTTAATCCCATACATCTTATTGTAAAGCAGAAGGGAAAAAAGCAGCGAATAACACCGAAAATTAAAAAAATCAACTTTTTCGACTTTTTCTCAACTAATTACGTGAAGGAAAGAAAAAAATACACTATACATGTGGGTATTTTTATTATATACGTAAAAGAGGACTTGGAAAAAAGTCGAAAAAGTTGATTCTCCTTGTGGCTTGGTAAAAGTCATAATAATCGAGAGATTCTAACCCCCTTCATTGCAAACCTTGCTTAAGCTCATCCTCCTTTCTTAGCTTATTCGTTGTGATTTACTCTCATTCACGGTAAAATAAAGCTTAACCTTAAAACGGCTTGATTCTCTCTGTGTTTTTTAGAATTATTATTCCAAAAAATAGGGATTAGCTTCCCAACATCTCGTTACCTGACAACTCCGACTAGTTTATTATCATTATCTATCACTGGAAGTGACCCAAAGCCATATTTTGAAAACGTCTTCGTGGCTTCATCAATAATGCTATATTTCTTCAAGGTTATGACATTCTTATTCATGATATCTTTCAATAGTGTTTTATTATCCGCCTGAAGGAGCTCCTTTATATCGATTATACCCAATAGATTATTACCTTTATCTATGATATGGATATACATTATTTCATCTTTGTCTTTTGCTATGTTGATGTACTCCTTCTGCACTGTCTCTACTGTTTCATCAGGCTGAGCCTTCAGATATATCTCAGTTACGAGGTTAAGTACCGTATCCTGTCGCTTCTTAAGGATAGACATTATCTTATTGAGATTTCTTTTGTCCATTAGTTCCATTATAGTTGCTTGATCTTCCAGAGGCAGAGCAGACAATACATCAACTGCCTGACCCGACGTCATTCTATCTATCAAGTCTACAACTTTCTCTTTCTGCAGAGAGGAAATAATCTCCCTTTGCATATTCGGGTTAATCTTTTCTAAGGTATCAGAAGCATGCTCTGCCTCGAGATGATTTATAACAGTCAACCTCTGCCCGTGATCCAGCTCCTCAAGAATCTCCACGATGTCCACAGGTGGGAGACATTTCAGTTTTTCCTTCAATACCTTTAACTTCACGTCGCCATCAAAACTTCCAATATGAGAGGGTAGAGCTTGAACATAGGACCAGGAAATAAGCTCGTCCTTGTTTCTGTCACTCTTCTTGTGAATCAAACTAGCAAATTTATCAAAACCTAGCCTTCGGTAACGTGCATTTTTAGATGGGTCTACGTCAGTAATATAGAGTTTGTTCTTCATCAATACCATCTTGATATCGTAGACAATCTCAACCTCCGTATCCTCTAGGTCTAAAATCTTCTTATCCAGAATGTAATTTTTCAGAAGGATAAATCCTTCAGGTATTTTGCAGGCGTATTTTTCTACGTCATCGAGATCTATAATTATGTTCTGTTCGTTTAATGAAATAACATTATCCCATGGTACCATCAATGAAAGATAGCCGAATGGTCGACTTATAACGGCGTGTGTGACCTTCGCCACCTTCTCCATGTTAGTTATGATAAGGTCCAAGAGCTTTCCTATTTTTTTGCCGTTGACTATGGCGTTTGTATTCATCACTTCACTCAGAAAAAAAATGTTTTCAGGTTGATTATTAGTGGATTGGTCCTTCATATATTCACCTTCAGCTTATCTCACCAGTGTGCAGAATTTAGAAATCAAGACATTTTTCCTCTATTATTGTGATCCCAGTATCAGATCCTTAAAAATACCTTGAATCAGTTAAAAATAATCTAATTTATCATCTATTATAGTCAACTGGGCAGTATGCGTAGTTCTCTGTAAGATGGGAAACTCATATCTACTGTAATAAACATTTAAAAATTTGAGTAATGACGGATTTCAATAACTAGTATGTCAATCCGTAGATTCTGTCCCCACTCAGAGCCATTCAAATCTATCCTGCGGACTCAAATTACACGAAATCGGTTGATGTTTCAATCACCTGAACTGAGAATTGATCATACCATCTGTGATCAAGGTTGGAATTTGGTTTTAGACGATCCTGGTATGCCTGACATAAAACTACGGTTCGGGTTGACATTAAAAATTTTCATCCAATTACTTTGCAGGGAACATCACCACGATTACTAGAGCTTATTATAGTAGATCCCCAATGCACTTGTCCAGCTGCTTCTAAATGCATATCTTCCATGTAGAGTTTTTTAATTTCCGCTTCCTGAACTTTAAGAATACCAATCTATCTCTTGGTAGAGTGTCATAGGATATTGGTATATTATTCTCATATGTCTCATACGATTTCCTGGTTGACATTATTTAATCCAACTTAATTTAATATTTTTAAATCAAATAATATCCATTAATAGTTACTATTGGTATTAATGATAAACACAAAAATAAATTAAAAACTATATTAAATAAATTCTACAAAAAATAATTTTAAAACAAAAGAGACTTAGATATTATAAATTTCAATCCCGTCAAAATATCAGATCAACAAAAAGATCGGTCTTTAGGATAAAGAAAAAAGAGTATAGAATCTTGTAAAATTTGTAAAATGTTTAGCAGACTGCAGATGGATCATAAAAATAAGACATAGAAACATCAAAAAAATGACATTTTTAGTCTTGTTTTTCTACAAAGCTACAAGCTTATTTAATAACTGACATGTTATTTGCATTTTATTAAAAAAGAATAATCGGCGATTAAAATCATCCTTACTTATTCCATATTCTAGTGCAATGTTCATGTATCTCTATAGTCTTTAAGGAGCAGTAGTGCCTGGTTGGCTGGATTTATCGGCGTAATTCCTTCGATTAATTTCTTGCCATATATATCGTAAACATCTATTAGAATCGTGTCTTTATTCATTTAATACCCCCAATTATAAATATATTTAATTTATTATATAGTTTCCCCACATACTCGAAACAGTACTACTTTAAACTAATTAATATTTTAAATTACATGGTCCCATCTAGTGAATTATAACATAAGGAACCCCGCCATGTTAGTAAATAACCGACTTAATCTCAGCTCCTATAACAGATTCATAATTCATCCAACATAGGATAACCTTAACCTACTCAAGAAAATGCCTTAAATCGCTCCACAATTGTTCATTATTCTACTTCATGATCTGCGAAGTGGTGTTTGTGTTTATGTTTGCTTAAAGAAGCCTTAGTTTTGGAACCACTCAATTTAGCCTTGTATATTGTATTTGTGCTCACTCCCGTAGCAGTTATATATGCTGGCTTAATAAGTGTATCATTGCCTTCAGGTCCCCATACATCCAATGTAACATTATAAATTCCAGGTTTTTTAAAATTATGATGAGTTGTTATCTTTGAACCACTATAAGTAGTGGCGCCGGTTCCGATATTTTCAAATATCCAACGCCAAGTCGTAACTTTACCGGTGACATCACCATTAAACCTTGTATATAATGGAATTTTTCCATTAGTAACGTTAGCAGAAAAATCCTTAATTTTTACCTTGCCTGATGCTAAAACTGCTGGCATTAAAAGTAAAACCAATAAAACTGTCGGTAAAATATATTTTTTCATATCGAATTCCCCTTAGGATTAAATTACTTAAGGTGCAAAAACACTAGCATATTAATCATAAGTATTATGACCTAAATAGTTTGGAGTTTTAAACATATGATTTTTCAATGAATTGCGTAAGTCCTACATTGTTCTTATGGTCTTGGCGGCAGACTGTCAACAATGAGTTTTTAGATTAATAATTCAAAATATAAGCTTTTTTCTTCAAATAAGGAATTAATATGAGTAATAATCGCAAATAAACTTTCTTAATGGCTTAATTATAGAAATCATCTCTAAATTGTGAAACACAAGGAACGAAAGGTAAAAATCCCATCGATAACTCAACTTACTCTTGGTTCCTATAGTAAATTTATCTTGAGTATCAAAGAATATCCTTAACTTACTCCAAAAAGTACCTTAAGTCGCCTCACATTCGTTCATATTTGACTTAATAGCCCAAAGCTAGGCTCCATTCATAATAAAAATAAGTAAATATTTAATATAAGATTTACTAATATCAATGAAAAGAAATAAAAAACTGTGTTAATATGGCACGCCCTACTAAATTAACCTCTGACATAAAACGTATACATAATTTATTTTAACCAAACTGATTTATTTTTAGTCCAATATGAATTTGTACTGGCAAGTTTGATACTAACTATTTTCTCATTTTCACGATTATAATGTCAGCTGCCCACTGCTTCAGATGTGGGTCCTCTATCATAGAATCGTAATAAAATAGATATCAAATGAATTTGTCGTTTTTATCTATGTGTTTCTAATACTTTTTTGCATTTACTGGATGCATTCTGTAATAAGTCCTATATTTTTATATCTTTTAGAACATTTGAGGTTTGTGAAGTATAGGGGCTGCCTGTTGAGAGTACTTTTTCTTACTTTGATTGGAAGTCGGTCAGAGGATGATATAACTTACGCACTTGAAGTGCAAAGCAAGTACAATAAACACTGTAGTTAAAATGCACATTTTAAACAGTTTAAGGTTTAATGCTATTGATTTTTCAATTCAACTGTGTAAGTCCCAATAAAAATCAAATTGTTAAATCAGGTGATATACTATGTACTCTATAAGCTGAAAGCTGGGCCAAATTCGAAAATTTTGGATCACGGTTTTCAAAAATATTTACTGGAGTCTTTTGATAGCTATTTAGAAGCCATGAAAAACGAGAGTATTCATCTCCTTCAAATGCATAAATGGATCCACAGTTAGGACAGACAAATCTTTTCAGTTCTAATGAAGCTTGGAGTTGATCTGGTGCTAGCCTAATAAAACTGAAACCTTTGATCCACAGAAATGTATCGATATCAAATATTTTTGGAAGCCCAGATCTATTACGAACTCTATACAAGGAACTAAACTACTTGTCCAAAATTCTTTACTCCAGACGTGATCATGAAAGTATTTAGATGCCCACTAAAGGCAACTTAGAATTAGTTCTCATACCTTGCAAAGATTCTGGACTTATAGTTGCAGGATCACAGTTTGAAAGCTAAAGAGTCAGCCTCTTTTCTTGTTCTCTAGTCATTTTAGGCAGATAATCTTCATCGCATCATAAACAGTATCATCACTTGGATCATAGATACGTATTTTGGGATTAGAGAAACCACTATAAGATAGTGTTATTAATTCTGCAAGTGTCCTTCAATAATCGAAGTAATTATCTGTCTTGTATATCCAAAATTCCTCAGAAGCACGAATAGTTCTATGCATCATACTAAATAATTACCAATGCCTGCGCTCGGTCAAAATTTCATCTTCATATACTAGTTTTCCTGGAAGCAAAAAGAAAACTGTTCTTTCTTTACCGAGATGATATTCTCCCATTTGAATTTTGTTTTTTAGAATGGTTATATTATTATAATATTGATTTCGATAACTTATAAAAATTTGTCCGGATTTTTTCTTCCGATTTTCTTGTAAGTTTATAGATTTATTCATTGTTTCGATAGAACCAAAATGTTTCTTTCCTGCATCCGGCCTAGGAGAATCTTGCCCCAGGTTGATAATTTGTTCACTACAGGTTTCGGATTATTCTAGTTTTGCAGCGATTGTCTTTATATAAACTACATGTTCTCACGATTATATTTTTTCATACTGTATATCAAAACAAAATATTTTTACCTATCTGGAATCCAGTTAATGATAGAAGTCGGAGAATTATCTCCAACCTACACAAAACAGCGAAGAGCCTTATATTTCTTAATCGATACTACAAATCACTTTCTTCTGACATAACTAAGTTAGCTGGTTTATTAGATGATTAGTTTCCTTATTTGGCTTACACTTCCCGCGAAAGCTTTTTTCAGTTTGGAGGTGCTGAAAAGCAATTGCCGTATTGTCTTATTAGATACTGATGACCTGAAAGTAAATAATTTTGTCCATTTGATAAAAATTGATTAAGAAAAGTCTGTTTTGTATGCATATTGTTTTGAAGGAAGTTACTTATAAAATAGCCAAACTTGGATAAGTTGAAGCTGGAACTGTTGCCTAAACAGACATTAGATGAGTAGCTTTAATATTTAAAATACAAATGAAAAATGAAGGATTTAAATAAACCCCTATATTCGATCATATGATTATAAATGGTATATAAGCGACTCGTGAAAATCAGATGTTTATTGAAATCCTCAACGATTTTATATAACAGCGATGCAGGCTAAAATATATTATCGGTTTCATTCTATCATAAACCTTGTAAGACTGCCATATGCTTCCAAAATTTCTTTTAAGGAGAGTGAAATCTCAAAATCTTTTCCTTTGATTTCCAGGACGTCGCCTCCAACCTTGCCGATTACATTACAAGGTACATCCTCGAGGATTTCCTGCACAGCTTCTGGCTCGGCTGTAGCAAGCAAAGCTCTTGCGGGTGATTCTGAAAACAAAAGCTCAACAGCCTTCATTTCTCCAATTTTACTCAGATCTATCTTTGCACATAATTTTTTGCACATCCTTGCGATTCCAACACCGATTCCTCCTAAGGAAATGTCATGAGCCGAACTGAGTTTTCCACTCTTGGCAGTTTTGATTATAGCTTTTATTATTTTTGGGGCGTTTTTCGGGACTGAAGGCACTTTTCCGGTATTATTAACTCCTAAACAGGCATAATACTCAGAACCTCCCATTTCCGGGGTTGTTTCTCCCACCAGGATAATTGTATCTCCGGATTTTGCAAAGAACCCTGACGGAAGAGGAGTTTCGAGATCGACTTTTCCTATCATCCCTATTGAGGGAGTCGGAGGGATTGAAGTTCTGAATTCGTCGCTTTCGTTGTAAAGAGACACGTTTCCTCCTACTATCGGAATAGAAAGTTCCCTAGCCCCATCTCCAAGGCCATATACAGCGTTTTTAAATTGCCAGTAAGCTTCTGGACTTTCAGGGTTTCCAAAGTTCAAGCAATTTACAATGGCGAGTCCCTCTGCCCCCTTCACTGCAAGGTTCATAGCGTTTTCGATAATTGCTGTTTTTCCTCCTGAATAAGGATCAAGAAGTGTAGCTCTGGGTTGGCAGCCACAGGAGAGGACGATTCCTTTCTTGGATGTAATCCTGAGTACTCCAGAGTCTTCTCCAGGTTTGGCAACTGTTCTCAACTGAACCTCATGATCATATTGTTTGTAGATCCATTCTTTTGAGGAAATGTTATGTGAGGACAAGAGTTCCAGAAAAGCTGTCTTCAAATCTTCCGGAGTTTCATATTTTTTGCTTCCTCCTTCCATCTCAAGAACACGAGCCTGGGAAGGTTTCTCACAGGTAGGAGCTCCTCCAGTCAAAAAATATATCGGCAGATCTGCAACGATTTCTCCTCTAAACTCAACAATATACCTGGGCTCTTCTGTCAGGTATCCCACTACAGCTCCATTAAGGTCATATTTCTCTACCAGATAAAGTAAGTCATCAACATTTTTAGGGGATACTTCAAAGAGCATACGTTCCTGAGACTCGGAAAGTAATATCTCATAGGGGTTCATGTCGGGTTCTCTCTGGGGTACGGCATCTGTAATAATATGGACTCCTAAACCTCCCTTTGCAGCCAATTCCGAACTTGCTCCCCCCAAGCCTGCAGCTCCAAGATCCTTGCAGGATTTTATATAGCCATTTTCTATGGCTTCCAAGGTCATTTCTATAAGAAGTTTTTCAGAATATGGATCTCCTATCTGGACACTGGGACGGTCTTCAGCTTCTGCTGATTTACAGAGATCTCTGGAAGCAAAGGAAGCTCCACCAAGTCCATCTTTTCCAGTGCTTGAGCCTGCAAGTACAAGCTTGTTTCCGGCTTTTTGTGAGCTAGAGGTTACTATATTTTCCTCCTTACCGAGTCCTACTGCAATTACATTCACCAGTGGATTCCCACTATATCTCCTGTCAAAGAAAGTCTCACCGTTGACTACAGGCACTCCTATACAATTCCCATACCCTGCAATTCCCTTAATGATCTGCTCGAAAAAGAAGATATTTTTTTGGGTGTCTAGAGACCCAAGGTAGAGAGGGTTCATAAGAGCTATAGGGCGAGCTCCCATGGAGATTATATCCCTTACAATGCCTCCTACACCGGTAGCTGCTCCGTTGTAGGGGTCAACATATGAAGGATGGTTGTGACTTTCCATACCGATTGCTAGCACATATCCATCTTCGAATTTAATTACTGCGGCATCGTCTCCGGGGCCGATAATCACGTTTTCTCCCTTAGTAGTGAAGGTTTTTAGCAGAGGGGCACTTGAGCGATAGGAACAGTGTTCGCTCCACATATTTAAAAAACAGCCCTGTTCTACCAGGGTGGGCTCTCTCCCAAGTTCTTTTATAATGATCTTTAGATCTTCTTCAGGTAACATTGCATTGCCTCTGATTCTTTGAACATTTCTTTAATCCCAGATATTGTTCGTGAGTTGTTGATAAAACATGAAAAATGAGCATATTTCACATTTTTTTGGAAAATATAGAGAAAATCTCATGGCTACAATTTTCAAAAACTCATGAACACGACAGAATTACGAAGCTTCGATTCTTTTCTGATAATCATTTCCTGGAAGTTCGGGGTTTTTAGTTAGCTTTAACAGACTATGCCGACATAAAGGGATAAGAATTAGATAAATATTTCTTTGCTAACCGGATTGCTCTTCATGAGTACACAGTCTTTCTCCTTAGGCTCGACGGTAAGAATTTATAAATTTACAGTTTTCTTATATTCTTTCATGTTTACCGTGGTAATTATATTGGATAGTGCCTGTAAGCTATTGAAAATCATAACATAAGAATCTCTCTACATTTTCCAAAAAAATGTGAATTCACTAGTTTTTCGTATTTGATCAAAACTCATGGACATGACCAAGTATTGAATGTGATGAAAAGGAGTGGGTAAATCAAAAAAGTAGATATGATAAAAATAAAGTGATCACAATGTTATATTTGCTGGATCATTTTTTCCACTTTTACTCCGGTTTCGGTCAGGAAGTACATTTCTTCCTTTTTTGCAATTAATTCTTTCTCCTCAAGCTCCTTGAGGGTCTTTGCAATAGTTGGATATACAACTCTTAGCGTTTTAGATATTCTTTTTTCTTCCATTTTTCCTTTTGAGGAAAGTAAGGAGAGCACTTTTTGTCTTACATAATTTCCGTTCACAAAACCTACTAATTCATTCATAAGATACTCCAGGATGTTGATATTAGTATCTAACAAATTTAGATATAATTTCATATATTATTTAACCGGATATATTGTATAATTAAACCGAGTACAGAGAAATTAAATTCAAGATATATTTAACCTTTTGCTGTAAGTAATTCCGAATCTCGTCAGTTCCGAAACTATTTCTACAAGTCAGAATAGAATCAAAAAAGTTATTGAAAGTAATGGAATCGTTGATTATGATACTAAAAATACTCCAATTCTAGTATATATACATCTCGTTTACTGGCCATATCCCAGAATTATGTCCTGAATTTAACAGAATCATAATTTTAGATGATTTTGATCTACCTATTATTTTTTTTCTTTGCGGGAATCCTATCCAAATATTTCTCGTCAATTTCTGTATTTGATCCGATTTTTTCTTTTCTGGTTCATTATGCTTTGATTTCAAAGATAGCTTATGCTATTTTAATTAATACTCTTTTTATGAGTATTTACCTATGATTTTTTCAGCCTACAGCAGATAATTTCAAAATCTTCTTTGTAGTTATGCTTGTTGCTGAGTTGGCTGCCAGATTTGTAGAAAATTTTACCGGAGTCATATCTTCAATTCCATAGACTGTTTTTTCCAGTATTTTCGGCCTCCTTTACAGCGTCTGTTTACACAGAAATTTTCTTCATAGCTCTTACCGTCTTCTTTTAATCTGAAGATTATCCAACCACATATTTCACAGGTTTCATCAAGCATAGTCAATTTTCCTGTTTTGGGGACTGAATGCGTGTACCCACAACGCTTTGTACAGGCCAGGAAACGGTTGTCTTTGAAAGCGATAAGGAACATCCTTCCGTCACATTCCGGGCAGGGGCCGACAGTTTTCGGAGGGTGACATTCCTTTTCAAGATCGCATTTAAAGCAGGGCCCTATGCCTACAGCCCAATTGTATTTATTTCCTACCTTCAGAACAGCTGCTCCTCCCTTTTTGCATTCCTCGCTCTTGAGCAGGGTCAAAGCTCCAGTTTTCGGCAAAGGATAAGCCTTTATACAGTCTGGATAACCTGTACAACCAACAAAGCGTCCTGAATCTGTCTGTACGATCCTTAGCACATGCCCACAAGTCTTACAGGTCCCTATATAGTTTTTTTTGTCCTCAAGAGCAGCTGCATCTTTGATAGTGCCTGCTATGCTAAAAGTCAGTTCCGTTTTATTTGCTTCGAGCTGGGCGTACATCTCCCTGATCAAGGTCGTTCCCTCTTCAAGAGCAACGTCAAATTTCTTTTTCCCATCTTCTACTTCCTGGATCAGCGCTTCGATCTTTGCCCTAATATCTGGCCTGACAAGAATGGGAACAGTGAGAAAAAGCCCTTCCATAAGGGTAAAACCTATATCCAGAATCGAAACCGTTTTTCCATTGGTCTCGAAGTACCCTCGTTTTTTGTTTGTTTCTATATGAGTTGGAGCTGTTGCCTTTGTTCCTATTCCATGTTTATCCATAAGTGTCAGAAGTTCGGCTTCTGTCAGTTTTTTTGGAGGGCTGGTCTTGGCCTTCGTATTACTGAGCTTTTTTATCCCAACCTTTTGTCCCTCCTCTACAAAAGGGAGAAGCTTGTCTTTTCTGTTCTCAAAGGGATAGACTTCAAGCCAACCTGAATTTTTGAGTACTGTTCCTGCTGAGTCAAATGGATCTTCCTGCACGAGCAAGTGTAGGTGGGTCTTCTCAAAAATCGCTGCAAGCATGAGATTAGCCAAAAAGTGCCTTGCTATAAGGTCATAGACATCGGGTGCTTGAGGAATGTTTACTGCAGAACTTACCTCTCCCCGTGATGCAGCTCTAATAGGATGGATCGGAGGGTGGTCATGAGCATCTCTATTCCCATTTTTCGGGACTATTGGAGCTATAAGGATAGATTCGGCAAAAGGCCTGTACTCAGTCTGCCGCGCAAAATCAAGGACAATGGACTGGAAATCAAAATCATCTGCATACTTATTTGTCTCTGTTCTAGGGTAGCTGGTGAATCCTGCAAGATAAAGCTGTTCTGCAACCTCAAGTGCGATTTCCGGGCTGATTCCAAGAAATTTAGAAGCCCTTTTTAGAAATTCAGTTGTATTTAAAGGGTTCGGAGGGCTTGTGTTTGTTTCCTTTACAGTCTTTTTTGCAATAAGCCCTTCTTTTGTTCCTTTCAGTTTCTTGAAGATTTCAGCAGCTTTTTCTTTTTCATGAATATTTCCTGCCCTATGGGTACCTTCGAATTCCCCTTCTTTTGCAGAGAAAATTGCTGTAATTTTCCAGAAGTCCTTTGCCTCAAAAGCCCGAATTGCTTTTTCTCGTTCGTAAACAAACCCACATGTAGGAGTCTGGCAGGGGCCTATTGAAAGGATATCTTTTGTCTTTGCTTTTTCCCTGACTGAAAGTGTGACAAAACGAGTAAATGCTGCGCCCATTTTCAGATCTAGAATCTGCCTAGCTTCTGCAGCCATTGCCATGTTATAATCTGGTTCCACCAGGCTCTCAAAAGCTTTCTTTACCTCTTTTGGAGAAAGGGCTGAAAAACGTGCCCTTGCGATCTGCACATTTGTGACTTCTTCAGCAAGGTTTTTGGCTTCAAACCCTATATTTTCTCCTTCTCTATCAAAGTCACAGGCAAGGATGATCTTTTCCGCCTTTTTTGCAAGATTTTTTACTGCAGAAGCATAATTTGCTCTTGTCACGAACTTTAGAGGGTCAACTCCAAGGAGTACTCCAGGATTAACTTGGTTCCATTTATTATACTGCTCTGGGAAATCATAATTCATAATGTGCCCTGATAATCCCATTACCAGCCAATCTTCCCCCTTCCATTTAAATTCATATACAGGAAGTCCTTCTACTTCAATTTTCTTCATATCTCCATCGCCCAGGATATTGGCAATTTGGGCTGCAGCCTTGTTTTTTTCTGCAAATGCGACGATTGTCATGTGAATACCTTGACATTGCTATTGAAAATGGCATTGAGCTATATTATAGTATAAGCGAAGAAAAGTGTACGGAAATTTATACGAAAGTGTAAACCAAATAAGGAAAATAATCACCTCATAAACCACCTAACTTAGTTATTCTACATACTATAAGTTAATAATGATATATGCACAAACATTATAGGACGCTAAAAATGATTGGAAAATATATAGTAAATTCAAAAATTAATGATTTTAAGTGGGAACATCATAATATTGCTTTCTTAATTATATTTATTATAAAATTATATGTATTTCAGGAGGACCTTCTACAAGTACAAGCATATGGAAAGCATTGCAGCCTTCTAACGCTCTGTAATGTCTATTTTTAGATTTTCAAAAAGGCGGAAATTTTCCAAAGCCAATGACATCGACGATGTGAGCTATACTGCAAAATCAATGTGGTATCATCAAATGCAAAATTAGATCGCTGATAATTGAAAAAGATAACCCCGGTAACTTCATACTTGATGATAAGGGGGATAACAAGTACGGAACGGACTCCCACTTTTTCATATGGTTTCGATTCACTCATTCATCGTTGAAAGCATCATTGATAGCTATAGGCTTTGTAGTTTCGATAACAAGAAACGCGTGTGGTTCTTCCTCATCATTCATCTTCGATCCATAGCTGTTCGGGAAACCATGCACATACTGGACTATCCAAATATCATACTTTCTAAGAGAAATGGACCCTTTCCCATCCGATTGCTTGGGATTCTTCTGAAATCGTCTTCTTCATTATTTTATCAAATTTAAGGGTCGAATGGATGATCTGATTGATGGAATTAAGTGCAAAGAGCATAGCTTCCATTCACTCCCACTTCTTTTCCGAACTTTCCCTCTGTAGAGCCTGCACAATTACTGGCATGATAACTTCAAGATCCTCCTGCTGCTCGCAGCTATAGCCACGTTCATGGTTTGCAACCCTCAGCATGCCCACTATTTTCCTATCTAAGACTAGGGTACGCCAAGAAATGAAGTGAGTGGTGGATGACCGTGTTGCACTCCGATACTGTCTGGACGGACGGGGGATAGTTGGTAATGAAGCTTTTCTCGCTGTTAATGATACTGCTGTACAAGCCATGCACAACAAAATCTCCTGAAGGGCGACGATCCCCCAGTCCTGTAATACAACAGACAATGTTCCTACCGCATGTCACTAATCGCAATATAGTGCAGTAACCCGTCATCGCCACTAAATTGACGAAACCTAGCTGGCTTCCGGTCACTTCCAGTGCTACAGACTAACACTCATTTCCCAGCTCTTCTTCTGTTTTTCCTGCATCACAATGTTGAAGATCCGCTTGATTCCTTCAAGAATACGGTTGTTTCTGAGTGTTATTTCGGCTTTGAATTTATCCTTAAGTTTAATCAGCTCATTCTTGGTACATAATGCCTGATTGGCTTTTTTCTGCTCAGCTGTCAGTTCTTGGACTCTGATCTCCAGTTCATCGGCACTCCAACGTATACAGGTGTATATTCATAATTTAATTATTTTTAAATTTACTTCTATCATTAAATTGGAACTAAATTTTCCTGATCTTTTTTGTTTAGCAAACATTCTATTTTAGTTTGACTGTTTTGCGATTTTATATCCAACTGGTTATTAAAGATTCCTTAATGACTTTTTTAAAGATAAAAATTAGATGTATTTAAATATATACAATAAAAAGTTGTAGTAAATGAAATTTTTAGATAAGCCTTTGGAAATTCTTTTAGTTGAAGACAATAAAGAAGATATTGGATTAATTGAAGAATTCTTCGAAGATGCAAAAATTAGAATCAATCTTAATGTTGCAGAAGATGGGGAAGAAGCAGTGCGTTTTTTATGGGGTGAAGATAAGTTTCTAGGTTCTTCATGCCCAGATATAATTCTTTTGAATTGGAATTTACCGAAAAAAACTGGGCATGAAATTCTTAAAGAAATAAAAGAGAATAGTAACCTTAAAAACATACCTGTAATAATTTTAACTACTTCTAGCGCTGAAAAGGACATACTCAGAGCTTATGATCTTCATGCCAATGCCTATATAGTTAAACCTATTGACTTTGATGAGTTCATGAAAGTAATTGGTTCAATAGAAGACTTTTGGCTCGAAGCTATAACATTACTACCAAAAAAAGATCAGAAGCTTGGTTAAAAATAGCAGTGTGTATAATTTTATGTAAAATCTACTATATATTCCTTAATCTTCTTTTTTGATTCCACTACAATGTCTAAAGTGTTGGATTTTTACTTAAAATATGTAATTCCGAACCTATTATGGATTTTTTACGATTTTTTTAAATTTTTACGGGCCACAAAAGTTCCACTGCAAAAATGAAAATCTCCGAATTTTTGCCTATGTGTCTGTGGACTCAATCATTCCACTAAATATAGGAATATGCTACTTGTGACTGATTACATTCCAGTAAAGGCAAAAAAGTATTAAGAATGAACTGATTTGTTTAAAACAAGTATGTTTTTTTCTATACAACACAGTATAATATGCTTACAATAGTTACATATTAAATTATATATACAAAATTGAATGGTTTTCCGATATAAGAATCTATATATCGGTTTGCTTTCTGTTCTACTCTTCAAGAAGAAATATCTTGATCTATCTTTATGATCAATTACTATTGTTGAGCTGCACATGCAGTTAATATTATTGACATATATTGACATATTTTTATCGACATCTCCATAAAAGATATATAAATTACATCATCAACCTCACGATATGGAGTAACAATGACACTAATGGAAGATGCAAAAAAGGGAATCGTCACCCCTACAATAGAAGCTGTGGCAAAAGCTGAAGGAATCGATCCAAAAACTGTCCGCTCCTGCGTGGCAAAAGGACTAATAACTATCCCGAAAAATAATAGGCGACAAGCCATTCCTATCGGGATTGGCAAATCTATGAGCATAAAGATCAATGTCAATGTAGGAACCTCTAAAGACTGTATCGACATTGATGAGGAAATGGAAAAAACGAAGGCAGCAGAAACTTTCGGGGCTCATTCAATAATGGATCTTTCCACAGGCGGGGATCTGGACAAAATCCGCAACCTTATCCTCAAAGCCGTGGAAATTCCAGTAGGAACGGTGCCAATCTACCAGGCTGCAGCTTCCAGGAAAGTAGTTGTGGAAATGACATCTGACGATATGTTCAATGCTGTCAGGAAACATGCTCAACAGGGAGTTGACTTTGTAACCGTACACGCTGGAGTTAACTCAAACTCCCTTGAGCGCCTGCGCCAGAGTGACAGGATAATGAATGTCGTCAGTCGTGGAGGCTCTTTTACCATTGCTTGGATGCTGCATAATGAGGAAGAAAATCCCTTTTATGCCGAATATGATTATCTCCTTGAGATCGCGAAAGAGTATGATATGACCCTGAGTCTTGGCGATGGCATGCGCCCGGGCTGCATTGCCGATGCTTCCGACCGCCCGAAGTTTATGGAATTTATTACACTCGGAGAGCTCGTAAAAAGAGCAAGAGCTTTCAACGTCCAGACTTTTGTTGAAGGCCCAGGACACGTTCCAATGAACGAAATTGAACTCAGCGTAAAAGGCATGAAAGAACTTTGCAATAACGCTCCGCTATACCTTCTTGGTCCAATTGTAACTGATATCGCTCCTGGATTTGACCACATCACCGGAGCAATAGGAGGAGCAATTGCTGGAATGTACGGTATGGATTTTCTCTGTATGGTAACCCCATCTGAACACCTTGCTCTTCCAACTCTTGAAGATATTAAAGAGGGACTGCAGGTAACAAAGATTGCGGCCCACACAATAGATCTTATGAGGGAAGGCCAAAATGAGAGAGCTTGGAAAAAGGATATAGCCATGGCCTACGCCCGCAGGGATCTTGACTGGGAAAAGCAATTTGAATTGGCAATCGATGGCTCTAGAGCCCGTAAAATCCGAGATGCCAGAAAGACGGAAAGTGACACCTGCTCTATGTGCGGGGACCTATGTGCTTTAAAAATCGTAAAGGAAGTCTTAGGTGAAAAGGAGCTGGAAGAGTAAAGTTTCTAGTTCCGATTCATGTTCCCCCCATTTTCTTCATTTGTTTTTCCAATAATCTTCAAGTTAACTCATTCCGTAAACTGATTATATAATATTCTTGAAAACTTGGTTCAATTTTGTTATATCAATGAGTCAGTAAAAGAGGGATGAATATGGAGAGAAATAAAATCAAAGTTGAGATTGCAAACTTCGCTGCAAGCAATTGGGTATGTTCACGCATTACTCTGAATATGAAGAAATATAAATATGTATATAAATATAAATGTAAAAGTAAAAATTATCTAAATGATCTTCATCTGAGCGAAATTAGGTTGTCACACATGCAAAAATGAGTCAATTTTACAGTTTCAAGTTAACTATTATTTTTTGTACGCGTCGAAATCATATTTTCTATGATCTTTCATGCTTGAAGAATATCAAAAGAAGAAACATTTTGACGCAATAGATACTTTTGATTATTAACAGATGGAAAAATAAGAATTTACCTTATCAGGTTTATGTACAAATATTTGGATAAAGGTTTTCTATTATTTGATCGATTGTCTTACCTAAATGATACTCCTGATAAAATAGATACATCGTTTTTTGACAAAATAGCATCAATAAATCAATTATAGATTTAACATTTCAGGTGCTAGAGTAGAATTAGCTTCATTTATTATATCTGTTTTTTTGTACAAGTCTATGACGAAGATGAAGGTATGACAAAATTCTCTCTGATATATTAAAATAAATAGAAATCCAAAAGTTATGTGTTGATTTAAATGCACCAACTCATATTTTTCTGATAGAACCCAATTTTTAAGGGCTAAAATTAAATCATTGTCTCTATCGAAATTTTGCTTTTTTTATTTGATATACTGAGGAAGGAACAACGAAAAAAAGTTTTTGAATATATAAACCACAAGATTTGATTACTATCTTTGACAATTTGGATCCCCAAATCTATTTGGGTAGTGGAATTGTTCCAAAGTCAATTTTGTATCCGTGATCAAAATCATATTTAAGCCTTCTATGCAATTTACTGATTAGTTTTATAACGGTTTTTAAAAACCAAAATTAATACCACCTTCCTGCCCAAGATAATCATGAAATCAATAGCAAAAAAGGTAAAGTGAAAAATACTTTCATTTGTTAATACTTGTTATTTGAAGAATTTCATGTTCATTTTATACAATAATCCTTATTTTGTAGTACTTAAGCAGCGGAACTGAAAAAAGCAGTAAAAGATTTCAAACAATCGTAATCATAATGCTTATTAAAAATCTATTTTATGTTTCATTTTATACCTCAGGTGCATATATTCTATTTGATATTTTTTATAAGATGATACATCTATGGGATGAGTATGTTTCGAGTAGTTCTTGTAATGGATATATTTAATCGTAGCGTGGTTCTTGCAAAAGGAGGTCTTAGAGAAAATTACTTTCCGGTTTCGGATTCGAGTATTATCTTTAGCAACTCTGATCCTCTGGATATAGTTGAGTTATTGAGACCCCAAGAAGTCTATATCGCTGATCTTAATGTACTGCAGCAAAAAGGGCCTATCGAAATGAATGTTGAGATTATCCGGAAAGTGAGTCTAAGGACAAACACAATGCTTGATTTCGGCATTTCGTCTCTGGAAGAAGTAGATAAAGCTCTTTCTATTGCAAGCACTGCAGTAATAGGCACAGAGACTGGCATTCTTTCAGTAATCAAGGATGCATCTTTCGGAAATCCTGGAAGGATCAGTGTAAGCATTGATATGAAGCATGGAAGAGTCCTGAGAAAGGATCCAGCGATTCCAGGTGATCTATTTGAAATCGTTAAGATACTGAATTATTTCCCCCTGAAGGATCTAATTTTTCTTGACCTTGATAGAGTTGGAACTACCTCAGGCTTTGATTCCATACTCCTTTACAAACTAGTTGAACACTCAAGCCATATTGTGCTACTTGCAGGAGGGGTCAGGAACATGGAAGACCTCTTCACCCTTGAAAAGATTGGGATAAAAGGCGCCCTAGTTGCAACTGCGGTTCATTCCGGTCAGATTTTTTTGGAAGTGTTGAATTCAGGGATTAAATCGGATGACAAATAACAATTTATACATATCGAAAAAGGTTTTTTACTTCTGTCTTTATATGTCTGGTATTAAATATATTGAGTATCTTTATTTCAAGCAAAGGTTCCGTTTTAATAAAAAAATGATAAACTCCTAAATTTTATTATATGGTTACAAAGTATTTATAAGTGATTCTTGAAAATTAGATGTTTATAAAGATCCTTTAAAATTTAAAGAGGTTTACAATATGGTAGAGGAAAACATATCTGAAGAGAATGTTAAGAAAAAAGCTAAGGAGGAAAGTGGTGACGGATATATGGAGATCAAGATGGGGGGAGGCTGGTACATAACTATCTCCCTGGCGCACAGCGACCGTTTCGAAAAGGAATATGTAGAGCTTGCAAAAGAACGTGGGGGTGTAAAGAAGGCCAGGTTCAATCTCAACCCCACACATGTAAGGCTTCTGGGGGAATCACTGATTAAATTTGCAGACAATAATGGACTTTAAAAGGATATCTATCTTTTTTCTTTTTTTCGGCTTAATTTTCCTATTTAACCCATATTTCTTATTCACGTTCTACGCAGAAACTCCAGAACTTCCTCTGTGACGTCTTTTTCTACGCTTTCAGGTAAACAAGAGGCATCGATTATGATGAAGCGCTCAGGGTCTTCATATGCGAGACTGAGGAAAAGTTCTCGGACTCTCCTCAAAAACTCTAGTTTTTCGAACTTGCTTTGATTTCCTCGCATCAAACAGCGTTCAACTGATATTTCGGGTCTGATATCAAATAGAAAAGTCAGGTCAGGGACAATGGTCCAACCTCTATGGAGATTTTTTATCCATTCTAGCGGATTCTCCAAATGATTTTGTAAGGTTACACCCTGATAAGCATAGCAGCTGTCGGAGTAACGATCAGAAATAACTGACTTACCACCTCCAAGTGCAGGTTTAACAATCTTTGCCAGGTGTTCAGCATGGTCAGCTGTAAAAAGAAAGAGCTCAGCAAGTTGGTCTATATCCAACTTAATGGCTTCCTCCACAGCAGTCCCAGTAAGTGTGCCTCTTGTTGGCTCCCTGGTAAATACAGGATCAAATGCGCTAATTTCAGGATTTTCCTGAAGTTTCTTTGCAACCATACTTTTACCTGAACCATCTATACCTTCGAGTGTAATCAGTTTGCCTCTCATAAGAACCGTCTTTTCGTTTCTTTAACAGTTTTTACTGAAACGCACTATGTATATTTATATTCTATAGAGAGTTGCCATGTAGCTGAAGATTCAGGCCAACAGTCACAAACAAAATAAGCACATATTTATGCAATATTAAAAAATAGCTTAGAGTAATGACATTAATAGGAGTTATCACGAGGGGCAAATATGGCCATCGTTTGATTGATACTGTTAAGGAACATAGTGATTTTTCAGTTGTCACTACTGATTTGCCTGAGTTATTGCCCGTATTCATTGAAGAGCCAGATCAATATCTGGAAGCTCTTAATTTCGACAAGCGCGTTTTTTCTGCTGAAATAGTAATTACATATTCTCTGCATCCGGACCTGACATCTTCAATTGCAAAGCTTGCTGCAAAGGCAGGTGTGCGTTCCCTAATTGTTCCAGGTGGACCGTCCAGAGCTTCAATTCCTGAACTCAAAAAGATTTCTGAAGCTTCTGGAATGGATATCGAGGTACATGAGATTTGCTGTACACTTGAGCCAAATGAATTCAACAGGCCTTTCACGGATATATTTGGATCACCTATCCTGGAAGTTAAGACAAAGGATGAAAAAATTGTAGATGTTAAGGTTCTAAAAGGCGCTCCTTGCGGAAGTACTTGGTATATGACAAAAGAAATAGTTGGAGTTCCTCTAAAAGACGCTCCACCTAAAGCCGGTCTGCTGATTCAGCATTATCCTTGTAGAGCGGCACGTGGCGATCTTGGAGGGATCCATGAATCAGGAGAGCTTCATAAACAAGCTTTTATAAAAGCTCTTAAAAATAAGGAGTGAATATATATTCTTTAAAAAGCATATTCTAAAATATGGCTGAAGGTGAGATCAAGTTTTCATCTCTGAAAATCTGTGAATTCTTGACAATGCTAATCTTCAGTACTTACAGAGGTGAAAATATTAGTTCCCTATGTATATCAGAGAACTCAGGATCTGAAGACCTTGAATCAATAGCATTAGCAGTGCACTCCCTGGTCGGGCTTCCTACAACCATTCGTAGCCTTAAACAAAAAGGGCTTCGCCTTGAAAAAGGAGAAATTCTTGACAGAGACTACACAGGACCTGTTCTAGAAAAAGTATTGAAGGTCAACAAAGTTGTTCATGAGGTCCCCAGTGCAGGTACATACAGAGGGAAAAATGTGGTTGTTGCACCTATTCGCTCAAAGGAAGGGAAAGTTATTGGAGCTCTGGGGATTGTAGACCTGCTGGCTACAATTGATATCCCTTCAGTTTTTCAGGAATATATTCATGTACTGGAAGAAGTCGAGGATGCGAAGAAGTAGAATTAATCAAAGTTTCGATGTCACACACCGTTGCTGATAGCGGGGTATGATATCGCTTGATATATGATGAGATTATTCAAAACCAAATATTTAGATTTGCCTATATTTTTCTTTTTATTTTGCTTTATCTGATTTTCAACCTACTTTTTAGATTATATCGGAAGTTGTACCATCACCCACAGTACCAATATAAATTCTCACTCCACAGTTCACCACAACATAACTGGTTTTCAATTTAAGAGTGTTCTTTAAAAATTGTTATTCTGTGATATTTTTATAATCTACATTATTCTTGGAAGTAAATATATTAGTTCAGCAACAACGAAAAGATGTACGTGATCATCATTATTATCGATTGTATCGAACTCAAAACAGTATATTTTACCAATTTCAAAGCATATAGTTCAAATAGTTGATGACGTAAATATCTAACAAAAATTTTTGAGATCTTTCCTAAAAAAACTATGTGAGATATTATTTTATAGGCATAATGATTTGCATGACGTAGTTCTTTTTTAGAGTACAAATCTCGCTTAAAATATGACTCAGTTAGTTAATAACGTTTCTGGGAAGTTTTCATCCCTACAGCAATCTGTAGGTTATTCGACTGGAATAAATTGAAGCATTTGTCTCAAATTCTAAAAGTTTTTAATATCCTCTGGGATCTCCAAAATTTACCATTAATTTCAACAGCATTTGACTGAAATCAACAAAGATTTAGTAAATCGTAAAAAGTTTCCGATTTTTTTTAAGTGATATTTTTTTCATGATCCTCTATAAAGGTTTCGATTTCAAAACTTTAAATGATTTTCAATTTTTATTTTGGTTTTTCATATAATTTGGTTTTCTTCAGCAGGATTTCTTGTTTTGCATGGTGTGCATGAAGACAGTGTCATTGGATTTTTTAATTTCTCCTGCTTGAGTTGCAAGATGAGCTGTTGCTTCAATCATTTCATGCCCTCTGTAGCTGTAAGGCATATTTGGTTAATTTACTTTAGCATAAAACAGACAGATAAGTTAACCTATGGTGTTTTTCAGCTATGAGAAGGAAGAAGAGCCTGTATTTTCGCATCTGGGTTTTGAGAAACTTGAATTCGGAATTCATTTTTTTGGTTTTGCAAAAATGTGTAGGATCTCCAGTCCAACTTTGAAATTCCCAGAGCAATCTGCTCTGTTGTTTTGTTGAGTCTTTCGTGAATAAGTCCTACGAAACCATAAATCAAGAGGGTTGTCATTGCATCGGAGGCGAAGGCTGCCATTTACACTGAATCACAAGAATATCTTTTTGCCCGATGAGCGAATCTATCGGGAAAATAATACACCTAAAGCCTTGCTGCTCCAAAGCCTCTCTGGGTTCTGTCTTTTAGGGTCCATCTGAAATCACAAAGCATAGCACATTTTTCTATAATTCAAGGACTCCAGTGAACTAGAAACTTTTGCGCTAGGGTTGATAATTACCAAAAGTCCGCTTTTAATGCTTGAAATTTTCATGTCCAAAGCTTCGGATAGACCCGTATTAACAACTGTTCCTAATACTCGTACAGCGATTCTCTCTCGTGCTACAATTTCATCTTGGATCAGATTGATAATCTGAATCGTCCCAGGTTGTCAATGTCTATAAAGCTTATGTTAACCATTTTTCCAAAAACCATACGTTGATTGCTTTCTTTAATAATGGAACGTCTAAAAAATTTATATCCCTTTTAGCAATATAATCCACAGATACACAGATCGTATAAATTAATATTTTATATGTAATTTTTATTCTGTATGTTTGATCGACCTTCCGAAAAGCTTAAAAGGAATGTGATTTATTTCAATCAAAAACGTTGACATCGATGCTATTGTTTTGTGGTTTCTTTTTGTAGAACCCTTATTATATTTGGAAACATGATCCTTTGGTGAGCTTCTAATGTCAGGGCAAGTATGTTATAAAAGGTTGCGGTCATACCACGGAGACAGGCACGCCTAAAAACATGCCCTTTTTGGGAAAAATATTCCGCTCTATCAATAACTATTCTGGCCCAGGTTTTGATTGAGTGAACTGTCCAATATATGATTCTAATGAATACAAAGTGATTGTTTTTGATATGGATAGTAACCTTATAGACGCTGAGACCATAGATGAGTTCGCCAGGGCTGCAGGTATTATGGGCAAAGTAGAGGAGATTACGAAGAGAGAGATATGTGGAAACCTTGATTTTGAGCAAGCTCTTGCCAAATGGGTCAGAGTTATCAGAAAACTTTCCCTTGAAACTATCCCCTATGCGGTACACAAGATTAATATTATACCGGTAGCAACAGAACATATCCTTCACTTTAAAAGTAGAGGCTATAAGGATGCAATGATTTCCAGTGGATTTACAACTTCTTCCACGGAAGCATGTAAGGCACTTAATAATAATTTCGTTGTTACTAATGAATTGCTTGTTGAAGATGGCTGCCTTAAAGGCACAGCTGTTGGCTCCGTCACACAAAGCAACCCTAGGTGGACATTTGAGGAACTAACACTATTTAGCAGGGTTCGGTCAGAGCGAGGTGTAGTTGTCGGAGAAGGCGCAAATGATGCACATCTCTTTGAGAGGCCAGTTTTTGCCATAGCTTTCAATCCCAAATACATCATAAGGGAGTATGTGGCCATGGTCATTATAGAAAAGATCTCAAAGCCATTATCCCTGTTCTTAAATCTCTTTCTTATGAATTTTGTAATCAGGCACAGAATGTCGACATCTAACAGTAGAACTACTAAAATGCCAGCTTTTTTGCTGGATCTGGAGGCACAATAAAAGATGCTAAAAGAGTTGCAGAAAAAAAAATCAGATATGAAGGACATTTCTGAAGAATCTAAGGAAAACAGAAACGTTTTGAACGCAGAAGCCAGTGCTTTTGCTGCAAAGCGCAATGAACTGAATAAAAGGACCAAGGATCTTATCAACGAAGCTCAGGAATTAAAGATCCTTAGGGATGAAATTAATGAGAAGGTCAGTGAATACAAAAATAAGCGCGATGATACCAACGCAAAGGCGAATGAATTCTTTGCAGAGGCAGACTCCATCCGAAAACAAAATAATTTAGCTGGGCCGTCTATAAAAGCTCTTCGAAAAGATATAGATCGACTTGAATTTACTCAGCAAACCGAAGTCCTGAGCACAAGCAAGGAAAGAGAACTCGTTGGGAAGATTACTCAGCTTCAAAAGCAGTATCAAGTTAAAAAAGTCCAGCTCGAGGGTAATCTAGAACTAAAGATTATTCTCGACGAAGCTCAACAGATCAGAGACGAAGCTTCAAAATTTCACACCGAGTTGGCTGAGTATGCTAGGCAAGCTCAAGAACACCATGAAAAGATGATTGCAGCTTTTAAGGAAGCTGATAGAATCAGGGCAGAATCTGATATTGCCCACAGGGAATTCGTAAAAGCCCAGGAAGCAGCTGACGAACAACATAAAATTTTCATAAATGCACAGAAGGAGATTAGGGATCTTGACAAAGAAATCTTCAAACTCAAAAAGAAAGACAAAGATGGAAAGTCCCGTGTCGTCAAATCCGAACTCCAGAAAGATGCCAAGTCCATCTTCGAAAAGTTCAAGGGTGGAGCAAAACTTACTACTGAAGACCTGATGACTCTTCAAAGATCGGGTTTAGTCTAAATTAGTAAAGCAAAAAAGAATTTGGATCTATGAAATTCTTCAATTTCCATGCAGGTTATTTAACCTGCATCCTATTTTTGATTTTTGACTTTAAATTCTCTGTGTATCTATATATTGATTATATATCATTATAGAGTATGTAATGTCATTTGTATAGTACATATATATTATTTGTATAGCATTATAAATTAATTTATATTATTTACATATTATTTACATATTATTTACAGGTTATTTATATGTTTTTTATATATTATTTCCCATACTCTTTGTTCCAAAGATTATGCAAAAGACATATGCATAAATCATAATAACTTTTATAAAATTTGTATTGACTCTAGTGCTGATTGGACAGGAGGTATAGTCTCAAGTGTTTTCAAAATACCTTAATAAAATAGAATATATTGAACGGATATTATTGTGTAGCTCTTGCCAACAAAGAGGTCACTGACAAATTTTTAGCGCCAGGCTTAGGGTATACAACTATTTTAAGAAACAACTTAATAATTAATACACAGCCTAGTCTTATAGCCTGGAAAGAGTATTCTATACTCAATAATTTGAAAAGCACCCATTCATTTATTCTGGAAAACAACTCCTTTCAAACACTGCAGGTGGAAACAACCTGTATTCAAATTCCACATCAGACGTTGATGTTGTATCCCTAACTTGGAAAACTGTGAGCAAAAGCGAATAACTGAAAAAGAACTTCTCATGGATGAAGCAATTTCTGATGGGCTACAAAGATCTTGACAAATAAACGAAGAAAATAGAACCAGAATGGGATCACCGGAAGAGAGCCTAGAATCAAGCCTTATGGGAGTTATCTCAAATTTACCAAGAACTCCTAAAAAAGGTTAAAATTTTTGAATAAATTGGTCTACCATCATTAAATGATTGAGATTTTCATGATCAAATTTGACATGAGAGTATTTGACTAAACTAGTTTCTCACGTGCTTTTTGATCTTTTTTTCATAATTGCGATTATTCCACGAATTATTTTCATTTGTGCATCAACAGAGAATGTCTCAATCTCAAAATTTATTCTCTTTTGAATTTTCCCTTGTCACACTATGTTTCATCTTCATATATCTTGTTAATTTTAAGCAGATGCAATATTACTGTGGCAATTTTCTTTGCTAGAGCAATAATTGTCTTTGCATCTCCAATTGATTTCGTCCTCAATCTAAGTCTTTTTTTATTTTACTACTTTTTTTGCTGCTGCCCGAGTAATTTGCGTTAGAATCCCCCTTACCATCTCTGATTTTATTTTTGTTATTCTGTCGTTGTAAGATTTATCAGCAGATTGTTGCACATTTGGAACAACTCCAAGCTATGAATCAAGCTTATCTCCTAAAGAGAAATCCCTGAATTTGGTTATTTTAGCAATTAGAGTTGCTGCACTAATTTATCAATACCCTGAACAGACATTTAAATTTAAATCTCATTTTTGATCCTTTCCATACGCCTAATTAAAAAGTTCTTTTCCCAAAATTTCGATTTCATTGGAAAGATATTTTATAATACTCTAGAATGTCTGAAGCTTAAATACAGCGCTGTGAGGTAAATCTTAATGGCTGAATCATTTATTTTAAGTGCAAGTTCTATATAAATTCTGGATCTACTTTATCAGTCTTTTTATGCATAAGCGCCTTCATATCTCATGCATTTCAAACTAGAACAGGTAGATGCTTTATCAATAAATCTCAAATAAGAACCCAAAAATCACTTGTTGATTCACATAAAACAACATCACATTTTTCTGGTGTAAACCAGTTTTTAAGATTTTTAAATTTTATTTTTGTATCTATAGAAACTCTACCGCTGTTTTGCATCATGTATAATGAGAATGGAAGTAATGAATAAACAATTGTGAATATCTAAACTACAAGAGTTAGTTACTATTTTTACAAATTCGATTACTAAATATATTTAGACATTGTAATTGTCTCAAAGACAATTTGGCATTGTAATAAAAGTAGTATTTAAGCCTTTTATGGAAATCCACTAATTAGTTTTCATACTTTTTTGGAAACAAAAATTGGAACATACTTACTGCAAAAATTATGTGTGTCAATATTCCAAAAAAATGAGATAAATCGAAATCCTCTATAATTAAATAACATACAACATTAAAACGTAAAAGTGAATAATTCAATAAAAAGGAAGCAGTCCGTTTAACCTTCTCAAGCTAAGCAAAACGGGCATAACCTGCAAGTGGAATTTTCAGACTGAATTAGGTATAAGCGTGGTTCTTTCTTAGCTTAGTACCTTTCCTCTCTGGGTTTCCTGTGATTGGGGAGACACTCTCTGCAATAGATTGGTCTGTCCGGGTCAGGCCTGAAAGGTACCTGTGTCTCAACGCCGCAATCAGAACACGTTGCATTGTGCATTTCCTTTGGGCCGCCGAAACCTCCGCGATTTCGGTCTCTCCCCCTAGAGGAATTCCCTCTGTCATTAAAAGCCATATTCTTTTCACCTCCGCTCACAACGGATAGTCGATAGTTTAAAAACAAGATTTATATAATTCTTTGGTTAAAAACAGAAATTAGTTTTTAATAACAGATTATACGCCTCTTTATTTTTAATGTTCTTACTATACAATCAAATAATATAAGTCTTACTCATAAGAATGGACAAAAACGTGAATAATGCTTTTTATCCTCAGAGCTACCTGCTTTTAAACAAAATCTTTCGGCTTCCTTAAAGATATAGCAATTACATTAAAATTCACATAAAGATTACCGATAAATTAAGGAAATCTTGGTAAAGGCCGAGCTTGTATGTAAAAAAAGTTGATCTTGTGAGCTGCAGGCGGGGGGAACTACCTACAGCTCGATCGAATATCTACTTGAAGATATGGGGAGATATATAATTTATGATTAAATTTGATTAATTATATACTTTTGTGAATATCTATTCCGAACTTAAACTAATTATTATTAACATTACATGGTCCTGCTCTCATGAATTAGAAAAGACGACGCCTTTCCCCGCCAATCAATAAATAACTTAATCTCAGACCCTACAACAGGTTTTTTGAAAAAATATATTGAAACATACTTTCGTGATATTATAGAACTTATTGACCTTATTAGTGATATAACCGGTATTCTGCAGATTTATGTAGATGTAGAATTTGTTTGCCTATTTGCCTACTATAATTCACAAGGATAGACTTACGCACTTGAGGTACAAAATCAAGCACAATAATAATTGTGATTTCTATTTACAATTTTGGTAATTAAGGGTCCAAAGCCAATGTTTTTTCAGTTCAACCACGTGAATCCTAAAGGATTTAACCTTAAAAATTTAGATTATCCATAAAATGGAAAATTCAAATTTTGTTTTACGTGAAATAATTTCCCCTGTTTTTTAGACCGATTTTCCCTCTGGAATAGATTCATACAGTTTTCTTCACTCCAGAGGCATGGAGTTGAGGTACTCTTTTGCTTCTTCAGGAGATACGCCTCTACGGGGTCCATCTAGTTCCTGTATAACCACTCCGCTTTCTATGAGCATCTTGTATCTTGCAATCCGAACTTCTTTGTCAGGGTGACAGACTAAATGGCAGTTAGAACAGGGAAAGTCCATCATGGACCCTGACATTATGGGTACAAAAAATTCGCCTTTTAACTTTGGCCTTCCTAGATACGCTTGTGCGGCAGCAGGTATTGCAGCAACGAAATCTTCATCTTTTCCAGGGATTTTAAAGCGCCCAGGAGACCATGTGGACCAACTTCCTGAGGCATTCAGACCTGTAAGTCCCATACATACAAGTAAACAGCGACTATTGTTTCTTCGCTTTCCATAACTAAACTTTTTTCCACCAAGGGTTACAGTGACTTTTTCAACCAGGTCCACGTATCCAGATAAACATACTGAGAGGCAAAGCTTGCATTCGTCACAATAGTTTTCTTCTTCTGGCAAAGAGTCTGTTTGGATAAGTTCTGCATCCGTAACGACCGAGACCAAGACAATTGCGGATCCATATTCCTTTGTAATAATCGTCCCTGAATATCCAAAATGGCCTATCCCAGAGCGTACTGCCAGATACTTGTGGGAAATAGGAGGGTGCATATCCAGAAGCCAATTTTTGGTATCCTTCCGGTAAACGAAATTTGCAGGCTGTGGGACAGCTTTGTATCCAGATTGCTGCAAAAAATTCGCAATCTCAAGGGCTATTCCATCGGCAAGGATAGTGGTCCGTACCTTATTAGTTTCAAGGGATTCACGATCCACTTTTCTGAAATAAGGATCTATAAGATTCTGATCAAAAGCTAGGGCAAAACATACAGCAGATTTTGCTTCTGGTAGCACATAAGTCAGGTCGGCAGAGGGAGGGCCGCCTAAAAGAGTTTTAGTCGTTGCAATGCCTACTTTGGAGGCCCCACGTGTCAGTGCCATTTGTTTTAGGGCTTCGGTCAGTTCTACCATCTTCGATTCATCGGTTAATTCTTCTTTTTTCGATTCCTCAAACAAATTAGAATTGTATATCTGCTGTGGGAAATATTGGAGTGAAAAATATATCTCGTTCAAACTCTGCAGGATTTTGAACCCTTTTTCAGTAATCACATAATCTCCTCTGTCATGTTGCTGCAGAATCAGCTCGCAGTCCATAAGTTTCTGGAGATGAAAAAGTAAGTTTCCTGCTATAAGACCCGTAAGTTTGGAAAAAGCAGAGAAACTTTTCGGTTCGAAAGCGACTGCTTTTAGAATTTCCAGGCGCTGTTTATTTGAAATCGGGTTAAGGATTTCGCTCATAGCAACGCTAGTTTTGAGGGCTGAAATATCTGGCTTCTGTCCTTGATTATTTTTATAAATCTCCATAGAACGCATGATGTTTATTTGTTTTATGAAGAGATTCAAAACTTTGGAAAAGCACTGCTCGCATTTCCTATACGGGGCTCCACATTTCAGTTCATCCAGCTTTTTTCTGTTGTCCGAAATAATGGCCTCATCTACTTCATTATATTTTATAAGTCCCGCATTGTGCTGTAGAATGGTTGTAAACGCAGAGGTACAATTTCCTTTTTCAGGACATTTTTTAACCATGTTTCGTTCAAGTCCAGTCCCTATATCTTCAAAAAGGTAATTTTGAAGAGAGTGTGAATATTCCTGCCTTGAACTTTCAAGAGCAGTTTCGAAACGCAGCTTGTTGGAATATTCCATCACTTTTTTGATATCACTATGCATTTCAGCAAGTTTTCCCCTTATAGCCTTTATCTCCTCCATTTCTAGATTTTCAGATTCTTTAGGATTTTCAGGATTGTCTTTTTTCTCCTTCCTAACTTTTTTCATGCTTTTACACCTATTTACTTTATTTTTAAAATTCCTGTCATAACTTCATAGATTATTCAGATGCCTATTTCTTAAGGATAACGAAATGCATTTTGTACATTTTGATGCCAATTAAGTATAAAGCAATACTAACTATGTAATATTTGGTTGGTGTATCAGAAATTGGAAAACGGATGTGAAATAATATGGTAAAATGTAGAAGCTGCCACCAGAACTGGCTCTAATAACTATGGCCATTGTAACTGGTGCTACTTTTACCATCGCTTTGGCTTGTACTCCTACTGTACTCGCCAATGAAGCTACAAATAAGGCTACTAACAAAAGAGTCATTGTCTCTTTAACTTCCATTTATTTTCCCTCATTTTATTTTTCATCTCATTAAATTATATAGCCAAAGCTGTACTTTACGTCGTTAAAAGAGTTTTAAAAAGAAAGGCCTATAACATTGATCATATGGCTATCTTAGCCAATGAAAAGAACGCCTAGTCAATGAGCAAAGTGAATTTAGTTTTTTATGAAGATAAATGTCCCTATTCAAAAGGGAGCAACAGTTCAGGATATTAAGAAGCGTAAAAAGGCAGAAGAAGTTCTAACAAAACACTAGCTTGTTAATTAATGTTTGGAATTATAGCTTTTAATAGGTTATCCACTCTATTCACATGTTCGTTGCAGGATTTCAAACAGTTATAGCTCGATCAAACTCAGAGTTTCCATCTTTAACATTTACTTTTTTATAGTCTTCGGCTCCCACATAAAAATAAAGTGCTGCACTGTGGGCTTGTACCATTGCTAATCGATATTCATCCTTTGCATCTTGTAAATCAGGTGATACAGTATATAAATCACTATTATCTATAGCTTTCATGCTATCTGTATACAAAATATTTGCATTTGTAGAAACTGACGTGAAATCATGGTTTCCTCCCACAGTAGCTATGGCGCTCATATCATCACCTATAACAAACACATCTTTTGCAATCGTTGCCATCATTGTTTATTTTGATGGATTGTTGCTTTGTCAGTTACCGAAGCAGTTCCGCTGCCGAAGTTCGTTACACACACTTTTGTTCCATCAGGTGTGACTGCAACTCCGTAGGAAAGGGTCCTACATCCACCGTTGCTGTGATCGTGTTTGCGAAGGTATCAATTACAGAGACATTGTTACTGAGAATGTTTGCCACATATACTTTTGTTCCATCTGAGCTGACTGCAGCTCATAAAGGATCATATCCAACAGACACTGTGGCTGTGACAGTGTTGGTCGCTGTGTCAATTACAGATATATTGCCGCTGCCTTCGTTCGTAATATACGCAAATGGCTCTGCATCCGCTATACTCACCAGCATAAAAACAAAATATGCTGAAACTAAGGTTATCAAATACAATTTGTGTTTATCGTTCACGTACTTCAATCCTTTTCCTGTATCATTAGTTAGTAAAATTCGAAAATCATTCTGTGAGATGTGGAATGTTCATCAATCTGCTTCGGAGTGCTGTAACATGTCCAAGGTTTAGTCTAAATTAATATAATTTGATAATTATAATATTTATTAGCTTCTTACTTATCTATTCATTTCTGATCAAGACATCAAAAATTAGTGAAAACACAGCTTAAGTTAATGAACAGCAATACATTGGAATGTAAATAACTATCAGCATATTTAAAAGATGTTTTAGAACATATATTACGCTCAAAAAATTCCTAAAACATGTAACGATTTGGTTCCACGGTTACCTAAAGCAAAGATCTGGAAATCTGCTTGTTTTTGATATCTTCTTTCCCACAGCGTTTTTGAGTTCTTCGATTTGTCTATTTCCTAATAGTAGCAGTGTATCAGTTCTGGATAAAATAATAAGTGCTGCAGAAGACTCAAAATGAAATAGGGCAATATAGATAGCCTTAAGGAATGTCATTGTTGCCCTGGAAATTAGGTGACCTACCCTTTTAAATTATACATGGAGACTACATTATCAACATGAAGTTAACAACGATAGATGTTTGTTTGTGTAATTAGTTAGATGATCAAGCTGATGCTTTAAAGCTTATTTTTTTTAACTGTTTAACTCGGTCTGCTAACAGACTGAGCAATTCCTATTTTTTCATTGGGAAGAAAAAGATACCTAATTAACCATATTTACAGAACTTTCGGTATCCTGCCAGATCTATATAATTATTTTTTCTTATATTTTTATTTATGACTGTTATTTTGGTTAATTAGTTCCAAGTGTTCCATGAGCTCCATATGCTCTATGAGTTCCATAAACTCCAGGAGGCATAGATCAGTTACCTTTTCTTATTTCAAATGTAACTTAAAAAATTCAGAGATTTTGACACAAAACTTGTGCATTAATAAAAAGATAAATCGTTTTTTTGTAGCAAAGAAAAGGGTATAAGTCAATGGTTTGTTTCTTCTGACTCATTATTCTTAGAAATGTCATAAATTTGACTTTAATTGTCCAATTTTAAAACATTTAATAGAGAAAAAAATTTTGTTCAAAAATTATTTTTTGTATAATTAATTTAAAAAGCTAAGTAAACCAATGAATAATTACTGATGTGAGAAGATTCAGTAATTATAAAAAATTTAAATAAACCACCGGTTTAAACAAATTGGTGGTATCATTTTTATAGGAAATCAGTCCTAAATTTGAAATTCTCTGTCACGAATAACGATTATTTAGTTATATTTCCACTGCTTCTTGCACTGTTTAAATTATAGGCAAATTGAACAAAAATATGGTGTGTGGACAGATTGGAAAATAAACCAAACTTAACAGAATAAAAAAGGTAAATAGCTATTTTGCTAGCAGCTCTATTTGTAGTAGCATTAACAGTAGCGCAGAGAATTCTGGATCAATTGCTTATCAATTAAATATGACATGGAGGTTAAATTATGCTTGATTTGATAGGTCTTGTAATATTTTTTTAATATTAGCATTTATTGCATATGTATTGAGTGCAACGGAAATTGCAGGTTTCTCTATGGAAATTGCAAAGTGGTTAATAATACTTTTTGTCATACTTGCTATTATCTCAGCTCTATTTATCTCGACTTTAACATACCTTATTTAAAAGAATCAAAAACTCAAAAAATAATGCAGGATGGATAATTAAAGTCGAAAATTGAGGAATATATAATCAGGAAAGCAAAGTTTACTGTTACAATAGGAAAAGTAATTAATGTAATGAAATAAACACTTACTATTTTTTTGAAATGTTATGGCTGCAGGTAGTTTCATTGTTTTAGTGATGAACTAATATTAAATAGGGAAGTGTACTGAAATTTTTGTAAAAATGACTGTTCTCCGTCCCTTTTTTTCATTACAACAAAGGATTTTTTAATTTCAATGAAGGAGATCTTGGAAGAGTTGTATTAACTGTAAACCCAAATACAGTTACTTCGAATAAATATCATTCCAGGTATATTTAGTTCGAAATAAGATCAACATCTTCCAAGTAACTCTACTATGTTGTCTTAACCCATTGTGCCGTTTATTTCTCACTCTTTTAGGTCTGTTTGTGGTATACGATACGACGGTACAATACATAATTATCTGCATAGTTATTTTAAATTAATTCTATGAAAATTTGCTTCTAAACAAAAAATAATCTCGCATAAGATTTTTCGTAGTCAAAAAACAAATAAATATAAATAATTATTTTTTAGTATTTGTGAAGTCGTCAGGATCTAATATTATTCTTTGTCTAGAGAAGAAAAACCTATCTTTAACCTATCAGTAGCCTATTCTTGTTTATATTTACGATCATAGGATATGTGATCTATAAATGATATGTAGGATATTATCAAACAATAAACGAATCGAATAAATCAAAAGTGCTGTGGAAGACTCAAAAAGAAACAATTTATATGTTTGCTCTCTAAATCTACTGTATTTATAATCAATAAAAGAAAATAGGCTCTGAACACCTGATCCCCCGGGGCTGTTAACATAAAATCATGTCGCTTTGGCTCAGCCAGGTAAAGCGAGTGACTTGTAATCACTAGGTCGCATGTTCGAATCACGCACGAGGCTTCCAAAAATTCATTCAAAGTGCTCTTAATCTATTTAGCTAAATACTTGATATCTTAAGCGTAACTTAATGAATTTGGATGATAAGTTTGGTGCTGTAATATCTAGTAGAAGTAGGTAACATATCATTCAGATTTTGATAGCTATGAGTAGTTAAAGTTAAGGGAAGGAGAAACAGATGTTGACAGTAAATAATAGTGATTTTTAGTCCCGGATAAAATCTCTATTTTTTTATTGATTCATAGCATGTAGCTCGGTACAGTAGAAGAAATATCTTTGATCCGATATCGCCCTTAAAATCAAATAATGATTTAGGAAAGAGTCTGTATCTTTGTAATTAATAAATAATACCATAAAACTTCTCTTTTACAGTATAAACTTCAAATATTGATTTTGGCCTTTGAACCATTTGTAAATTTAATGTTTTGGAGCTTTTGATTGGCCTACATCTTGATTTATCTAGATCCACACAAAATATTACTCTCATCATGGGTAATGAATATATTGTTAGAGTTCAGGAATCTTTTTTGAAATTTAAATCTATATTAGTTCTTAAGTGCCCTATTTCTCCTTTTTGATCCAGATTTACAGTTCTTTACCTAACCCCTAAATATTTAATAATTAATCTCATTCTTGATTTGGAACAAGATATTTAAAATTCCTAATTAACAAATTGAATTTCATCTTTTGCTTGCTAACCATGATAATAACCATCATCTGCTGATATTGGCTCTGAAAACACGTTCTTTAGATCAAAAAATTGTTCTACTATTAAAACAAGCCTTACTACTCGAACATGTTCACATTTAAAGCTGAATAAACCTTTTTTATTCAGCACGCTTTATCCAACAATAAACCGTTGAGCTGTAAACTGGGAAATCTTCTGCAAACTTAGCTGAACTCAAAACCATTTTTTTAGCCAATAATAGGACTTGAAGTCTCATTGCTATTTTTTGTCGCAGGAACTAATGAATGCCTTAGCAATATTATACATAACGAACATATCAAGCATGATTAACCTAATATACTTATCTTATATAGAATAATGTTGTGTTATATTTAGAGTTGACTAAAGATGGCATTATTGGGTACATCTGCAGAAAGTGGGTTAAATAAGTTTTTTGAGGAATTCATCGAAAAAAAAATTATTATTCAGGGTTTAAAGCGATTCGAAATCTTGGAAACTGAAAACGCTACCTCTGACAATATAGTTACAACCAAAAATGATGCCTATTCCGGAAAACTGCAACAACATTATAAACACATTCAACTTGACCAGAGAGTTATAACCGAGGATAGTGCCATTGGAATAAGAATGGCAAAAATTGCAGAAATCAATTTTAAAAACCAAAATGAGGCTAATAGGTCACATGTTTTTTACTCACGTGTCTCTCAACTAAAGGATCCCTTTAAAGAAGAGTTTTTTGAAAAAGCCATTGATTTTGCCTGCAATATTCAATCTGGAGATTTAAGAGCACAGACACTCTCCCTAATTATCCCAATTTTGGAGGGGAAAAGAAAGGTAGAACTTATACAAAAAGCCCTTTACTCTGCTTCCTATATTCAAGATGAAAACGAAAGAGCCCTGGTACTTTCTTCACTTGCACGCCATCTGAGAGGTCCGGATAAAGAAAAACTTATTGAACATATTTTCGACTTCTCTTCCCAAATTCAATCTGAAGATGCAAAGTTGCAGATTCTCTCTTCGCTTGTTCCGCATCTTTACGGATCAAAAAATAAAGCAATTATGGAAAAAGCAATTGAGCTGGTATCCGGAATTATATCTGAATATCAAAGATTAGAGTCTTTTTCTCTTCTTATTCCATATCTTACTGAGCAAAGAGAAAAGGAAATTATAGAACAAGCCCTTGAGTTAGCTTTCAATATTAAAGACAAAGATATGAGGCCACAAGCTCTTTCATTAATCATTCCATATCTGGATGAATTCAGACAAAAAGAAATTATTGAGAAAGCCATTAATCTTGCAAGTGAGATTCAATCGTAGTATCGAAAAGAACAGGCTCTCACATCACTCGCTCAGTACCTTTATGAGCCAGAAAAATAAGAAATCATTTCCCAGTTTGTAGCTATTTGAGCTGGCCCTTTTATACAGGTCAACAGATCGATTAGATCAGCGTAATTTGTGATTAGATGTTGGAAATCTTGAGGTTCAAAGATGACGTAAAAGATTTTCAAGTACCATCATCGATGACTGGTAGAGTTTTGATGTCTGAGTCATATCGCCATTTGAGTAAAGATTATGAAAGATCTCCAAAATCCAACATAACCTTGATCTATGCTGCTATGATCCATATAAGAATTAAAAACTGGATAGTATCGACAAATCTTTCAGCAAATGATTAAGAATATTTAAAAAAATTGGAAAGTAATCAGAATCAACCATTCCAATTAATTTGATAGTAATACAAAATATTTTACTAATCAATCAATTTATACCCTATTTCTCACAGATGCACAAAACGTGGCATCTATTTTCTCAATACGGCAGTAACTTAAAAATTAATCTAAGAGGATTTCGATAACCACTAAATTTCACCATATACTTATGAACAGTACATAAATAATTAGTCAAAATAAGAGGTTTATAAAAATCCTCCTAACTTTAATGAATAATAGTTTGCAAAAGAAACAAACAAATTATACATTTGTACACATCTGGAGAATGTCGATTTTATCAGAATGTGAGAATAATATCCTATCCAAATTTAAAGTCAACATCGCCCTTTGTCTAATTATAGGAACAGTTTGAGTTTTAAGACATTCCGAAATAAGGTCTTTAAAGCCTTAATCTAGCTTGTTAAAGCTTTCAAATATCATTAAATTCATTCAAATATTTCAGGCACGATTCGCCGGGCAACTTCTTCATAAGCTTTTGAAATATCACCTTTATTAAACCTGAAGACATCTTTATCCATGGACTGGCCAGTCTTCTTATCCCAGAACCGACATGTATCACAGGAAATCTCATCTGCAAGGAGGATTTCTCCATCCTTTCTTCCAAACTCAAGCTTGAGATCAGGGAGAATAATACCTCTTTCATCCAGGTAAATCAAAAGTAATTCGTTGATCCTAAGAGCGAGTTTTCGGAGAATTGCGAGTTCTTCTCTTGTTGCTAACCCAAGTGCAAGAGCAATATCATCATTCAACATAGGGTCTCCGTAGTCATCACTTTTGAGATCAAAAACGATCACAGGTGATTTGAAAATAGTGCCTTCTTTCAAGGGATACTTTTTAGTTATGGAACCTGCGGCAATGTTCCTGACGATGACTTCGATTTTTATGATTTCTACTTTTTTTATAAGCATATTAATATCGAAAATCATCTCAATATAGTGAGTCTTAATTCCCTCTGATTCGAGCATCTCAAATAGCTTTTTTGAGATATGAGCATTATAGTAACCCTTTTTTTCCATCTCTCCTTTTTTTTCTCCGTTAAAAGCGGTTAGACTGTTTCGGAATTCAGCAATAAGGATGTAAGGATTATCCGTCTTATAGATAGTTTTTGCTTTCCCTGAATATAGTTTTTCTCTTGTCATATAATGGTCCTCTTTAGGTAGATTCCCTTGATAGAGAGATCTTCGGAATTATAATTAAATATAAGAATCCTTCTATCCTAGAGATTTTGATAATGCTGTAGTATTCCAGAGTGAGTCTAAAAATCGAATCCTTTCCGAGAATTACTGACCTTCATAGAGCTAATCAAGTCATTTCTAGAACTAACAACCACTCTCTGGAGACTAAGATATTTGGATTTGTCAGAAGCTTTTCCCGATAATATGCTCTAATTTCCCTGAATAGATAGAATAGATGATGACTTCTTCTGCTAAATAAAGTTATCATCTCCCAGAAGTTCCGATTTTCTGTAGCTCTGAATGACTGTTCTTATCAGTTTACGATTTTCCTCAATAGTTAACAAGAAAAAAAACTTTATCAATACATCTTAATTTTACTTTTTTTGTAATTCTCTCCAGAAAATTTAATATCCCACTTTTTTATTTGTTACAAATCAGATGTATTCTTTGTCCTGATCCACCATTGCCATGATATTGAAAATTGATTCCCTTCTGATAGACTTAGATTCAAAAACATTCGTCTTATTTTCACTTATATCCATTCTGTGCTTTTCAAGAATTTCATTAATCCTTTGTTGGGTTTAGCTTCAATTACAAATTCCAATTTGTCCCTATTTATTTTAAGATAACTTCCCTGTTAAAAAAGTATCTATCCTTGTATATGGCCCTCACTTTTACTCCCATCAGTTCAATCCTTTCAAATAAGTACTTAATAAGATTGAATATTCTTTGCTTAACTCATTTATGTTAATAACACCAAGTGTTAGCTTAGATTTCCCAATTATCTAAGGTGCAGAACGAATATCTAAGGAGGTGTCATTCTTCGGTTTTTAATCCCCTTATACATAAAATGGCTATGGGTCAATAATATTCAATATCATGAGAGTCAACACTAATATCTTGAACCTTAATTTAAGATCCATCATCTTAAAAACTTCACAGTCTATTTTCCTAAATGGACTCTAAAAATATTGTTAATAGTTCTAAGCAAATATTATTTCTCAACGTTGTTTGGATCTTTTTTGCTTTGACATTGGAATAGGGGATACGGGTGTAGGAGTTGATGGACGAGTACCAATATTTACCCAAAAGCAGCTCCCTAGGGTATGAATATGTAGTTGTAACTCTATATCTATTTAATGATGGTGATCGAAAAATAACGACAAATCCAAGTGATTAGAATTTGATTGCTGATGGGCTTAAGTGTGAGTATAGTTCAACGACATTTGATAGTTCATTAGGCTATCAGGATAATAGAAATTGTTGAAGGTGAGTATATTGAGACAAAAATAGTATACATAGTAAAAGGATATTCAACCCATACTCATTTACAATATAATGGACTATGTGGTATGGGTCCGAGCTTTAAACAAATTAACTATTATGGAAATCAAAATTTATCATTAATTGGAGAGGAAGTTACTGTTGACGATGCACACATCAACAGTATCTCTTTTCACTTAAAGAAGTTTATTTGTCTGTTCTGCAAACAGTACTAGTTCTCCAACTTTATAACTTTTTTAATAATATTTTTCATTGAAATATGATATTTTCTTTTCTATACAAAATCACAAACTGCATTTGTTCAGCATTCCACAGCGCTTTTGAATTATTCGATTCGTCTGTTTTTTGATAATACAATACTTATCATTTATGAATAAGTTTCCAAGAATATGGAATGTGAAGAGCCTAAATGAAGTATTGACTTTGTAACAGACAAAATAAAATATTATCCATTTATATAAAAGCTAATTTTGATACATTCAATTAAAAAAATTTAGTTGGAGTATCGAAATGGAGAAAGGAGAATAAAAATGGAAAGATGCCCTTAAAGATATCTTTTCAAACGTTAATGAGTGGTGAAAATTTGCAGAAGCAAAAAATGCTGCGATTATTGTCTTCAATTTGAGTTCAATCATTGGTGCAGCTAATATCATAACGCAGAAATGCATTGTAATTCCACAATCGATTTTAGGTTGCCTTTATTTTTTTATAGTACTAAATGCTCTTAGATTATTTAGCGCATTATATTCGTTTTGGCCGAGAACCCGGAAACATTTTGATAAGTACTATAAGAGCAATAAATTGGAAAAGAGTAATAACATCTTATATTATGGTTATATCAGATTCAGTGAGCCAGAATCATATCTAGCTAAATTACGTGACTCTTTACAAAAAAATGAAGAAGGAAATTCAAGCTTAGAATCAAATTATGCTATTCAAATAGTTATAAATTCTCGGATTGCTTTTAAAAAATATTTTTGTTTTAAAGTCGCTCTTAGTTTTACAATAATCGCTATATTGATTCCAATAGGTTATTTTTTATTACAATTACTTCACCGTCGTTGACAGAAATTTAATGATTTTTCTCTAATTACAGCCTTTTTATGCTAATTAATCGATTTAATTTGGTATTACTTGGTATTTTTACTGATTAAATCGAATTAATTTTGGGATTTATTTATCAATTTGTATCGAGAATTGGTGATTATTTGAGAATTAATTTTGACGGAAACGAGTAAAGTGTACTGTTTTGAAGATCAATATAATTGATTTAAGCTTTGAATCCCAGGAAAAAGGGGTTAAATTATTCTGCTCGTGTTTGAGTTCTTCGATTAGTCTATTTTCTAATAGTATCCAGCATATAAGTTCTGGACAAAATAATAAGTACTGCTGAAGGCTCAAAAAAATAGGGCAATATAGATTGCTTTAAGGAATATCATTATTGCCCTGGGAATTAGGTGACCAACCATTTTACTTTATGCATGGAGTTTGCGTCTATCAACATGAAGTTAACAACGATAAAATATTGTTTGTGTAGTTAGTGAGACGATCAACCCGATGCTTTTAAGCTTATTTTTCCCTAATTGTTTAACTCATTCTGCTAACAGACTGAACAATCCTTGTTTTTCATTGGGAAGACAAAGATACAGAATCAACTACACTTTACAGAACTTTAGTACACTGCCAGAACTATATAATTATTATTTTCTTATTTTTCTATTTACGATGATTGTTTGGGCTAATTAATTTCAAGTGTTCCAGAAGTTCAATAAGCTCCAAGAGTTCCATAAGCTCCATGAGTCAGAGATCAACAATGTTTTCTTATTACTAATGGCATTTAGGAAATTCATATATTTTATTACAAAAGCTCTGTATAAATCCTAATGAAAGTCTAATAAAAGAATGACTATATATTTTTAAATAAAACCGAGAAGCAAGAAATAGAGCCGTGTTACAAATTTGCTGTAACTTCAAAGTTAAGTTTTTTGTATTAGGTATGTTTTAAATATATAAATCTTTCAATTTATTATAGAAAATAGCCAAGGGGTACTTGAATGAAAGAGAACCAAGTTAGCTTTACTGCAATGATGGTAGCTTACATGCGTGCCTATCATGCTATGAATAATACCGATAAAATCTTTGATGACTTTCTAGCCTATCATTTGATATCTGAAGAGAAACGAACACTAATTGAACAACATTTTGAACAATATTTTATTGGGTATACACAATTAAATGGTTCTGAGTATGCTGCATCGTGCCAAGACCAAACAACTATCTCAGCGTACTTAATGCAAGCAACCAATATTATCAGTCGTGCGCAGTATGCGGAAGACGCCCTAGAAAAAGCTGTCAAGCAAGGAGTAACGCAGTATGTAATCCTTGGAGCAGGGATGGATACCTTTGCATTCAGGCAACCTGAAATGATGAAACACTTGGAAGTGTTTGAAGTTGACCACCCTGCAACACAAGAATTTAAGCTTCATCGACTTGCTGAGTTGAAATGGGAACATCCCGCAAAATTACATTTTATTCCTATTGATTTCACGAAAGAAAATCTGGTAACAGCACTAACTAACTCATCATCGTATGACTCAAACGTTAAAAGCTTCTTTAGTTGGCTTGGTGTCATCCTGTACTTGACCAAAGATGAAGTATTCACAACATTGCGTTCCATCACGGAAATTGCTCCTATGGACAGCACGATTGTTTTTGATTACTTCGACACCGATGTATTTATCCCTGAAAAATCATCTCCACAAATGCAAAATTTATTGGAATATTTGAAAACGATAGGTGAACCAATGATAACAGGCTTCAATCCATCAAACTTGGCCGAAGAACTCGCAAGTTTAGGATTTAGTCTTCAAGAGAGTTTGAGCCCAACCGATATCGAAGAACATTATTTTAAAGGACGCACAGATGGATATCACGCACGTGAGCATGTGCACTTTGCATGTGCAGTTATCGAATAATCGAAACCATTCAGCCTAGGGAAAACAACATTAATATATATCTTAAGTCTTAACGAGTGAATTTCAATGAGTTGGTTTTTGTAACTGTTAGCTATCAATTATTTTGTTTTTTAATCCATTATACTTTAGGTGTATCTTTTTGTCGAAATACATATTTGTTATCTATATTAGATCAGCTGAATAGTGACAATGTATTAAATATAAAATATATTAATTATCTATTAAAGGCAATATTTGTCCTTAATTTGACATGCTTTTTGTGTTTACTTTTGTGCATATGTTTTGACACAAAAACTATGTATAAATGAAAATCAAAAAACTGAAGCTTGGTCAAAAGGAATGATAATTGTGGAAGAAAAAACGAACACTTTGGCAGTCTATGCATCCATCATGTGGTTATAGAAAATGAAAGAGAATTCACAAATTGTAATTACAATTAGCCGCAAGCTAGGAAGTGGGGGAGCGTATATAGGGCAGCACTGGCAAAAAAATCGAATATTTCCAAAATGTAAACAGAATTATTTTAATAAAACTTAAATTTATATAATTAAAAAGATATTATCCTTTGAAAGACTTCTTATTTTGGGTATTTTGACCTTAGATCACTAACTACAGATTTTAAAAAATTGATTTAAGATGTTGCAGTATGAAATAAAAAATTAAGAACTCCTTGATAGTAAAGATTGATTCATCAAGTAAATTTATTATATCAAAGAATATACATAACTCAGAGGATACAGACAAGAAAATGAAGAGATTCTTCTCTATATGCTTCAAACTCCAAAATTATTTCTTACATTGAGAGTATAGAATCTCAAATAAAAGAACGCACTAAAAGATTAATCTGATTAGAATCTTTTTAAATTAAAACAATCTTAACATTAGAAAACCTCTATCCCTGATTTTATTTTTCAAATAGAAACCCAATTCCAAGAATCGGCTGAAAGGATATCCTGAGATCGGAATGTCAGGAACGTCACTCATGAACTACTCTTGAAATAGTTACTGATTCTGATCGGCTAATAGAACATTCCTTGAACTATTGTGAAAAATGTGTGCACTATCTTGAATATGTTGAAGTTGAAGCTCATGAAAGAAAAAAGTTTTGATCGACAACCTATAAATCTTATTGTTACAGAATATCGAATTCAGATGAGGATCTGCCCTTAATGTTAAAGATTGAATAAAGCTGTTTTTTCTGAACCAGTGAAATATTCAGTCAAATATGATCCTAATATTATAGTTCAAGCAATCCACTGTAAAGACTACAAGCTTATTTCAGATGAAAATATTTCGAAGTTTTGTTAAGGATATTATATAGATAAAAATCTGTTATGCTAACATAATTAGAGCAGAAAAAAGATGTTTCCTGAATTTAGAGGAATTTGAAAATGTTTTTAGGGAGAAGTAAATAAATTCTCCAACATCCATTGTGAAGAGACAAGCGTAAAATCAAAAAAATAGACATTAGCTTCAGTTGGCTTTTAATGGGAAATATAAATATCATCTTGTTCATACAAAAAGGGAAGCTAAAAAAATGGAAAACTATAGAAATTCCTCCGACGTTTAAAGGAATAGCAGTTAATGATAAGTGGAAATTCTACAACAGTTATGACTGCGCTCACGACCTTTGCAGTGCTCACATAATGGTGAATTAATGGTATTGAAGAGAATTATAAACAGCAATTAACTAAAGAGGTGATGAACTTTTAACAGAAATAAAAAAATATACTAATGAATGTAAAGAGTAAAATAAAGAGCTGAATTTTTAGCAAATTAAAACGTTGGAAGAAAAGTTCGATTCCAGAATCAAGAAAGGAATATGAAGAAAATCAGCTTTCTTCAAATCTTCAAAAAAAAGAAAATATAAGGTGCAAATCCACAAACAAAAGCAATGAATTTATTTAATAAGCTTGTACAACACAAAAAAAAATAATGTGGTTCCTTACAGATCTGTGAGTTCCATTTCAAAATAACCAGACTAATAGGGACATCAGAATGATGAAATTACAGAAAACAAAATATAAGGAATTTTAAAAATCGCACAAAAACTGTAGCTTTCTGCAGAAGTTGAGCTTACATTTCTACAATAAGAAAGAACATCTTGCCGGTTATAGACGGTATTCTAGTGGCTCTCCAGGTAGCAAAACTAACTATGCCCTGGATAATTACAATAATTTTCTGGATATATCTCTGATTTGTATAAATGATTTCAGAAATGACGATATTCAAAAATAATGTATTCAGTCTATATTCTACTTTTATTTATGTCAGCAGCTTCGTAAATTTTATCTTTGAAGAAAGTCAATTATAAGGTTCAGCAACTTAAACAAAGATTTAAGAACTTACCGCATTTGAGTGCACAACACTTGATAGTGGATTGATTCAAGCATGTACGGGTAAAAAAACATGTCAGGCACCAAACTAGATATCGTAGAACTGCTTCTGACCGCGGAGATATATAATCGTTATCCAGAACTGGATGTAAATGATCTTCCGAAAAACATTAGAAAAAATTACTGGAGCAGTGCAGAGAAAACAGTTCCCAAACCCATTACAGCTACATTTACACGAATTGAAAAACTGTACGGAACTAAGGAAATAGAAACAAATGTAAGAAACGTTCCCTTCATAGTTATTGACAAGTCCCATTTTGAACTTCGCCTGAGTGCTTTCGAAATTGCTGTGGAATGGTTTGAAAAACAGGAAAGTTCACAGGAAAGGATTGAAAATAATCCTGTTCTTGCCTATTACTACGGAGAAGTGAAAAAGGTTCAAGCTGCAAACTATGCACTTACAAAGGCAAAAATAAGGCCTAAAGAAGTTGATAGGGAGTGGATAGAATCCCTAATCGCAGAGATTAGGAAGGAAGAAAAAAGTGAAGAAATGCTCAAACTAGTGGTAATTATCGCTCCTGAAGATATAAAACAAAAAATAAGAGACCTTGTGCTCACCGAAGAACAGGAGGATGAAGTTAAAAAAATCAAGAAAGCTATAGAGCACAGAGAATACCTTAGGGAAATCGGCTTACATGATATCGGGAAAATTCTTTTCGTAGGACCACCTGGAACCGGAAAAACCTCCGTTGCCCGCGCGCTTTCAGAACAACTATCAATCCCATTTGTTGAGGTTAAACTCTCTATGATAACGGACCAGTATCTTGGAGAAACTGCAAAAAACATTGACAGAGTCTTTTTGCTTGCAAAGAAATTGAATCCCTGCATTCTCTTCATAGATGAGCTGGATTTCGTTGCAAAAGCTAGGAATTCGGACGAAAATGCTGCCATCAAGCGAGCAGTCAATACCCTCCTAAAGGCTATCGATGAAATCAGCCTTGTGGAACATGGAGTACTCTTGATTGCCGCAACAAACCATCCTCAGATGCTTGACGGTGCGGCATGGAGGCGTTTTGACGAAATCGTTCATTTCCCTCTTCCTGACATCGAGATGCGTAAAAACATCCTGGATATCGTAACCAGACATATCGAAGGAGATTTTGATACCAGAGAAATTGCGGAATTGACAGATGGCTACTCAGGTTCTGACATGCGAATGGTAATAAGGGAAGCTGTCCTGAGCGCTCTTCTGGAAGAACGCAAAGTACTCACCCAACAAGATTTGCTGGAAGCAGTCGGATCATTTAATGAAAGGACTGATCTAAAATTCGAAAAATACGAGAGGAAAAAATAATCATGAAGCTAACGCTGCTTGGAACTGGTGATGCTGTCGGAACCCCTAAAATAGGATGCAACTGTCCAGCATGCGAAGATGCTCAGAGAGGTGGAAAAAGCCAACGCCTCAGGTTTTCTATCCTTGTAGAATCCAAGATAGGTAGAATTCTTATCGACACCAGCCCAGATCTCAGGCAGCAGTTTCTCATGCAAAACCTTTCCTCCATAGATGGAGTGATCTGGACCCACGGACATTATGACCATTACTCTGGATTTGGGGAGTTCTACAGAATTCAGAATAAAGTTGATGTTTATGGGATTCCAGAGACTATCAACTACATAAACCAGTATGTGTCGTTCCTTAAGCCTAAGTATCATTATGTAAATCTCTGTGAGCCATTCGAGCTATTTGGGCTGCAGTTTACTCTCATTAAGGTAGATCACCCCCCTGTGGAGGTCCCTACAGGGGTCATAATTCGTGAGGGAGATACAAAAGTAGTGATCACAGGAGATACAAGTCCAGAAATACCCGACGTCAGTCTAGAGTTGATGAAGGATCCTAATCTTCTTATTGCCAATGCGATAGTTCCACCACATATCCATATCAAAAAACATATGAATTCAGAAGAGGCTATGGCACTTGCAAAGAAAATTAATGCAAGAAAAGTAATTTTGACTCATCTCAGTCACCTCTTTCGTCCCCATCATATTGAATCCGTATTTTTACCCCTTGGATATGACGGACAGGTATTCGATTTATAATTTATTTTCAACCATATGCAATCTGTTAAAAATTTTTGGATTGAAATTGCGGTTGCGCATTCCTCACCAATCTGTTGGGTATTCTACTGGAATGAACTTAAAGAAATTTGCTAAAGAGGATTTCGATAAACCTTTGGTTTTCATGAGTAATTCCTATGCCATTTATATGTATGAAGAAATAAGGGGATTGTTTCAGATTTAGAAAACAAAATACCAAGTCTCGTAGAAGGGTTTTCATACTTCTTCCCGTAATCTACTCCTTTTAGGAGCAGATGCAATACCAAGCCATTTTCGAAACTTTAGTTTTTACCTTCTAAAGAGATAAATCTTCTCCCAGAAGATTACTATATCAACAATTTTGAGATTAGAGCAGTCAACATATTTTTTTAAAATTCATTCAATTATGTAACAACCAAAGTTACGGTGCCTTATACAGCTGCAAGTAACTGGGTATATTAGCTCCACAGCTTTGGACATGTATATAGATTATTCAAAATTAAAATTTTTAATTTATTCATATACTTCTTTGTTTCTGTTATCCTGATTTTCAACACAGTTATTAATCGCATCGGAAGTTACACCATCACCCACAGCTCCAATCTTACCCCAGCAACTACAAAGAGAGCTCTGTTTTCATAGTGAAGCCTACATATTAATTTGAAAACGTTAGCATGAATAAGCAAGTGCGTGATTTTTTGTACTATTAGTTTTGAGAGGATTTATTCAACCTTCAATCCAGTTTTTTAATAATCATGTAAACAGAAAAAGTTGAGATTTTACTTGGCTCCTAAAGTAGTCATGGTATCTTGCATCCTTTGGGATGAAGATTTACAATATCTATCATTAAATGACTTATTTCTTTCCAAAAGTATTATAATTTTTAAATTTAGTAATATTAAATATCACAAATCGTACAAAAAATGTTAAATATACGTTTATCATACATACATATGTCTATGCGAACAGACACAAAAGCAAAAAAGCCTCCTAAATTTATTACTTGACCCTGCAGCGCTGGATATTCCTCTCCTGTAAAATTATGTAGGTAGGAAATTTCAGCCGCAGGGAAGAGCACAAAAATTATGATCCTCTGTTCAATCTGATTTTCCGCAGATTTCCTTCCAATCATCATAATTTTTCATACTATTGTTTTTTTGAAAACTGCTACTTATTCAAACGTTGTTTTTGGAAATAGATTACACTTTCTATCTTATGCCTTCATCAAAAGATTCTAACTTCTATTTCCTAAACCTTCAGTTGAAATTATAATTGCAAATTTTTGAACGATTCCCCTAAAAGGTAGCAAGAAAAATATTGTTATCTTGAGAACATCTGTGAAAGGCGACTCAATTAAACATTTTATCACATTTTTCTTGAAAAATGCTAATGTTTTTTGGACATTTTATAGAATCAACAAACTTGACCTGAATAATCTATTCCTGAAAACATAGACTTACGACTACCTCTAAGCAAAGATAAACAAGAGGAATTTATAGCAGCTTGCTTAATTTTTTGCTAAATCACAAATATCAATAAGTTATTGAGTAAAAAAGTTCCATAGCAGAAGAACTTATTACATGCAGTAAAACACAAATCGGACTTTGAATTTAAGCAAATTCGCAATACTGTCTATCTTTTAAGGTAATTCAGCTATGAAATGCTTGGATTATATTGTTTTTGTGGAGAACTCACATGAAAATATCGAAAAATCATGGAGCATGACTATTATATTAATTTCAATTGACCCAAATTTATATTTTCGGTTACTTTTCGTTTAAGCTTTCATTACTACCTGTCTTTATAAGAATTACTTTAGCCCAAGATCTTTAAGACCTTTATTTTCTAATTCATGGAAGCAATTATCATTATAATTTATATTTTAACTCCAATACAATGCATCTCTTGGACCTATATAAGATGGGAATAAAGCTTTACTTATGAATAAAATTAAAATTTGTCCAAAAAAGTAATATAAATTTATGCATATGTAATACTTGACAATCTGAATTTATAAGAACATTCTAGGACGTACGCAGTTGAACTAAAAAATAAATAGATTTGAATATTTAATTGTCTAAAATCAATGTTTAAACCACAAAGTATATTGTACTTGATTTTGTTTTCCAAGTGTTAAGTTTTACATTTTTAGAAATAATCAACGATAAAACTATTTAAGTATTTAAATAAACTGAGTCATCTCCGGAAAAACTGTCAAAATACTCGTATCAAGAGTCTTCTTATTCTTTGCAAAAAGAGAATTTTCAATGTCCTGAAAAACTACTCAGCCTAAATAATTCTTTAAGCTTGTACCATAGGAAATGAGTTAGGAGAAGAGAGAAAAATGCACATTCCAGATGGATATTTAGGACCGCGTACATATATTGCGTTTTGGATTATCATGATTCCGATATGGTATTATGCAGGACAGAAACTGACCACATAGCTCAAGTCCAGACAGGTCCCTCTGCTTGCGTTATCAGCTGCATTCTCATTTGTAATAATGATGTTCAATGTACCCACTCCAGGAGGTAGCTCAGGCCATGCCATAGGAGGTGGAATTATCGCCATAGTCATAGGGCCATGGGCATCAATTATAGCTATTTCTGTAACTCTGGTATTGCAAGCACTTATTTTTGGTGATGGAGGAGTAACAGCCATAGCCACTAACTGCTTCAACATGGGAGTGGTGGTACCCTTTGTCGCTTATTATGCTTATAAGTTAATTAGTGGAAATTCAGAGATTGCATCCTCTACAAGAGTTATTGCTGCGGCCATTGCCGGCTGGATTTCTCTGACCATGTCATCGTTTTTTGCGGGCTTTGAATTAGGAATACAGCCTATTTTGGAGCATACTGCCGATGGAGTCCCACGTTATATGCCATATTCCTTGAGTGTAACTGTTCCTACCATGGTACTTGAACACGCTTTGGTATTTGGCATTCTGGAGGCACTGATTACCGCAATTATTTTTGCTTATATACAAAGAACAGATACATCTATATTTTATGGAGAGAAATCTAAAGAGGAGATAAACAAAATGATGAGGAGAAGCACAATCTAAAGTAAGAAATGTGGATAAAATGATACGAAATGTATTATTGGCCCACTCTTATAATTTTTATACCTTTAAGGTATGCTTGCGACAGGCACTGTGCATGGTTAATAGGGATCAGATGAGCTTAAGGATAGAATTGGATTTGCACCTCATGGATTTGAGGACCTCTCTGGATTATAGAATGCACAAATGCAGGATTATTTCTTTCAGGCGGAGGGGAGTTATATGTGCTTACATTTTGTAAGCCGTTATTGTGCAAAATAAAACCATTGATCCAATTGAGGTGTTAAATAAATCTCAGAAATAGTTGTGTTAGCTATTTATCCTCAACATGATACCATGAAACTCAATTCGCTACAGAGAAGATTTTTTCCCATGGCTTTGCAATACATGTCTCCCATAACCTCCACCTCCAGGGGTTTCGATTACAAAAATATCTCCGTTCTTCAGTTTGAGTTCAGCCTGTCCTTCAACTTCGATAACTCTGCCATCTCTTCTGATAAGAATGTTCTTTCCGCATTTACCAGGCATGCCACCTTTGAGCCCGAACGGAGGAAGCTTCCTGTGGCTCGAGAGGATAGCAGCATTCATATCCTTCAGGAATCTGACCTTTCGGACAACTCCGTTTCCACCCCTGAATTCGCCATTTCCTCCGCTTCCTTGCCGGATGGAAAATTCCTCAAGCAAAACTGGGAACCTTGCTTCAAGAACCTCAGGATCTGTAATTCTTGAGTTGGTCATGTGAGTATGGACGGCATCTGTTCCTGAAAAGCCGGGGCCTGCGCCTGCACCTCCACATATAGTTTCATAATACTGGAAATCAGCGTTTCCGAAAGTAAAATTGTTCATCGTACCCTGAGAAGCCGCAAGCTTGCCAAGAGCTCCGAAAAGAGCATCAACAATGTACTGTGCAGTTTCAACATTGCCTGCAACAACTGCTGCAGGAGGTTGGGGACTGAGCATGGAGCCATAGGGGATAACGATCTCAAGTGGCCTTAAACAACCTGCATTCAAAGGTATATCACTTTTTACAAGTGTCCTGAAAGCGTAGAGGACAGCAGCTATGCAAACAGATGCAGGAGCATTAAAATTATTTGAAAGCTGAGAGGAAGTACCCATAAAATCGATTCTAGCATCACGTTTATTACGGTCAATTGTGATCTTAACTTTAATTGCATTTCCATCATCGAACAAATAAGTGAATTCTCCATCTGTAAGCCTGTCAATAACTCTTCTGACAGCTTCTTCAGCATTATCTTGCACATGACCCATATAAGCTTCAACAGTTTCAATGGAAAACCCTTCGACCATCTTGCGAAGTTCCTGAAGTCCATTTTCATTTGCAGCAATCTGTGCACGAATATCAGCAATATTCTGATCAGGATTTCTTGCCGGGTATTTTCCCGAATTCAGCCACGCTTTTAACCTTTCTTCACATAAACTGCCTTTTTTGACTATCTTTATGCCCTCATTCAGCACACCTTCTTCTTCAATAGTCCTGCTGCCAGGTGGCATGGATCCAGGACTAATTCCTCCTACATCTGCATGATGACCTCTGGAAGCCAGGTAAAAAAAAACCTCTTCGGAGCTGCCAAACATCGGGGTAACAACTGTGATATCAGGGAGATGAGTTCCTCCGTTATACGGGGAGTTAATCAAGTATACATCTCCTGCTTTCATTTCTTTAAATTTTATCCTGATAAGAGCTTTTACGCATTCTCCCATGGACCCCAGATGAACAGGAATGTGGGGAGCGTTTGCTACCAAGTTCCCATGACTGTCAAAAATGGCGCAGGAAAAGTCCAGTCTCTCTTTTATATTTACCGAGTGAGCAGTATTCTGCAAAGTATACCCCATTTGCTCGGCAACTAACATAAACCTATTATTGAAAATCTCGAGCATTACAGGATCCACATCCGTCCCTTTGACTTTATGGGTTGGGAGCGAAAATCTGCGGTTCAGGAAGAGATGATTATGTTCAGTGATCTTTCCTTCCCAACCGGGTTCAATAATAATGGTCGTATTTTTCTCGATTAGAACTGCAGGTCCATTTACACAAGCCCCTGGTTTTAGATCATCCCTCTTGAAAATAAAAGTCTCATGAAACTCCCCATAACTATACATTTGAACTGTAGATACAGGTGAGAAGGTAGGATGTGTTTCAGTTTCCAGCACAGGGTCAGAAACTCTTTCCGTAATCCCTACGACCTCTACGGAAACAGCCTCAACAACAATGGTTTTTTCCTCCATTATAAACCCAAAGTGCTTCTGGTGAGTTTCCTCAAAACCTTTTCTGAGAGTATCCTTATCCGCAAAATCCACAAGTAATTGAGTGTCTGAACCTGCATAGCGCATGTGTACTTTGAAGAGCACAATAATGTGATTCTTCTGCACTCCCTGCCCCAGCATCAAGAAGCAGCCTTCCTTTTTAAGCTCTAAAAATACGATTTTAAGTTCCTCTATCAATCTGTCCGACAGTTCAACCCCTATGTACCGCTCTTTTATCAACCGCTGATCTGCAAGTCCTATGCCATATGCTGAAAGAACGCCCGCAAATGGATGAATGAAAATACTTTTAATCCCAAGACTGTCTGCAACCCTGCAGGAATGCTGTGCAGCGGCTCCTCCAAAACAGCAAAGGGTATATTCTTTTATATTGTATCCCTGCTGGACTGAGACTTTCTTAATCGCATTTGCCATATTCTCGACTGCGACTGAAAGAAAGCCCTCTGCTACATGCTCAGGCGTACGAAAACCACTCTCGCTTGAAACCTCTTTTGCAAGATCGGAGAATTTCCTCAGAACAAGTTCGGAGTCAAGAGATTGATCTGCGTTGAGCCCGAACAGCTTTGGAAAAAATTCGGGCCGCAATTTTCCGAGCATGACGTTGCAGTCGGTAACTGTAAGGGGCCCACCTTTTCGATAACATGCAGGGCCAGGATCCGAACCTGCAGATTCCGGACCTACCCTGAACCTGCCTTCTTCGTAATGAAGTATGGAACCGCCGCCTGCTGCAACAGTATGGATGCGCATCATAGGAGATCGCAAGCGTACACCTGCGATCTCGGTCTCAAGACTGCGCTCATACTCCCCGCTATACTGAGCTACATCTGTAGATGTCCCCCCCATATCGAAAGTAATGATTTTTCGTGCCCCTGCCACGAGAGATGTTGCAACCGCCCCCACAATTCCACCCGCTGGCCCGGAAAGAATGCAGTTCTTGCCCTGAAAAGCTTCTGCATCGATAAGCCCTCCACTGGACTGCATGAACATGAGCCTGGAACTTCTTGTTACTCTTTTCTCCTGTCGTTCTTTTCGTTTTTTTTCTCGTTCTTCTTGCCCTTCATCTTCCTGTTCTCCTTCTATTTCTTCTGCCCCTTCTTCGTCCAGAGTTCTCTGAACCATGTCAACGTACCTTCGGAGAACCGGAGATAGATATGCATCAACAACAGTCGTTTCCCCCCGGACCACGAGTTTTATCAACGGACTTACCTGATGAGAGAGGGATACTTGTGTAAAACCTATCTCTCTGGCAAGTTTTCCAAGACTAAGTTCATGCTTAGGATATTTATACGCATGCATCAGGACAATGGCAACTGATCGAATTCCAGCTTTGAAGGCCAAATCAAGCTCTTTTTCTGCATCTTCAAGATTTAGGGGCATAAACTCTTTTCCATCTGCTCCTAATCTTCCTGATACCTGGATAACCCTTTCATACAACTGTTCTGGAAGTTCGATTTTCTGAGCAAAAATAGCTGGGCGATTCTGGTATCCTATCCTCAAAGCATCCCCAAAACCCTGGTTTATAACAAGAACAGTACGCTCTCCTTTCCGTTCAAGGAGAGCATTGGTACCTATTGTTGTCCCCATTTTTACGGCCTCTATCAGTTCCGAAGGTAGAGGTGCATCTTTGGGCAGCCCCAGAATATAACGAATTCCATACATGGCTGCATCTTTATAGTGGTAGGTATCTTCAGAAAGAAGCTTGTGTGTGATTAGTTTTCCATCAGGGCTGCTGGCTACGATATCAGTAAATGTGCCTCCGCGGTCTATCCAGAACTGCCATCGAGCTTTGGGAGACATTAAAAGAACAATTGTATAAGTTGTATTAATTATTAATCCTGAAATTCCAGATTTGATTTTTTTTCACATCAGATTCCTTGTTTTCACTCATTTATACATTCTTCCACAACTTTCAAAATATCAATGACTTTTTAACATCAGCTTTTTGAAAATCTTTTATACATTTGAGGTTGCAATGAATCTGCATGAAAACATACCAGGGAATCATTATTGATGCTATTTCCAAGAAGCAGTTCAAAGGTGAAATTGCAGTTGAAAACGGGAAGATCATTCGTGTGGAAGAGAAGGAGCATGATAATGAGCAGTATATCCTCCCAGGTATTGTAGATGCCCATGTACATATAGAAAGTTCTATGACCATGCCTTCGGTTTTTGCCAGAATGGCTGTTGCAAAAGGTACAGTTGCAGTGGTTAGTGACCCTCATGAGGTTGCAAACGTGATGGGAGAAGAAGGCATAGATTACATACTGGAGGATTCCAAAAAAGCCCCTCTGAATATCTTTTTTGGGGTACCCTCTTGTGTGCCGTCCGCACCATTCGAATCAGCAGGAGCAGTACTGGATGCAATAGTTGTGGACCGTTTGTTGGCAAGGGCTGATCTATACTACCTCTCCGAGGTGATGAATTTCCAAGGCGTGGTCTCGGAATATCCTGAAATAATGGCGAAAATGGGATCAGCAAAAAAATACGGCAAAGTTATAGATGGTCATGCGCCTGGTTTGAGAGGTACAGACCTACAGAAATACGTGAGCTCAGGAATTTCCACAGATCATGAATGTCTTACTTATGAAGAAGCGGTTGAGAAAATAAAGCTCGGAATGAAGGTACAGATTCGAGAGGGAAGTTCAGCCAGAAACTTCGAAACACTTTATCGTTTGATATATGAATACCCAGAATCCGTTATGTTTTGCACCGACGATTATCATCCCAATACTCTGATACATGAAAGACATATCGATAGGCTAATCCGGCGCGGATATGAAAAGGGACTTGATATTTATAACCTGATTCAAGCAGCAGTGATTTAATCCTGTGGAGCACTATGGCCTTAATGTCGGGCTCTTGCGCAAGGGAGACTCTGCAAATTTCATTATCGTAGACGATCTAAAATCATTTAATTTGCGGAGTACTTTCATTGATGGAAATTGTGTTTATGATGACGGGAAGGTTTTTTTCCCGACAGAAAAAATTTTTGCAAAAAATGTTTTCAACAGAAAGGAAATCTCAATTGAAGATATAAAAATATCTCTGCCTCCTACAGACAATAAAAGGGAGCAGATGAGAAATATCAGGGTTATAGTTGTCCAGGATGGAGAACTTGTCACAGGCCAAGAACTAGCCTTGGCAAAAGTAGAAAATGGTAATCTGGTTTCAGATCCTGCCAGGGATATTTTGAAATTGGTTGTCCTGAGCAGGTATAGAAACAGTCCTGTTCAGATTGGTTTCATAAAGAACATGGGCCTGAAAAAAGGCGCTATTGCAAGCAGCATTGCCCATGACAGTCACAACATTATTGCAGTTGGGGTCACTGACAAAGATATAGTTGAAGCTGTCAATAGGCTGGTGCAAAATAAAGGGGGAATAGTTGTGGGAACCGCAGAAGATCTGCTTGATCTTCCGCTCGAGGTTGCAGGCCTTATGAGCACTCGGAGTGGAGAAGAAGTAGTTTCTTGGTACCGTCTGCTTAATGAAGAAGCTCGGAAACTTGGAACCTTGCTGAAGTCGCCCTTTATGACTCGTGCATTTATGTCGCTTCTGGTAATTCCTGAACTTAAACTTGGAGATAAAGGGTTGTTTGATGTAACAAAATTCGAATTTGTCGAGCTTTTCGCAAAGGAACAAATAGAAAATAACTGAGAGAGTCCGGAAAATATTCTTTCCCAGTGTAATTATCCCAATAAAATTAAATATACCTTAAAAAAAATCCAACGTAGTTTGAAAACGGAAGTCTGAGAGCATGATAGCCTTCTTCAGCCATTCTGCTTTTGGTGTGCTCACCCTGCCTGCAAGGTCTGAAACGGCTGATGTGAGAGAATCAAATTTTTGAGGGGAATTTTTAAGAGCTTTTCTCACGCCTTCCCGGACTACCCACACCCCAAGAGGTGCCCAGTAATGAGAAGTTATTTCCCTTAGCACGAAAACAGAGGCTTGTTTTCGGATTTCAGTAAGATATTCAAGTACAGCCAACCTTGTGGCATAATAACCTCCTGCCAGAAGAGAATATCCTTTTTTTCCACTGGGCCCTTCACTGTCTTCACCAATCCAAATTGATTCTCCAGACCAGATTGTATTTGGGAGCCAGATCTCAATAAGTTCGAAAGAATAAGTTCGTGGAAGAATTAGGACTTCAAAGTTGTTCCCGAAATGAGTCCCACTGAAAAGCAAAATATCGGAAATTAAGGAAAAGTCCTTTATGTGATCTGCAAGTTCCTTTCCGGCCATATCATCCACGGCTGTTATTGACCAGCGAGTAGGGACTATTTTTCTTTCTTTCCCCAGCAAGCCGATTGAAAAAAGGCGTGTGATGTGTTCCGTTGTAACATCATTTTTTAGAAGTTCAGTAATAGCATCTTTTGCCAGGGAATCAGTATCATAGACTAGGTAATCTACTTTTCGTGGAACTTTCGGGTTTTCTGCAAGCTCAAAATTTTTTACAAGGCCTGATGGGCCCATAGGCATGAGAATGGTATCAAAATTTAGCTCTTGCTTTGGAATTTTGTAAAACCAGGCTTCAGTATCTACTGGTTTTCTGGAAAGAGCGAGTTCCTGAGCTTTTACAAGAAGGGAGTTTTCTTTGCTGCGTGCGTCTTTTATATGGAAATTTGTATTTGCTCTAACCATACGGGAACGCATGAAGATTATATCTTCAATTTGCATGTTTGCCCAGGCTGAAGGATCTTCCAGGAATAAGGCTTCGTTTTCCGTTGTCAAGGGGGAAATTATTGGGCCTGCTGTAATCCTAGGGTAGCCATAGCTACCAACAAAAAGAGAAGGGGGAGATGCTCCAAAAACAGAACATCCTGAGATCGCAGGAGCAATCGATTGTAAGGACCTATATTTTTCAAGAATTGGACAACGAGGACGCCCACAAATTCCTTTTCCTTTACATTTAATACACAGTGTTCCATTCACTTTGAATCCATATCCCACATATGAATGCAAGCTTTAACTTAAGGAACTTTCCTGTATAGCAGACCAGATTTTCGAACAAAACTGCAAATACAGCACATGCTTTCACCTTTTCCGAAGATCAGCTTCTGCTTAAAAGTACCCAAGCAAACTTTCAAATTTCTTTCTGTGAATCCTCGTAAAAATCAACTTCAACTTCGAGTTTCTCACTGACTTCTGAGATACTAAACTCTTAAGCGTTTCAGAATATCCGCCAAATCTTGCAATGTATACTTCATGCTAGAAAAATCACTGTCCTCGTAAGCTAGCCCGGATTTTAGATCAGATATTCTATACCATTATTTTACAAATAGATTTCATAGGCATCAAGTCTAGAGAATAAATTAAAGTTTACTACACATGTGCCTTTGCTTTTAATTCCCGAGTAGAAATTAGGTCTCCCTTGATGTATCATATAGAAAACGCATGCTATCGAAAAACTAGTAAGAATATCTGTAATTTAGAACCTGGAAATGTTATATTCATTTCTCATAAAGGCTGTCAAAGTTTAATTTTTAATTTGTTCAGCAGAGAAACCCTTTTCCATTAGGACTTCTTTCATACGGGCCAGGTGGTTTCCTTGAAGTTCCACAGTATTTCCTTTTACTGTGCCTCCGCATGCAAACTTTGATTTAAGATAAGTAGACAGTTCGTGTAGATCAATTTCACTGGCATCGAAGCCTTCCACAACTGTAACTTCTTTCCCATATCTTCTTCTATTTATTTTCACTGTAATTCTCTGTTGCTCTTTTGCAACCTCTTCGCATATGCAAAGTTCTTTTGGAAGCCCGCATACCGGGCACATTCCGCTGCTCATTTGTTGGTATGTCCTCCGAATCTGTAATAATTGTATGTGTAATTTACATCCAAAAATAACTAAAAAGACATCAAGTACTTATCAATGAAGGTATTAAAGCCTAATGGTGTTATTCTGCCACTTTATGCTGAATTTAGATTTATGGACAAAAATTTTTGCAGTATAAAAGCCAGTCAAAGCTTTATTATTATTTTCAATTTTTTATATGATAGATATAACTTCATAGAGTAAAATTAATAAAAGTGTAACGTTGCATGAATAATTCGGACATCAAATGAAAGTGCTAACTCTTGATTTTTAGTCCATTCGGATCTAAGTCATCTTCATCAAGTGCTTCTGAATCATCTTCATCAAGTGTTCTATATTTTCATGATTAAAGTTTCCGGCGTAACAAATATTTGCTTTTCATGCACTAAAGTATATCTGCTCTAACTAACCTCAATGAAATGAAACAAAAATATAAAAAAATGTTACTAAGTGCATTTTGGAATAAAATCAAACAAAGAATATAGGACGACCGAATAGCTAAACTTCCCAGAAATCTCAATCTCAAATCGACACGGAAAAACCTGAAAATCGTCTCTTTTGCTGGGCAGAGCTCCAAAAAGGTTAGATAGTAGAATAACTGTAAAAGAATTTGCGATTAAAAGATGTGGTATTGAAGGGCATTGTATGCGAACCCAAATAAGTTATCATCACATACCATAGCTCAAAGTGCTTTAGGAGATCAAAATTTAATTTACTCTTTTTATTAGCTTAGGTGATCCCACTGATCTATTTCCATCTCGTCAATATACAGGCTTAATTTCAGCCTTTGCAGCAGGTTTTTTAACATTTCCCTTACAGATGGCTCTTACCCCACTCAAGAAAATGCCTCAAATACCCTCTCAATCATTCATTTTTTGACATACTAGTCGAAACACAGGCTAGTGTAAAGATAACGAAGGAAATACTAACTAAAATAGTCACATATATTATTTAACAGAAGTAAAAAAATGGTGTGACTATGACAAAGACTTCTAAATTAATCCCCGATATGAAACGCATGAATAATTAATTTTAACCAAATGTGTTTATTTACAGTCCAATGTGCTTTTATGTTCGTATGTCTGATACTACCTGGTGTCTCATTTTCACAATTCTAAGTTAGGATGCTCACTGCTCAGAATATAAGTATCTAGCTTATGGTCGTAAGTAGAGTACGTAATAGCCCAGTGATAGGCTCATGGTAAGGTTCTTATTCGATGGCAATGGGAAGGTATGGCCTCCACCATAAAATATAAAACCGGAATATAAGTAATATGATATTTTTGTTGATTCTAAAATATTTTATGAAGAAGTAATTTTTTTTCAGAAACTATTTTTTTGTATAATTAATTTAAAATAAATAATGGGATAACTTTACATTGTGGCTTAAAGCAAACGAAAACAGATCTTATTAGTTCCAGTTCTACAGCAAAGAATATTTTTGGCGTCAATAAAAGATCTTTTACAAGAGCTCTACAAGAATTGGTAAATTTGGGAATGATAACAACATCAATTCGTGAGCGTGGTAAAAGTCCTAGAGTTACGGTTAGATGGGAAGATTCTGAGGGAGAGAATGCGCAATGAAATTGTAAAAAGTATTAGAATTATTACCGGACCTTCTAATCAACGGATAGCAACCTTGTTGATAAACCCAGCTGGCGAGCAAGTAATCTATATTACCAGCTGATAAGAATACTTATTCGGCTCTCTTTACATTGTAGCAGCTCTCAGATTGAAGATTGCAAAAAAGATGTTCTGTTTTGATAGGCTGGCTGGCACAATGAACTGAGAAATAAATATAAACGCAGAAAAGGAGATTGATTAATGGCAACTTTAACAGTTCTTAAGTTTGACACTGCTGATGGTGCGGAAAATGAACTTGAAGTGATCGAGGACTTAAGTAAACAACAAATGATAAAACTACACGATGCAGCTATAGTCACATGGCCTGAGGGGAAAACTAAACCAAAAACAAAGCACTTGACTCATTTAACTCGCATAGGTGCACTTAGTGGCGCTTTTTGGGGGTTATTATTTGGTATTCTCTTCTTTATTCCTTTGGTTGGTCTAGTCGCTGGGGCTGCGTTAGGTGCGGTGGTGGGTTCAATGAAACATATGGGGATCGACGAAGATTTTATAAAATCTATCCGTAGCAAAGTGACTAAAGGAACTTCAGCTCTCTTTCTTATGACTAGCGATGCCGTTGAAGATAGGGTAGTAGAGGCTATGAAACAATCCAAGTTTGAAATCATTGCTACCAACCTGTCCAAGGAAGAAGAAGACAAACTGCGTACAGCCTTTGCTGAAGAATGAAGTTGGCCCAGAACAAAATTAGGCTTTACTAAGGAGTAAACTCTTTGGTAAAACGCCTTCTTTTTTAAAAATCGATTATAAGAGCAAAGAGCATATTTTACCATAAAAGATGAGGAAGAACCTAAAGCAGCATTTTGTACTGGTGAATAATTAAGGAGTTGTGAAAATGGGAATAGTTGAAGAAACGCAGGATATGGAGATTGGAGATTTTTTGCCAACAACTACAATCAAGGAGTCAAAGATTATCAATGTTAATAAGGAACACCTTGGAAAGATAGAAGAGGTGATGATTGATGTGGATATGGGAAGAATCGCATATGCAGTACTTTCTTTTGGTGGTTTTCTTGGTATAGGTAATAAATTATTTGCCATCCCTTGGGAAGCTCTCGAATCGAATGGGTGGGATTATATTCTTAGGATTGACAAATCTGTCCTAGAAAAAGCGGAAGGTTTTGATAAAGAAGAATGGTCTTTAACCCGTGATGAATTAGCTAAGGTATATACACACTTTGGAATTCAACCATATTGGGAATTTAAATAAAGTATGTAAGTTGGACAGAAAACAATCTTGGAATTTGTTAGGTATCCAGATTTTTTACCTGGATATCCAACATAATTAAGAGGCTTTTGATAAATCCCTAAATTTTATCATGTGCTAATCTATTGATTTCAAAGTGGAATGAGGATAAAGTTCTTGAAAGACTGAAAGCGTTAAATGCAAAAAAATACGCACATCTCTTTCAAACGGAGATAAGCTTAAACTCAAAATGGCATTTGGTGCAGGAGAATAACTAAGAGGTTAAGAATATGGGTGATTCAACGTATTTACTCACATACAATGAGAAGAGCAAAGGTCGTCAATAGTTCGGGAGAACATCTCGGAAAGATTGAAGACATAATGATTGATATGGAAAATCACCGAGTAGCTTACGTGGTGCTTTCTTTTGGCGGATATCTAATGGTATAGGTGATAAACTATTTGCTATACCTATGGAAGCTTTCAAATTTAGCCAAGATGGACATGATTGCACTCTTAATGTTGATAAAGCAGTTCTGGAAAAAGCAGAGGGTTTTGACAAAGATAAATCATCGTTAACTCGAGAGGAATTAGATCGTATGTACACTCATTATGGATATAAACCTCATTGGAAGAGATAAATTGGAATCCTCTGGAATATAACAGAAAATGTAGTCAATAGAATAGTTTGCAATAAGGACGAAATTATGAGCAAGAAAATACTTATGTGTTCTTGACCAAGCAAGCCAGATAATGCGCCTGCTCAATATTCTGTTGTATGACACGCACATACTTCTCAATGCCCTGTTCTTTGAGCGTCATCCAGGCCTTGAAAGCATAGAAGCCGCGTGACAATTCAAAACTATAATCTGAGTGCCAGGGCACGTTGATACCTGTCAAGCCGCGATTTCCTTCACCATGTGTAAGATATGTTGGTGTCAGCGAGAATGCGGGTCGGTGTTCGTCTGCGTTTCTGATGAGAACACAGCCGATAGGATCAGACAAGTACATCCACTTATGCAGATCAAACGCCAACGAATCAGCTCTTTCCAGGCCAGCAACGAGGTGTTTGTACATCGGAGTGATGGCTGCCCAAGCACCGAATGCGCCATCGACGTGGAACCACAATTTTTCTTCACCGCAGATGTCTGCAGATGTAGAATTTGTTTGCCTATTTGCCGACTATCATTCACAAGTATATATTTACGCACTTCCCTTTTGAATAAATTCATACCGTTTTCTTCTTCCCAGAGGCATGGAGTTAAGGTACTCTTTTGCTTCTTCCGGAGATACGACTCTACGGGTTCCATCAGCTTCCTGTATAACCACTCCGCTTTCGATGAGCATCTTATATCTTGCTTTTCGAACTTCTTTGTCGGGGTGACAGACTAATTGGCAGTTAGCACAGGTATATTCCATCTTGGATCCTGGTATTATGGGTACAAAAAATCCACCTTTGAACTTTGGCCTTCCGAGGTATGCTTGTGTGGCAGCAGATATTGCAGAAACAAAATCTTCATCTTTTTGGGGGATTTTAAAGCGCCCAGGAGACCAGGTGGACCATTTTCCTGTGGCGTTCAGACCTGTAAGTCCTCCACATACAAATAAACAGCGACAATTGCTTCTTCGCTTTTCATAACTAAACTCCTTTCCTCCAAGGGTTACAGTGACTTTCTCAACAGGGTCCACGTATCCAGAAGAACATACTGAGAGGCAAAGCTTGCATTCGTCACAATAGTTTTCTTCTTCTGGCAAAGAGTCTGTTGGGATAAGTTCCGCATCCGTAACGACTGAGACCAAGACAATCGCGGATCCATATTCCTTTGTAATAATATTTCCTGAATATCCGAAATGCCCTATCCCAGAGCGTACTGCCAGGTACCTGTGGGAAATAGGAGGATGCAGATCCAACAGCAAATTCTCTGTATCCCTCCGGTAAACGAAATTTGCAGCCTGAGGGACAGCTTTGTATCCAGAATGCTGCAAGAAATTTGCCATCTCAAGGACTATGCCAGTAGCAAGGGTAGTGATCGTACCTTATTAGTTTCAAGGGATTCGTGATCCACTTTTCTAAAAAAAGGATCTATAAGATTCTGATCAAAAGCTAGGGCAATACAGACAGCAGATTTTGCTTCTGGGAGCACATAAGTCAGGTCGGCAGAAGGAGGGGCGCCTAAAAGGGTTTTTGTCGTTGCAATGCCCACTTTGAAGGCACCAAGGGTCAGAGCCATTTCTTATAGAGTTTCGGTCAGCTCTAACATCGTCGATTCGTCGGTTAATTCTACCTTTTTCGATTCCTCAAGCAAATTAGAATGGTATATCTGCTGTGGGAAATATTGGAATGAAAAATATATTTCGTTCAAACCCTGCAGGATTTTGAACCCTTTTTCAGTAATCATATAATCTCCCCTGTCACATTGCTGCATAATCAGCTCGCAGTCCATGAGTTTCTGGAGATGAAAAAATAAGTTTCCTGCTATAAGACCCGTAAGTTTGAAAAGGCAGAGAAACTTTTCGGTTCAAAAGCTACAGCTTTTAGAACTTCCAAGCGCTGTTTATTTGAGACCGGCTCAAGGATTTTGCTCATAAAAATGCTAGTTTTGAGGGCTGAAATATCTGGCTTCTGTCCTGGATTATTTTCATAAATCTTCATAGAACGCATGAGGTTTATTTGTTTTATGAAGAGACTCGAAACTTCGGAAAAGCACCGCTCGCATTTCCTATACGGAGCTCCACATTTCACTTCATCCAGCTTTTTTCTGTTGTCCGAAATAAGGGCTTCATCTACTTTATTATATTTTATAAGCCCCGCATTGTGCTGTAGAACGGTTGTAAACGCAGAGGTACAATTTCCTTTTTCAGTACATTTTTTAACCATGTTTCGTTCAAGTCCAGTCCCTATATCTTCAAAAAGGTAATTTTGAAGAGAGTGTGAATATTCCTGCCTTGAACTTTCAAGAGCAGTTTCGAAATGCAGCCTGTTGGAAGATTCCATTACTTTTTTGATATCACTGTGCATTTCGAAAAGTTTTCCCCTTATAGCCTTTATCTCATCCATTTCTAGATCTTCAGATTTTTTAGGATTTTCAGGATTGTCTTCCTTCTCATTCCTAACCTTGTTCACGCTTTTACACCTATTTACTTTATTTTTAAAATTCTTGTCATAACTTCATAGATTATTCAGGTACATCTTTATTAAGGGTACCAAAATGTATTTTGTATATTTTGATGCCAATTAAGTATAAATCAATTACTAACTATGTGATATTTGGTTGGTGTATCAGAAATTGGAAAACGGATGTGAAATAATATGGTAAAATGTAGAAGCTGCCACCAGGACTGGCTCTAATAACTATGACCATTGTAACTTGTGCTACTTTTACCGTCGCTGTGGCTTGTGCTTACTGCTGTAGCCGCCAATGAAGCTACAAAAAAGCTACTAACAAAATAGCAATTGTCTTTTTAAATTTTCATTTATTTTTCCCTCATTTTATTTTTTACCTCATTAAATTATATAGCGAAAGCTGTGGTTTATGCCGTTAAAAGAGCTTTAAAAAAAAGGCATATAACATTGATCATAGGATTATTTTAGCCCCTTCATTTTTTAACTTAACTAGGCCTAAATCTGTACTTCTTATCTAAAAACCTAAATAATTGTTCTCATCTACATAATTTATATTATTTTAAAGTAATAAATATATATAAAAAATTTTGAGAACCTACCCCAAGTTATCAGGCTGCAAAATCACGGGGATTTATTTTTGTCGGAAAAATGACTTAATATGGGGCTACTAGTGAGATTTTTATTGAAAGTCAGATGGGATTTATTATATTACCCAGGCAAAAAACGTCTTCAAACGTCTGCGAAAGTCTCGTATTTGATTAAACTAGTCTAAACCACACCTGTGTGTCAAAGGGAACTAAGAAAATATAAGTACAACATTCATAGATATTTATTTTTAAGAGTAAAAAACGGTGTTAAAAATGGCTAGACCTTGTAAATTAACTCCTGAAATACAACAGAGAATCGGCGATAATGTTGCTTTGGGACTCACATACTCTCTTGCTGCCGAATCAACATGCATAACGTATAAAACTTTCAATTCCTGGATGAAAAGGGGGAAAACGGAGAAATCTGGGAAATATTATCAGTTTTATCGATATATCCAAAAACGAAATGCTGAAGGTGCTAAAAAATGTCTTGAACGTCTTAGTGATGCAGTTGATGCAGGAAATTGCCAAGTTTGTATGTGGATCCTAGAAAGGCGTTTCAGTGAAGATTTTGGTGGGCGTGTGTACAGAAAAACAAATGTTGTTTCAGAGAATAAAAATGAGAATGTTGAGATAGTCGTCAAGGACACAAATGAAATTAGAAGACAAATTTTAGAGAAGTTCGCTTTGGTTAGAGAAAATCCGGTTCCGTTGCAAAAAAATATGAGCTCGCTACTATGAAATAAATAGGAATTTAAGAGTAAATAATATGCCAGTAAATGCCTTTAAATGGAAACACTTTGTAGGCGAGATCATTCTGCAAACAGTAAGATGGTACTTAAAATATCCATTGAGCTATAGAAATTTAAAGGAAATGATGGCAGAAAGAGGAATAAAAGTCGACCATACAACAATCATGAGATGGGTACATCAATATTCACCTGAGATAGAAAAGAGGGTAAGAAGGCATTTAAGACCAACAAATGATTCATGGAGAGTTGATGAAACCTATATCAAAGGAAAAGGTAAATGGGAATATCTTTACCGAGCAGTTGACTCAGATGGAGACACAATTGATTTCATGTTAAGTTCAAAACGAGATAGAAGAGCAGTAAAGAGATTCTTTAAGAAAGCTTTGAGTTCTAATCATAACCAAATTCCACGAGTAATAACCGTTGATAAGAATCCAGCTTATCCACATGCTATAGATGAACTGAAAAATGAGAAGAACTTGTCTAAAAATGTTAAAATTAGACGAACCAAGTATTTGAATTACATTGTAGAACAAGATCACAGGTCTATAAAGCGGATAGTTCATTCAATGTTAGGCTTTCAGTCTTTTCGCTCTGCTAGTAAGACTTTAAAGGGAATTGAAGCTATGAATATGGTTAAAAAAAGACAAGTCAATAATCTAAATTACTCTGTTTCTAATGAAGTCAAATATATTAATCAATTGTTTGGTATTATTTTATAATGTTGGTATCTTTCCCTCGGATCGTTTGACTTTTTTTATACTCATAGATTTACATGCTTATTCTGAAGTTTTTGCAACGGAACCAGAAAAGTGAAGAGATTTCAAAGTAATTTATTCGAGAATAGTTTTATTTCATTTAAATTAGAGGTACATATAAAAAATTTTAAGTATTTGTTTTGATCAGGGATACTGTGAGAGAGGCTCATTTTCTTCAATTCACTATCCATCTTCATAAGAGATTGCCTGAATAAAATTGAAATATATTCCATTATTTTTTTCCCGATTCCGGAGATTTGATTCTTTTATTTTAAATATTAAGAAACTATAATATCTTAAATAAAATAAAAATCAGGAGAATTGGGATATGCAGGCTGGAGATAAGGACATGGACATTGATAGTTCTAAAATTCAAATAAATGGGCTTTACCCTCACTACAAAAAATATAACTCCGAAGGGGAAATGTCAAGACATTCTCATGAATTTCACGAAAAAAGTGGGTATAAGCTTGCTGGAAATATGCTACACCATGATCATATGGAAGATCAAGAGTCACATGCTAGCGAGAAACCAGGTTCTGAGCATAATGGAGAGATTGAACATCAGAATCATAAGCAGTATGAAGAGATGAAAAATGGGCAGCATAAGGAAAATAAACATGCAGCCCATGAGCAACATAAAGAAATGAAGCATCAAGGCCACGAGCAGCACGAAGAGATGAAACATGAGAACCATGAAGGAATGAAACATGAAGGTCATGGGCCGTCCAGAGGGAAAGATCATGGCGATCATCATGCTCATATGCTTGCAGATTTCAGGAAAAGATTTATAGTTTCTTTTATACTGACCTTTCCGGTTTTGCTGCTGTCTCCTACGATCCAGAGTTTTTTCGGCTTTGAGCTTCATGTTCCCGGTGCGGTTTTATTCACCTTTCTGCTTTCCTCGATCGTTTATTTCTATGGCGGCTACCCGTTTCTCAAGGGGATAAAAGAAGAACTTTCTGAAAAATCTCCTGGAATGATGACTCTGATAGCGGTTGCTATCAGTGTAGCTTATTTTTACAGCTCTGCTGTGGTTTTTGGGCTTCAAGGAGGAGTGTTTTTCTGGGAACTAGTGACCCTCATCGATGTAATGCTTCTTGGGCATTGGTTGGAGATGCGTTCGGTGATGGGGGCCTCAAAGTCCCTTGAAGAACTTGTCAAGATTATTCCGTTGGTTGCTCACCTGAAAAAAGATGGTGAAATTGTTGACGTGGGTGTTGACCAGCTAAAAATTGGAGATAAGGTTCTGGTCAAGCCCGGGGAAAAAGTTCCTGTAGATGGGACTGTTGTAGAAGGAACAAGTAGCATCAATGAATCAATGCTCACAGGAGAGTCAAAACCTGTCACGAAAAAACCTGGAAATGAGGTTATAGGCGGTTCCATTAATGGGGAAGCAGCTTTTGTGGTGAAGGTAGAAAAAACAGGGAAAGACACGTACCTGAACCAGGTTGTCGAACTCGTTAGAACAGCACAGGAAAGCAAATCAAAAACCCAGGACCTGGCAAACAGGGCTGCAATGTATCTTACAATTATAGCTCTGACTGTGGGAACTCTCACTTTCATTTTCTGGACTTTCTTTGGCAAGGAACTTGTCTTTGCTCTTGAAAGGGCAGTTACTGTGATGGTTATTGCCTGTCCGCATGCCCTTGGGTTAGCCATTCCTTTGGTAGTTGCAGTTTCAACATCTATTGCTGCAAAATCAGGGCTTCTTATCAGGGACAGACAGGCCTTTGAGAAAGCTCGCAATATTCAAGCTCTTATTTTTGACAAAACAGGTACACTCACTGAAGGAAGGTTTGGAGTCACGGATATAGTTTCTCTTTCAGGAGAGATAAATGAAAGCCAAGAGGAACGTGAAAAGATCTTGAGCCTAGCAGCTTCTCTAGAAGCTAGTTCAGAGCACCCTATTGCAGCCTGTATTCTTGAAAGCGCTAGGGAAAAAGGATTGAAAATCCAATCAGTGAAAGAATTCAGTTCAATTCCCGGAAAGGGGATAAAAGGATTAGTGGAAGGGAATCAGTTCCTTGTTGTGAGTCCGGGTTACCTTGAAGAAAAGGGAATTGTCCTGAAGAGAGAAAAAATTGAAGAAATAAAAGAACAAGGAAAAACGGTTGTATTTCTGCTTGAAGGAGAGAAGGTACTTGGTGCTCTTGGACTTGCTGATATTATCCGGAAGGAATCCAAGGAAGCAATCTCAAAACTCAAAAGCATGGGAATAAAGTGTCTCATGCTTACAGGAGATAATCGTTATGTTGCTGCCTGGGTAGCCAGAGAACTGGAGCTTGATAATTACTTCGCAGAGGTTCTTCCTCATGAGAAAGCAGAAAAGGTCAAAGAGGTCCAAAAGAAGTATATCACAGGTATGGTCGGAGACGGAGTCAATGATGCTCCAGCACTGGCTCAGGCTGATATCGGGATTGCTATCGGAGCCGGTACGGATGTTGCAATCGAAACCGCTGATATAGTGCTGGTTAAAAATGATCCAAGAGATGTTCTGAATATCATTAGGCTTTCTAAGAAGACTTACTCCAAGATGTATCAAAATCTTATTTGGGCAACCGGCTACAATATTTTTACAATTCCTCTTGCAGCGGGGGTTCTCTATGGATATGGAGTTTTACTAAGTCCTGCAATGGGTGCAGTTTTGATGAGTCTGAGTACCGTGATCGTAGCCATAAATGCAAGAACTTTGAAGATGGAATGATTTGATTCTGAGAAGAATTCACGATCTGAATTTGCAGCTGAATTTTATTAGTATTATGACTTACGTACTTGGATGCACAACAAAGTACAAGCAAGTCTGTCATAGAATTATGATTTAGGCAATTTTAATTTTTATGTCACTGTTTTCTCAACTTACTGCGTAAGTTCTACATAAGTTAAAGAGATATTAAACTCTCCAATACTCAAATACATAGGAGTTTATCGAAATTTTCTATAAATTTTTAAAGAACTATCCTTAAGGATTATGCGTGGCATTGTGACACTTAAATTGGGTGCTTTTTTATTTCCTCAGATTCTTCTGTTGTGATTTCACCTTTAGCGTACCTCTCTTTTGCGACATCCAACGCAGACTTCTCTTCACCTCGGCTTTTGGTTTGCTCGAGAAGCCATTTGATTAATAGATAAGCTACTACAATTATAATAATCCAGCACAGGAGTCCAAAAAACACACCTCCATACACCATCATCCCGTAACCGTAGTTGTCCATAAATCCATATATTGTAACCACTCTCCTAATCATAATTACAATATTATTATATCATTTTTATCTATATTAAGTAACTGACTCTCATGACCAATTTGTTTTACTTCCTTTATTACAGAGAATTTCGATAAACCTGAGATTTCAACAAGTTGCTTATATCCACCATATAATCAACCAGCCAAAAATTGGGGTTTATCGAAATCCTCTTTAGGAAAAGCTTAATGTTTGACTTGGAAGACTTCGGAAACAATAAAAAATCATTATTAATATTTAATTGATCTTTGATTGTGAAAAATCTTATGTGGGATTATTTTTCGTTTAGAAACTATTTTTCGTCTAATTAATTTAAAATAGTTAGGTGACAAAATAAACATCTCTAGGTATATGCATCATCAGTACCTGAAAAGAGAATAGAATTTATAATATCATAAGGTTCTAAAATAAATGGGAAGTGCGTATTTAATGGGAAAACAAATATTTAACAGAACAAAAAAGATATTTGGTATTTTACTGGTAGTTCTTTTTGTCGCATCAATGACAGCAGTGACAGTGAATGCAAAAAGCAGCGGTGGTGGTAAGATTGTGGATGTTGGCATGAAGAACTCTGCTTTTACTCCTATGTCAGTCAAAATAACGGAAGGGGATACTATAAGATGGACAAACATGGACTCAATTAACCACGCGGTAGAAGGATCTATTTTCAAATCTGGTATACTATCCAAAGGACAAAGTTATGAGTTCCTATTTACCAAACCTGGAGTCTATAATTATAAATGCCCGGCTCATCCTAATATGAAAGGAACTGTGACAGTTGTAGCGGAGAAGTGAGAGTTTTACAAAGATGCATTGCTAACTGGGAGTTAAATTGCAACATATTTAAAATATTTTTTTAAAAATTTTAAAACCAGCTCTTTGCATCAGTGTGTTGATTTTCGATCGTAGCCTACTGGCTGATTATATTTTCATCATAGAAAATGTATGGTTCAACCATACTCTCTTTTTAAATTTACCTACATAAAGAGAATCAAAATTACATCGCGAAGAAAAAAATGTAACATATAATTTAGTTGATGTTATTTCCAGTAAGATTCTTAATGCTATTACTTAGCTTTTTTTGTTCTGCCTTTCAGTTAGGTTGGAGCAGGCAATGTTTCAATGAATGGAAACGCAAGCATTCGTTATACTGGGAATTTAATATTGAAAATATCAACCAAGTAATAAAAGACGACCGTGCATAGTTTTTATGATAAAACATCTGCATCAATGAAACCAAGAACTCCTGTTTTTCAATGAAAGAAAAGACTATAAACTAATACAATTTTACAGCCTAAATCTAGAAGAGAAAAAGATATCTTCCTTATATAGTAATGTTTATTTTAGTTCACAATTGATTAGCGCAGCTCCCAGTGCTCCCGTAATCTGCGGGTTGGGGGGAACGTAGAGTAATATTCCCAACTCTTTTTCCAATGCTATCTTAATACCAACGTTTTTCGCCACACCGCCCACAAAAGCCACGTTTTGGTCTAATCCTGCTTGTCGGGCCATGACAGCAACTCTTCTAGAAACGCTTTCGATGAGTCCTGCCGCAATATCTTCCTTCTTAAACCCTCTCGCTCTTAGTGATATAGCCTCGGACTCTGCGAAGACAGTACACATACTTGATATGCTAGCTGGTTCTTTTGAGCTTAGTGCCAAGAGACCAAATTCCTCTATAGGTACTTCAAGAGCTCTCGCGGTGTACTCTAAAAATTTACCTGTGCCAGCTGCGCACTTATCGTTCATTAAAAAATCGGTTACTTTGCCATCATTCACTGAGATAACCTTACTATCCTGACCTCCTATGTCGATAATCCCGTTAACATCTGGGTACAGGTGATAAACGCCCATAGCATGAGCGGTAATCTCGCTTATTGCTCCATCGGCAAATTTGATGCTATTCCGTCCATATCCAGTTGCATACACACTATTTACATCTTCTTCGGCAATTCCAGAATTGGCAAGCACATTTTTGTACGCTTTCTCTGAAGCTGATAAGAAATCGAAGGCTGTTGGCAATACAACTTGGGCAGCAATATGATTGCAGTTAATAAGGACTGCTTTCGTGGTGGCTGAGCCAGAATCTATTCCTACTGAGATCACGATAGCATCTCCATGAAAGCGTCTACACGAAGTCCTATCTGCTCTATATCCGAGTCGCTGTAATCAGTTTCGATTGCGAGCACAGGTATTCCTTTCTTCTTCAGCGCCTGCTGTACTTTATACTTCTCAATATTGTAGCCATGGCAGAATTGCAAGGTATAGTACACTACACCATCAATTTTAAACTCGCTCGCAAGTTCTAAGATGTTATCTATGCGCCGGTTATTCGGACTCATACAGGAACAGGGTATTTTGATGTAACGTTCTGCCAAAGCCAGTATTGGATCCTTATTTTCATCTACTAGATCCCAGAATGATCTTGTACCCGTACAACTTTCTTCCGCGACGATTACTCCACCCTTACTTTCGATGATCTCCTGCACTTTTGTGTTGCCACCCGGCATCGGACAGGCGGAGATCATTATCCTGGGCTTGTGCACCCAGTCAACCTTAATTTGCTCTACTTCCCTAATAAGCATGCGAAGGGCTTCCTTTAATTGATCCGGAGATAGGAAATACTGCTTTTGCATGACCTTCAACACATCGACACCATTTATGGATGGTGGATCCATTTTTCGTAAGTCATAGAGCCTGTGAAGCAACTGTCTAGTCTCGTTTAAGGAATTTATTTCCTTCTTTAATTGTTCAACGGTGACCTTATTGCCTGTAAGCTGTTCCATGGCTCCTTTAAATTTATCAAGCTCGCTCAAAAAATATTTCAGGGCATCTAAGCTGTCGGATCTTTGCGGAAGGTCGATCACATAGGTTGAGACATAATTCCCCAATAACTCGTACATTTTTTTCTTACTATCGCAGGTATTTTCGGCGACGATCATGTCTATCATGCCGAAGTGAGAGCAGGACTTTACACCCGAACAACTGTTATTAACAATCGAACCAAAAGAAGACTTTACAAGCGGGCAGATATTCCTAGGTAAATATTGTTCTGCTATTGACACAGTTTCATTTTTACCTCCGCAAAGTATCATACGATCAGAACCTGCAGCAAAGATTATCTCATCAGGCACGAACAGACAAAAAGTACCAACTATTTTCTTTCCAGTTTTCCTTTCCTCAGCTATCTGAGAAATTCGCACTTCATATGAGTTTTTAATATAATCAATACTGTTTAACTGTTTCATTTTCTCTACAAATCATTCGTGATGACTTTATTAAAGCATATCCTATTCCTGCAAAATAGTTCCGATTTCCTGCAGCTCTTCGGAAGTTTCAGACATCGAAAAATACTTAAAGTTCACTTATCCATTTAATTAAATAGCTACGTTTAAGAGCAAAAAAGTAGCTATAAGATCGTGTTTTTATCGTTACGTTTGGCTCTCATACAGGCTAACAAAGCGACAAACGCAAAAAACTATTAATTTATTGTATGGAAGTGTTTATGCAGAACAAACAATGGTTGATATTTGTAAAAAACGTAACGGAGAATGTTTTATGAAAGTTGGCTTAATCAGATGTATTCAAACAGAAGATATGTGTCCTGCTACTGCTTGTTTAAAGGTGATGAAAGAAAAGAAACTGGCTTTTGACGGAATTACAGAAGACATTGAAGTAATAGGTATCAATACTTGTGGTGGTTGCCCAGGTAAAAAAGCTATAACAAGAGCGGCAGAAATGGTAAAACGGGGATCTGACACAATTGTGTTGGCTTCTTGCATATTTAAGGGCACTCCTATAGGTTTCCCATGTCCTCATGCACAAGCAATGAAAGACTCTATCGTTAAGAAACTTGGCGATATAGTAAAAATTATTGATTACACACATTAATTTTGGCAATGTACCGAAAGTTCTGTAAAATCTGATTAACTCTGCATCTTTTTCTTTCATTACAAAAAAGCAGGATGTGGAATTAATGGTTATGTTAACAAAGTCATATCTCTACTGTTTCATTGATATTTTTCTTTTCTAGATGTCGGAAGCATTCTAATTATTGGCTTTTTATTTGTGGCATCAAACTAAACATATATAAATTATATTGTGTATCAAACAAAATTGATATGAAAATCCTTAATTGGAAAGCTTAAGTTCTTTAATTTATGAGCTATTGCTGCCCTACAGAACCAGAGAAAAAGAAAGAATGGGAAGAAAAAATGCTCCAGGAAATAGATTTCCTGGAAAATGACCTAAAAAAAGCTAGTGATATATTTAGTGCTCTTAGACACCCGATAAGATTGAAGATTGCTTACTTTCTTTCTCAAAGAGATCACTGTGTCTGTGAACTAATATTTAAGTTAAAGGTGCGACAGAACTTGGTTTCCCATCACCTGACGATTATGAAAAATTGTGGAATCATCGAAGGTTATAGCAGCTCAAAATGGCATTTTTACAGATTAAACCCTGAATTTGGGAATATTTTGAGCATTATATCTCAGATCCAAAATGAAAAAGAATAAGAGTTAGGCACACAGCTAAGAAAATATGCAAAAATAGGTATACTTGGAAATGAAAATGGATGGAAGCTTTTAATTTTTACAGCAGCAACCGCATTCATCTTCTTTTGTATTTTCTTTCATATCTTTGTCAAAAATTTTGTCGTATATGTTTTCGATATATACGTTAGTCCATCCTATCTGTGATCCGGCGGCAATAAACATTGCAACTGAAATTGCTTCTGCGATCTCTTCCTTTGTGGCTCCTGCAGCAACTGCCCTTTGGGAATGTGCAACAACACAGAATTGGCAGCGCATAAGAACCGAGGAGGCGATAGCAATCAATTCTTTAGTTTTAACATCAAGGTAGCTGTCCTTGAAAATGGAGTTTCTCAGCTGTCCATAAGCTTCAGCAGTTTCAGGCAACATATCGTTCAAAAATGACATTTAATTTCCTCCAATTAATAATTTTAGATATTTTTCCACAGTGATTTCAATGGCCAGGTCTTCTGCAAAAAGCAGAGTTCCATTGCATGCTACTACCTCGATTTTCAGGCTTATGCGTGTAAAGAAGATCTTCTTCATCGTTTTGTGAATTTGTCCTAGGATTTACTTCTTCTAACAGCTTACTCTTTGATACTACTTTGTCCTGCAACTCTTTCTTTGGCATCTTTTCCCTCTTTTTTTCTATTCTTTATTTAAAATGTATATACACGCTCGCAGTGTTCCATTACGTCTTCCATAAGCGCAGTGTAAAAGTTATCTGGCACTGTGACTTTCTCTCTGCTTCTTATCGCTCTGGCCTTAAGGTCTTCTTGACAGGCATATACTTTGCATCCTGGCAGTTCTTCTATTCCGACAAGCAAATGATAGACTCCATCTCCTACAAGGTACAATCTGGCGTTCTCCGAGCGAGCGGCTAGGTTGAGACATAAATCTGATATTGGACTGAAGGGGGACTTTGTCAGCAAGAACACATCACATTTTTCTTGGTTCATATTTCTTACTCCCGTCTGTCACTTGCTAAATACTGTCACATTAAAGCAGGATAACACAATTCGAGTTTTCCATTGCTTCGAAAAAATCTTCTTCGTCTGTCAGTTCCAGGGTTTCGATCAGAGTTTCGCAAAAAAGGCCCCTTTCAACCAGCGAAGGTTCGTGCACAAGCACTCTCAACTCTCCATACGCGTAAAGGATATCTGCAAGATTGGTACTACAAGCTTTCTGCTGTCCTGGCCGGCAGCTGCAAGATATACACCGTCCTCATACAGGCCGAGGGTCACTTTCATTTTACTAAGGCTTACTACAGCCGCATTCAGTGCTCCAAAGGCTTTTTCACTTCCATATGGGGCTGTGTCCAGTAGATAGAAAACTGATTTCATTATATCTGAACCTCATATAACCTGCGCCTAATACCTAGACTGTCTGATCTTTACAATCTTATCTTGACAGTGAAATTACCCTGTCACTTTTTGTAAGCATTTCCGAGAGTTCATACAGGCTGGTGATTTTTATTCCAGAGAAGTATTCTCTACAACTACTTCCTTCTATAATTTCATCTTCTGGAAGGTAACCTCTTGCAGTAGCACATCTTGGGCAGGCTCTAATTACAGCTCCTTTCCCCGCAAGTCCGGAAAAAAGCTTACCTGCATTGGTAAAGAACGACGGATTCTGATCCTTTTTAGGAATGTGCACGGCATCCAGGTACAGGAATATATTCACATGGTACTGTTTAAGTGCAGCATCTGCAAGTTTATAGGCGATCTCAGCGTATTCTGAAATGTAAGGGCCATCAGTGAGCACTATTGTTAGTATCTTCAAAGCCTCCTCCAATTAAGTGATACATCAGTAATAGCGACTTAAATATATCCAGCCAGAATCTGTAGATGTTCCTGATTGATTGCATACTCAGGCTCTTTAATCAGTATACACTTGTTCAGAGTTACCTGATCAGCCATGAGCCTTATGGCAAAGGTGTAACAGCCCTGTTCACCGCATTTGCCACAGTTGGTCTGAGGCAGATATTTGTAAATCTCCATGAAATCGACCCTAATTTTTTCCCTTGAAGCCGGAGCGACACCTTTTGAAATAACTTCATTGATAGTGTTCCTCATGTTTTCAAGCTCTTCTCTAGCTTCATCCTTGTTTTTAATCATTCTCATGCTGACCTTTCCACTACCGTAAATAGTTGTAATAATTTCTCCTTTGTGAACTATCAAACTATCTTTTCTATTTAAATAATTACTTCTGGAAAAGAGGGGTTCAAGGATTTTCAAGATTCCACCCAGGGGAGGAGCCATATTTGCAATTACCCTGAATTTCGACGAATCGGCTATGCAAGGCAAAAGCTGTCTGACTTCTACAATTTCTATTGGTTTTGCCTGGGAAAGATCAACCGTTTTCTCAGTATCGTTTTCTTTATCACTTTTCAGGAAATTCTTGCCGTATTCACTTAGCTGCGCAGTTCCTTCTTCTAACGCAATAAGGCTTGCTTGCTGCAAAATTTTGAGATGGAAGTCAAGCATTGCTTTCCCCACTATCCCTCCGATTTCCTCAATATCTTTATCCCCGTTTGCCAGGAAGTTAATTATCTTCCGTCGGGTGGCATTGGCCATAGCGAAGTTCACAAGCTTTGTCTCACTCGTATTTCCTGGCATCCTTAACACCTCTAGCTCTATTGAAGTAAACACTGTGGCAGTACTTACTCATTTAAGATACAAAATAAAGTACATTAGCCATTGTAGTTAAATTCATATTTTAATCAGTTAAAGGTTAATGCTATTGATTTATCAGGTCATCGTCGCAAGTCCGATATGGTTAACATCCTCAAAGGTTCCTTTTATTAAATGGTGCTTCATTTAAAAGTAGCTTAAATATAAACAGTAAAAACCTGCAGATGTTCCTGATTGGTTGCGTATTCCGGCTCTTTGAGCAGTGTACATTTGTCTAGAGAGGTTTCACCACTCATTAGCTTTACAGCAAAAGTATAACAGCTCTGTTCGTCGCATTTGCTACAGTTTGTCTGAGGTAGATACTTGTAAATCTCCATGGGTTCAACCCTGATTTTTTCCCTGGGAGCTGGAACAACACCCTTTGAAATAGCCTCATTGACAGTACTTCTTAGATTTTCGAGCGCTTCTCTGGCTTCACCCTCGTTTTTGATCATTGTCATGGTGACTTTTCCATTGCCATAAATAGTTGTAATAACTTCCCCTTTTTGAACTATCAGAGCGTTTACTCCATCTGAATATCTGCCTCTGGGAAAGAGAGGCTCAAGAACCTTCAGGGCTCCACTTAGGGGAGGAGTCATGTTTGCAATTACCCTGAATTTCGACGAATCCGCTATGCAAGGCAAAAGCTGCCTGCCTTCTACAATTTCTACTGCTTTTACCTTAGAGAGATCAACAATTTTCTCAACATCTTTTTCTGCCTTATCCTTCAGGAAATTCTTACCGTATTCGCTTAGCCTTACAGTGTCTCCTTTTAATTCTATCAGATTTGCCTGTTGCAGAACCTTAATATGAAAATCGAGCATTGCCTTCCCGACTGCTCCACCGATTTCCTCAGTATTTTTATCACCATCTGCTAGAAAGTTCATTATTTTCCTTCGGGTGACGTTGGACATAGCGTTATTCACAAGCTTTATCTCATTAGGATTTCCCGGCATCTTAACCACCTATCCTAGTTATCAAAATCTATATTTCTATTTTCCCAATTCTTTTAGTAGTATCAGTTAACTTTTTCTAAAGATGAAGTCCAATTTCTCTAAATAATTATGGAATTTATGTCATAATAAACCCATAAGACAGGTATCAAAAAAGATTGATACGAAATTGTTTATTTCACAATATTGCTTGAAATTACATTTGAAGATCTCTAATTATTTTCATAACTCCAACTGCTCTTAAATTTAATTTCAAAGAAACGCCTGATGGATCAATTCTTATGGCCGAGAATATCCCGGAAGAAATAGTAAAGGACCTGCAATCTGTTTGTCAGCTACATCATCAGGCAGTCTGCAACCACGACAAATGTAGAAAATTTAGCGGAAGCCTATCCGAGCTTCTGGTTAGACTTGAGGATATGAAGTATTACCGGACGGCTGACAGAGCAATGAGCATTCTCCTAAATTGTAAACCAAAAGAGGCTTCTCACTGTGAAAAAGCAACTCTTGTAGGAGAAATGATGAAGGAGATTGTACAAGAAGCACAGAATGCAGCTGGAAGATGAGAATCAAAACCAACGAAATATTCTGGCCTTCCGAATCTCTGAATCCGGATCAGAACAACCACAATTTTGATTTATTATCACGCTAATCACTAGTGATATGGTAACAAATACAAGATCACAGGAAAAATAAAGTTCTCTTTCTGTGCACTCACAACTCAGCCAGGTCCCAAATGGCTGAAGGTCTTTTAAGAGCTATGTATGAAGATAGATACGAGGCTTACAGCGCTGGAGTCGAGTCCAAAACTGTAAACCCTCTCGCTATTGTAGCCATGAAGGAAATCGGCATCGATATATCCAGTCAGTACTCCAAGACTCCCCAGGAATTTCAAGATACCATATTTGACGTGGCGGTCACGGTCTGCGACCGGGCTAAAGTGGCTTGTCCTATATGCAGTACGAATCTTGAGCTCACGAGCAAATCTCCCAGAGCAAGAGAAGTAATTCATTATAGTTTTGAGGATCCTGCCGCTGCTGTGGGATCGGAGGAAGAAAAACTCAAGGTATTCCGACGGGTCAGAGATGAGATAAAAGACTGGACCTCTCAGACATTCGGGAAATGACGCAAGTGCATTATTCCTGATTCTTTTTGTTAGGTTTAATAATGCTAGAAGTACTTATTTTTTTATTTATCTTTAGGCAGCTTTGTAACCTTTCATAAAATAGTTCTTTCTCCAGTAGAGTGCTACATTCACAAGTCCTATCATAACTGGTACTTCAATTAGAGGACCTACTACCGCTGCAAATGCCTGCCCTGAATTAATACCAAAGACTGCCACTGCAACTGCAATTGCCAGTTCAAAGTTGTTACTCGCCGCGGTAAAAGCAAGAGATGTTGTCTGTGCGTAGTTAATACCCATTTTTGTGGAGATGAAGAAAGAGATTCCAAACATAATTACAAAATAAATTAAGAGTGGAATTGCAATCCTCACGACATCTAAAGGCAACGCAACAATATATTCACCTTTTAAAGAGAACATTACAATAATCGTGAATAGTAGAGCATAAAGCGAAATCGGACCTGCTTTAGGAATGAATTTATTATCATACCATTTTGCTCCTTTTGAAGGACGCAGGAAGTAACGGGTTAAAAAGCCAGCAGCAAAGGGAATTCCCAGGTATATTGCAACACTTTGGGCGACCTCTCCAATAGAGACATTTATTTCCATACCACTAAGTCCCAACCATTCAGGCAGCACGGTTATAAAGAAATAAGCAAAAATGGAGTAGAAGACCAACTGAAATATAGAATTAAAAGCAACCAGAGCAGCAGCATATTCATTGTCCCCATCTGCCAGAGTATTCCAAACAATCACCATGGCGATGCACCTAGCCAGGCCAATTAGAATGACACCTACCATGTATTCAGGATATGCTCTAAGAAATATAATCGCCAGGATGAACATTAAAACTGGACCAATGATCCAATTTTCTAGTAAGGATAATGCTAATACCTTGTGGTTTTTGAACACCTTACCTAATTTCTCATATTTGACCCGTGCAAGGGGGGGATACATCATAACTATTAAACCAATGGCAATGGGAATAGATGTAGTGCCGATAGATAAATTTTTTAAAAAGCCTGCAAATCCTGGGTAGACGAAGCCTAAACCCACACCAATAAACATAGCTAGAAAAATCCACAACGTTAAATAGCGATTTAGAAAAGATAATTTTGGTACAACGGAGTCTTCCAAAACAAACACCTTCTATTACCACAATCCAATTAATTTAAGTGAATATAAACATTAATCCCTGATAGGATATTGATTGCTACAAGTTGACCTTTTCTTTTCTTCCATTTTTTCGCCATAATATGATTTCCCCAATATGCCATCGAAGTAGCCAGCATTCCGATCGCAAAAGCAACAACTACATCAGAAAACCCAAATATCCTATTGGCAATATACGCAATTCCTCCAACTGCACACACAGGACAGACCATATTACTTCTCCTTGTCTTTAGTCTTTATATCAAGCTTACTGAGTTCGATATCCAATTATGTTTTTACGGACATATTTCCTACGCTCCTTCTAAAGGGAATCTCTTGCAACAGCACATCTTGGGCAGGCTCTAATTACAGCTCCTTTCCCCACAAGTCTGGAAAAAAGCTCGTCTACCTTGGTAAAGAATGAAGGATTCTGATCTTTTTTAGGAATGTGCACGGCGTCCAGGCGCAGGAATATATTCACCTGGTACTTTGTAAGTGCAGGCTCTGCAAGTTTATAGGCGATCTCAGCATATTTGGAAATGCAAGGACCATTAGTGAGCACTCTTTTTAGTGTCTCCAAAGATTTTTCCAATTAAGTGATACATTAGTAATGGCTTTGTAGAAATCCTAAAAGCTTGTGATTAATGATTGGGTATCATTCCAGAATTATATTCTCCCCCTCTCCAACCATTGATGCTCATATTATTGTATTAAATCTAATAACTTTTCACCATTGATTTCATCTGCTGTCCACTCTATAACCGCAAAATTACCATCTGAATGTTTGTCAACCTTGTTAATCCATTCAATCTCGTTGCTTGCTCTCGCTTTGAGCGTTTTATTCGTTGTTTCAGTTGCATATAAGCTGGCATTGATTATCCACCATTTGCTATTGATTCCGGCACGTTTCAGGTCAGATTCAAGCCGCATTGCTTCGTACACAGGTGTAGTTTCTGCTAAGGTAATGATTAGAACTTCGGTTTCGTCAGCATTTCTCAACATGGGTAACAAGTTTTTAACTGACTCTGGGATATCACTTTGCAAACGACTGATTTCTCTATGATAACTTTGGGTTGAATCGAGAAGTAAAAGAGTATGTCCTGTGGGAGCTATATCAATCACAACAACCTCATTTTTAGCTTTCTCTACAATTTGAGCAAACGCATTAAAAACAGCAATTTCCTGCGTACAGGGCGACCTTAAATCTTCTTCAATATAGGCGATATCATCTCCACTCATTGTTTCCCTTGCTTTGCTGAGCACTTCTTCTTTATATTTGGTAAGCTCCGCCTCTTCGTCAATCCTACTTATTGTTATATCACTACTTTCTTCTATCACGAATTTAACATGCGCTGCAGGGTCTGTTGTTGTAAGGTGAACTTTAACACCCTTTTGGACCAGACCTAATGCAATTGCTGCTGCAATCGTTGTTTTCCCAACTCCGCCTTTACCCATGGTGAATACTACTTTTTTGCCAGAAGCATATAGGTCATCTATAACATTTTTAAGTTTAGGAATCCGCTTAGAAAGGATCTTTTCACCGCTAATTTTATCGTTATCCTGGTGTAAGAATGCCCTTACGTTATCTATACCGGTAATATTATAGGCTCTAAGAGGAATTTTATAGGTCACGAAATTTCTTAAATCAACGGGCATGCTTTTCAAAGCTTCTGCTTGCTTATCAAAAAGACTTTGAGATACAATATCATCATAGCTTTGCAGCACGCCATTGATTATAAGTATTTGATTGTTAATGCCTAAATCCTTAAGCTCCTGTGAAGCCCTTTCAGCTTCTTTAAGAGGTTCTTTTTCCGGGTGGGAAACAAGAATAAGAGTAGTCATGTCTTTATTAGACAATATTTCTACGGCTTGCTTATAAATCTCTTTTTTGCTTTCAAGCCCGGAAAGCTGGCCTAAACAAGAAGCTCCATGTGTACTTTCGCTTATGAAAGTACTCCAGGCTGAAGGCAGCTGCATCAATCGAAGAGTGTGCCCAGTAGTGGCTGTATCAAAAATGATATAGTCGTATTCTTGCTCTGTCTTTTCATCAGTTATAAATGCTGAAAACTCATTAAAAGCAGCTATTTCAACAGAGCACGAACCTGAAAGCTGTTCCTCCATATTTTTAATTACTACTTCAGGTAACTTCCCCCTATAGGGTGCGACGATACTTTCTTTATAATCTTGTGCAGCTTCTTCAGGATCAATGTTGACCACTATCAAATTGGGCACATATTTTATAGAAACTCCTTTATTATTTAACTCGATATTAAATACATCTTGCAGATTTGAGGCAGGATCAGTACTAATCAGCAAAACCTTTTCCCCTTCATCCGCTAGAGTCACAGCAGTTGCACATACAGTGGATGTTTTTCCAACGCCGCTTTACCTGTAAAAAATAAGTATTTAGTAAGTTTTATTTGTTTAGGATTAAATGTTTCAAACAATATACTCACCTTATTGGCTTAATGTTAGCAACGACCATCACTACAACAGGGGTCCTGAGTCGCAGGCTTTTCTTTTCCCTTTAAATAACTTTCTGGTACATCCAAAAATTTAAGCAACTCATCGTTTGTAGGATATTTCTTAGTTTTGACTAATTTACCGTCAGCAATAGTTACGGGTAACACATCCACACCATCTTGGTTCAGTATCTCGCTTATAACTACATTATCTACAAAGGCCTGAGGATTATTGTTAAGGTTATATCTTTCAACTTTTACACCATTTTTTCCCAGATTATTTATCGCTGTTGATATCCTTAAAAGCTCCACGTCAACTACAGGCCCACATAAGCCAGTAGAACAACACATTGCAGGTTCAAAAATTATCATCTTCACCATAAATCTCTCTCCTTTAATTTTGATATTTTTACACTTATACTCTCTCAGCTTGACTTTTTATTCGGCTAGTTTGGCTTTAAATTCAGATATGAAATTATTCCGAAATTTCAATATGAATTGACTTCATAGTAGAATATTTTATTTCAACTGTATGGTCAATTTTATTATGTGATGATGAGCCACAAAATTAATTCTTTTATTTTATTTAGTGATCCACTTTTTAACTTCTTTTTCATCCGGGACTTTGCCCACTAATTTCACGTCTCCATCAATAACAACTGCGGGGGTGATCATGACCCCATAGTTAAGGATCGTTTCGAAGTCCTCTACTTTGACTACTTCAGCTTCAACACCGCTATTCTTCAATGCTTTTTCAACAACTTCCTTTGTTTTCTTGCATTTTGAACAGCCACTTCCAAGAATTTCAATTCTCATATCTTTCACCTAGTGTTTTATTTTCTATTGTTTTTGTCTTTGATATTTTTCCCCAAACTTCAGAACACTTTGATTTCATAGAATAATGTTAAATAGATATCCCATAAAAATGATAGATACCGTAATAGTTAAAACGAAAACTCCGATCAGCTTGTTTTTAAGCACTCTTTTCAGGATTATAATTTCGGGAAGGGAAATACCACTGACTGACATAAGGAAGGCAAGTGCAGTTCCTACTGGAAGCCCTTTCTCGATCAAGCTTTCTACGATAGGGATCATAGTTATAACGTTCGAGTAAAGGGGTATCCCTATAATAACCGCAATCGGAACGGCAAATAAATTATCTTTGCCTGCATATTTTGCGAGGATGCCTTCTGGGGCATATCCGTGGAAAAGACCGCCTAAAGTAACTCCAATAATCACATAAATCCAGACTCTTCCCACAATATCCTTAATGCTGTCAAAGGCAAAACTAGCCCGTTCTCTTATGTTCAGATATTTTGGCTTTTTTGCCTGACTCCCAATTTTAATCTCGTAAACGAAATCAGCTACGTATTTTTCCATTTTCAGGAGACCTATAACATACCCACATAACACGCCAAGCAAAATGCCTGAAATCACATAGATTAAAGTTGCTTTCGGACCAATCGTGGCCCACAGCGCAGCAACTGCGGCTTCATTTACAAGGGGAGAAGCAATAAGGAAGGAGAAAGTTACTCCTAATGGAATTCCAGCTTCCACTAACCCTATGAAGATTGGAACGGCCGAACACGAGCAAAAAGGGGTGAAAGCTCCTATCAAAGAAGCCAAAAGATGATATTGTAGTCCTTTTTTCCCTGCGAGTGCTTGTCTCGTTTTTTCGGGAGTGATATAAGTCCTGATGTAGGAGACAACAAAAATCATTACAATGAGCAGGATTAGGATTTTCATCACTTCATAAATGATAAAGTCAACACTTGCTCCAAGGTGTGTCTCCGGAGCAATCCCAAACACACCATAGGTCAGTTTGTCAGCAATCCATTGCAGCGGATAGTATATATCAACCATTTTGGGATCCTCCTGTTAAAGTTCATTTAGTTTTACTATCATTCATTTCATCGATTTATTATATCAACATATATTGATATTATATATTATTATATAAAATTATCCTTAAAGCTTGAAATTTTTTTAAACTAGATTTATTTTTATGTAGGTATCAAAAGATTGTTCAAACATGTTTGTTGAACATATATTCTTTAATTCGAGGAACGGTTTATAAAACTATAAAAAGAAATTTATAAAATGGTATCCCTAAAAAGATTGCAAATGTACTTAAATACGCTATTTTTGGAAAAAGAAAGCTCTCTTCTTTTGGTAAATTCTCAAAAAATTAAACCAGTATTGAGTGATGTTTATTTTTCAAGTCAATCAGGCCTGAAGGTCAACTGAAGTAGCAATAAAAAAATTTATTCTTTAAGGACTTCTAAAACCTTTCGGACTTTATCGTTTTCTATAGAGTACAGCCTCATTTTTCCTTCTTTTCTTACTTTAATGATTCCCCAGTCCTGTAACTTTGCAAGGTGCATTGATGTGTTGGATTGGGTCTTGCAAATTATTTCCGGAATCTCACAAGCACATAGCTCTCCTCTGTAGCCATATTTTTTCTCTTTGCATTCGCATTCTGCTTCAAGGAGAGCTTCAATAATTTTGTACCTTGTATCTTCACTTAGAGCCTTGAAAAGCTGTACATTTTCGTCATTAATCATATCAATAAACATTCATATTGTAGTACTATATATATTTCCCTAAACCCGAAATTATGATGTCAAATTGGCTCTACCTTACTTTTAAAATCCTCGAAAGATCTATCAGAACTCCTGTAAGTCTCGATTTTAATCGTTTTTGAAATTATTTTTTTAATTAAGGCTGTAATAATCATGGAATCAGGAAAAACTGAGCAAAAAAATTCCTGTCTGTTCGGGCGAATGAGAAAAGCAATTTTTCTCAGGGACCGCCAAAATGATTGTGGTAAACCATATAGAAGCCGACTCCCAATATAATTAAACCTGTAATTTTTTTTAGCGGGAAACCATATTTTGAAATTTTCTGAAGCCTTGCAGAAGTAAAGCTTGCAGAGTAAGCAACAAGAAGCAGTGGGACGGAAAAGCCAAGGGAATAGATGAAAAGCATTAGTGCCCCATAAATAATTTTACTTGAAACAGCAACCATTGTAAGGATTGAACCAAGTACTGAACCAATACATGGAAGCCAGATAATCCCAAGAGAGAGGCCAAGCAAAAGTCCTCCAAAAAGACCCTCTCGTTTAGAATTTGCAAGGGAAGAAAAATTTCCAAAAATATTAAAAGTGTTGAGATCAAAAAGGAGCGTAATAGCCATCGTGATCAAAAGAATTTCGGCAACAAAAGTAAGGTAGCTGAGATAAGCCGTGAACTTTGTCCCTAAAATGAAAGTAATGATCCCCATGCAGGTAAAGGAAATGGACAAACCTAATACGATCGCAAGGGGCCTGAACTTGCCTTTTTCAGTTGAGTAAGCAAAAACTGCCGGAATTACGGATAGGATGCATGGGGAAAGTACACTGACAACTCCTGCAAAGAAAGCCGCAATCGGAAAAAAGTTGGCAAACATAAGTTCATTCCTCTATTTTCTAGATGCAATAGCTTTATCAAGAGTCTCAGAGAGGGTTTTTTCATCGGCAACACCCAGTAACCTTGCAGTTGCTCTTTCAGGGCTTTTACTGCCGTCCTGTTGCATATACATATATCTTCCATGCTCTATGCCTGTGATAATACAGGTATCAGGGATGGATCTTACTCCAAACTCTTCTGCGAGCTCAGGATACTCTTTAACGTAGATAAGCATCATTGTAGCAGAATCCTGATACATTGGAAGTAGCTCTGAAAGAACCTATTCCTGTTTTTTACAGGGAATGCATTCTCTAGAACCAAGCTTCAATACGACGGGGCCTTTATTGAGAGCTTCATCAATCTGGCTCAGATTCGTAACTTCAACAAGCTTTGCTTTATTGCCTGAATTATTAATATCCTTTGTAACTTCAGCAGGATCTGATTTATTGTCGGAATGATTAATACCCTTTGTAACTTCAACAGGCCCTGATTTATTGTCGGAATGATTAATATCCGTACAACCTGAGCTGAGGACAAGAAAACAAAAAATCGCTAAAATGAAGAGCGATTTTTTTAAAAAGAACGGAAACGAGAAAGAAACTTGTTTTTTTCTTTGTATTCTATTCAATCGCTTCATTATAATTCACCAAAGATCTTCATGTTTTATTTATATAGCTAAAAAATATTACATGATATATCAAAATATGTTGATATATTCAAATATGGCGCATGGTATATATATTTTACAGAAACTGTATTTTTATATTAAATATTATTCTAATTTAGATCTTATTATTTTGACCCTGTAGAACTCCTCTAAGAGCCTATCCGAAAAGTAGAAGAATGTGATAGGTAACGTAGAGTAATGACAACACACAAAAACGGACACACAAAACAGAATCTTGATATGTATTTTTATCATTGTAAATTATTCACTAAATAACATATCTGAGAATAATCTTATTCTTCGGCATGTGCATCAGAAAAATCAGTTCTCATAACCTCTAATTTTGCTGTAGCATTGGAGTACCAGTCTCATAAAAAACGTCTTCTTAACTTTTTTTATACATAACTTTTGATACAAAACATGTGCAAATATTGGAAAAGCATCATAAGTATCATTGTTAATATATATTCAAAAATATATAGTAATCATTCTTTCTTTATAATATATAACTGTTTGAAAGTAATAGTCTTGTAGCCCCATAAAAAATCGCGTTTTTGTATATATGCATAAATAATATTATTTATAGTTATATATTTATTAAAGGTTTTGATTTTTGAACTAGTTGACGATATGATGTTAATGCTGTGCATTTGTCGATGAAACGGGATTAAAATGAATAAAATGGAAATCAAAAGAAGGAGATAAGAAAATGTTAAAACAAATCAAAAAGACACTTGGTATTTTACTAGCAGTTTGTTTTCTAATGTCCATGACAGCAGCAGCAGCAAGCGCTCAATGTGCGCATTGTGCCATAAGTTCTGGACCATCTAACGAAAACCACCATTTGGCCGACTCCGCCAACCATCACAATCATCACAATGATGATGATTGTTGGGTGTGGAGCCCTACCAAAGAACAATGGGTAAATGTCTGTTAATGGTAATGACGACAAAAACTGCTAAAATTAAAAAATGTAACTAAAATATAGATACGGATCTTACTGCTCATGTAATCCTACACTGCATTATACAAAAAGGTCTGTTGGCAGAAAGAGTCAAACAGTTAGGAAAAAAGAAGTTTTAAAGCATCAGCTTGATTATATCACTAACTACATAACTAATATTTTTTGTTGTTAACTTCATGTTAGTAGATATTATCTCCATGTATAATAAAAAGGGTTGGGAACTTAATTTCCAGGGCAATAATGAGATTTCTTAAGGTAATCGATATTGCCCTATTTCTTTTTTAAATCTTCTGTAGTACTTATCATTCTGTCCTTCATTGAAATTAATGAAAAGTCAACAATTTACCACCACCAACTGCTCATCTTCAGCTTTTAGAGCATTGATTAACGGCTGCACTGCTTCTTTAGGTTTGATATTTTCGGGTGCCTTGTTGCCTTCAACAATTATCAACAAAATTCAATATGGCGCGGGACGTATCAAAATAATCACGCAAAAGGATAGTAGGCACCATTTTTAAGGTAAAGGATGTTTCACTATAATCATCTCTAATGATTAAAACTTTTTTACCTTTAGACATTGCATATCCAATGTCATAAGCCACATTGAGATTATTATCTATCATGAAAGGATAAGAAGATCACATGTGCATATAGGATCATGAATGGCACTTATAATATCGTCTTTTATTTCCAAATGGTTAGTTTCATATATTTGTATTCCATGTGATTTTAGTTCGTTTTTTAGCAACTGTATATAACCACTTTCTTTCTCATTAAAAGCATGGGATAAAAAAACTTTATTCATTTTTAAATCCTTCCAACTAATTTTTTTTCTTTGAATATATAATAATATAGCTTTTATATAAACATTTTGTATTTTATTTCAATTGTTCCAAAGTAAACAAATATTATTCTCTTCTAATTGTGTATTCTCAGGCTATTGACCCTAAATTAACTTTAAGATATTATCACAAAATTAACTAATCGAAGAACTCAAAAATGCTATTGAATGCTGAAAAAATGTAGTTTGTAGTGTATCGGAAAGAAAATATGGTTTTTAAGACAAACTATATTAAAAAAAGTTTAAAGCAATAAAGCCAACATTTCCCGATCGAACAAACAAAAAAATACAATACAGTATATTAGATACTGTTGGTGTGTGTGCATTATCAACAGTATCAAACCTCTCAATTTCATAATGCACTTTGATTTCCATAATAGTTAATTTTTGCAACGCTCAGACCCATACCCAAAGTTCCATCGTACGGCAACTGAGTATGATTGGATGTCCTTTTACTAGAAATAATATTTTGTCTCAATATCCCTACCTTTAGCAATTTCTATATACTGATAGCTCACCGACCTATAAATATTATTGAATTATACCCACACTTAGCCCATTACAATCGAATTACAAATAACTGGGCTTATTATTAACTTTTGATCAACGTTATTTTTTAGATACAAAGTAGTTGTCATTCAGATCCCAATGGAGCTTTCATATCGATTATATGAGATTGAGTATACCATTTCCACTCCCAATAACTAATATTATCATCATGAGTAGTATTATGAGATCCTAAAGAAGTATGGGCGTAAATAATCACCGAAGATGAATGATTAAGTTCTATAGTAACTGATCCTGCCATAAGGATTATTGCCAACAAAAATCTCACCGCTTCCGATAATGTAATATTCAACTCGGACTCAAGCAAGTTTGAAATCGAGGGAAAGGATGCAAAAACTGCCATAAATATGAATACTGCTGAAAAATATTCGCGTTCTGTAACCATCCCGATGCAATTACTATAAAGAACAATCCAAATACTCAACGGAGTATCCGCTTAATGTTATTTTAAATGGTTCTTTTTGATCCATTTGTATATCACAATTCAAATTTTTCTTTAAAATATACTCATATATTTATATTAATATAAACTCAAAAAACTCGAATAGTTACTATAGTCTGAAAATTGAATACTACTGAGTTTTCTATCAAATTGATGATGAGAGAAGAAAATATACATTATAGATATTCTGACCGCTGAACAAGCTCATAAAAATATGGAAAATTTAATATTAATTACCAGAACTTCCACTAGAACTTATTTATGTTAGATTTTCAAGAAGTAGCTTAATGTTTAACTTTTTGTTCTTCGGGATCAATGTTTGAATGTGGATTCCTTGATTATGCATAGTTTATGTGCTAAAACCTGTGTGTAGAATTCTTTTAATCCAATTTTGAAATAGATCTCGAAGCATTCATTAAATATATAGGCGATTGTGCTTGATTTTCGACTTCAAATACATAGGGTTATTAATTATTTTACTACAGTTTAAAATATCCATGACTGATCCATAAAAGTTTCTTGTGGCAAATATAACAAATATCATACACCTTAAAAATGAGTAGCTCGTATCATCTATATTGAGCTATTCAAATGAAAAATTTCTACATAAATTATTAAGGGTCACAATAGAACTGTATGAAGCACTATAATTTATTGACTTTACTTTTCATAACTCAATACATTGTCAATCATATCTACGTATTCGGTTCTGATTCCCACATTTTTCTCTATATACTCTTTAGCATTCATGATTTCCGGTACTCTCTCAACAAAAGTAAAATCACTAAAATTTTTTTCTACGTATTTATAGGTAACTAGCTCGCTGTTTTCCTTGGGAATTAGGAATAGTGTTTTCCCCCAGCTCTTGCCGCCTTGGCTTTTTCGAGCACTCCCCCTATCAAGCCAATGTTGCCTTTGCTATCAATAGTACCTGTAAGAGTAATGCTGTGATTGAGCTTGATATTGCTATCAATTGCAGAAATAGTAATAAGAGTCATGAGAGCACCTGCACTGGGACCTTCAACACGCTGAATTTGATTTTTAGCATTAATACTAAGTATAACATCACTACTTGAAAGTGATTTTCCAGTTTTGTTCTCAGCTACTAAGACTGCGATGTTTCCTGCATCCTGGAAAAGTACACCCATGAGAGGAGTTGTCTGGAAGAGCACACGTCCTTCTCCTGGCTGGATCTCAACAGAAATATTAGCCATAGCACTTTCTTCAGCTACTGTCGAATCTGGTTGTACAGCTTAAAAGACCGCAGGTGCCTGGAGAGCAGCGAATCCATATAAGCCTGTGGGACTAGATTTACAGCTATTTTCGAGTTCAAATATTTTTTTGCGATAGGATTCAAATTGGGAACCATAAAATTGCAGTAACTTATTATCTTGATTTATTTGCGCCCGAATGTCTTCGTTTTCCTTTTGAAGATTATTTCTACGGGTCTGCATCTCCTGGGCTTGTTTTTTTTCAATTAAAGGCTGTTCTTCAAATGAGATGAAGTAAGCATTTGCAACAAGCGAAAGAATCAATAGCAAGACAAGAAATTTAGATTTCATATGTCAACCATCATTAATTTGCTGCTGTGATACTTATCCCTTCTTTTTGAAGATTTTGTGTAATTTTCGATTGATTGACAATTTTATATGTTCGAAGTTAGCTGAAAAATTCTAATCCCCCAAGGACTTTATATAACTATATTTTCAGAATTCATACTTTATTTTGTACCGCCAATTCATAAGTGTCTATGCCAGACGTTTATTGCTCTTCCTAAATATAAGTAAGTTATTGAATGATGAATAATCTAATAAATAACAAATAATCTACAGGATACTATCTTAAGAATTCAAATTTGAGATAATTTTTCACCGAATAATTTTCCTGGAAGCAAAGCTTATGACACTCAGGTAGTATGGCAACTTAGCGATAGTCATAAAATTCAACAACATATTTAATTTTATGTGAATTATATTTCTAATTTTTGTACACTGTCTGAGATTCAGTTTTTTGATATGATGTCTCCTTCCAAATCATTTTTAAGATTTATTATTTTGCAGAACTTCTAGCATACTACCATCCGAAAGAATCGGCTAGATGTTATAGACAGTATCTTAGCGTTGTTCCAAGGAACTAATTTAATTATGTCCTAAACAATTACTATTATATTACCTGTCAATTTGCATAAAGTCTTTATTTCACCATGACAACACCTTTCATAGAAGGGTCAATAGTGCAGTAGTAGTTATAAGTGCCTGTTTCAGTGAATTTATGTTCATATGATTTTCCACTTGAAATATTACCGGATGAAAAAGAAGTTAAAAAGTGGATCACTGAATAGAAGATATGAATTAATTTTTTGGCTCATCATCACATAATATGGGCACTTTTTCTGATAAAATTACAATATAAATAAACGTTACTATGACTCAATTTTCTCACTTTCAAACTCTTTTTTTGCAGCGATGACTACAAAAGCTCCCTTACCGTGACCCTCTTTAAAGGGTTCTGCAGCATCAATTTTTTCCGGACTTTTGAAGACGGTCTGATGGATGATGAGATGACCAAAATCTAAGCTTGTTAGCCAATTCAAAACCTTATCTGAAGAGTGAAAATTAGCATATTTATCGAACGTGCTTGTCATCTTTTTTCGGTCATAATCTTTACCAAGAGGACTATTCCGGTCGATTATCCCAATGACAATATGGCCCCCTGGCTTAAGAACTCTCTTAATCTCTTTTAGAGCTTGAAGTGGATTTTCCAAGAAACATATAGTGGTTACTATCAACACGAAATCAAAGGATTCATCATCAAAAGGAAGTGCTTCAGCCCTTGCTTCATGAACGTCGATGCCTCTTTTTCGTGCAATGTCTGCCATCATTTTTGCAGGTTCTACTCCAATCTTTATGCCCAGCAGGGTGGCGAATCTCCCCGTTCCAACCCCGATCTCTAAACCTGTACCTTCTCTGGGGATGAGATCTTTTAAGGCCAGAATCTCTGATTCATAGACCGCTTTGTTCTTGTCAAACCATTCGTCGTACTCTTGTGCGTGCTTTTCAAAGATTTCTATACTACCCATAATATCTCACTATTTTCGAGCTGATCTCAAAATCCATTTCATTCTTTACCATTAAAATTTTTCAGAAAGAAAAGCTGAAAAAGCTGGCTGAACATATTGATACTCCAGACAGACTTTCAATTACTTAGTTATTCTCAATAATGGAATAGGTTATGTATAAGATGTTAATTCACCATCAACCTCAACAATATAAGAAACCCTCCTTGGTTAAGATTTTCTTCTCATTTCTTCGTCTCGGTATCACTGCTTTCGGTAGCCCAGCTATGGTTGTATATATAAAAAGATTGACTGTTGACCGGGAGCACTGGATCAATGACAAATCATTTCATGATGAAGTTTCATTTTACCAGATGATACCTGGTACGACTGCAATGCAAACCTCTGCTTACGTAGGATTAAAAATTCGGGGTTGGGCTGATGCTCTGGCTTCTTTCATTGGATTTGGGTTATCTGCACTTGTTATTATGATCATTTTATCATCATTTCTCGGAAATCGGCCTTTCTGAATTTCCTTTTTATGAAGATGTTTCAGTGGCTGTCTATCCGCCAGGAAGATGCTTCCTGTTTTATGCCAAGGATATAGGATCAAAACCATAAGCTGACATTGAGACTCAATTGGATTTTGAATATAAAAAAATTGATTTTATCCGTATTATTTTTAGGTCGAAAGGGAGAAATCGCATGGAATTTTAGATCTCCAGCACTTCAACGGCCAGATCAGCGTTGATGATATAATCGAAGTTGATTATTTTATCCCATTTCTGCTGCATGAACATAGACTGAAAACATAATCCGATAATTTTTTTTCCTGAATTTCCGAGGACCTTTCTGGCAATTTCTCTTGCTTTTTCAGGATTTATCCCTGTTTTCGGCATTGCAAGCCCACCGAGCAGGACGATCACGTCAGCATGTGCATCCGTGAGCTCTCCAAGCTGCATACCCTCAGGAGTCATATGGATTAATCTAGCTTTCTCAAAGTCTAGACCGGGGATGAAGGCAAGCTTTCTGTCTCGGACTACAAAACTTAGAAGTTCAGCAAAGGGAGTGCAGAAACCTGGAGTTCCCACAAAAGTGATCTTTTCTGCTCCTTCTGCAAGGTCCCTGAAATTGTTCAGGATACCTCCTACTCCTTGTGAGGTGTTTATTATTGACATAAAAATGTTCTCCTTATTGAGCTTTCATTAAACTCCTATTTTTGAGTACTCTCTGTAGCATTATATATTTCTATTATAATATTGAGGCTATTCCCTCAAATAAGTTTAGTTGATGAGCTCATCCCAAAACAAAGGCAAGACATTATTGTTCATAGATATTGCACAGATTAGAAAACTGACATGGAAATATTCCAAAATAATTATGTATTGCCTAGGTTATTTAGTAGCAGGCACGAAATGTTTTTTTGCATTCAGTTTATTGCTTAGAGTAACCATTCTATTTGGGATCCGGAACAGCTTTTTTAAGTAGTTCTCATTTTTCATAGGTTAAAAATTTTTATATATAACTTAGAATACTAAGCATCGCGATTTTCAGACTTTAATGTGAGTTTTTTAGTATAAAAATAACACTCTATAGACCTTTCTTAGACATTTTGTGTCTTAGCTAAATACGAATAAAGTAATCTCACACCAGTTTTCAGGAAGAGTTTTTAAACTTTCTGGAGACTTCTTCATCGTAGACAGGCTCAAGGTAGTCATTTTCTACATAGCTTACAGGGATCTTTTTATTATTTAGGGAGTTCTCTCCAGATCTTCACTCATCTTTCGCCTCAAAGCAAGGAATACAGACTATTTTTTCATTTCTCACTCTTCCCAGAGATTCCATAAAACCTTCTCCACATTTGCTACAAATCAGAGTAGGATAAATTATGGCTTTTCCCGGAGGCTTTATTTCCACTTCCCTGATCCAGAAAAGGTTTTCCTCTAGCATTTCTAAGATCCTCTGGCTTTTTGCTTCGTGTAAGGCTCGGAACTCCTTTGTCTCCTCTGAGCTTGCAGTTTCACTTCTCATTTTTGCGAAGAGTGCGACATGCTTTTCATCCTGCGAAAGCACCTCAGGTTTCAAGGAAATCCTGATAGCCTTTTTATCGCCTCTTTTGAAATATGTATAAACATGCTTCCCGTAATCTTTAAAAACAAGATTTCCTTTTCCGCAAGTACAGCCATTTATTAATTGAATAGCATCAATAGCACATGATCTGTTTTCCACAATTGCAACTAATTCTTCGTCTTTGCTCCGGTCTCTAAAGTGATTGGCAGCTATTAATGCTACTCTATAACCAATTGAAAGCCCTGGACAGGCATGCCCATGAAATTGTACAACAGTATTGAAATTCAAATTTTTAACTCCTACTTCAGTTGATTTTCCTGTTGAGATGGTTAATTTTTATAAAATTGTTTCTTATTATCTAAATACCATTTACCCAGGTAGAGTTATTCGTGATGATAAAATTATAGTTGGTCAGAAATCTCCTACTGAACAGTACATAGGAATATCCATCGAGGAAATTATCAAACGATTAAGTACTTACTCGAAAATTGGCTTATAGATAGGAAGGTTTCAAGAGATCATTCACAGCCCAGGCTATATAAGGTGCTTGAGAGAAGACAAGGTACTCGGCTAAATTTTTTAAACTGTTCTTGAGCCTGATTCCCGAAATGCTTGAAATTACCATAGCTTTCTCTTAATTGTTAGAACAATATGTCGACTTCATTTCATAACATTCATGCTATTCATTAATGCAATACTATGTTTTTTCCAGTTTCTGTATTAGGATTGCATTGCTTATACCTAGAAATACTTCACAAGTATTTTTGGGATAGTCTTGCTACTTTTTTTGATTGATTTTGTCACAATGGCTATGGCGATGGACAACTTCAGGCTTCCTAGGGCCCAGAGTCGTGGGACATAGCATCGCTGGCAAGAGTTGCAGTACTGCTGAGCATGTTAATGGTAGCCGAATCTTTCTGGCTAAATATCTCGGGATGAGCCACTCGGGACTCACCAGCAACGCAGGGCTTCATACATTTGTCTTTGACATGCTGATCTTAGGAGGTATGTTCACGATACTTGTGGTGAGAGAGAATGACTATTTTTGGGAGTCTATTCCCAGCAAAACACTCATGACAGCTATATGTGCCTACATAGTCGTAACTTTTGCCATCTCAATTTTGGGATCCCAGGCCTGATACAGATAGCTGCCAATTTCATACTGATGACGATATATGGTATTTTGCATTTGCCTTGATTATTAATGCCATTGTCAAGGTCAAAATATTGAAATATTTTATGATCAATTAGCAAGTTATTTATAATACATCCCATATGTATAACTTGATGGCCAATAGAGTTAAGCGCAGCGTATCCTGCTTCCCAAAAGCCACATACTATAAACCCAGGGAAGTTCCGTTCTGTGAACTCGAAACTATCAACTTATCCATAGAAAATCTTGAAGCTCTCCGTCTTTGCGATCTCCTCAATATCGAGCAGAACGAAGCCGCTGAAATGATGGGTGTCTCCAGGAAAACCTTTTGGAACGACTTGCAAAAAGCCAGAGAGAAGGTAGTTGATGCTCTCGTCAATGGCAAAGCGATTGAGATTTCTGGTGGAGTGTACATAAATAACGGCGAGTGCAAGATCGACTTCCTCTGCAAAGGGTGTGAACATGAGTGGGAATCACAATGCTGTGAGGGACGCCCCACAATCTGTCCCAAGTGCAGTTCCGACATTATTTACCGAATCGGTGGCGATGGAAAAGGAAAAAGATTTATTAAGAACAAATATTGCTGTCCCAAAAACGAAGGGAAAGCAGTGGTAAATGCTAAAGCAGGAAGTTTAAGAAATGACAAAAATTGCAATACCATCGATGAATAACGGTGGACTAGAGTCTGATGTATGTGCCCACTTTGGCTCATGCGAATATTTTACAGTTGTAGATGTCCAGGCCCAAGCTATTACAGACATTGAGACAATAAGTAAAATATCTCCTAATGGAGAGCACAACTGTGCTGCCCCTTCGATAATCCTGAAATCGCATAATATCGAGACAGTACTCGTCTCTGGTATCGGCGGAAGGCCACTACTCTCCCTGGTAGAAAATAAAATAAAGGTATTTGCGGGAGCTATGGGTAAGGTTTCCGATGCTCTTCAGGACTATAACAATGGGATGCTGCAGGAATTATCTACAAATGGCAATTGTAACTGCTCTCATCACTAGAGTGAGATTAAGTGATATTTGTAGGAATCATGTGATTCTGCAAGATCAAGGGTCTAGCGCTTAAAGCTAAGGAAAGCAAAATAGGGTATTTTAGTATTAGGACTGGTGTAGTTGAACTGAAAAATCAGTATCATTAAATTTTTAACTGTTTGACATACTAATTCAAATAACTTCGATTAATGTGATCGATTTTGTTACTCAAGTGTATGAATCCTAAGTATATTCTAAGTATATTGCATCAATAATTTAGTATCAAAATCTGTGTTCTATCATTATTAGTATATTGAAGTGATCCTTTTGTGTCTAGGTGAGTATGTGGTACCCAAATACCAATAAGAATTTTAAAAAGCGGAGTTAAAAATATGGATATAAAAGCGATAAACATCTATGGTCAGGAACTAGTGGAATGCCTTAAACTCACAACGTCTCCAGTTGCAGTAAAGCTGATCCATAAAGGAGAGGAAGTTCCCGAGGGGATCGAAAAGGTAGACGAGCCTATGAGGCATTGCCAGCTCGTTGATAGAGTACGAAGAACAGGCGAGGAGTTCTATACTCTTGGCGAAGATCAAATGTGCAAAGGTGGAGCTGGTGCAATGGGCCTTGGAGAAATGCCCGCAAAAGTAGCAAGTGGGGAATTTTACTATAAAGGACTCAAACAGTTCAGCACTCAGGGTGCTGCAATGAGGACAATTGATATGATTCCTAAGCTTCCTCCCAATTCAACAGAGGCTGTCTTGTACTCTCCTCTGGAAAAAACATCATTTACTCCGGATGTTGTTGTGGTCATCTGCAACCCTAGACAAATCATGTTACTTACACAAGCTTTTATGTACAAGATCGGAGGCAGGCTTGAAGCCAGTTTCGCGGGAAAGCAGAGCTTATGTTCTGACGGTGTTGTGCAGGCTTATAAGGAAGGTAAAATAGGAGTAACAGTCGGTTGCAGTGGTAGCCGGTCTTACACCAAAATCGCCGATGAAGAGATGATTATGGGGATCCCTGTTGAACTTCTAGCTGATGTTGTTTTTGGCCTCAAGGAAATATGTCCTAAATAAAATTTAAAACTTGAGTCTTCTCTTTAAATCGAGGATCTTCCATTTTTAAGTTATTTCATCGTGTTTTTACTGATCGTACAAAAATTCACACAAGATTACCTGAATATTTGATGGTTTTTAAAAGAACGTCAGGAGATTCTGTCAAATTTAAGCTTGTATGCAGTTATTATCCAAACATATAAAATTTATTGATTATTTTATTGTGCCATCAACTTTGAGCAATTAATTGTAATGTTTAATATATGCTCAGGCAGGCAACAAACAGCCATCATAATGTTATTGCAGTTCATAATCACGGAGGAAAAGTCGTGCCTGTATTAATTGGCATTAAGAATTTAGCCGTAAATCTCGATGGTCTCAAGGTGCTGAAAGACATAAATTTAAGCATTAATGAGGGAGAAATTGTCGGAGTTCTCGGAAAAAGCGGATCAGGTAAAACAATCCTGATGCATGTGTTGCGTGGGACCGAGTCTTTTGAAAATATCTCAGGCGAAGTTATTTATCATCTGGCTCGTTGCAAGAATTGCAGATACATAGATTGCCCCAGAAAGACAGGTCAGAAATGTCCTGTCTGTGGAGAGACGCTTGAAGCTTTCGACGTCGATTTCATAAAACTTTCCATTTACGATTTGATAAGGAAAGATATTACGAAAAGAATTGCGATCATGCTCCAGCGTACCTTTGCACTTTATGGAGATGAAAGAGTTATTGTAAATGTTATAAACTCCTTAAATGAAATTGAGTACATGGGTCAAGATGCCATAAGAAAAGCTGTTGAACTGCTGGAAGAGGTACATTTGAGCCACCGTATGATGCATATTGCAAGAGAACTTTCAGGTGGAGAAAAACAGAGGGTTGTACTTGCAAGACAACTTGTAAGAAATCCCTTGCCCCTGTTAGCTGATGAGCCTACAGGTACCCTTGATCCAATGACTGCTAAACTGGTCCATGATGTTATGATCAAGGTAGTGATAAATTATAATATGAGTATGATCCTTACATCTCACTGGCCTGAAGTTATCGAGAATCTCACAGATAAGGCGATTCTTCTTGAAAACGGAGAAGTAGTTCTGGAAGGTAATCCTCTTGAAGTTTCTGCAGTCTTTATGAATAATGCATGTATGGTGAAGCAAGAAAAGAACACAATGGTCGGAGAGCCTATAATTCAGGTAAGGGATCTCTCAAAACGTTATATATAAGTAGACCGTGGTGTAGTAAGAGCTGTGGACAAGATCTCTTTTGATGTAAAAGAAGGAGAGATCTTTGGGCTAGTCGGTGTTAGCGGAGCAGGCAAGACAACCACCTCGAAAATTCTGATGGGAATTTTACCGCCCACATCAGGAGAAGTTGAGGTTCGCGTGGGAGATGAATGGGTTGATATGACACAGCTGGGAGTCGAAAATAAAGGAAGAGCAACTAAATACATGGGATTCCTGCACCAGGAATACGGCCTTTATACTCATAGTTCTGCAATAGATAACCTCACTGAATCTATCAGCTTGGACTTGCCTTTCGAACTTGGTGTCAGAAAAGCTTTAATCACCCTCAAAGCTGCAGGCTTTGAAGAGAATAAGGCAAAAGCTATTTTACCAAAAATGGCTGATGAAATGAGCGAAGGGGAGCGGCATAGGATTGCACTTGTTCAGGTCCTTATAAAGGAGCCCAAAATCATCATCATGGATGAACCAACTGGAACAATGGATCCAATTACCAAGATATCGGTTACGACTTCCATTCTTAAAGCTAGAGAAGAGCTAGGGGAAACTTTTGTTATAGTTTCTCATGACATGGATTTTGTAAACGGGATATGTGACCGCGTCGCACTTATGCGCGACGGAAAAATTGTAGACATTGGGAAACCTAAAAATATACTTTCCCAGCTTACTGAAGAAGAAAGGATCAAAGCTGATTCATTTGGGACTTCTGCACTTGAGGAACAAAATAAAGCACATCCGAGCAAGTTATAAATTATTTAGTTTAGATGTTTGGAGTTTAATCTTAATAGTGCATCGATTTTAGAATAGCTGCATAATTTGGGAGATAATTAATTTTTCTTGAATGAATTCAAACATTTAGCTTTTGATGTATTTTGCAATCGATGTACTAATTCTTCGGTTCAACTGCATAACACAAATACTGAGGCACTCTGAGCTTGTGAAGTGGTGGAAATGGGAAATGAGAGATCTTTAATTTGTTTATAGGTCGGCAGTTGTTCTTGAAATTCTAGACAAACTGGGCATTTAAAAAAATGAGGTGATATTAATTGACTGAAGGAACAACTAATCTCGTCAAATGCCATGTTTGCGGGGGTGAACTGGAAAAAGAAGATGTTATTGAGGAAGAAAGCGAGATTTTCTGTGAGGATTGTTACATAGAGAGCCATCATAAAATTCAGGCTTGTAATCCCTGGGCTGTCCGTTCAAAAAAACTATTTAGGGAAGAAGCTGGATTTGAAGGAACCGAAGGCTTGACTGAGCTGCAAAAAGCCATTTATGAATTCATTGTCTCGAGTGGCGGAGTAAAAAAAGAAGAAATTGCACAAAAATTTGAGATATCTTTACTCGAAACAGAAAATCAATTTGCTCTTCTGAGACATTGTGAACTGGTTAAAGGTCAAAAAAGGGCAGATGGGATATACCTTGTACCTTTCGAAAACAAATATATCCCATGATATATTTAATTTTGATATTCTAAATTTGTGACTAATTTTTGCTCCAAAATCAATATTATGCAGGCAAGAAAATTCTTAACCAAAAATCACTGAGTTTCAATTTCATTTCATACATATGTTTCTTTGGGTTACATATATTTGTTACTGTTTTACTTTTTTGGAAACCAATTTTACGTATAATCGCATCACAGGCTGATTAACAAATGGACTCAAATTATTTTCGTTATGCTGGCATCAGAAAAAAATCAATATCATAGATAAACATTTTGAAAACCATTTTAACGTAGCTCAATTAGATTCCCAAAACAGAACCAATAAACCTTACAGAAGATTGATAATTATTAGTCTACCCAAATAAGTTTATTGATGTTTTATTGGTTGTTAAAAAGATGTAATTGCTAACCAATTCAAAACGGAAAACATAATTAATAGCCACAATTAGAGAACATGAGTTCAAAAAACTTACCACTTAAATATTAAATAAGATGGCGAATGATATTTTTTTCCCAAAATGAATAATTACAAAATTTGTAGATAAAATTAGCTGAGACAAAAGGGAAAAAGAAAAAAAGCAAGTATCATAACATTATTCCATATATCTTCTACGATATTCATTACCTAGACTGCGCCGATAATCCGAACGAACCTGATTTCTAAACTTTTCTTCAAGCAGTGATTCCAGCGAGTCTTTTATCTCCTCTTCTCCTTCACAGCTATCTTTTTCCTCTGTCATCTTCATGTCACTCCCATTTGTAGTTGTTTAAATAATCGATTTAATGCTAAAGTGACTACTGTAAGAATCTATTTGTCTTAGTTTACATTTATAGGTTTTCAGGAAAAATAGCGGAAGTAACATATTTCTTATAGATTGTATCTTAACCGAATAAAAATAGAATTAATTTCAATGAAATCAAAATTTTATTGTTTTGCACGGTTTAGAGTAAAAAGAAGTAGATTCGATATAAAGACAGAAGTGAATAAAAATCTCCAAAATATCTCTAACAAGTAATAAATCTTGAAGTCTAATCTCTCTTTTTTGTCGTAGGAACTAAATAGTCAATGTAAACTACTTTAGCGATTCTGTGATGATTTTGAGGGTGTTAGCATTTTTAATTTATATCGGATGAGAACCTTGCCACGAGCTCTACTTAGAATTATTCAGCTGGCATGATCAAGGTGGATGATCTATGTGCGGAGAATAGTGTTTATAGTTAAGTACTTTTACGGTAGATTGTCATTTAGTCGTGATCAAACTGAAATTGATGTATGGAAATTTTGAAACAAAATATAGTCGTCTATATTGAAGTTGCGAAAAATTCAGAAAATCGGTGTTGAAAGAATTTATTATATTGCACATTTAAGTGTTAGGGATAAAATTGGAATAGATACTAAAATAGAAGCAAAGGTGCTAGTAAATTTTGAAATCACAATGAACTTGAACTTGCTCTGGAGACTTTGAGTTCTCATCCTTCGAAAACAAAATATGATATCACCAAAAACTTGACAGAACCAAAAAATCAATATTTATATGCCAGATCCAGAAAATTACAACTCTTTCATACAATTTCTGTTACGTTTTGCAGGGTCACAGAAGGAATTACATAGTTATTACATAGTTATTATTTTACGGGAGAAGCATTAATCAATTTTCAACTATTGACGAACTATAGTTGTTAACAATATAGGTATTTATAGTAGTTTCTAAGTAACCATAGACCATACGCAAAAACTGGAATATAAAAAAGAGACGAGCCCATCCATACCCCGAATATCCACTGAGATGTTTCAGATGTATCAAGCAATCCCACAGCCAATGAATAATGATTCCTGGGATAATAGTGTCAAGACGGATTCGCAAAGCTACCATATAGAAACCAAACATAAATGCATAAAAAGCTTGAATTATACTCGCATTAAAGTCACCACTGATAAAACCATTTAATTAATGTATGTACCGCGCCGAAAATAATTGATGTGATCCACACTGCACGCCAGATTCCGAATGATGATGAAGCCCCATGGAACAATATGCCTCGAAACATCAACTCCTCGCATATCCCTACCATTAAAGTATTGATGAGTACAAGCATAAGAACCTTGGTTTGCGGTATCTGCAAATAAAACCAACAGTATATATTGGAGAAAAAACAGGTTAGATAGCCACAAAAAACGTAGATAGCATGATTCAAATCCTAAAAAGACTTCAACTCGCTTATTATCTAGACCTTTCAACCCAACTTGATGCCACCATTTCAAATAAGTAATAGCTCCGAAAAAAAGATAATTGAAATCAGCTTTTGAAAATGGATAGATTTTCCTTCAAATTGATATAGTGGCCCGTGATTGACGATAAATGGTAAATCTGCTGCTCTCATTATGACAATAGCCCAAATTAGAAATATTATAAGTGATGAATACCAAGGTTTTCGTAGTACATTCATCTTGTTTTCTCCAAAAATGGACTTAAAACGTAATAATAAGGGCTATTTAGATCTTTAGGATCTAATCAAATTGAGAGATATTAGTGTTATTCAGTTTCTCCCTTGCATTACCTTTGCTTAAGAAAAATTCCATATATTTGAGTGTACATGCATCATTTAGATTCGGTAAGGAATCTATTGACTTAAAAAATATTACTGCAATAATCGATCCATATTGATGTACTTAGAGCTTATAAATTGGCCTATATGATTAAATAAAATCTAGAGTGAAATTAAAAGCGCTTGATTAACTATTAATAAATTATTTATTAATCGTTAAGGTAGACTTTAAATTTATCACCATGTGCCAAGGGGATAGAATCTTCCTTCATGCTACACGACATGTTACCAAAATCGCCACCATGGATTTTTTTCCAGTTTCTTCAGGCAGTAACTTGATGTTCAACCTGCTATTTTCTTGGATTAAACTTTGAATATGAATTGTCTGTTTATGCATATTCTCATTTAGCTTTTCTATCTGCCCATTTTTGATGCTCATCTGGCCGTAAAATGCTTGGATCTGAGTTTTCAGAGCGTCTATTCTGGTCTGTTGGAATTCATCATTATCTTTGACATTTGTCTGTTATCTTTGACTTTGATCTGCTTTTGCAGCTCTCTTATTCTGATTCTTGCGGCGCTAATATATCTGATTTACCATTATTGTTATTGGTTGCTTCCTGCAAAGTCGGAACTAGCTCAAGGCCTTTGATTATCACTTTTGTTAATAATTGGCCTGACCTGATATTCCGAAAATTAGTTCAAAAAAGAATAAATTTTGTAAAGATTAGGACTTGCATATTTGAGGTATAAAATTAAAGCTACAGGCGCCAAATAAAATGGGATAATTTATAATGATTAAGCTACTGATTTTTAATAATTGAACCACTAACTCTTAAATTTATTTTAAAAGGTGCATCTGATGATCGAAGAAAAGGACATAATTCTAGGAGAAACGCATCTGGAAAAATCTCCAATTGGCATAGATGGTTTTGATGATATCACTGATGGTTGACTACCAAAAAGTCGTACTACACTTATATATGGAAGTGCAGGTTCCGGAAAGACACTTATGGCTATGGAGTTCCTGGTCAAGGGAGCCCAAAAGTATGACGAGCCAGGAGTCTTCATAGCTTTTGAAGAGACCTATGAGGAATTGGCCCAGAATTTTGCTTCATTGGGATTCTATTTAGATGATTTGGTAGCCAAGAAGAAGCTAGCAGTAGACTAAATCTACATTGATAAGAGCGAGATCGAAGAGACTGGCGAGTATGATCTGGAAGGTCTGTTCATCAGACTTGGGTCGGCCATAGATTCTATAGGCGCCAAGCGTGTGGCTATCGATACACTAGAAGTTTTGTTCGCTGGGTTCAAGAATGAAGCTATACTGCGCTCTGAGCTACGCAGGCTCTTCCGCTGGCTTAATACGAAGGGCGTGACAGCTATAGTCACTGGCGAACGGGGAGAAACATCTCTCACTAGATACGGACTCGAAGAGTACGTTGCAGACTGCGTGATCTTTCTCGATAACAGGATGGAAGAGCAAATAGCCACAAGACGCCTGAGGATAATTAAGTACAGGGGATCCAAACACGGCACTAACGAGTATCCTTTCCTGATAGAGGAAGATGGGATATCTGTTTTGCCAATTACATCCCTAGGTCTGGAGCATGAAGTATCTGCAGAGAGGGTCTCCACGGGCATAAATCGTTTGGATACGATGCTTGGAGGTCATGGCTACTATCGTGGCACAACCATACTAATTTCCGGAACAGCCGGCACAGGCAAGACTAGTTTTGCATCCGAATTCGCCAAAGCTGCCTGTGAACGGGGAAATTGTTGCCTATACTTCGCGTTTGAGGAATCTCCAAGTCAAATAATCAGGAATATGAAATCTATAGGTATAGACTTTCAGCCCTACGTCGATACTGGCTTCATGCAAATAAGTGCTTCACAGCCTATGGTTTACGGCTTGGAAATGCATCTGGTAGCTATGCACAGGCTGATAGATAGATTCAAGCCAGCCGTTGTGATCATAGATCCTATATCCAACCTTATCAACGTAGGCGATGAGGCCAATGTCAAGTTCACGCTCACAAGGCTCGTTGATTACTTGAAGCTCAAGAATATCACTGCAGTATGCACTAGCCTGGTAGAACACGAGAGTATCGAGGGCTTAAACGCTCAGGGTATATCTTCTCTCATGGATACTTGGATCAATCTCCGTTTCTTTGAGGATGACAGCGAGCGCAATCGTGGAGTTGCTGTGATAAAGTCACGAGGCATGGAGCACTCCAACCAGATCAGGGAATATCTAGTGACTGACAATGGCATGAGATCCAAGATGTATACCTTGGACCTTCAGGAGGCCTGCTGATGGGATCGTCCAGGGCTGCCCAGGAAACGAAGGATATGACAGCAAAAAAGTGGTGCAGAGAAAAAGAGAACTGGAAAGTAAGCTAAAATTGCTGGACGCTCAGATAACAGAATTAAGCTCCGAGTTTGAGATGCAGAAAGAAGAGCTTGATAAGCTTATATCCAAAGATGCACTCAGGATGAAGGCGCTGGAAGCAAATAAAAGTGAGATGGCACGAATAAGGAGAGCCGACATTGTCTAAGTGAAAAATGGAGACTTTGACGATGGATACGGAAGAACCGAAAGATTCGGCCAGGCAAGCCCAGCAAGATGAGGATCTTTACAAACTGAGACTCTATGTGGCAGGCAACCATACTAAGAGCCAATTGGCCTTTGATAATTTAAAAGAGATTTGTAATAAATATCTCGCTCAAAAGTGCCATATTGAGGTCATAGATCTTACAAAGAACCCAAATATTGCCAGACAAGATCAGATCATAGCCATTCCTACCCTTGTACGAAAGAATTATCCTGGGAAGAGGATCATAGGGGATCTATCCAATCAAGAAAAGGTTCTGGAGTTTCTGGATTTACGTATTGAAAATTTTATAGGTACTGTTAATGAGAAAGGTGCTATAGAGAAGACATCTACACATAAACAAAAAGTCACTATCTCAATGAGCAAGAAGTCGAAATATGAGCTTCAGCCTTATATAGGCAGTTATTCATGCAGATGGTCATCTCAAAACAGGAGTCTTTGGGCATTTTCGTTGCCTTAGAACTCGTCTTAACTATAAATTTATGGATTCCAAAAGTCTTTTGAAAAGAATCTATTTAGAAAATGGGTAATTTGATCAGATTTAAACGGTGAAAATTTTATGGAAGATGCACCAATAAATAATGATAACGATGAGCTCATTGAGTCTGATTACATATCTGACAAGGACTTTTATATTTTGAGGCTATATGTGGCTGGCCAGACCGCGAAGAGCTTGGCGGCTTTTGCTAACAAAAGATCTGTATGGAGCACCTGGGTGGCAGGTACAGTATTGAGGTTAGAGATCTCCTGATGAATCCACAACTAGCTAAAGGAGATCAGATATTAGCTATCCCAACGCTGGTTAGAAAGCTTCCCACACAGATAAAAAAGATCATAGGAGACCTTTCGAATACGGAAAGGGTTCTTGTAGGTCTGGATCTGCGACCTGGAAGCGATGCTTAGTGACCAAACCTGAAGAGACCAATATATCGGATGCTGAGAACTGCACATCAGCTTTTGAGGAAGCTCTGGCCAAAACAGGAAATGGCACATACGTTCTGCGTCTCTATGTTGCAGGTGTGGGCTCTAAATCGGTGCAGGCGATAAATAATATCAAGCATATATGTGAAGAATATATGCCCGGCAAATACCAGCTAGAACTCGTCGATATATATCAAGATCCGATATTTGCTAGAGATGGCCAGATAGTGGCAGCTCCCACTCTAATAAAAGAGCTTCCTCCACCTTTGAAGAAGATCATAGGCAGCATGGCTGATACTGAGAAGGTTCTGGTTGGAATGGACCTGAAATTTAAGGCGGACAAAGAATAATCGATTTTGAAAGGATAGTGAATATGAGTTATAAAGGGGAAAAAGGTCAGGAACCCATACCGTATGCGGTACTGTTAGAGGAGATTCATGCTTTAAAAGATCAGGTACAGAATCTGAGAGCACTTCTAGAAGAAGGGGAAGAACTAAAACGTTCGATCATTGAGGGGGATCTGGATGCTCTGGTATTCCCTAGACCAGAAGGGAATTTGATCTTTACCTTGGATAGTGCCGATCACGCATACCGCACCCTAGTAGAGACAATGAATGAGGGCACAGCCACTTTGGTTTCGATGACACCATCCTTTACTGTAACCGTCAATTTGCAAAACTTCTAAAATGTCTTTACAATCCATCGTAGGGGTATCGATTTATCGATTCATTGCACCGGAGGATGAGCTCACATTTAAGGCAATGCTGGAGCAGTGGGTGGACAGTGGGGAAATCAAACTCCTGGCTGAAAGTGGAATATCTGTGCCAGTGTACTTGTCTATCAGCTCATTGCAGGCAGACAAATCTCCAAATGCCTGGTGTCTTGTGGTCACAGACCTGACGGAGCAGAAGAGAAATGAAGAGATCATCGCTGAGGGACGCCTGGCTCAATTAGTTATAGAACAGGCTGGCGAGATCATAATAGTCTGTGATACATCAGGGAGGATCATCCGCTTCAGAAACAATATATCTAAGCTATTTGGGGACAATCCGACATTCAAGATATTTGAAAACATCATAGATTTGCATTTTTTAGCAGGAAAGGATGCTGGTAAAAGCATTTTTCCGGTTTCCTTGGCTCTAAAGGGGTCTGTTATTAGCAGAGTGGAAACAACCTTTGAACTTAAGAATCGCCAGAAACTCTACCTACTTTTAAACTCAGTGTCTCTGAAGAATACCAGTGGCGATATTATAGGCTGTGTAATAGCTCTTATTGATATTACTAAGCGCAAACAAGAAGAACACAAGATGTTAAGATACAATTGCATTCTTGATGGAATCAACCGGATCTTCAGCATTGTTGTACAGGAAAAAACAGAAGAAGAGCTTGGAAATGAGTGTCTGTCTGTAGCTCTGGAAGTGACCGATAGTCAGCTTGGTTTTGTTAATTTAGTTGGTGATGACGGGCTACTGCACGATATTGCAATCAGCAACATGGGATGGGAGCAATGTTTGATGCATGACGAGACTGGGCATCGCCGTTCCCCTGGGGATTTTGTCGTTCATGGATTGTACGGAAGTGTCATTAACAATGAGAAAGGCTTTTTTACAAACGAGCTGCAGTCACATCCCGACAGGCTTGGCATTCCATCTGACCATCCCCAGATCACTTCGTTTCTTGGCGTGCCCCTTGTGTTAGATGATAAAATAAAGGGCTTGATTGCGGTCGCAAATCGTGAAGGTGGCTATAGCCATGAGCAGCAGGCGGATCTTGAAGCTATTGCACCAGCGATTATGCAAGCTCTACAGAGAAAAAAGGGAGAAATGGAGCGAGAGAAGATACATATTCTGAAGACCGACCTGGATGCTCTGACCAGAATACATAAGTTGAGTAAGAAACTTCTAGGAACGGCTGGCACCCAGCCGTTGTTGGATGAAATCATGTACTCGGCGGTTGTTATTGTGGGTGCTCAGCTGGGTACTTTGCAACTTTTAGAAGATGATTCGCTGCGAATTGCCTCCCATTATGGTCATAAGCAGCCCTTCCTGGAGTTTTTTGCATCTGCTGAGAATGTTGCTTCGGTGTGCTGGGAAGCGATGCAGCGATGGGAGCGTGTGATCGTTGAAGACGTTGAGACAAGTCCCTTGTTTGTCGAAACGTCTTCTTTATATGTGATGCGCAAGGCCGGGGTGCGAGCGGTACAGTCAACGCCAATGATAAACCGCACTGGCGAGCTGCTGGATATTCTCACGACCCAATTGGACGTTCCGTATTCCCCCGATGACCATGATATCTGGCGGATCGACCTTCTGGCACGGCAGGCAGCCGACCTGATAGAACAGGCCAAGATGGATAAAGAGTTCAAAGAGAGTGAAGAGCGTCTGAGCCTATTGAGCCTATTGAGTGAAAACCTACCGGAGAGTGCACTATATCAGTATGTACACGAGCTTGATGGCAGTGTTCGTTTCTTATACTGTAGTACAGGTATCGAGAAGCTCAATAGTGTCAGCGTCAAGGATGTGTTGCATGATTCAGGCACACTACTCCGGCAATTGTTACCTAAGTATTTCGAACAGCTAGTTGAAAATGAATCTAAAAGCGCCCGCGAGCTATCTGACTTCGATATGGACGTTCCGATGCGGCTGCCAGATGGTCGAACGATTTGGGATGGCGTGCAAATAGATATCACCGAGAAAAAGAAGATTGAATCCGCTTTGCGCTAAAGCGAAGCACGGTTCCGTACTATGGCTAATACGATCCCACAATTGGCGTGGATTGCAGATCCAGATGGCTATATTTATTGGTATAACGAACGCTGGTACTCTTATACCGGTACCACACCTGAGCAAATGAAAGGTTGGGGTTGGCAGAGTGTTCATGACCCTGGAATGTTGCCAAAAATATTTGAGAAGTGGAAGGCTTCGATCGCTACGGGACAGACTTTTGAGATGGAGTTCCCCCTGCGCGACGCTGATGGCATTTTTCGCCCGTTCCTCACGCTCATTGTACCCTTGAAAGATGCCGCAGGAAACATCCTTCAGTGGTTTGGGACAAATACAGACATCACAGAGCTCAAAAGATATGAACAACAGTTATTTGACACTAACCAGCGACTTGAAGCACTTATGAGGGCATCTCCTGTAGGAATCAGTTTTTCAAATGATCCAAGCTGTCAGTTTATTTCTGGGAATTCTGCATTATTAGCTCAGTTTGAGGGTAGTACAGAAGACAACATCTCAGCATCCGCGCCGAACGACGATGCGCTCGGTCGACAAGTACGTTTCTTCTTGGATGGTAAGCAGATCAGCGATATAGAGCTACCTTTGCAGTGAGCCGTCACCGAAAATTGGGTGATTCCACCCATGGAGCTAGAGGTACAGATGCCGAGCGGAAGTCGTTGGTTCACAGAAGCTTCTGGGCCATCTATACATGATCAAGAAGGCAACGTTATCGGCGGGGTTGCTATAACCGTGGATATCACAGAGCGAAAACAAGCAGAAATTAAGTTGAAACAAACACTCGACAATTTAGAAAACTTAGTTAATGAACGTACAGCTGAGCTTGAAGCAGCTTTTGATTTGTTGAACGAAAGCGAAAAAAGTCTTGCTGAAGCTCAAAGAATAGCTCATGTTGGAAGTTGGGATTGGAATATTGTAACTGATGAAGTATCCTGGTCTGATGAGACGTACCGTATTGTTGGGCTTGATCATCATGAATTCGGCGCTACTTACAACTCATTTTTAAGTCTTGTGCACCCAGAAGACCGAGATTATGTTGATGGTGTCGTTCAAAAAGCGTTGAACGGAGAACCCTATAGCATTGACTATCAAATTATCGTATCCAATGGAAAAGTGCGAGACGTCCATGTAGAATCCAAAATTATTTTCGATGAGAATAATATCCCCACTCGCCTAGAAGGAACGGTTCAGGATATCACCGATCGTAAAAAAGTAGAAGAAACGTTAAAGTTGAAAGTAGAGGAGCTTAAACGCTCAAATGAAGAATTAGAGCAATTCGCTTACGTTTCGTCTCACGATTTACAAGAACCATTGCGGATGATAACAAGTTATTTGCAACTTTTACAACGGAGATATCAGGGTAAGCTCGATGATAAGGCTGATAAATACATACACTTTGCTGTTGACGGGGCTTCCAGTAACAAAATCTGATAAATGACCTTTTAGAATACTCTCGAGTGACTAGAATAAACAGAGAACCTGAATTTACAAATTGTGAATTCATTTTGAATCAGGTGCTATCCAATTTAAAATTGATTATAAACGAAAAGAAAGCTACTGGATCACATGATCCTTTACCTGAAGGAATAGCAGATTCTACCCAGCTGGGTCAGGTGTTTCAGAATCTGATAATCAACGGAATAAAGTTCCACAATGAAGAAGCGCCCAAAATTTATATCGCTGCAGAGAAAAAAGCGAGTGAATGGATATTTTCAGTGCAGGATAATGGAATTGGAATCGATTCACAATATTCGGGAAAAAATTTTGAAATTTTTAAAAGACTAAATAAAAGGGAAGATTATCCGGGAACAGGAATAGGACTTTCAATTTGTAAGAGAATTGTAGAATGGCATGGTGGACGTATATGGGTAGAATCTGAATTAGGCAAAGGTTCAACTTTTTATTTCACTTTACCGATCAACCCCGCAGAAGTTCAAAAACTAACTTTTAACGCATAAGAAAAACACTTTCAAGTTTCAATTTAACTTTGTCTATTAAAGAAGTCTGGTAAATGAGAATATAATTTTTCTGACTCAAGAATACTACTCTTGGCATCCAAAAAATCTCATATTTAGTATTTTGAAAATACTTTATAGTATAAAAATTATAAAAATTAATCCTTATAATTCTTCTGAAGCATAATTTTTAATAAGTTATAATCTATTAACTGCATGATTTAAACTTCACCATGAGCTTCTAATGAGCTCACAACGTTTATGTTCATTTCCCGCTCCCTGTCTGGATACCTTACAACATGCCATTAAATGACTTTTCGGATAGACTCTGAGCTCATACATATTCACTTTTAAACAAGCTGAATCTATTTCAAATGCAGGGACAAGTTAAAGGATGGTGAAACTTTAATCAACCATGGCTTATATTAGGGAAAAGTGAAGATTCCTTTAGTTTTCGCTCACCTGGAGATAAAAATGAAATCGATCCTATAGTTTTGCTATAGAAACCGCAACCAGACTTAACCAGTTACATACGGTCAAGCAGAAATTCATAACTCGGAGATATATTGAATGGGTATATTCTATTTGCTGTCTTGCAAAGTCACAGAATAAATATATGATTATTATCTTACTAAAGAGATATTATTTAAGTTTCAAGTAATAATAAACAAAGACTGTAAACAATACAGGTATTTATTGTAGTTAATATTATACTATTTAATGTTGTGCCTGTCGAATAAAAAAGAAGTAGAAACCAAAATTAGTGAAAAAAATAGATTTTTAAGTTAAAATTCTATTGGCTGAATTTTATAATACACCTTGAAAATGAAATCAAAACTTTAGAGATAAAAATTTTCAACTATGCTTAGTGAAGCATAAAATCGAGATGGAAATTTTAATGTCGTTTCCAGAAATTGGGAAATTAGTGCAGGAACTCTAATTACTGAAACAGGCAATTTCAAGAATTTTTATTAAGGAGATAATCTTGCTTCATGGATTGGAGTTAGAAAGTATATGGATCTGCAAATAAATTTTACAACTGGAGAATCACAAGGAGCATCAATGATAGCAAAGTGGATTCTAACGCATATTACTCAGAAAGCAGCAAGAAAGAAAAATAGCAAATTAAAAGAATTTTTTAAACGGAAGAAGAAATTAATTGGACATGCAAAAGCAATTTTTGCCAAAGCAAGGGAAATTGCCACAATTATATGACCCCTGATTACAGATGACTGGTATACCAGATGGAAACAGGATGTCAAAAGGGAGAAATTCAAAAGAGAAAGATTGTTGAGACTGAAATATTTTCAGTTGATATACGTATAAAAATATTAGTGGAATGTTCACAATTTTAAAAAAAGAGGATTTTAAGAGTACGTGAGTAAACAGTTTCTTCACGTACTTTCATGCCAGATTAGAGTGAATTATTTATAGAGTGAATTATTTATAGAGTGAAGAATTTGTACTATTTATGTTCAAATATACAAATTAACGTTCTGTTTTCTATGGTTATACTTTTGTTTTTTTGTGCTTTAGTTTTTCTGCGATATCAATCCCAAGTCTTTTGCACTCCTCAACATCCTTATCTGTGGGTTTGTGAAGAATCCGAAGTACTGGATCTATCACATTCATACCCATCTCTCGCATCTTTTCGGCTATCATTACAGGCGCTTCTCCACTCCATCCGTAAGATCCAAAAGCAGCTCCTATTTTACCTTTTGGGTCTGAGGAAGCAAGAGTCTCATTTATGAATTTTTCCATGGGAGGCAGCATCCTGTAGTAGAAAGTCGAAGAACCAATTGCAATTGCTTCTGCGTCATTAAGATCTCCGGGTTTTACGTCATAAAAGCTAACAGCCTTTACATCTATATTCCTTGATTCTATTCCATCAGCTATAGCCTCGGCCATAGATTTTGTATTCCCTGAAGTACTGAGATATATTACTATCGCTTTCAAACTTATCCCCATCCAATTTAAGACATAATATTAATGATATAGCTGGACAAAAAGTGAGCAAATTCACCAATATTGTATAGAACCAGATACCAGGAACATAAAAAACGAAACCTGATATAATCTCGCTTTCTAACCATGTACTAGTTATAAAAATTATTTTAAATAAGGATTTCGTCCCACATTAAGTTGATTTAAGATATGAGAGAAAAACTCATGATGTCGAATATGCCAAAATATGAGTAAGGCCATGTAAATCACTACTTCCAGGTCTATGCTCTAAGAAAGATGTGTACATTCTAGAAGATCTAATCCATATTTTGGGGAGAAAAGTTTAGGACTCGCATGATTTTCCTCGATGTATTATAGGAATCAACGCGACAGTAATAATCTTTGTATTCACTGATTAAATCTATCATGTACTCTGAGAAAATTTAGCTCTTACACGAGTTTTTCATTTTAACTGCTTATAGTTTTATATTCATTATATGCGTTCAAGTGCAAGAGCCCCAAGAAATGCCATTGTTTCAAATATTTCTTTATTCTCTGGAGTTAGAGCTACCTCAGGTTGTTCAAAGGCAAATGCCATGAGGCCCAAAATCATTCTGTGAGTTTTTAGCGGAATATAGTATCCTCTGCCTGCAGGAAGATTATCTGTTCCGTAGCCAGCTGCCTGACCGTTATCATAAGCCCATCGAGCAATGTCACTCTCTTTATCCTTGAGTGGGTAGTCAGCATCACCTTCTTCGATTTGAAGCCCGGAGGAGCTGGATGAGAGTATTGCAAAGGTACCTGGCGCAAAGTTATGCATTTGATCGGAGAGAATCTTTAAAACCTCTTGCCGTGTTTTTGCTTTCACAAGTTCACGAGAAAGACCTGCTGTTGCTTCCACTTGAGCTTCGCTCTGCCATATCTGAGGCAAAAGATGTCGCAGCCGAGTTGCAAGGCTGCTGATTATAAGAGCAATAGTGACATATCCTACAAAAGCGATGAAGTATTGCAAGTCGTCAATACCAATTGAGTAGTAAGGCTTGACAAAGAAAAAATCAAAGAGTACAATACTCACAAATGCTGTAAATATAGCTACTCTGCGCCTGAAAAAGAACGCAGATACAAGAACTGGTAAGAGCTGAATAATCAGTAGGTTCGTAGGTCCGATATGATCTCTAAGAATTAAATTAAAGCTCACTACAGCTGTAATCAGGATGAGACTAATTGCGTATTCAGCTGTAAAAAATAGTGGAATTTGTCGCTGAAGAGGTATGTGCAAGCCGTCTCCTTTTGGCTCGTAAAGGTGGATATCAATACCATGCGAATTCCTTATGACCCTGTATACCGGAGAAAAGAACACATCTATGCCGTGAGGTTTGCCAAGCATAATCATGTTGACATTGCTCCGCCGTGCATAGCGTATAATTTCATCAGCTATATCGCTTCCACGGTAACGAACTATCCTTCCACCCAGCCGCCGACATGTTTCTAGAGCTTGATTGAGCCAGACACGTTCCATAGAAGATAAAGCTCTATCATCACCGATATCTACTGAAAGTACAATAAAATCAGCATCGAATCTGGTCGCAAGTCTGTATGCCGCCCTTACCATGGCTTCAGCTGTGGGACCGGGCCGAATACAGACCAGAAATCTTCCCACTGCAGGCCATGGACCCTGAATAGCACGGCTTCTCATATAACCGATCATCATTTGGTCAGTATATACCGCCATATATCGCAGTGCAAGTTGCCTTAGTGCAAGGAGATTTCCTGTTCTGAAAAAACTCTGTACAGCAGCTTCAGCCATATCTTTTACATAGACTTTCCCGGCTTTGAGACGAATATTTAGCTCTTCTGGAGTGATATCAATTAACCGAATTTCATCGGCATTGGAAAAGAAAGCATCCGGTACAATTTCAGAAACTCGGATTTCAATGATTTGGGCAACTGCGTCGTTCTGGCTCTCAACATGCTGGATATTGACGGTCGTATAAACTGATATTCCTGCTTGCAGGATCTCTTCGACATCTTGGTATCGCTTCACATGTCTGCTGCTGGGTGGGTTGGTATGAGCTAACTCATCTACCAGGACTATTTGAGGATGACGTCGGATAATTGCATCGAGATCCATCTCTTTCAGAGAGAGACCATGATGTTCGATGGAGACTCTTGGAATAACCTCAAAATTACTTACTAGTACATTTGTCTCAGGCCGATCATGGATCTCAATATAGCCGATTACAACATCTTTTCCTTCCCGTAGCCGCTGAAGTGCATCTTGAAGCATTGAGTATGTCTTCCCAACACCTGCAGAATAGCCCAAGTACACTGTCAACTTTCCTTCATGAGCCTTTTTCTCATCACGGCGAGCAATGTAGAGCAAGTCTTCAGCTAGTGGTCTTCCTTCAGCTTCATGACGACCTATTGCCATAATTTCCTCTTAGGGGCGACCCTTCTCATCAAACGCTCAGTTGAGCGAATGAGCATTTAAATAAAGAAGGTGATAATTTAAAAATCCACCTCACCCTTTGATGGATAACATTGGCAAATCGGCAAATAAATTATACATCTGTGTAAATCTTTAGAATATCGGATGAACTTTCAATTGGAATGAAGAGATAAACTCATTAATGCAAAGATCAAGTTAAAGATTAGATTTTGAGCAAATTGAAGAATTGAACGAAAGATCCAATTTTGTAGTCATGAAAGAAATTAAAGAAAATCAGCCTTCCCTAAACCTTCAAAAACAAGAAAAGTTAGATAATGGGAGATATTTGTCCTGCCGATCGAAAAGGTGACACAGATATGAAAGGATCAGGTTTGAAAATAAGTTTTAGATGAAAACGCCCTCTATATAAAGGATTTACTCTTTTTTAAGCATATCTCGGCCTCTGTTCTTCGGTTAATGTTACTTTCAAAGTATACTTAATGACTTATTTTTGCTTTTTGTTCAAAATTTCAGTATAGATTGATCCAATCCTCTTTAGCATACAAAAACATAGGAATTTATCCAACTAAAAAATCATTATGAAACGTTAACAATTATATGGTTAACAACCGATTCATGTGTGACTTTACTTTTAATAGTGCTGCATAATATATGCAACTAATAAAATTAATGATATCAATACCAAAAATGCAATGGAAAGTAGGATAGTTCCTACCCATATTTGACGATCAGTTAACACACTAGTTGATTTCAGTTCTGGATCCTTTGGGAATTGCGAGAAGTCGATATCTGCAAAATGCTTCAAATCGTTCAGGAGTTCACTAGCAAACTGATATCGCTCATCAGGATTCCGGCGTATTGACTTAAGTATTATAGCTTCAATTTCAAGAGGAATGGATGGTTGAAGCTTACGAGGCGGGTTAGGAATTGCCGTTAGATGTTGGTTCATTACAGAAAGAGCATTGTCTCCATGAAATGGCACCGTTCCAGTTAGCAGCTCATATAAAATAATTCCAAGTGCGTAAACATCAGTACGCACATCTCCACGTTTCCCCTGTATTTGCTCAGGTGCCATATAATCAGGTGTTCCAAAGGTATCTGAACCGAATCTCCATGTCACACGCCGGCTACCTTCAAGTAGAGAACTGCCAAAGTCAATAATATGGAGTCTACCATTCGGTCCGATAATGATATTCTCTGGTTTCAAATCACGATGACAAACTCCATGAGCATGAAGATAATCGACTGCCTCAACAAGTTGGTCGGCTATAGAGAGTGCTTCGTTAAGAGGCAAAGGAGCATTGTCGCTGATGAAGGCACTAAGTGATGTACCTTCGATATAGTTTAAAACAAGAAATAAACCATCAGAGCTTTCCACAAGGTTGATAGCTCTAGGAATTGCAGGATGATTCAACTTTTGTCCAATAACGAATTCTCGCCGAAATCGCTCGTATGTAGCCGGGTCGCTAATTAAAGAAAGATCTGGGAATTTAAGTATAACAGGCTCACCATCTTGGTCAGTGGCCTTGTAGATCTGGCTAAATCCTCCTTTACCAAGACACTCTAATATTTTATATCCGCAGACCATTTCGCCTTCTTTAAACATCATAAGCATCTCATTGCTCTGTAAACATCCATTGCTCAGCCAGCGTAAATTACTTATGAGCTGATCCAGAATTTAGTTTCAAAACCAAGTTATTGAAGCGAGTGTAATATTCCTTTGTAAAATTTAAAATTTTATAATTATACAATAACGTTATTGTATAAACAATGAAGATAACTATAAGTTTTATTCTCAATAACTTTCCTGGGTTATCTCTCAGACTTTTTTGTAGTACTCACAGTAAAAATTAACACTTCTAAAACTTAAAAAACGGATTTATCGTCAAGTTCAGATAACTATCCACTAAACATAATGCAAAATTGAATAAATGCAGGCATGGGGAAAACTGGAAAAAGGGACATATCCTACTGTGCTCCTTTTTTTTAATAGGCATAATGATTTACATATCGTATTTCCTTTATATAGTATAGAGGTAACTTAAAATATAATTAAGCTAGCTAATGACGGTTCTCTGAGAATTTTTCATCCTCGCAGCAAGCTGTGTGCTATTTACCTTAAATAAAGGATACTAAGATGCTAAGTGAGAAGCTGCCAGGATGATAAGGTTACAAGAGAATAAAATATGTTATAATTAAGAATAGGGGATCAGTCGGAATCTATCCTGAAAGTAATTGGCTCAAAAAAGCAGGAGAGGAAGAATAGTAAATGACACCCTATCAAAAGCTCACATGGTCTGGAATCATCTGTATTTTGGTAATCCTGTTCTATGTGAACAAAATCAGGGAAATTCATAGTAGTTTGTGGTACTTCATCATGATTTGGGTGATGCCAGTGCTGTTTACAATTGAAATTATAAAAGCTATTATGACCATAAGATACACATGATTAAAGCTATGTGTCTACTGATACTGTCGAAGAAGGAGACTCATCACCTTATAAGTTATAGTACTTACACACTTGGGGTATGAAATCAATAGCATTAAACCTCTAATTGTCAAAAATGGAAATTTAGATTACATTGCCTGCTGTACTTGATTTTAACCCTCAAATGCGTAAGTTATAAGGCGATCAAAAGACAATCAGATCTGAAGTCCTGATTCTTAGCTGGGATTTAATTAGATTCTGCCAGTTCCTGATTGGAATCACATTCTGGCAAAATCCCTCCGAAAAAGATGCAAATCAAATTCGATCTGGCATACCCAAATACAAGCAGTGAGATCTATTCGGGCTACCTCAACGATATATTCTTATGACTGTGAGATTAATCCCACGGAGCTTATGCAAATCGAATAGATAGTTACAATGGCGAGCAACTATTTTAATCGCCGCCTGAAATCTTCATGAATTGCAACACGAAAGGAGGATGTGTCTTGAAAATTTCAGTTGTAGAAAGCAATGACCAAAAAACGAGTTCAATATTTGAACCGGGATTCATTGTAACATATGAGGAAAACGACGAGGGATGGAAAATCCTGAACCGTTTTGAAAATAAAGTTTGCAATGCGAAGAGTATTGCTGCGGTACGCATGGCTGTGGCGGATACCATAAAGCAGTTTGAGGATGTAAAAATAGTGGTTGCAAGTGAAATACCAGGGATAGCGTTCGGCATTTTTGAAGCAGCAAGCTTTGAAATATTCCTTGTGGAAAAAAATAGGTTTGATGCTCTTGATTCAGTCAAAAAAGAAATGCTTGAGATAATTGAGGAGCAGCAGGAAAAACCCAACAAATTCGATATCAAGCAATTTTTGGAACCTGGTATGAATAAAGGTGATTTTTGTCTTAATATGGAAAAAATTCTTTCAAAGAATCCGCAGCTAACTTCAAAGAAAATTCTGTTACCCTATCTGAAAAATGAAGAATTCAACAGTCTGAATGTCATTTGCAGTCATATTCCAAAGTGGTTTACTAAAGATTTAAGAGTCTTAGGGTTTGAATATGAAACTGTGAATTCATTGCCGAATGAAAAGACCGTTAAAATAGTGCATGTGCAAACTCTGTGAAAGGCGGCGATTATTTGGAAATAGCAAGTATAAATTATGGTGTTTTAAAGGGCGTCGCTTTCGCAGAATACAATGAAAACGGGATACTCAAACGCTGCATTCTAAAACAAAAAAATGCTATAAGCATTCCTTGAGGCATATTTATCCCGCAATACGAGGATGATGGAAAAAGGAAAAAGCTCATGAAATCTATGACCTTTTATGAAAATGGGAACATTGCAAGTATGGTTTTGCAGGATTCTTTGAATGTAAATACAAGGCTTTGAAGCCTTCCAGCAGAGATGATTACTTTTTATGAAAGTGGAACAGTAAAACGTATTTTCCCTGTGTTTGGGAGCATCAGCGCTTTTTGGATGGAAGATGACGAATATAATATTTCTCCGGAATTACAGATCAACCTACAGTTCGATATCTTTAAAGGTAAAGTTATAAGCATAACACTATATGAAACTTGAGAACTTAAAAGCATTACACTATGGCCCAAAGATACAATTCTGATCAAAACGCATGTCGGAGAAATTCAGATACGCATTGGATTCTGCCTGTACCTGGATGGGAAAATAAAATTAGTCGAGCAGTATGGCGCTTTGAACGTTAATACTCCAATATGCAAGGTACTTGCTTTTGACCCTGACGCTCTCGGCATTGACGATGAAAGCAATTCTCTTGTTTTCTCAAAAAATGGAAGCGTGAAATCTCTTATCACTTCCGTGGCGCAGATCACAGTATTTTGTCGTGATGGTGAAAAAATCGTCTATAAACCGTCATTTAAGAAAAGCTATTATTTTGACGACAAGCTGGCAGTTGTGCCAATGAAGATCAGTTTTTTCGGCGGATGTGTTTGCTTCAGCAAACGAAAAAGTGAAAAGTCGGATGCAGAATACAAAATTTCAGAATGCTCTTTCAGAATTGATGATTTTGTCACTAAGGATTGCCATAATACTTGTGACGAATGTTACTGCTGATGTTATAATGTCGAATTTATGGCCTTGAATACGGAAAATTGATTAGAGGGTTTTACACCTTTGTTTTTAGCAATTATCTTTGGAGCTATATTTATATTAAGCCGAAAAACAGATATATAGATGAGCTATGGTGTTTGCCTGCATATATTTGGCGAATATGCCTGTTTTACGAGACCGGAGTTCAAGGGCGAAAGAGACACGTCACGATTTAAAGACCGTTTCAGAGACTCATGGTTTAATAGAAGCAATTTATTGTAAGCAGCCATCTGCTGGTTAATTGATAAAAGCTGTGTTTTAACAAACAGTCCTACCAGCAAACATATAACAGCTTTCACTATCCAGTTGTTTCTCATGTCGAGTATACAATAAAAAGGCGCATTGGATGAAAATTCCTAAAGCGCCTTTGTTTCATGTAACTACAGCATAAGGTTACTGCGTTTCGATGTTCAACAGTTTGCCAGATTCCACTGAGTTTTCTTTAGCTGTCATTTCCTGTGGCGTTATCCGAAAAACCGAAACTGCATTCCCATCAAGTGAAGAGCGATATTTCTCAATCAAAGTGCTAGTTAAAGGATTACTGTAATACTTTGGCATATATTTCTCAACCAATTTTTGGAGAGTCTCGCTAGCCTCTTTGGGATCAGTCACCTTTTCAGCCTTTCCAAAAAGCATTACGCTCATATATGCAGTATCTGCGTGGCAAGGCACCGGATCGGTCACAGTACCATGTTCCTCATATATCGTGAAACAAACGAACGGATTCAGGGAAAGAATATTTTCCTTTTTACCCGAACCCATGCCATGAAAGTAAACAGAACCGTTGTACCATACATAATTTACCGGAATAGCGTACGGAAAAATATCACTTGTCATTCCAAGCACGCCGGTTCTTACCCTCAAAAGAAACGTTTCGATTTTCTTCCGATCTGTGCAATTTCTCTGGGTATAGCGAACCTGATCCATCAAAGAACACCTTTCCTCTACATTTTATCGAATTCCCACTTTGTATATCTAAAAATAATTTTTATTAAATTTTATCTCCATAGCCAAATACTGAGTTCCTTTTTAAGATCCAATCATTTTTTCTAAATTATCTAGTAATTTGAACATTAATAGCTTTGAGTCAGTAAGAAGTGTGTCTTTACTTAGCATTTCTTTTTCGTTCTGGATATATTTTCCATCTACAAGTTCATCACTGCAATTTTCAATTGCGTTTCTGATTGTTTCGTTGCTCATTTCCAGATGAAATTGGAGCCCAATTACTCTATCATTATAAATAAACCCCTGATTTTCACAGGCTTCACTTAAAAAAAGTCTCTTTGCATCTTCAGGCAAATTAAAAGTGTCTCCATGCCAGTGAAAAGCAGTGAATTGTTCAGGAATATTTTCCAAAAAGGAAACCTTGGATCTGGCTTGTTTGAGTGTAAAAACTGGAAACCATCCAATTTCCGTATAATTGTTTTTAAATACCTCAGCTTTTAGGATATCTGCAACAAGCTGAGCTCCCAGGCAGATCCCGAGTACTGCTTTTCCTACAGAGATAGTTTCTTCGATAAACTTTTTTTCTTCAATCAGCCATGGATATTTTTCATACTCATAAATATTCATAGGTCCACCCATAATTATGAGAAGATCGAAGTTATCCATACTGGGAAAGCTCTCATCTGCGTATAAATGTGTACTCGATAAAGAGTGCCCCTTTTTTTCGCTCCATTGAGCGATAGTTCCAAGAGTTTCAAATTCAACATGCTGGATGTAATGGATTCTCATGTGTTGTTCATTCCATTTAATAAATTTTTGAATTAATATTCTACTAACTATAGTATCAACTTTAAACTATTAGGGAAAATAGCTATTAAAAAGCTGGTAGTTTCGTGAATTTGCTGTAAACTCGAAGTCAAATTTTTATGTACTGTATGTAGTTGGGTTCTTCCGGTGAGAGATTTTTCTACTCAACAAATTATTGAGATTTATATAATTAAGTGCTTATGCTATTGTTTTTCAATTAAGTTGCATAAGTTAAATACTTTTTAAAGCTTCATGAATAAAATATGGAGCCTCTATTGGGTTAATTCCATTTTTTCTTAATTCCTCTCGTGGTTTTCTTCCGATTCTGGCACAGAGCACAGCTTCACAGTCTTTAATCAAATAAATTATCCTACACAAAACATCATCTTTATTTCCGTAATCTGCCGAGCCACATAAAGGCGTAGTCTCTCTAACTTCTATGAATTGTATTTCACCGCCATCAACTTCAAATATCAAAAAGCGAGATGTGTTTCCGAAATGCTGATTGATAACCTTGTCATCACTTGAAACGACCGCGACTTTCATTTATTTCATCTCTTTCCTAATCCTAACTATAACTCGAGTTCAAAATCTTGTGATAAAAAGAGTTAAGACTTCCGCAATTGAGCCGAGAATCATGAGCATAAAATATTTAACTAACTGAATTTCAATTTAAACTATGAAGCTTGCTATGCTGGATTTTGCTTCTCAGATGCGTAAGTCTCATATTTTATTAAGATTGAAGAACAAAACCATATGTATTAAGTATGTCTTGTCCGTCTTTCCCGGTCACGAAATCAATGAACTTCTGAGCTTTTTCTTTGTGCGTAGAAGAAGAAACTACAGCTATTGGATAGTTGATAGAGGTACTGACAGGCACACTGGTGACTATTTTTATAGTCCCAGGTTGTGCAGTCTTTGCATCGGTTATATATACAAAACCTGCATCAACATCTCCTCTTTCCACGTATACAAGTACTTGTTTGACATCTTCAGCAAGTACAGCTTTATTTTTTAGCTGACCCCACAAACCAGCCTCAGTCAGTGCAAGGAGCGAGTATTCACCTACTGGAACAGTACCAGGGTTTCCAATGCTTATTTTTTGAACATTAGGATTAGCTAGATCTTTTATGTTCGTTATATTAAGAGCACTGCTTTTAGGGACAATAAGCACAAGTGAATTATGAGCAAAGTCTTTTCGTGAACTGTTTACAATAAGTGATTTATTGCTAAGTATATTCATTTGATTCTCATCAGCTGAGGCAAAAACATCAACTGGTGCACCCCCTTCTACTTGCATGCGTAGGTTACCTGAACTTCCAAAGTTGAGATTTACATTCGTTCCAGGATTCTCCTTTTTAAACTTGGAAGCAATGTTCGTGAAAGCTTCCGTAAGACTAGCAGCTCCAGAAATTGTTATAGTTTCAGGTACAGCTGTAGCTGAAGTTACTTCTGTAACTGGAGTTCCTATTGTATTTTGAGATTCACTTTTATCACCAACGCATCCTATTGCAAGGAACACACTTAATAATACTAGCAGAAGAAGCAATTTTTTTCTCATAATTTCCCTCTATATTAATTCAGATTTTGCATTTATATTAAGACGCGATTATTTTATCTAGATTTCATAGTAAATATATAATAACTAGATGCCTTCTCGCTGCAATGGGTCTATTAGGATCATTTCTGCGTCCATAATCCACCATTTTGTATATATGAAAATGCTTTTGATTACTTCGTCGACGACTTCATCTTTCACAAACATCATGATCAGTTTTTTAAGAGCCTATCCTAATACATATCATCAGCAGTAATCCAGTTTTACTTTCCTCTGCCGAAGATATTTTCCCATAGATAATCCCAAGCTTCTAAAAGTCCGGAAATTACTTATTCAATCCAGTCAGAACATACTATGACCCTAATCATTTTTATTTGGCATGCCAATGAAATTAATCCATAAGACCATATCTTGCTACCATTTTCCAACTGGTCTATACTTAATGGTTTTTAGAATCACGAATACACAATTGAGGAATACAGTAACCTATTACCTAGTTAACACTATATATAATTTGCTACGTTCGTCTTATAAAATATCCAGTTAATAGTGCATAATTCAAGAGATCAGGTTTCAAAATTGATAGCCTCTTTACAGGCTATCATTAGAGCTAATTATACTCGTAATAGAACATCATTCGCCTTAGGTTCTTCCTATAGTGAACTTCTAATGCAGTCAGATAAGCTGAATTTTAGCCTAATTGGGTCCCTATCTCAACTAGCTCTTCTAAAAAGCTTCTACATGAGGGCACCCGATTTTCACAACATTTTGTTAGGTGTTTTGTCCATCTTACAATGATGTCTGCCTCAAGTTCTGAAACAGATAACCTTGAAAAGCGGATAGTCCTGCACGTTTACATTGTTTTTTTTGCATCAGTAGAAGTTCGAGAGCATCCAGATTTGAGAGGGAAGGCTCTGTGTGTTGTTATGGGGTTTGATCCAACACTTCGGAGGGGCGTTGTAAGCACATATTCATACGAAGCAAGGAAATCTGGAGTACATTCCACAATGCCTGTAGGCAAGGCTCATAAATTGTGTCCCGATTGTATTTTTTACCTGTGAATAGGGAGTTGTATAGAACAGCTTCATGCAATGTGATGTCGATTCTGCGAGGATTTTCTGAAAAAATTAAACAAGTAAGCATAGATGAAGCCTACCTTGTACCATTTAATCTCAGTAATTTTGAAGATACTGTTCTCTGTGCACACAAGATTAAGGATGAAATTAAGCAGCAAGAAGAAATTACATGTTCAGTTGGTATTGGTCCAAATAAATTGGTAGCCAAAATAGCATCTGGCTTTCAGAAACCCGATGGGTTAACAATTGTTAGACCTGAAAATGTCCAAGATTTCCTTTTCCCACTACCAGTATCTGTAATTCCTTACATTGGTAAAAAAACAACTGAAGCGTTAAAAGAGATGGGAATAAACAAGGTAGAAGAACTTGCTAACTTCAAAGTTCAGGTGCTTTCTGAAAAGTTCGGTAAAATGGGCATTCTAATGAAACACGCGCCAAAGGTATTGATTTTGAAGATGTTGAAGAGAGAGAAGGTGTAAAGTCCATAAGCAGGCACATAACTTTTGATGAAGATATTGACGACCCTGATAAAATTGCAAAAAGTGTAGATATGCTTGCTGGTAGTGTGCATGAAAACTTAAAGAAAAATAACTATCTGTTTAAGACTGTAACCATTATAGTCCGTTTAAATAACTATTCTACTCTCACACGTGCGAAGTCTGTACCGGTTTGGACTTCTGATATAAATGTAATTAAAAATACAGCAATGGAATTAATTGAGGAATTCAACGACAAGAAGTTACAGCTTATGGGTGTAGGTGTTACCAAACTTTAATTTAACTTTGTCTATTAAAGAAGTCTGGTAAATGAGAACATAATTTTTCTGGCTCAAGAATACTACTCTTGGCATCCAAAAATCTAATCTGTGATATTTTGAAAATGTTATATAATATAAAAATTATAAAAACACTGTCTTATAATTCATCTGAGCCATAATTTTCATTAAGTTGATGTAACCCTATCAACTCTGTGATTTAAGTCCCGCTGTGCGCTTCTAATGAGCTCAAGAATTTATCTAGATATTGCTATTCCTCTGTCTAAATACTTTACAACATGCCATTAATGACTTTTCGGATAGAATCTAATCTATATGCATATTCACTTTTGAAACAAGCTGAATCTCTTTCAAATGCATGGGTAAGTTAAAGAATGGTGAAACTTTAATCTAGCATGGCTGATATTAGGAAAAGGCGAAGATTTCTTTGAGTTTTCGCTTATCTTGAGATAAAAATGAAATCGATCCTATAGTTTTGTCATCAGAAACTGTAACCAGACTTAACCAGTTACATACGGTCCAACATAAATTCACAAATCACAGAGATATTGAAGGGGTATATTCTACTTACTGTCTTGCAAAGTCACAGAATAAATACAGGGTTATTATATTACTAAAGAAATATTATTTACTTTCCAAGTAATAATAAACAAAGGCTGTAAACAATACAGGTATTTATGGTAGTTGTTGCTGAACCAAAATATTATCCTTCAGGAGTGATACAGGTTCTAGAAATATATAACAGCAAGAAAAATCTTTAAATAATATTCTTAGATTAAAAAGCATCTTTTGATGGTGAACTTTGGCATACTAGAGGTGGCATTGGAACTATGGTTAATGGTATACTTCTAATTAAATTAGAAACGATGTTGAAAATAAGGAAAATGGGCAGAAAAGAAATATATAACCAAATTAAAATATTTTATTTTAAATAATTTATTTATTCAAGATCTTGGATGCGAATATACCCAGTTGCTTTAAGCTGGTTGCTCTGCTGCAACTTTTATTTTATTTCGATTTGAAAAATGATTTCGAAGCTGGTGTAATTCAAAATTACTATTCGATACATATATTTATATATATTAAGACATATTATACTCACCAATCGCATTGTATAGGTCCTTGCACGAGGTAATGGGAAATCCTGACTGTGAGTGTACAGACAACCCCAATGCGGTACAACAATAGTGTGACATTGACCGACACGAGGGTAACTGGAAGTTACTGCGGAAAACCAGAGAATGAACTTTCGGAGTTAGTGCGTTCGGTCTACAACACTATTCTTTATGTTTTCAAGGGTTACATTTGGTAGTTTCAGTACTTCGCTAAATATTTATTTTCCACTTTTATTCCATCCATCTACCTCATAAACTTCACAATTACCACAAACCTTAATTTTAGTCTTAGCCATTCCTCAATGAGAAATACAAACTGACCAAATCTGAACTATTCTCATCTATGGCTTTATGTTCTCATTTGATATTCGGAATTTTTTTGGAGGTTTTATAATGTGTTTTTTCGCAGGTATATATATTTTAGCAGAAACATATCATGTTAAGATTTATAGATGAGGTTCTTAGTTTAACCATATTTCTTATTTTGCATTATGAACTCGGAGTGATGGAGGTCACATTGGAACTGTGGGTTATGTGGCACAAATTGCGATGCAATTAAAAACCATGTTGAAAATCAGGTAAATCAGGAGGAAAAACATAATCGAAAAATTAAAATATTTTGTTTGTGATAATTCCTTCTATATCAAGGGCTTTGAGCAATTTCGCTTGATTTTGAAATTAGTATGTTTCATTCTATTGATAAGCTCTTTATGTTTAATTTTTTAAGATGGTAGAATATATATGTTTCACACGCAGATCTTTTTACTGTTTTGAGACAGACTGGACTGAATATTTCTGGCTACCACTACTAAATGTATAAAATAATCTATCATGTATAAGTAAACCATTTGTCTTAGAAAATTTCACTAAATGTCTGATTTTCACGATTCATTTAGATATCACTAATAAGCATATGATGAATTTTAGGGGTTTACAAAATCCTCTTAAATCTTAACTATTAAAGTGTAGGGAATAATATTCGTAGTGTCCTTATTTAAAATTTGATGGATAAGTTTTTTAAAACTCATTTTCTTTAATTATTGGTTTCGATTGATTTTTCTTTCAGAATTCTTGAAAATTACACAATTTTGACAACTCAAAACCAACATTTTTAGATTGATTTTGAGTAGCTAAATAATTACATTAAATCAGAATAAAAGCAACAATTTGTTTTTAATCTTAACCTGGAAACGTAGGTATAAAGACTTTCCACATCTTTAATTTCCTTATAACATATCAGCTTCATTTTGTGGCGTATCTGAAGCTCAGGTTTCAGACCAAAATTTTCGAAATATCCTGAAAGCTTTACAGCCAGTAAATCACCCCTTCTATCCCAATCTGTGAGTACGATTACTTCATTTCCAATTTTCGCAACTGTCTCTGTAAAATTGTAAAGAGACGTATTGGTTGCAATCTCAAAATTGCCTTCAATTCCAAGCCTTCTCAATGAAAAGATATCTCTTTTCCCCTCCACGATGATAATTGCTCCCCTTCCTGAATACTCTGAAATTTCGGATAGCAACTCTTCCATTTTTTCAAGCTTTCTTCTGTAAATTTCATGATCAACCACGGTGTTATACAACCTTTCTTATATCTTTAATAGTCAGGATAATCAGAGGCTGAAATTTTACTTTCAAAATCTGGGGAAATTACTCTTAAAATTATCCGATTTTAATAGGCCGTTTCTCATTTTTTAAAATAGGCCGCAAAAATAGAAACAGCCTGTTGGTAAGAGATTCCTTTTATTAGTAAAGATTTCTTACTACTTGTTTTTCCACTTAAGATCCAAATATCCGAATTACTGATCCCAAAGAGTGCGGCAAAACATTCGACCAATTGTTCGTTTGCTTTTCCCCGATGGGCATTTTTTGTTATCTTTACTCCAATTCTCTTGCGCCATTTGTTGTAACAATTCGGAACCGAGATCAAACTGGAACCAGGAATGACTTCGATATCAACAATAATATCAGAATCCAGATCTTTTATTGCCTCTTCGAAAGACATATTTTTACCTTTTTGAAGGAATCCTATAAATCAATAACTGATTAACGATCAGAGTAAAGGAAAATTTCTAAATAGCGAACAGTAATCATATTTCAGGTAAGGAATTTAGGTATCAATTGATCAAGCAACTTCAGTATGGATAAAAGTAGCATCCAGAATCACTCCCTTTTTTATTTTCAAACCGGGACAATTGAGTTGGCTTTGCAACTGCTCCCATATTTCTTCTTCTTTGCAGTTATCAATAATTCTCTTTCTGAATGACCAGACTGTGGTACTTTCTGATATATATTCAGGAAAACTAGGTAATTAACCTTAAAAAAATCAATAATACATTGTTTATCAATTTCAAAGTCGGAAAGATAATGCTATTGCTGTGAAACAATCATTTTAAACATAATTATGACATCAGCTTCAATTCTGCATCAGAAAACTGCTTTGTGAATATATGGGTCAAAAATGATACGAAAAGATTTCCAATCAATTGAGATACAAATTTCAGTAAGTTTGTCTCAAATTGAATGAAGGCGTTTTCATTCTTATTTAAGAGCAAAATCGGAAATAGTTTTCATGAATGAAAATTAGTGTTAAGATATTTGAACTATCCAATACTCAAATATTAAGGAGGTTATCGAAGTTCTCTGGAATATATTTGCTTTGAGATTGGTAAAAGGTACTATTTTAAGTTCGATGCAGTCTGTACAATGTGGTCATGTACATTTTTTCGTTAGTTCTAAACCAAAATATTCTACTTCAAGATTGATGTAGATTAAAGAGGATTTGGATAACCCAATAATTTAGTTATATGCTTATGAATGGTGCATAAATGCTCTTGAAAATAAAATGTGTATTAAACTCCTCTATAAAAAGTATAGCAGCAAGAAAAATCTTTAAAGAATACTCCGAGATTGGAAAAAGTTATGGGGTGTTGAATTGTGGAGTGATGGAAATTATACTGGAACTTTTGGTTATTTCACAACTTTAGGTATAATTAAAAATTATGTTGAAAATCAGGAAGGAAATGAAGCAGAGAGAATAATTAAAAAATTCGATTTTGAATAATCCGTTTATACCCAGAGTGGTGACAAGGACAAACCAGTTGTTTATAGTGGGGTTTGGTACTAAACTTTGATTTTTTTCCATCAGTTAGTAACCAAAAATATCTTTTGCATGAAAACAAATTTCTTCTGACTAATTTTTGGAAGGCTGAACAGTTATAAATTTAGATGGAAATTTTGTAGGAAAAGTTTTAGTCTTTGTGCATAGGATTCGAAGTCCTACCCTTCTCATGAATCATTTCTACACTTCGTGGATTTTTTTGATGATTGAATGTTCGATCAAATTCCGGATATTTCGAAAACTTGACAGCCAATTCTTCAAACATTTTATGTCTTGGACTGATTATGATTATATGAGCAGGAGGATGAATTTTTTTTAACCTACTGATTGCTGCACCTGCGTGATTATTCAATTCTACTAGTGCTGCAGAGTTACATTTTGATCTGAGGGATACTCCCATTATGCTTACAAGGAGCTCATCAGCATAGTTTGGTTCTATGCACTTTGGTGTAGCTGAAAATTGAATATGTCCGTATCGTTCCAGGTCATGTAATGCTATTTTCACTTTATCCGAGTCATCTGCCCGGACTAATGCAAATGATTTCATTTTTTTACACACCACCAATACTGGAGTTTCCCCATATCGATATGGATCTACCCCTATAATAAACTTTGCGTATGAGAGAGGCTCTTGAAAAGCTGGATTTTCCATAAAGAGTGACATCTCACTCACATTCATAGTGTTCTAATTTACCTATTCTCGAGGGCATAATATCTTATTAACCCTTTTTTCTCATATGAAGTGTCTTCACAAATTATGATGGTTGTTTGTAACTTCTATTTTTTTAGATTTCGTATGCTCTTCCGGGTAATAAATTAGCGTGTTTCATAGTTATATGCAACCTATATATATTCGTTTTGAAATAATATTTTGTCATTTAGTAACTTTTTTGAAATGACATTTTGTTGTAAATACTATCCTTCACCAACTGGCTCGGTTAATCATTAAAATGCTACTATTTTTTACGATTTTCACAGAAAAGTAACGTTGAATATTGATTTTTTCATTCTTTCATAGTACCCTTTTCAAGTTCAAGTTGATGTGAAAATCATAAAAATGTTTAGTTGAAATTCATTGGTTATATATTGGTTATCAATATATATATAATTCTAGATAAATATACAGAACCTTATTAACTTAGATTCCAAGTTCATCAATGATCTTTGTGGATGTAATCATAAAATAACGAAGGATATATCAGGCCAGTTGGGTAAGACTACGATTATAATTTTTTTCTCCCATTGTATTCTATGGCACTTTGAAATGAGATTAAGTCGCCAGAAAATGCTTTTCTAGTTTCACGTGTCACATAGCTTCCATTCTTGTCACCAGGATATTGATCATATGTGAAAACAGCAGCAAATCCATACTTTTTGATACTTTGATTAAAGGTTTAAATTTGTTCAGCAAACATTTGGTGATTTGCTTATTTTAACAGCTTTAAGCTAGTTTTCTTAAGATGACTGTGTAACGAGCTTTCCAGGATATTTTTAACCCATTCTTTGAATTGAGTTTATTGATAACCTCTAGATATTCATTGATGCTAGAACAGTGAAATAGAGTTTACGAGTCAGCTTTAATCAAATAGAGATTGGAATATTTTTGATCCATGTTGTGACAACATACATTAGTTCTGGAAACTATCTATTCAAATAAAAAATATATAATAATTATTTTAGTTAATGAAATATTTGATCCTAGCAAAGAAAGATAGATATATATGTACCAGAATGGAGTCATTTGTTTGGTGCCATATCAACGACTCCATTACCTCCCATAATTTTTTTGATTTTATTCTGATTTGTAGAAATTGGTTAGGAGCTGACAAGATTCTGAACTATTAACTCCAGAGATAATTTTATGTATTACTATTGTCTATATAGATCTTGTTAAATTAATTAGAATAACTTTAGGGGGATTATTTATTACTAAGGATAAAAGAAAAGTTCAGTTTACTGGAAATTCTACTTATATTGTATCTCTCCCAATTAAATGGGTAAGGGACATCGGGCTTGAAGCCGGGGACACGCTTACTCTTACACCCATGCCTAACAGAACCCTAATTGTTTCTTCCAGTGCTCTCTCAAGAGAACAAGCTGCTATCAAAGCAACAATCGATTATATTCACTCAGATAGTGCGGAAAACAATCTTAGAATTCTAATTTCTCATTACCTTGCTGGTTATGATTCTATCAGGTTGACTACCAAAAAAGGTTTTAGTGCTTATGATCGTAAGTTTATCAAGGATTCCGTGCGTCAGAAATTGATAGGTCTTGAACTTGTGGAGGAATCTAGGAATGAACTGGTTTTCCAGTGCTTGCTTAATTACAATGACCTTCCTCTTTGCAGGGTAATCAAAAACATGTATGGACTTGTACTTTCCATGCTTGAGGACTCCATGACTGCCCTGAGGGATCACATTGAGGAAATCGCTGAGGATGTCATCCAGAGAGATGATGATGTGGACCGTTTCTATCTTCTTGGTGTTCGCCAGCTCAAAGCCTCAATTGAGGATATTGAACTCTCTAATAAGATAGGGATTCGGCGTCCACAAGAATGCTTGGGGTACAGACTTATTATAAAGTGTATAGAGCGTGTGGGAGACCATGCTGTCAAAATAGCTAGGAACGTCCTGAAAATGCATGAAGGGATAAATGCTGATGACTCTATATTTAAAATGGCTGAGATTGCACGAAAAGTTTTCGAAAGCTCAATAGGCTCAATGGCAGAAGAAGACCTGCAGGCTATCAACAAAATTGTTGTGGAAGCCAAGAGAGTTTCCCAGTTTGGTGTTTCTCTAGAGGCACAGAATGATGGATATTCAGGTACTGTTGAACTTAGTATGATTCTTGAGAGCCTACGAAGAGTAGCTGAGTATAGCGCCGATATTGCAGAAGTTTCAATAAATATGAATGTAAAGCAGATCTGAACCTGAAAATTTCGGGTTAAGATTTTTCTTACTTTATTCTTTTTTTGACACAACTGCATTTAGGAACCGATATTTGCAGCGTATTCTGGCTATGTATTTGGCACTCGAAGAAGTGAAAGCAGATTCAATAGTTAAAGCTTTTAGGTTCTGATAATCTTTCAATCCGTTAAAATCCTCTATTTTTCGATGGATTTTTCAATCTAATCCATCCCAATAGCCATTTTTCAGATTCTACAAACTTCTGAAAAATATGGTTTAATTTTCAAAAATGCAACCAAAGCTATTTGTTATCTAAAACCTTAAACCATGCCTATGGATTTTCAGATCTTGGATGCAGATTATAAAGTCGTTAATGACAGTAGCCCTGTCATCCGCCTCTTTGGCAGAGGAGCGGACGGATATAGTGTTTGCTGCTTTGTCCCGGATTTTGAGCCTTATTTTTATCTCAAAGCTTATGGAGACCTGCATGCCGTATCAAGACTTATAGAGGATACCTTTGACCAGGTCAAAAAGGTTGAAATAGTAGAAAAATTCGAGCCTGTAGGGTACCAGAAATCAAAAAAAAAGATTCTCAGAATTACTACCCGCCTTCCAAGGGATGTGGCAGAAATCAGGACTGAGATTCTTAAGATCCAGGGAGTCGTGAGAGCTGAAGGCAAATGGGAAGTTTATGAGAGTGATATCCTTTTCAGAAATCGTTTTTTAATAGACCGAGGCCTTGGTGGTATGGTCTGGATTTCTGCGGAAGGAAAGCCTGTAGCCCCTACTCGCTATTTAAGGGAAGGTTCTACAGGCAATTCTCTTTGCGAGAACTATGTGTGTGACTCCGCAGTACTCGCATCCGGGTTGAAGAAAATCGAAAGTTTGAGAATTGCTCCTCTTAAGTACCTCTCTTTTGATATAGAATGCCTGCCTCTTGATGGAGGAATGCCTTCCCCAGATATATCTCCCATAATCATGATCAGCTTTTCCTTCGAGCCCACGTATAAAGACCATAAAACTCTAATTTTAGTGGCAAAGAGTGTGGAAGGTATGGATGAAGATGTTGAGCTATGTGGGAACGAAACAGAAATGCTAAATCGTTTTTTTCAGATTTTTTGCGAATATGATCCTGATATAGTTGCAGGATATAATCACCAGGACTTCGATATTCCTTACATTACGGATAGAGTCAAAGCGCTTATTGCAAAAGGAGAGGTGATCAATCCAGTTGTAGGTAGGGATGGTAGTCAGATAGGGTACCGGAAGTTCGGGCTCATTACTCGAACTGAAATCAGGGGTAGGGTAGTTGTGGATGCTCTTCCTCTTGTTAGAAGAGCTTTCAGCCTGAAACAGTATACTCTGAGAGCTGTTTCAAAGGAGCTTTTGAACCGTGAGAAGCTTGATGTCTCTCCCCTGGAGATGGAGGACCACTGGATTGATTCGGGAGATAAATTCAAAAAATTTGTCGACTATTCACGAAGAGACTCTGAACTTGCCCTTGAACTTATCCTTAAGCTTAAACTTCTTGACAAATATATTGCTCTTGCTCAGGTAAGTGGGAGCCTTCTACAGGAGATTGTTGATGGAGGGCAGACTTCAATGGTTGAAAATCTCCTCCTAAGGGAGTTTGCTCTTAGGGATAGGGTCATTCTTCCAAAGCCTGGGGACGAGCTTTCAGCTGAAAGGTACGACATGAATTCGGGCTTGAAAGGCGGTGAAGTACTCGAGCCAAAGAAAGGTCTTCTGGAAAATGTGTTAATTCTTGATTACAAATCGCTTTACCCAACCATTATGATGGCGCATAACCTATGCTACACCACTGTAGTTACAGGAGATAGGCCAGATGGGAAAACTATCAAATCTCCCTCTGGAGGAGAATTTGTGTCTCCTGAGGTCAGTAGGGGAATCGTACCTTCCATCCTCGACGATCTGCTTACCCAGAGGGTTGAGACAAAGAATAAAATGAAAAAGGTATCTGATGAGCATGTTTACGAAGTACTTGATGCTACTCAGCTTGCCCTGAAAATCCTCCTCAATAGTTTCTATGGCTATTCTGGGTATGCTAGGGCAAGGCTATACAGTTTAACTCTTGCGAATGCCGTAACTAGTTTCGGAAGAAGTAACATACTGAATACTCAGGATATTATTAATAATACTATAGGTAAAATAGTACTCAGAGATACAACAGCGCTACTTCTTAATGAAGCCGGGAAGCTTTCTTCTTCAGATAGAGTAGTAGACCTGTCAGTTGCCTATGGGGATACAGATAGTGTTTTTGTACAATGCACGTCTAGTGGAGCCCTTTCTCTTGAAGAGGTTAGTCTTGTTGGGAACAGACTTTCAGATATCGTTTCTGCATCTCTGCCTAACCCTATGGAGCTAGAATTTGAATCAATTGCAAAACGAGCTCTACTTATCGCAAAAAAGCGCTATGCTCTCTGGCTTTTTGAGCCAACAAATTCTGGTTGGGAGGGTCATATCAAAGTTAAGGGTATGGAAACTGTTCGCAGGGACTGGTGCGAACTGACATCCATGACACTTCACAGGGTCCTTGAACTTGTACTTATAGCAGGGGATGTTGATGGAGCTGTAGAACATGTCCGTAAGGTAGTCAGCGAGATCAGGAATCTTGACCCGAGAAGAGATTCGAAAACCATTGAACTTCTTGTGCTTACCAAAACACTTACAAGAAAAAAAGACAGCTACAAGAATAAACAACCTCATCTGACTGTTGCTGAAAATCTGAAGAGACGGACAGGTATCATGCCTTCGATAGGGACACGGATTCCTTTTGTCATTATCGCAGGAAGAGGCCTTTTCGTAGATCGGGCTGAGGATCCAGACTATGTAAGGGAGCATAATGTGCCTATAGATGTAGATTATTATATTAAAAAGCAGATTTTACCCCCTGTAGAACGCATTTTGGGGGTCTTTGGAACAAAGAGGCCTTCTCTTGAATTCGATTCTAGACAAAAAGGGATTTTTGACTTTGAAGCGAAGAAATCTGAAGTAAAAAAGCAGGAAAAGGAAATACATTTCTCTAAAAAGGAGATTGAGGGGAAAACTCCGGAAAAAAGTAAGTGTTTGGAGAACGGATATTTGGACCAGAGTTCCCTATTCGACTTCTGAGTCTCATACTACTGGTTTTAATTGTCTGTAACCATCCAGTCTGGAGAAAATAATACCATTAATCGCTTTATTCAAAATCTTCAGGGTACATTTTTTGGAGCCCATTTATATACTTATGGCTATTGGCTATGTTTTCCATTTTTGTGTGGATTGTCAATTAAACATTTTTGGCAACTCTAAATAATATCAATAGATTTATTTTTGGTGCTTGGAATTGTTGCAAACTAAGTTTAACAGTATTAACTAATCACTAATTAAAAAAGATCATTTTTCTAACTAAATTGATTTGACAAAACTTATTATCAAGAGATTTAAACTATCCAGTGCTCAAATGTATAGGAGTTTATCGAAATTATATTTATATTTCATAGGATCAAATAACACAAACAAAGGCACCTATTTTTATTTAACGGTTAAAGTAATGTTAATCATTCACGAATATTTTTTCCAACCAACTCCTCGCTCTTTTTCTTAAAAATTCTCTTTCCTAGGCACTCAATGAATTCACCTTTTGATTAAGTTTTTTGAGAACTTCAAGCATCAGGGTGATAAACTTTATGATGTTTGGGTCCTTTTCTGGAATACACTTTCCGCTGCTTAGAAGCTTGATTAAAGTGAATATGTCGGGTTTTGGAGAGTTGACATTTTTCAGGATTTATGTTGCATAGTCTCCCTCTTCCACTGTGCAGAACATCCATAAAGATATGAATTGACTTTACTCTGTCATTGATTTTCATCCAGTCATATACGTGCAAATCTGTATATCCAAGCTAATATGGCAAGAAACCTTTTATTCAATCAAACTTCACGCCTTTTAGTACCTCTTGATTCTTCATCCACTGCTAGGAGCTTTCTCGCAACAACATAAATTTCTTGTTTTTCCGAACCAATGATTTTTTTGATTTCAAGTCCTAGGTTCTCAATTTTTTTCAGGATGGATTTAGGATTTTTCTTATTTGGACTTTTGATTACATGAAGTAACTTCCCATCTTCTCTAAGTAGGGGCAATACTCTAGAAAGCGCCTTAATAGAATCTTCGGGCTCCAGGGTTATGTCAAAAAGAATTACATCTACCAACTCTTTAGAAAGCAAGTTAAGGGGTACTGTGAAGATGTCTCCAAACATTACCTCAACGTTTTCTCTTTCATACGCTATCTTTCCTAGTTCGCTCCTCAAGTTTCGACTGAATTCTATTCCCTTTACACGACCTGCAATCTCAGATGCAAAAAGAAGAAATCCGCCTGCACTTGATCCTAGGTCAAGAACGATGTCACCTGGATCAAGAATACCACTTTCCTCCTGAACAAGCTTGAGCTTGAAATATCCTTTTGGATGGTTCAGGCCCTCAGCAACTTCAATGATATCATCAGTAGACACATCTCTTGATATTTTAGTTACCGCTATGCCATTGATCTTAACATTTCCTGCAAGAATAGCAAGCTTTGCTCGCCCTCTTGACTTAAAATGGTCCATCTCTACAAGGTATGCATCTAGTCTCATGGAGCATTGTATCGAAAGATCTTATATATATAAGTAGCAAGCATGCAGTTAAAAATTAGGAAAAATAATTAGATTGTTAGAGAATATAATATTATGATTGTTGATATTTAATTCGCTTCTCAGTGGTAAACAAACTACGTAAATATCACCATACAATTGGGGAATCTAGATAGATTTTTAAAAGACAGTGATATTGGTATATCTAAAACGTCACTTTATATATTTATAAATATATTTTTAAACGATGATATTTATTTCTTATTATCTAATAATATAATATAATATAATATATAGCGAAATATGTGTACTAATCTGTATTTAGTAGCCTATAAACAAACTGATTGCACTGAAAATTTTGTAAAATTTGGTTGACTATGTATCGAAATGTGCAGAATTATTCAATAGAAGATGGCATATTTTTAAAAGTCGTTCGGTTCCTAAGAACTTCAAGTATTTTCTTGTATCCTTCTGGTAAGAAGGAAAATACTTTCCACTTTTTTGTGAGAAGTGAGAATTATCTTTTAGAATTTATGCGGATGTGGGACAAAATAAAGTATATGTGACTTTGTGATGATTATTGAGGTTAAGATCGTTAAGTATTTATTGATGTTATTTTTCAGTTAAGCTTTGTAAGCCCTAATGACATTACTAGCAGTAAGATTTACTCACCTGCCAATCTGCACCTGCACGCCTTTTGTTGCATTTACACACGCTCAACATCCAGAGAATCGTTCTGGGATGATATGTTAAGCATACTAGCAGGGATCATTACCTGGTAATTAGACACGTTTTGTAAGTCAGTTGGAGCAACCTCAATTTGAGTGTATTTTCCCATATTTTTTACGGTTGTTTTTGGTGTGTGCCCTGTTTTATACCCCCAAATTTCATTGATTTCTCTTTTGACTCCATGGCTTTTTGGGGAATCGCCTTGTGATAGCATCCACTGTTTTGGAGTGTAGAGGTATTGTGTGTTTTGGATTGTCATAAGAGGTGCACGTGGAGTTGTGAACTTTCCAACCGTCCATACACCATTTTCCTTAGTTGCTTGCGTGTAAAACACAGTCCAAACTCCGATATTATCATGCGCAGGAATCCAGAGTTCCAAGATGTTTCCATCATCGCTAAATATGCCTGCACTACGATATAATTGAACATCCTCATGTGTTGCAGATGATGAATCCTTGACTTTTAGAAGTGGTGAGCTTTGAACTGTAAAATTATCGGTGTAATTGTTTGCAGTTGCAATATGTAGATCGTCGCTGAATCCATTGTTACTATACAACGTAAATAATGCATATATTGTTGATTTTCCTGGATAATTCATCGTATTCATATGCCAAGGATAGTAATGGCTTGATTGACCCACAGCTTGCTTATTACCAAAATGTATCCCATCAGTGGATGTGTATTTGTATATTACATGCGGTTGAAGATCGATATCAACAATCCACATGTAATATGTTAGTGTGGCATTATCATACATAACGGCTGGTGATACTCCATGAGCTGTGACATTTATTTCTGGTGAAACAGTAATACCATCATATGTTTTAACTTTCGGGTTTTCTATGATTACATTCCCAATGACATCCCCAATTACATAGTAGCACATGAGTTTTCCAGTATTAGGATTGTATATGAGATCAGGATCAGAACCATATGGATCAGAACCATGTGGATCAGAACCATAAGGATTAGAACCATAAGCATTTGAGGTATACTCCGATTCGATTTGCGTTCCAATAGGATTTGTCACTCCTGGCGGTACATGCCAAATTATTCCATCATCAGAATAGTACAAACATGCATTTTCAAGGGTACCCTTCGAATATGCATATGGTGTAATAAACATCCACCATTTGTGACCAAATACGCCAGTCTCATTGAAATAGATTGATGGATGATTGAACTGGTTATATCCGTATGGATCAGGTATAGATAAGGGGAGACGATTTTGAGTTACATTTAGCATGTACATATTTGCATTACCAGAAGCATCATAACCATATGCCAGTGTGTGTGAAACATTCTCTTCGATGTAATCACTTAGCGTGATTCCAGGGGTGGGAATCCAAACATCCGAACTGTTTGAGTTTACCCAAATCATTGATTTGTATATTCCCTGGCTTTGGAATGATCCACCACCAGCTTTGAAGCTTGTATGCCACCAATCTGTTCCTCTGATCCCACCTACAAGTGCTCCGGAACCAAAAGAAACATCCGAAAATGTACCCACGTCATGAGTCCCCTCTGCTAGTGTTTCATTGACCGCTAATTCAATGCCATTTGTGAATGGTTTATTTAGCACAACATTCGCAGAAGATGTGTTACCAGAGCCTGATAAAACCAAATGTCCATTTTGCACGTCTACTGTTGCGTTATTGCTTCCTTCTTTGTAAGCTGTCCATTTTGATGTATTTAATCTGCCTGAGCTAAAGTTATCGTATGCCCACATGACTGTATCTCCCTTGGGAGAATAGCCAGGTGTGTTGTATACATTGAAATGTTGTGTGCTGCCATTCATGTTGACGTTAAGCCACAAATTATGCTGTGGATCAATGTAATATGGCTGTGCAGCAGATTTCAAGGGTGTAGATGTTGTAAGCGCAGTCGCCGACAATAAAACTATGCTGATTAATAAAAAGAATATTTTATATATCATTTCCATAATACTCAATCTTTTAAGTATTATTTTGATAGTATTACTGAATGATAGGCTAGGTTCCAAAATCAGCTGTTTTTTTAATTTCATGTCTATCTGCCCCAATACCAGGAACTGACATTAAAATTTTCATATAACTTTTATTCTTTCCATAAGCATAATTAAAAATTTATTTCCATAAATTTTCGATTTCATAATCAAAATATTCTATAAGATTCAGACAGGAAACATTGTCACTGTCATAGTTCTCCACATATACTTTTTTCTATTGTGGGGTGACTACAACTCCTACCGGTCTTTTTCCTACCTTCACCGTGGTTGTAACCTTGTTTGTTGCTATATCAATTACAGAGACATCGCTGCTCCACAAGTTCATCACATATACCTTTTTTCCATCTGGACCCACTGCAACTCCAAGAGGATAGATTCCTACCTTCACCGTGGATGTAACCTTGTTTGTTGCAGTATCAATTACAGAGACATTTTGGCTGAAGAAGTTAGTCACAAATACTTTCGTTCCATCTGGATTAACTGCAATTCCCTCAGGTTTGTTCCCTACCTCCATCGTGGATATAATCTCGTTTGTGTTTGTATCAATTACAGAAACAGTGCCAGGAGCATTGTGGCTGCCTGAATTCGCCACATATACCTTTTTTCCATCAGGGGTGACTACAACTCCCGAGGGTTTTTGGCCCACATTCACTGTGGCTGTAATTTTGTTTGCGCCTGTATCAATTATAGATACATTGTTGCTACCATGGTTTACGACATATACCTTTGTTCCTGCTGGGTTGACTGAAACTCCACGAGGCCATACTCCTACATTCACAGTAGCTGTAACTTTGTTTGTGTTTGCATCAATCACATCTAAAGTATTTTCGCCGCTGTTCGCTACATATACCTTTTTTCCCTCAGGAGTGACTGCAACTCCTCTGGGATGGGCTCCTACAGGTACATTGGCTGCAATGCTGTTTGTAGATGTGTTAATTACAGAGACGATGTTGTCGATGGGGTTTGTAAAATATACCTTTGATCCATCAGGTATGATTGCAACTTCGAAAGGAAAGTGAGTAGATTCTAAATTTACAGTAGCTGTAATTTTGTTTGTGGCAGTGTCAATTACAGAGACATTGTTGCTGCCTAAGTTCGTAATATATGCAAATGGCACTGCTCCTGAAACACTCATTAGCATTAGAAATACCAGCAATGTTATTCCTAATACTTTTATAGGGGTATGCCCGTGGTGTATTTTATTCCAGCTCATTTTTTTCATTTTTTAAGCCTCAGCACATGGATTTCTATTTGGTAAGGCAACAAAATTAACAGTGAACGACATGTCATTGTTATTCATTATCTCAAACCACTGTCTGGAGATGTACACAAGGATGTGCAGTATTGTAAATTTGATGTAAATTTGAAGTCATGTTTTTGTTTACTGCGTGTAATTGGGTCTTCTGATGTGAAAATTTTCTACTCAATAACTTATTGATATTTGTAATTTTACCGGGAATTTTGGGTTTCTAAAAAGGTGAAGATATTTAGCTTTTAAAAGGACAAGCATGTTTTTTTCTAAATTAATTGAGAAGCTCTTCGTCTAATTTCGCATTAGAGAATGTTTTCACTTTAGATAGCTGTTCAATTGTTAATTGTTGAGCTTCTTAAGATGAGCTTCTTCAAAGTTAGCCATCATGAAATCAGCTCCATCAAAATTATCCTCGAGTAGCCCTGTGATCCATCCTTTTTATCAGACATCATAATACACAGCCCATATGCAATATTGTCATAAAGACTCTTCATCTACCATTTTTCAACATCTTAGTTAGCTCATTTTCTATAAGATTCTGCAAATATACGTGATCATAGAACCCTGTTGTGAGCTTTTCGTCCTTCAAGCATATGTTGACAATTCTGCGGTGTATATTTTTGTCTATACATTCAATATTTAGGAGCACAAGAACTGTAGAGATTGCCGTTTCTATCTCTTTTATGATATCATTATCCAGTTTAATTTGTCCAGTGAATTCGTCAAGTTCAGGGTCTATGTTAAAATCCAACTCGTCCATACTTTCAACTCTAATCGGTTGAGTCGAGTACAAATTTTTAATTCGAAACCGTAGTGCACAGCGTCGTATTAGTTCAAAATTTTATCCTATTCCTAATGAACAGCAATAGGTAAATGAATTCTGTATATGTGTATGTCTTTAGACTGCGCAAAGAAAGCTGTAAGTCAGTATGAAAGAATATAAACATTGGAATGAAATTTTTTGGTATTTACATTTTATAAACTAGGTTCAGGAAGTTTTCAAGTGTAACATATTATCAGTTAAAATTTACTGAATTTTGAATGTATAGTTGATACCAAAACTTATTTTACTCTAAATGAGCTGATATCATAACTCAAAATTTACTTTTTGGATCTTATATTCCGCATAATCGATCAAATCTAATCATGAAAACAAATCGGAAAGTTTTTAGGATGAGGCGAAGAATGGTTTAAAGGAGGATTAGCTTGCTTGTAAGTATCTTATCACTTATTGTGTTACCTATTATTTTGTTGGATGAATAGGTTTAGATTCAAATAAGAGTATATTTACAAGCAAGCAATATCCCATTTCCTTATAATGCTATATATAGCTTTCGTGATATAAACATCTGTTTCAAAAGTAGCTTTTTGGATTGAACTTTGCAACGAATATTGAGATTCTCACGGAAATTGGTGACTATGCAATAGATAAGTAGTTCTGCGTCAACCAAGGATTTTGCAGAGATTCTGATCAAAATAAATAAAGTTCCTTGTTATTTGGATTGAGCAATTTAAAATTACCTTTTAAATGTGATATCACGTAAAAAAACATCTGAAAACATTTTGTGTGAAAAATAACATTTCGAATCGGTATAGATAAAGAAGCATATGACTTTAGTTTTGTTCCTCCCTCTTGATGATATTATATAAGTGAGTATCATCCTATATCGATGTAAAGAACAAAATGGAAACGTGGAATCATAAATGAAAAGTGTTATTTTCAGGAAGATAATGGTTGCAACCGACGGTTCGGAATTGGTTAAACAAGCAGTTAAGTCAGCAGTTGAAATTGCAAAATTAAGTGAGGCAAAACTATATGCTGCACACGTGATCGCACTGGGGAGCTATTCGATAATTCATTCCTTAGATGAGGAATGGAAAAAGAAAATGAAAAAACAACTCACAATAAAGGGCGAAAAAGTAACAGCTTATGTAGAGAATGTTGGAAAAGCTGCAAATATTGAGGTAGAATCTGTAATTCTTGAAGGAAACCCTGCAAATGAGATTATCGATTTTGCAGAAAAAAACGATATCGACCTTATCGTTGTGGGCACACACGAAAAAACTGAACTCCAGAGATTCTTGGTTGGAATTGTAGCCGAAAATGTGATCAGACACTCGAGAAAAGCAGTACTTGTAGTAAAAGGGGAATCTGCCGATTTATTATTAAATTCTTTGTTAAAATTCTCAGGTTCAAAGCATTTTGAGCATTAAACGGAAAGATGATAACGTTGCTCCCACAATCCTGTTTTTAGCCTTCGGTGTGATTTATTTCTCTGAGATATATTTCAAAGGATTTCTACAGAGCCAAAATGTCTTCTTTTAATGAAAAGTCCAAGATGGATAAATGATATGGGATAACCCGGTTATTCGATCAGTACGAGACAGAAGCGATTCATCTTGTAGGATCTGTCCTTCAATACTTCAATACGATAGCCGTTATTTTTCACCGTGCTGACGTCTATGCCGCAGCTTTCCATTGATGGCCTGGCACTCTCTACATGCCTGCAATCGTTCATTGTACATTCAGCGCAAAGCCTACAGAGACCAGCGCCCAGTGCAAAAGCCTTATAATATCCTGCAAGGAAGATATCTCGTTCAAGCATGGTGATGATCCTCGTAGGATCTATCGGGTCTTCTGTTGTGTTGTCGACATCTTCTGTAAAATGCACAAGGAGCGCGTATTTATAGCAATCTATCAGCTCCCTGGTCTCGCTATATGTTAGTGAGTTCGGAGGGCAGCAAAGGCTGCTGTCATATCCATCACATCCATACCTGCACTTCCAGCCGATCCACGCCGCTGTGATTATACTATCTTTTTTTATAATCTTGGCATAGCTGGCGCCTAGCTTGACAGCCATCTCAATGAATTTCCTGTATTTTTCCATATTAATCACTTCAGAAAATTAGTCATTTTCATCATATTTGTTATTCTTAATTTTTTTCAGTGATTTCTTATAACGATGTGTGTTTTATCGTAGAATATTGAGAGTATTCAACCGTACCAGCCAGCTAATAAGTAATGACCTTATCGTTTGAAATTTGTTAATATATTTTGATCGTTATCTTTTTTTTGATAACTCGCTTATTCATATCTTATGGAAATATACAAGTTTCTACCTATTACATGCTCAGTAAAATGTAAATAAATCGTAAGAAACTTATTGACAAATTATGATAAATTCTAAAGATTATGATTTTAAATTAAGAATAATAGACGTTGTGATTAAAGTTCCACTTTCGACGGTTGAAGGTTTAAATGCTATTGATTTTTCAGTTGAGTAAGTTCGATATATATATATAACTATTTCCTGATTCGACTATATTTAAACATAGCTATTCAGCCTTCCCAAAATCAGTTAATTGAGATAATTTTGAACTGATAGATAGATAGATAGATAGATAGATAGATGGTTCTGTAAAAAACGGCTTAAATCAGCTGCAAGAGATTCAAAATAAATAAGTAAAGATATATCAGGTCATTATGTCAAATTAATTTGGATTAAATTAAGGATTTCTATAGAATCCAAATTCTTGTCATCTGCAATCACTGGAAAACGTGAGTAAAAAGATCTCTTTGCATTTTTTTCAGATTTAAGTGTAGTACTCATTTTTCAGACTTTATCAATACCTTACGGTTGCTACCTAAATACTTGCTGGATACAAATGAATAATGAATAGAGTTCCTCAGCGTGGGATATAAAACATAATAAAAACCCCTACTAGAGCAATTAAAGCCCCTATTATTTCATATTTATCAGGTCTTATCTTATCGACGAATGCGCCCCAAATAAGAGATGACACAATGAAGATTCCTCCGTATGCAGCGTATACCCTGCCAAAATGTGCAGGCTGGAAGGTTGGGATGATGCCGTAAACAGCTAATGTTAAACCTCCAAGGAGTCCATAAGTTATTCCTTTATTTTCCCTTAACCACAACCATACAAGATAGCCTCCTCCGATTTCGAATAAAGCAGCCAGAAAGAACAGAGCGAGAGAAATTCCCAAATCAATCATGTGCTTCAACCTTCCTTGGCCAGTAATATATAATTGAGACTCCGATGAGAATAATCAAGGCGCCTATGAGATCATATGTATCCGGTAAGGTTTTATCGAATACCCAGCCCCACAAAATAGACATAACAACAAAAATACCCCCATAAGTTGCATATATTCTGTGAAAATACGAAGGCTGGAATGTCGGTACGATCCCATAAAGAAACAAAATGATTGCTCCTAAAAATGCAAATGTCAGTCCTCTTCCTTCCCGCAACCATAACCAGATAAAATATCCTCCGCCAATTTCAAAAATGCCTGCAAGGATAAACAGAAGAATTGTGTATACAAAGCACCTTTTTCTGGATCCACATCTAGATTCAAGATTAATTTTCGCATAGGTCAAATATTGTTTTATCCCGAAATTATTTTGCCTCGAAAATTGGTTCATTTTTACCATATATTTACAACCTACAAAATATAATTATTATTATAGTAAATTCGTAAATTAAGCACACTAAAAAAAATAAGTAACACTTTCAATGTAAATGCTTATGTTTAAATTACTAAAATATTTCATAACCACAGATAGCATTGAAGAAGCAAAATAAAGGAATTACTAGAACATTTTCTCCATGTCTTTAAGCGCGTTCAGTGATTCAATATTGAATTTAAGATCAGGAAAATGAATTTATTTGACGACAAATATATGTTTCTAATATCTTAAAGTGTTAATTTTTACACTATGAAGACTACAATTTGGATTCGGGTAAGAAACAATCTATAAAGAAATGTATTCATTCTAATTGCTTTTCCTGCAAATTATAACTGTAAATCGAGATGAAAGATTGAGCACCATTTTAATGTTAAAGTATTCCTTAACTGAACACGAAGGAAATGGACCATTATCCTGAACTTTGTTTCTTAGTAATCTATCCCAGAAAATATCGAAGGTTTTTGATTTTTGTTACTCCATATAAATATCATTTTATAAAATTTCATGATTCTTCTGCCGATAAACACAGATATACAATTTATTTACCAATTTGCCTACTATTGATTCATTTGAAGTTCGATTAATTTTTAAGCTACTGTTATATTGATGAAAGAGATGGCATTTTTGTGTACATCTGCGAAAAATGGGTTAAAAAAATTATCAAGGTTCAGAGTTCTTGTTCAATAACTCGGGAACACGATCCAGAATTGTCCGCCAGGAAAATGGCGAAGTATCTTGTTTTCCTATAGTTTCAACGCGAAATATAATGGCAGTAATATTGTCAGGAGCCCCTGCTTTCAACGCAAGCCCGACCAATTTTTCACAGGCAGTATCTATATTTTTCTCTTGCATAACGATTTCTATTTCTTCATCACTAATCTCGGACCATAAGCCGTCACTGCAGAGTAGATAAGTATCATCAGGTAGGATTTGTTCACGTATTATATCTACATTTAGAACTGGCTCGCCACCTAATGAACGAGTAAGTTGATGGCGTCCAGGGTGCTGCTGAACCTGTTTATGTGAGATTAGGTGTAAATGGAGCAAGTCATTAGCCATTGTATGATCCCGGGTCAATAATTTGATGCTGCAATTTCTTATTCTATAAAATCGACAGTCTCCCACGTGACCGATTGTCAATGAACCTCTCTCTAGTGTTATAGCAGTTAATGTGGTTTGCATATTCTCAAATAATGTAGGCTGTGAATTGCCCGCAATGAATACTTCCTGATTCGCATGCTTTAAAGCCCGACTGACAAAATGGTTCGCGTCTTCCCCGTGCCAAGTAGCGAATTCGTCTTTAATGGCTTTCAAGGCTATTCTACTGGCAATAGCTCCACCTTTATGTCCGCCGAGTCCATCAGCAATAGCGAAAAGATAACGTGAAATAGATTTACCCTCCGTTTTTGCCTCGACTTTATGGGCGACATAATGGGCGTCCTCATTCTGTGAACGCACCAAACCTTTGTGTGTTACAACCCGCCATTTCACAGTGACAGCAATCGGTATTTGAGTCTTATCTATCGATTTCATTACGGTGTTATCTCCCAGTGTATCTACCTGCTATATTCATTGATTGGAAAATAAAAAAAGAGAAAAAACCTACTGCTTAAGAGGTTTTTTACCTTTAACTTATTCTCAAGTTTCTCTACTCGCATTGTTCCTGGATTCTATATTAATTTCTGCTTATTCATCGAGGGCAAGTTCTGATGCAGTCAGTTTAGAAGATTCCGTTACCAATATGCTACCTTGTTTTCGTGTGTTAATAACAAACCACGCCACTCCGATGACAATCCATACTGCTACAATAACTAAAGCAATCAATGCATCATTTGCTGAAGTTCCACCAGCGCTAATGGCAAGATATACCACTGCACCTAGCATTAGCAAATTAGCTAAGAAACCAAGTAGTGGCACAATACGGTGTTTAAAGAAACTGGCATCAGAACGATGTAGAAATGCCCAGAAGCAAATAAGATTGGTCAGTCCATAGAGTATGAAGGTACCTGTATTAGATGCTAAAGTGATTTGAGTCAGATTATCTACATTTAGGACTCCGTATGCGCCAAAGACTGCAGAAAATAACACTAGCAACCAAATACCCCAGTGTGGTGTGAGGAAACGGCCATGCAAAATACCCAGTAGTGAAGGCATCTCGCTATCACGACCCATGGAATATGTGATACGGACTCCGGTGTTAAGACAAGCTAGAGTGGTACCTACCAATGCCAGCACTACAGTTGCAGCCATTATCAGAACTAAAACTAATCCGGTACCACCCAGCATCTGGTCGCCTATAATCCGTATCATATCACCAATAGGAGCTCCAGATGCCCCAGCTGCAGCATAACCCGTAACTGCAGCTCCAGTTGTATCTACACCAAGCAATTGAGGACCTATAAAATAGTTCGCAGCGAAATATTCGATTAGATAGGCGAATAATCCTTGAATAAGCAAAGACAAAATGATTGCTCTCTTAATGTCATGCTTTGGCTTGATTGCCTCTGCACCTAGCGCCGTAATCGATTCGAAACCTACCAATAACAAAATGGCTATAGTCGACTGGAATAGCACATTTGTGAAGTTATGCGGAACTATTATAGAGGAGACGGATTGTGTATAAGCTAGTTCCGGGTGTACATGCCGGTACAGGATTGCCAGCACTGAGAAACCAATTAGTGAAGCTAGCTGGATTGCATTAATAATCATCGCTGTGAAAGTTGAGCCGCTAATCCCACGATAAGCTATGTAGCCATTTAAGAAGGCAAATAACGCCGCTACGAGAATTTGCTCCCACACCGGTAATATGATTCCGAACAAGCCAACGATGTATACAATCAAAGTAGCTGAAAATGCGATCATTATACCTGGATAAATCCAGTAATAGAGATGCGATATCCAGCCTGTTAGAAATTTTGCAATTCGCGCCCACTGACGATGACTGGCTTTTTCCTTCTCTAGAAAAGCGGCTTCAGCAAAATAATATGAGGAACCACTACCTGCTTTTGGGTAGATGTTTGAAAGCTCGGCGTATGAGATTGCAGTTAATAAGGCTAGAATAAGAGCAGCAACCAATCCGGTCCACATCTCAGATGCGGTTGTAATAGAACCATTCATCTGAGCTGCCTGTACCTGAAAAGTGGTCCACAAAAAAGCACCCGGGGCGATGAGTGCCATGGCATTTACCAAAAGAGATGTCAGGTTCAGCGTACGCTTCATTTTTATGGTCAATTTGCCATCTTCTGTTTGGTCACTATCCTGCGTATGATTCATTTGGTTAGATTCTCCTTTTAGTACTCATTTATCCAGAATAAATTTCAGCTTTTTGTTTATTTCATTAAATATATGTAAAGCAATGAAAAGTTGAGATTCTTTGTTGAATATCATTCCTATAACCGGTAATGTTTTGGTGATCAATTTATATTTAACGTTTTTTATCTAAGGCTCAAAAATCGCCCAATTTACCGGCAATAAATTGGTGACTTAATATTATTTAAATATTCGTATTAGGGGATATTTATTCAATTTTCTTCTATTGTGTTTTTATTAAAATTTTGTATTTCATTTATTTTCCTATAAAAACTCAATAAAAGCAATATTAATTGGCTTTTTATAATTAGAAGCTTTCTCGGACTCTTGCCATCAATATAATTAATAAATAGTGAAATGGTAAATATCTGACACGTATAAATATTTAAAAACATCCTTCTTTGTATGTAACCTTTAGTAAAGGAAAAGGATTGGAGACTTAATTATATTTAAGTATTTTCTTTTATCATCTTTTTTTTATGTATGAAAGGCAATTAATTGGTGATGTAATATTATTTAAGTATTTATCTTTTGCTTTCATAAACAGTTATATTGCCGGTAAATTACTGTATATTTGATTTTATTTAAGATTTCCTACTCTAAAAATATTATGTTAGTACTATTATTAGTCTATCTTTCCGGAGAAAATTTGCTCTTTCATTGACACTATCAGAGCAAAAATAAACTTAAGTATTCACCATTCAGTGTGGTAATATAATCTGCTAAATATTTTAGTTTCAATCGAAAAGTTTAAATATAGTATATTAGGATATAGGATACCTATTGGTAGATTCCATGAAATACTTAAGTACAATGATATGGCTGAAAGACTTGATTCGGTAACGCGAGAGCTTCAGAGGATCGAAGTTAATAGATTAACAGTGTCATTACATTCTGGTTACGATGTTCAAGGAGGGCATCTAGAAACTAAAGTGATGAACTATGAAGCAAAGCTGCTTCAAAAAAATCGGGCTTGAAGTCACAGCAAACGATGATTTTCTGCAACCAACAATTGAAGAATTAAAAAGAGAATCAGTAAGTAAGAACGAAGGAAATGTTGGAAACGGCAAAATCTTAATGCTGCCGCTTGAGGATATATCAAGGATCTGCACGAAAGAAAACGGACCTTATACTATTTAAGTTGTGATCGAAAATGACTATTGTAGCAGCGGATACTGGCTGGATGCTGATTTCATCAGCACTTGTATTGTTAATGCTTCCAGGACTTGCATTATTCTATGGTGGGCTGGTCCAGCGCAAAAATGTCTTGAGCAGCATGATGCATTCATTTGTTGCAATGGGTGTCATAGCCGTTGAATGGGTTGTAATAGGTTATTCACTTGCTTTTGGAACAGGGAACTGGTTTATAGGCAGTCTTGAACACGTATTTTTGAGAGACATCAATGCTTACTCAGTAACAGGTACCATTCCCACATATGCATTTATTGCGTTTCAGGGTATGTTCGCAATAATTACTCCTGCCCTTATTTCAGGTGCGATTGTTGGCCGCATCAAATTCAAGTCATATATTGCATTCATCTTATTATGGGGTATCCTCGTCTATGCACCTATCTGTCACTGGGTTTGGGGTGGTGGATTTCTCACAGGAAAAGCCCTCGATTTTGCAGGAGGCACTGTTGTCCATATCTCATCAGGCATTTCCTCCCTTGCAATCTTGACTTATCTTGGCAAGAGAAGAGGATACGGGATTGATTCAATCAAACCTCACAATGTTACTCTCACACTTATTGGTGCTGGGCTTCTCTGGTTTGGATGGTTTGGGTTTAATGCCGGTTCTGCTCTTGCTGCAAATGAGATCGCAGCGGTTGCATTTCTGACAACACTGGTGGCACCCGCAGCCGCAGGGCTTTGCTGGATGGCTCTGGAATGGCATCGTTTAGGACATCCTACGTCTCTTGGTTTTTCAACAGGAGTTCTGGCTGGATTGGTCGCAATCACTCCAGCTGCTGGTTTTGTCACACCTATGGCAGCGATTCCAATAGGTGTTATAGCTGGCATCATATGCTATACAGCTGTGGAAGTCAAAGGAAAGTTTGGATATGATGATTCACTGGATGTTTTCGGTGTCCATGGAGTCGGCGGAATGACAGGGGCGCTTCTAACTGGTATATTTGCAAGCATTGGATCTGCAGGTCTCCTTCTAGGGAATTCCAGCCAGTTGTTGACTCAGCTTGAAGGCGTCGTTGCCTCAGCTGTATATGCATCTGTCTGTACACTTATTCTCGGATTTGTGATCAATAAGACGATGGGACTCAAAGTTAGTGAAAGTGAAGAAAATATCGGGCTTGACCAGACACAACATGGTGAGGTCGCATATAATATTTGATTACAGGTAAACCTTTTACCTGTATTTTTGTGAATTTTAAGTATTCTGTGCAATTAGTCTATGCTGGTTAGGTAGCATTATGCTTGGTCAGAAAGTATTAATAGTACTCAAACTAAAAATAAAAACATAGAATACTTCTGTGAGAATTTCAATCATGGGTCGAAAATAATCCTCTCCATAAAATTAATACATTTTTTATTGTCAATCTGATTTTCTTCAGTGTACACTATTTAGAATTTATTCATCTATTTGCTCACTAATATCCATTGAAAGTTAGATTAATTTTGAAGCTACTGTAATATTAAAAAAATCGATGGCATTCTTTTGCACATTTGGGGAAAAAGGGTTTATTATTCCAAACTTTTTCCAGTCTTTTTTATAATGATTTGGTCTTTCGCCGAACCCATATACTCTAAGAATTATTTTGAAATTAGATTTCAGGTTGTGAAAGTCAGTTACTAGAAATTGTGAAAAAAGAATTGCTCTCACGTCTGACCAAAAAAGCTAATATATCTCTTTTTACAGATTTTTCGGTATAATTAAATACTGTTCAGTAAGCCTTCAGTTCAAGCTTCGTCCAAAATCACTATATTGCTCTGCAAAGATCCGATATCACTTTGGTCTATCATCCAAAAGTTTATAGTCCTAAATATATGTTAGATATACATGACTAAATCGGTTGATGATGTTCATTGTATTGATGCTGGTTATTTAAAAGCAAAACAGAGATTGGAAAATGCAAACATTGGAAAAGAAAACAAAGCAAATATTCCTATCAAGATGCCAAAAAATGCAACGCCAATAATGACCTTAACTATAAAGTGTACTGCTTGCTTCATCTTAATTTTGTCATCAAACATGTAAATGACAACCACTTCCTGGTCAAAAGTCATCAATTACTTAATTTTTTTATTAATTTAAATGATCAGGTTGATCTTAGATGTCAGAAAGGTGATCTTGTGAGTTGCGGGCGAAGGGATACCTACAGCTCGATCGAATATCTAATTGAAGATATGGAGAACTTTATTAATTCTAATTAAATTTAATTTATTATAAACTTTTATGAATATGTTATTCTAACTTAAACTAATTAGCACTAAAATTACGTGGTCCTGATCTCATGAATTTTAACAGACGGGAGCCTTTCCTGATATACAATAAATGACTTAATCTCAGCTCTACAGTAGGTTTCTAATTTTTCCTTGGTGGACATCCATCCTACTCAAAAAAAGGCTTAAATCGTTTGACACATGGTAATTTGTTTATTGCAAAGTAATAGTAGGATAGAATCCTTATCTTCTTGAAATCTCAAAAGGGAAAAACGGCAATTGACTTAAACTATAAAATTGCTAAGTAAATCGGGAGAATAAGAGCGAAACTATTGATATTTCAAAAACCCACTACCAATAAAGGATCAAACTTGTCGTGAATTACGAAAATATAATAGCTATAGAATACCAACAACATAGTGCTATATTAGGCTGGTAAAGTGGTACTGGAAGCTACTAGATTTGGTCTAAATTTGGTAGTAAAGACAAAATAAGCAAAAACAACTGACATTTAACAAAATTGACCTTAATATAAATTTTTATTAGTTTAGGCTAGTAGGCTAATCTAAAATGCCAAAAAAGGTGATCTTTGTGAGCTGCAGGGGTAAATGCCTGCAGCCAGAGAAAATGTCCAGGTAAAGGTTCCGGTAAACCTTTAAATTATTACTAGATTTAATTAAATATATAGCTTTTGCATATATTCTAAATAGCACTAACTCAAACCAATTAGTACTAATATTATATTGTCTTTATTATATAATTATAATATGGAGATGCTCTTCCATAAAAATCAGTTCAAGTAGTGATTTTTCGTTCTCTTTAAAAATCCAATCATCTAAGCCTTCACAATAAGTTTTCGGTTTCGTTTTCTTGTGATCCCAGTATCTGATCCGTAGAAGTACCTTGAATAAGTTAAGAATAATCTAATTTATAATCTTTAATTGTTGGTTGGACAGTGTACGTAGTTCGCTATAAGATGGAAAATTTATACATACTGGAATAAATTCTACAAAAAAATAGTTTTCAAACAAAAGAAACTCGTATATTATAATTTTCAAGCCTGTCAAAATATCAAGTCAACAAAGATTGGTCTTTTAGAATAAAATAATGTATAGAATCTTTAATACGCTGCCGAATGATCACAAAAATAATACATCGGAACATCAAAAAGATACAATTTTAATCCATAAAAAAACAAGATCATGTGCAATATTTATATTTAGTTATATTTATATTTTAGTCAAAATAAGTAATCTGGGTATTCAAATCATCCCTACTTATTCCATATTAGGGTGTAATTTTCATTGATATTTATAGTCTTTAAGAGTCGGCGTTTTGGTTTGTTGGATTTACTTGCGTAATTCCTGCAATTAATTTCTTGCCATACCTATCGTAAACATCTATTGTAATCGTGTCTGTATTCATTTGATATCCCCAATTATAGGTGCTTAGGTTGATCCTAGATATAAAAAAGTTGATATTTAAGCCGCATGTGAAGAGTACCTGCAGTTAGATAGTATGTTTGCTTGAAAGTACTGGGAAACCGTTAAATTATAATAGATTAATAAGTTATATATTTTTTGTGTAAATTTTAAATTGTACTAACTAAAACTAATTAGTATTGGAATTACGTAGTCTTGACTGTATTACTCTAATTATACTGTATTACTCTAAATGATACTTAATAATCAGTTAAGTGATTTAATTTAAACTGAGGATTTTGTTATGGAAGAAAAGAATGCAAAAGAAGCTGAAGAACAGTTTAAGCTTGCTCTGAAAATCAACCCAAATGATGCAGATATACAATGTAATTATAGAGATTTACTAGCAGAAATGGAGCGCAACAAAGAAGCTGAAGAACAGTATAATATTGCTCTGGATCTCGACCCAAATGATGCAGATATCCACTGTAGTTACGGAGATTTACTAGCAGAAATGGAGCGCTGGGAAGAAGCTGAAGAACAATTTAAGCTTGCTCTGGAAGCCAATTTTAGTGACTCTAGCATACATTTTTATTATGGAATTCTTCTAGCAGAAATGGAACGCTGGGAAGAAGCTGAAGAACAGTATAAGCTTGCTCTGGACATCGATCCAAATGATGCAGATATCCACTGTAGTTACGGAGATTTACTAGCAGAAATAGAACGCTGGGAAGAAGCTGAAGAACAGTATAAGCTTGCTCTGGACATCGATCCAAAAGATGCAGATATACACTGTAGTTACGGAGATTTACTAGCAGAAATGGAGCGCAACAAAGAAGCTGAAGAACAGTATAAAATTGCTCTGAAAATCAATCCAAATGATGCAGATATTCACTGTAGTTACGGAGATTTACTAGCAGAAATGGAGCGCAACAAAGAAGCTGAAGAACAGTATAAAATTGCTCTGAAAATCAATCCAAATGATGAAAACGCACACTGACTACTCGGTGAAAATAATAGTGATTCATTTAATTAAATTTGAGCTAAAAAAATGGAAATTGTGTACACTTGATTAATGAATGCTTTATTGAAGTCCTGATGATGCACGCATAAAACAGGTTCAGATACTAAAATAGCATATACTGTAAAAAAAGGTAATTTTAAGAGTGTTTGGAAAAAGTTAGGAGAATATCTTGGAAGAGTTGTCCCCCTATCTGCCAGAATACACTTACTTCAAGTATATACCCCTAGCAAGTACATTTAATTCGAAGTAAAACCAACATCTTCCAAGTAACTCTACTATGTTGTCTTAACCCATTGTGCCGTTTATTTCTCACTCTTCTAGGTCTGTTTGTGATGATACGACAGTACAATACATAATTATCTGCATAGTTATTTTAAATTAATTCTATGAAAATTTGCTTCTAAACAAAAAATAATCCTATATAAGATTTTTTGCAATCAAAAAACAAATATATATTAATAATTATTTTTTATTATTTGTGAAGTAGTCAGGATCTAAAATTATTATGTGTCTAGAGATTAAAAACTTGCTTTGACCCTATTAGTGTCCTATCCCATTTTATATTTACAACTCTAGATCGGATTTATTTGATCTGTTTAAGTAAAGTATTTTTCTTGTTCCTGGCTTCGGAATCTTGTGGGTTAATTTCAATTGCTTTATCATAAGCTTTTATTGCTTCTTCACGGGCCCGAGTTCACAAGATTTGCTCCTTGATTGTCAAAAGTTTCACATGCTTAGTTATCACTTTGATTGCTTCATCGCGCTTATATGCTTTAGATAAAAAGTCGCCTTTACCAAGATTACATACATGAATAGATCCTACTTAAAAACCGAAATGGAAAGTCGTTTAAGTGAAATAAGTAAAACCAATTATTGGGTAGTGAACTGTGTAGTCAGTAAACTAAACCATTAATGGTTCTTTTCTTGGTTCATTGAGATGAAGGGCAAGAGACATCTAAATATGGAGCCAGAGACGAAAGAGTAGCTGCTCTTCGCAGAAGCGCAGCGGCTCCCCTATTAAGATATTCAGATTGAATCCTCGGTTTAAAATAAACGACTTTCCGACTCATTTATTTTTGCCTGGATTCATCCAGATACGGAATCATTAATGAAAGAGCTTGTGGCCTCATGCCTTTATCTTTAAGATTGAAAGCTAACTCACAAGCGTGTTCTAGAATTTCTTCTTTTCTTTGCTTATCCATATATGGAAGAAGGAGAGAAAAAGACTATATTCTTTTATATTCAGATATTATCCCAGATACTAGCTCAAGGGCTTTTTCCATAATCGCTTCATTTTTTGATCCGTAAAGATGCGGAACAAGCAAAGAAAGAATCTGGAATTTTGCATCTCCGTATTGTATGTGGGAAGAGAAATCTAAAATATGTTCAATAAGTTCTTCCTTGTCGTGTCCTCCGAGATGACAGACAAGTGAAGAAAGAACGAGGGCTCTTTCGTTTTCATCTTGAATATTGGAGCAAGAATAAATGACATTTTCTATAAATTCTACTTTTTTGCCCCTCCAGAATCGGAACAAGTAGTGCAAGAGTCTGGGCCCGTAAATCTCCATATTGAATATTGCAAGCAAAGTCAAGGGCTTTTTCTATAAATTCTTCTTTTCCTGGGTCCTTTAGTTGAGAAACGGTTGCAACTCTATGATCAAGTTGATTATACGTATACTGTTTCTGCGGCTTTCCGGTGCCAGCACCACTTTCTGTTGTAACTCTGTTATCAATAGCGATTTTTTCAGTTCCCAGGATTTCAAAATGCTCTAAATCCTGAACATTACTACTTTGTTCTATGAAATCCTCAAACAACTTATTAAATTCTTCAAACACCTATCCCTATAACTTGAATTTTGTTTTGAATGATCTTCGACCATAATTTTTCCCTCCCATATAATAATTTTAGAATTAATTATCTCTTACTTTTTTTCATAAATTCGGACTTTTAGACCAATATTAAAAACTATACAATTCTGATCTAAAATACATATTATTATATTTAAATATAGATAAGCAATAATAGACTAATATAATATATTAATATATTCTAATTGAAAATAAATCATAATTATAATCAATGATAAATATCAATATGTTATATAATATATAGAATTACGCTAAACACTTAGATTTGGTCATATGCTTATGAATGGTATATAAATGACTCATGAAAATCAGTGGTTTATTAAAATTTTTATTGATCTACACTTTTAAAGCAATATTTTTAAAATAGTATAATCTTATGCACAGTTTTTGTCTTAAAATCTCGAAGTTTCCTAGTTCCATCTAGAATAAGAAAACACTGCTGATCTGTTACTAATGGAGCTTATGGGACTCCTAGAACATCTAGAGCTCATGGAACACTCGGAACTAATTAATCTAAACAGCCATCATAAATAGAAAAATAGGAAAGTAATAATTAAATAGTTATGGAAGTATATCAAAAGTTATGTAAAGTGTAGTTGATTCTATATCTTTTTCTTCCCAATGAAAAACAGGGATTGCTCATTCTGTTAGCAGAACGAGTTAAACAGTTAGGGAAAAATAAGCTTAAATGCATCGGGTTGGTTATCTCACTAACTACACAAACAATATTTTATTTATGTTAACTTCATGTTGATAGATGTAGTCTCCATGTATAATTTAAAAGGGTTGGTCACCTAATTTCCAGGGCAATAATGATATTATTTAAGGTAATAGAGATTGTCCTAATTCTATTTTTAAGAAGAAGCAGACAAAATTAAAAAAATATGACTTTTCAGCAAATTTTTAGCATTGTATTTCCACACTTTTGGAATTCATATGCCACCTTCACTTCCATCACCTCTCGCTTTTTCATCCTTAAAAATTTGATTACTGGCTCAACGTATTATGACCTGTTGGCGTTAAAGTCCATAAGTGGAAATATCCGGATCTCATTTGAAACCCTGCACAACTCTTCCAGAGATCTCAGGTGAAACTCCAGTGACAAGTTATCCATATAGAGAAATAGCAAATAAGAGCACAGTGCTAGATCAAACTCTTTGTCACTGAAAGGCAGGAAGGGTAGTTCGCCTGGAACATATCTTTTCTGGATTGTGCCTTTTGGAAAATCTTCCAGAAATTTCTCCATAGCTGACATCCTGATACTTTCAAGCTTCTCAACTGAGTCGATCTCTTGCCAAATGAATTTATTATAGTTTTTCCAGGTCTGACCGATTATTTCATCATGTGCTTCACCGATCCGCTGTCTGATCTGATTAGCGCTGAAATAGTAAACAGGATCTACAGATGTGACATTTCCTCCTTGCTCTGTAAGCTCTGCGTTGAAACTCGCTGGTCCGTCTCCGCAGCCAATTATCTTTCGCTTGAGATCAGTAGGAGTCAGACTGAACATCCTAACGTACTCATCAAAAGATCTACCCCATGGCTTTATATCATGACGTTCTATTGTCATAAAATGCACTTTAATGTACTAAAGTGTACCGCAAATATATAAATATATTTTTACTTTTGTTTTGGATAGTTAGATTTTGGCATTTACAGTACAATGATTTAAAGAAAAATATAATATTACTTTTCTAAATTTGACTAAAAATATCCTTTAATTTCGGCTGAAACTGGAAAAATACACAGCTTTTGCTATAAAACTATGCATAATCTAGGGATTCACATTCAAATATTGATTAAGGAGAACAGCAGGTTAGACATTAAGCCACTTCCTGGAAATCTAAAAATAAAAAAGCCCTAGTTGAAGTTCTGGTAATTAATATTAAATTCTTCCACATTTGTTATGCACTTGCTTAGTGGTCAGAATATCGAAAATGTATACTTTCTTCTCTTCATCATCAATTTGATAGAAAACTCAATATTCCAAAATATTTTATGTGGGAATAAATTTTGTTCATAAATTATTTTTTGTATAATTAATTTAAAATGAATTTGGGGGTAATTGTACATTGTGATTTAAATTATTTCTATCAAATCTGCCAAAATATACTAAAACTAGTAGAACAGCTTTTTGAATCTATTTATAGTCATAGCACAAAAATAAAAGAGTTGAAAAGAGTGGAAAGTAAACTAGAACTTCTTCCGCTTCATAAGCTTGGGGGCTTGGAAAGATAAGCACGATTCCAAATTTGTCAACTTTGGAATGTTTCTGCCGAAAATATCGGCAGAAGAAGGCAATCGGATGTGGGTGAAAGTTATTCATGAGAAGGACCAGTTTCTCCAAGATATACAGCCCAAAAGTTTTGAAATGCAGCATTCAGAGGACCCAGATTACGGAGATTACTGGTTTACAGCTATACATGTCGAATCCATAGATAAGCCAAAAAAATATTCTGCATGGGGAACTCCTGGAAAATATGTTTACCGATATTATCTTGAAAGTCCTGGAAAGCAAGATTCTATTGACTGGATTATCGATCCTTTTGCCATGGAGTTTGGAGTCGGCAAGTTCTCTGCATTTACTCTAGGGTGCGAACCTTATGTATGGAGCAAGAACGAAAATGTATGGAAAACACCCTCATTAAACGAAATCATTCTCTACGAACTGATGATCAATGAGTTTGCAGATGATATCGCCGGAACGATGGATCAACTTGGATATCTAGCAGACCTGGGAATAAACTGCATAGAGCTGATGCCCCTTTCTGACGTTGAGACGAGATTGGACTGGGGATATATGCCAATAGGGTATTTCGGTGTGGCTGAACGCTTTGGAAATAGAACAGACATGCGACAGTTGATCGACGCAGCTCACTATAAAGAAATTGCAGTTATATTAGATTCAGTCTATGGACATACCAGTGGCCTTTTCCCTTACTATTATGTTTACAATCAGCTCGGCTGGCCAATGGATAGAAACCTTTTCATGGGGCCTTTCGCTGAGAATGAATATGGAAAAAGTACTGACTCCAACTACAAATTTACTCGTGACTTCTTTTTGACGGTCAACAATCATTGGCTTGACACTTATCATATAGACGGTTTTCGATACGACGACGTACCAGAGTACTGGTTGGCAGACTCTAAAAACGGCTACACGAACTTGGTAAAGGATACTTACCAGCTGGTCAAAGCAAAAAAGGGCTCTTCCGATCATTGGCAACGATTTTTCAATGAAGGTTCCCTAAACCTCATCCAATGTGCCGAACAGCTTCAAAAACCGATAGAGATCCTGAATAATACATACAGTAACTGTACCTGGCAAAATGGAACCATGAACGTTGCCACGGGAGTAGCAGGAGGTACTGATCAATTAACCAATCTAGGCTTTCTTTTTGGCCTTTCTGGTTATCCGGCAGAAGTTCAGAACAACGGGGATGTGATCACAAAAACTGCCATCCAGTATTTGGAAAATCACGCCAATTCTAGTTTTATCTGCAATTTCGGTACAATTAATAGCGATGATGAACTTTTGAAGATAGGGGATCGTTCCCTTTGGTATAAGGTACAGCCTTATCTAATAGGTTTGTTTACAGATAGAGGAATCCCTATGCTGTGGCAGAGGCAAGAATTTGGAGATAACTACTATCTTCCTCAAAAGGGGTGGGAAGAGTGCTTTTGTATAGGCCTGTACACTGGGAATACTTCTATACCACAGAAGGCAAATCCCTTGTCCAACTTATCAGGAAACTGGTAAAGCTCAGGAGAAATAATCCTCAGTTTACCAGGGGAGAGCATTATTTCTACAACGACCCTGTTCTGTATCAGTCCCGATATATCATGCTTTTTTCTCGTAGTTATAATGGAGTTTTCAGTTTGGTAACATTAAACTTTGGAAACCAGAATCAGGTAGTGCCATTTAAATTTCCCTTCAGTGGCAATTATCATGAAGAACTTTGGGGATCGGACAATTTAATTGATGTTTCCGTAGACAGAGAAGTCCAAATTGAAATTCCCAGTAATTATGGAAGGATCTGGACACTGAAAAAATGAATGATATTGTCGAAGCTCCAATAAATGACTAATCATATATTATCAAATATATTATAATTTGTATAAAAACAGAAAATATAATTAGAATCCATGAGTCATCGGTTAAGTGAGGAATTTTGATAAATTACATCGATCTTCATAAAATTTATTACAAATTGTTCACGATTTGAAGTTAGAATTGATATGGATTTGAGTGCTTGGACACATACAGCATAATCCATTATATTGCAAATGAGCATTTTTTGGATGTCCGTTTACTAGAAATACTATTTTTGCTTCGAGTTAGCCCCCTTTAAGGACATCCACATCTTGAATACTTATAGAAGCATCAAAGGTTACGGAATCTTCATCATATTGAAATCCATTAATTGTACCACTTTTGTCATTAGATCCAAACGTGATCAATCAACTTCATAGTGGAGACTAGATAATATGAGCAAAAAAATAATCAAGATTGCAATAGTAGCATTACTAATGCTAGTGATTAGTGGTTCAATAGTCAGCGTTTGGCCGTGGAGCAGTAACGACGACAACCAGAATAATAATATCAAATTTGATCAAAGCAAATTTGAGCGGTTACTTCAGGACGGACAGTTTTCAGTTCAAGCAGGGAATATTAATTCTGCACTAAAATCTTACAAAGAAACAGCGAAAATGAAACCAACTGGACAAAACTTGCAAAGACTAACTTATAATATTGGAATGTTATCTGAGCAGGCTGGAGATTATAATACTTCACTGAAGCTTTATAATATAGCTATTGTAGCAGATCCAAATTCAAAGACATCAGATTTTCTTGTTCAGCATAGACGTGAAGTAATGAGAAAATCAAGTCAATCAGACCAAGCATGTGACTGTATTTAAAAAATAATTCTATAGGAGTTTAGACAATATGTCTAAAATATAATTTTAATATACATTTTCGATATACTGACCACTAAACAAAAGCATAACAAAGATGTGAGAATTTTATATTAATTATCATAAATTCTATTAGGTTTCTTTATTTTTAAATTCAGAAATCAGCTTAATGTTTAACCTTCTGTTCTCCTGGATCAATGTTTGAATGTTAATCCCTTGATTATGCATAGATTATGCTATAAATCATATGTATATTCTCAAAGTAAACTCTCCATTACTATTTTTTTCACTAGTACTCTAACTCACAAACTTAAAAAGATAAAAACGCATTTCCAACTTATTATTATACAGAATTTTACATGGTTTAGATGTATAAAGTACTATCAATTTGACCATGCATCTATGTGCAGTGATGGCAATTTGAATAGATGTATTTGCTTTTACAATTTGTAGAATTTATACTTGTATTTTTATATATTAGTTAATATATATCAAATAGATCACAACAAATTAGTATAGAATTCTGGAACAGTAATCAGAAAAGAAGACAACTAAATGTAGAGCAAAACTGCCGCAGAAGATTTATTTCTAATGTTGTAATTCACAAGTTAAATATTCAAACAAATAGAAGTGAACTAAAATGATAAACAGACTAAAAATTGGAATAACTATAGTATTTATATTAGTTTTTGCTGCTTGCAGTATAGGTGCAGTCGTAGCAGCATCTGAAAGTAGTGGTGTATATGTAAATATTCATGGCAGTGATGTCCATGGTAATGGAACCCAAGCTAATCCATACGCAACTATCCAAGAAGGAATAAATAAAGCTCCAGTTGACGGTACAGTGTATGTAGCACCAGGAACTTACACAGGAAAAGGTAACTCTATACTAAAAGTTGGAAAAAATCTTACCATAATTGGATCTAGCTCTGGAAAGACCATACAAGACGGTGGAAATGTTAATGAAGCATTCATTATATATCCCAATGTAACCGCTACTATTAAGAACTTTACCCTCCTAAATTTTGACCAGGAGTTAGGAGGAGCCATCACTGATCTGGGAAACCTCACCCTAATAAACGTTAAATTAGTAGTGACACCGCAACCAATGCATCAATTTCTACTAACAATGAGGACATTTATTTTACTAAACTCAAAGGTACCTTAACCCCTATAAATGTCACTTACTCAGGGAATATAAAATCCCCCGGTGGAAAACCAGCTGGTTGGAATGCTCATGAATTAACCACCTTCAGCTACGATAAGAGCAATTATACTTTCCTGGTTTGCGGTGATTCTAGGAATAACATGGGAAACCTCGCAAGCATGATCAACGGGCAAACAAACAGCATGCATTATTCACGGTTTTCGAGGGTGATATGAGATACACAACTGATTACCTATACGCGTTTAAAAAGATTTACCTACCACCAAGTAACTACACTCACTTTAACATGCCAATATTATTCAGCATCGGAAACCACGAAGAAGATAAGAAAGACGGTATCTCAAACAGTGCAAAAGCAACCTATCATTACATCTTTGGTAATGAAAGTTATTACAGTTTGACTGAGAAGAATGCTTACTTCATCGAACTTGACAATGATAATGGAAACCTTACTATCAACGAATATAATTGGTTAAAAGATCAATTAAATAAAAACACTAAATACGAAAACACCTTTATCTTCATGCACATCCCACTATGGACCCCAGCAGATCAATCACAACACAGCATGTGCGTTAATGATACAAAAACTACCATCGGAGCAACTACTCTTCAGGAATTATTTAACAGCTACCCTAACATTACAATGTTATTCGCTTCTCATATACACAACTATTACACTGGAAAGTGGGGCACTACGCCCTTCATGATTACTGGAGATTCAGGAGCACCTACATACTTAGGCATGACTAATGGTACAGTTACTAACCCAGCGCATCGTGACTTCATCAAAGTAACACTTACTGATAAAAAAGTTACGTTCGCAGTAGTTAGTTACCCTGCAGTAGCGAACAATTATGATTTCACCACACTACTATTATAAAAGTTAGATTATAATTCTCAAGAAGCTAACCTTGAGGGAGCTAACCTTGAGGGGGCTGACTTTGAAGAGCTAATCTTAGAGAAGCTAATTTTTTCATGGCTAACCTTGAAGGAGCTATCTTTGAAGGAGCAAATCTTAAAGGGGCGCTCAATTTATCAATTGACCAGCTATCTAAAGTAAGAACACTTTATAATGCAAAATTAGATGAAGAATTTTTCATCCAACTAAAAGAGGAATTTTGGTTCCTTTTTAAATCATTAGAGCAGCAGTTTTTAGAATATCAGCACACCTCTTAGGAGCTATCTCCGATAATCTATAGAGAAACTAGGATTATGTAGGATTTCGATAAATCCTTTAAAGAAGTACGGAACTAAAATGTTTATTGGTATAATTCTATGTTAGTGTAATCAAGATGAGGTATAATTCCATGGGTTATCTTATACTTGTTAGGCATGGAGCACCAAGTTTGAATCCTGATGATTGGTTTGCTGGTTGGATAGATATCTCGCTCAGCAAGGAAGGAATTAAAGAAGCTCTTAGTTGTGCAATAAAACTTGAAAATATAGAATTTGATCTTGCTTTTGCCTCAAACCTTGTCCGTGCGCAGGAAACGCTTTTCATCATACTGTCCGGCCAAAACAAAACAGGTATTCTTGTCCATGAAAAGGTCGTTGAAAAAAGCAATATAGGGGAAGTTGAATGGTATTCTTACCCTATGGTACTTGGTAAAAATTTGATTCCAGTATGCTACACAGCCGCTTTAAACGAACGTTACTATGGGAAGCTCCAGGGCAGAAAAAAATCAAAAATGGAAGAAAAATATGGGATAGAAAAGGTCACTTCCTGGCACTGGGATTTTGAGCCAGGCCCCCCTGAAGGTGAAAGCCTCAAAGCTGTCTATAAGCGTGCCGTGATCTATTTCGAGCAAAAAGTTATGCCTGCATTAAAAGAGGATGAAAATGTAATAATCTGTGCTCATCAAGGTAGTCTGAGAGCTCTGGTCAAGTATATAGAAGATATTTCTGACAAGAATATTAAAGAAGCCAGATTCTCCACAGGTGAGTTTGTAGTATACAATTTTTTAGAAGGCACTTTGGTTAAGGAAAATGCTGAAATAGCCCTAAAACAAAAATAAACCTTTCAAGATTCGTCTGAAAAATTAGATAATTTTTGGTAAAAAGGTTGTTCGTAAATGTTAGGATAAAATATCTCAACTATGGCTTAATTTGACTTTGTGAAATTTGTTGATGCACAGTTTTTGTATGAAAACCTGTGTATATTATCAACGTAAACTCTCCATTCCTATTTAATTCACTAGTAACCCTAATGTAAATGGAACTCTTTATATCTAATCATTTTTTTAATATAAAAATAAGTTAAAATATAATGGACAAATTTTGAAAAATAGTTAGATACTTACATATTAACCTGAGAATCACACACGAATATCCTAATATAAACAAGGGATTGAAAGATAAATGAGATTTGAAAGGACAATTACAATTTTGTCGATATTATTTTTTTTAGTTCATTTGTGTAAGTCTTAACCGGATTGAAATGGTATCAAACTGAATAAAATAGGTGTGGAATGAATGTTAAAACAATCTTTTAGAATGAAGAAAATAACAACCAAAAAGACAATTGTTCTCTTGATGGTGGTTGGTTTCTTATTGTCAAGTCTAGCTGCAGTAGCAGTTGCTCCACCAGGTGGACCTTGGGATCATCATGACCACGATTGGGACCACGACAATTGGTGACATCATAAAGACTGTTGGTTATGGGGCCCTTATCAGCAACAATGGATATTGAGCTGTTAGTGGTAATAATGACAAAAATTGTCAAATTTAAAAAATGGAACTAAAATTATGATATGTGTCTTACTGCTCATGTAATCCTACACTGAATTATACAAAAAAGTCATGTCGGATACTTCATTAAAATGAGAGTAAGATATTTAACTTTGTGACCTTATATTAAAATTTATCTGAAGTTCGGTAAAATATGATTGGTTCACCGCCCTTTTCTTTAACGATAAAACCAGCATTTATTCAATTGCTTGTACAATCCATACAATCAGTTTTTTGAAATCGCTAGTTTATTGAAATTCTACCTCGCTAGTTCTTCTATGCACAGTTTTTTTGTCTTAAAATCTATGTATTATTTCATTTTCCAGCCAAAATCACCAAGCATTTTGACCTGATTGTGCGAATATACACAATTTTTATTAAAATATATGCTATGTTTATCGTGCGAAGTATAAAAATAAATGAAGATTAAGTAACTATTCAACCTACAAATTTGATTTATTTAATATGTTCAAATAAAGTTTCTTTGCCTTTCAGAGCTTTAGAATCATGCGGATTAATCTCAAGTGCTTTGTCATAAGCTTTTAGCGCTTCATCGAATTTGCCTAATTTAACTAAAGCGTCGCATTTTCCGATCCAAGCTAAGGAATCCTGTGGGTTAATTTCAATTGCTTTGTCAAATGCTTTTATTGCTTCATTGGATTTATCCAAATGATTTAGAACACGTCCTTTATTGTACCAAGCTAGCGAATTCTGCCGGTTAAGTTCAATTGCTTTGTTATAGGCTGTTATTGCTTCATTAGGTTTATTTAAATTATCAAGAGAAAGACCTTTATTATTCCAAGCTAATGAAGCATGTGGGTTAATTTCAATTGCCTTGTCTTCAGCTTTTATTGCTTCATCGAACTTGCCTAATTGGCCTAAAGCAACTCCTTTATTGATCCAAGCATCTGAATACTGTGGGTTAATTTCAATTGCTTTGTCATAGGCTGTTATTGCTTCTTTGTATTTATTTAATTTAGTTAGAACAAGTCCTAAGCCATTCCAAGCATCTGAATCACGCGGGTTAATTTCAATTGCTCTGTCAAATGCTTTTAGCGATTCATCCGATTTGCCTAATTGGCCTAAAGCAACTCCTTTATTGATCCAAGCTAATGAATTATGCGGGTCAATCTCAATTGCCTTGTCAAATGCTTTTATTGCTTCATCTAACTTACCTAATTGATCTAAAACCGATCCCTTATTGTACCAAGCTACTGAATTCTGCGGGTTAAGTTCAGTTGCTTTGTCATCAGCCTTTATTGCTTCATCGAACTTGCCTAATTGGCCAAAAACAGCTCCTTTATTGGTCCAAGCCATTGAATTCTGCGGGTTAATTTCAATTGATTTGTCGAATGATGTTATTGCTTCTTCAGGCTTGTTTAAATTATTAAGAGAAACTCCTTTATTATACCAAGCATCTGAATCCTGCGGGTTAAGATCAATTGATTTGTCAAATGCTTTTATTGCTTCTTCGGGTTTGTTTAAATTACTAAAAAAAAATCCTTTATTAAACCAAACATCTGAATCCTGCGTAGCACCTGTGGTACTCACTAGGATCAAAAACGCCAGCACAGTGATCCCTCAAAATATTATTAAGTTATGCCTGCTGTTTGCTTTACTACATTTTGCTTTTTTCATTTTCAGCTTCCTGATGTTTATTAAGATCAAGGATGAAAAATAACTACAACTTACTATAGAAAACTTCGATAAACCATTGATTTTCAAGAGTCAGTTATGTACTGTCTATGTGCACATAGCGAAATTTATGGATTTATCAAAATCTTATATATCGGGACATTATGGTTATAAAATCATTTTTGTGTTACTTCTTAAACTGTGCACGTTAGTTATAACTGTTTCAGTACCATGAACCGTTGTTTATATTTCACCCTTAGGAACTGTATTGAGTGCAGGTAATCATGCATTGAATGTTGATTTAATACCTGATGATGCTACAATTACAATAATATATCACACAATAAGTCTGGATAGAATAGAAAGAGATCTACGTGTGGGAAATCCATTTGCAGTACATGTTCAACTTAGATATTTTATCAGCCCAGTAAAAGATCATATCAATAGTGGGATAATTTCACCGACAAATGGCCCGATACTGATTGATGCAGCAATGACATAATTAATGCTTTGAGCAATCAACTTCGATAAACAGAGATTATTTGAATTCATTCATGGAGAAGCCTAAATTGAAGATAAAAAAAATTTTGAAACCGACTGCCATCAAATATTTTGTGATCGCCATTATTAAATAGATATAGAGTTACAGCTAAATATTCATAACCCAGTGGAGTTGCATTCGGGCAATTTATTAGTACTCGTTCATCAACTCCTACACCAGCTCCAACACCTACACCAATGTCAAAGCAAAAAAGATCCAAACAACGTTGAGAAATAATATTTACTTAGAACTATTAACAATATTTTTATCTACCACTTTGATCTAGAAATCTATATTAAGTTAAAAATTGACTTATCCAACCATATTTTGCAAAGTATTGTCATATTTAGCACCTTACATATACTTTAACATGATTGAAAATAATTTTAAATAAAGTAGTTTTGTTGTAATTCCGCGATTACGATAAATTGTTGCTATGTTTGATGGAAAGTTCAATTCAAGATATTTGAATATTGGCAATTAATTCGAGACCAAAAGTTTGTTTTAGTTTTCTACTAATAATGTTTCAACTATTTTATCTACGGTTTTAATGAAAGAGTAATATTGAAATGTATCGAAAAGTAGTTTACACGGATTTCCCTTTTATATATTTCCAGAAATATTTCTCAAGAAATTCAGTATCACAAAAAAGCGATTCGGAGTCTTTCTGAATTGGTTCTTTTCTTTCGGGTTTTGACAACTCGGCATCGAGTCCATCAAGACTTGCATCTTCTGAGTCATTCGCAGGTAATTCGTGACTTTGACGCCATTTAGTGACACTGTGTTTTCTCACTTTGAGTATTTCTGCAACTCTACCATCTGACAGCCCCAAGTCATATAGTTCACGCATCTCCCAGTGTCGTTTTCCACGATTCGGCGCAAGCCCTAGATGGTGACGTATTCTAAAGACAGCTGATTGAGAAATGTTGATAACTTTACCAATCATGGCATCGCTCATGCCCGAGTGGTAGAGCTGTTTTAACTCATCAATGTCAATGTCTTTTTGCCTGTTTTGTCTAGGCATCTGCTTCTGCTTGTATAGCCCAAGACAGCGACGGCGGTTAGAGATTGTTCTGTCACAAACACCAAAAACTTTGCCGATCTCAGCATCGCTAAGACCTTCGGCGAAGAGCTGTTTAAGCTCATCTACATTTATTTTTTGTAATGTGTGCCCCAACACAACGTTTTTTTTCTTTAGCGCTTTTCCGACAAGGCTTTCCAAAAATTTCGTATCACAAAAAAGAGACTCAGAGTCCGGTTGAATCGGCTCATTTTCATCAGGTTTTACCAACTCGACATCAAGTGCATCAATGAGCGTATCATCCTTATTATTTGGAGGGAGCCCATGGTTTCGACGCCATGCAGTAACTTTTTGTTTGCTTCCTTTAATTATTCGCGCAATTTGTCCGTCAGACATCCCTGCATCATATAGTTCTCGCTTTTTCTTGTGGAAACGTACCTGATTCGGTGCAAGCCCAAGATGCCAGCGTATTTCTTTGACCCTCTCACATTGTACTCCAATTGCTTTGCTGATCTTTTTATCAGTCATTCCTTCTGAATAAAGCTTTTTGAATTCATTCACGTTTATGTTGTCTAAACTGGTATGCAGCTGGCGTCGAGATAAACCTGAATCACGGCGTCTTTCATAAACTGTATAAGCACTAACGCCGAAAACGGTTCCAATTTCTTCATCTGTAAGCCCTTCGGCAAAGAGATGTTTTAATTTATCAGTGTCAAAGGGCTTCATACCTAATGCCTGCGGTGGCAGCCCTAGATCATGACGTATTTTACGTGCTGTGTCACGACATATACCAAGAGCATTTGCGATTTTTCTATCGTTCAAGCCTTCAGAATGAAGCTTTTTGAATTTTTCGATGTTAGAAGCTGAACGTTTCCACTTTTTACATCTGGATAAACCAAGACTTTTGCGGTGGTTTAAGATCGTTTTATTACTTACGCCAAAAACTGAACTAATCTGTTTGTCGCTAAGACCTTTTGCAAAAAGCCTTTTGAGTTCATCGTTATCTATAACTGCGGATACTACGGGTTTTCGACCTATCGCGAGTGATTGGAGCCCTAAATTGCAGCGTATTTTGCGTGCAGTTTCTTGAGAAATGCCGAGAGAATTGCCGATTTCCTTGTTGGTCATGCCTTCAGCATGAAGCCTTTTGAACTCTTTTATATCGACATTTATTTTTTTCAATCTGCACACCTCGATAAAAAGAATTACCATTCACCTGGGAAAATCAAATTGGGTTTCTTATACCATAAAAATAAGTAAAGATTTTATTACACATTAAAGAAGTTTAGACGGTCTCTTGCTTCTGTTTTACAGACGTGCCTAATTTATTTGTTATTACTTTGGGAGCATGGTAGGTCATGAATACCTATATCCTTTAGGTTGGTGGTGAAGTGAATCCTATCCAACTTTTATTTAGTTCTATCAATCAGTTTGGAAGTAATTATTTAGAGATCGCAGGATACGCCGAAGGTAACTTTCAATCGCATAGTTTAAATGCATCTGACTATGTAGACGTGATTATTTATGAGAAAGTAAGCTTGTGGACTGGAGTATACATCATCTTTAGAGTTGGGTGACCACATAAAATTTGATTTTAGTCATATTTATCAGTGCTATCCTATATTACTTATCTTTATATATTTAAAATTAGGACAATTACATCCTTTTTCTGATATATTACTATAAAAAGGTATTGTTCAATCTTATAACGGAATTTGGATAAATCTTCGATTTAAACAAATTACTTCTTTAGAATCTATGAACAACCATCCAAAAATTAAGAGTTATCGAAATCCTCTAGGACATCCTAATCTACATAATATAAAGTTATATATATAAGTAATATAGAAATGGGATACCGCTTTCCTATATCTGATGGAAGTACGTAAAGAAACCAGAAACAATACGGAACAAACAGCAATCTATGGAAAAATTGGTATTGGAAAATCACTATCATGTAAAACCTGACTGCATCCTTTACAACTGTGAGAACGAAATTTCTTCTTATTAGGATGCAACCAGAATGTAGACCCTACCAGAATACATCTTGGAGGCCTGAATAGAAGAAAGTACTTGACAATCTAAGAAATGAGAGAGATGAGGGAGTATATTTTGAAATTGTTGTATAGTAGATTTTTGAACATTAAATCTGTAGAGTCAGTGTACCTGAACTACAAAAGGTCTGAGTAGGTAATCCAGGAAAATTATTGAAAATAAAACTTTATAGTTATCGTCATTGTTTATATAATAATGTTATTTTATATTTATGAAATTCTAAATTTTACAAAGGAATATTACATTAGCTGCAGTAACTTGGTTTTGAAACTAAATCTCTGGATAACTTTCTAAATATTTTACGTTGGCGGAGCAATGGGTCTTTATAGAGCAATGAGATGCTTATGATGTTTAAAGAAAGCGAAATAGTCTGCGGATATAAAATATTAGAGTGTCTTGGTAAGGGGGGATTTAGCCAGATCTACAAGGCTAGTGACCAAGATGGTAAATCTGTTATCCTTAAATTCCCATATCTTTCTTTAATTAGCGACCCGGCTACATACGAGCGATTTCGTCGAGAATTCGTTATTGGACAAAAGTTGAATCATCCTGCAATTCCTAGAGCTATCAACCTTGTGGAAAGCTCTGATGGTTTATTTCTTGTTTTAAACTATATCGAAGGTACATCACTTCGTGCCTTCATCAGCGACAATGCTCCTTTGCCTCTTAACGAAGCACTCTCTATAGCCGACCAACTTGTTGAGGCAGTCGATTATCTTCATGCTCATGGAGTTTGTCATCGTGATTTGAAACCAGAGAATATCATTATCGGACCGAATGGTAGACTCCATATTATTGACTTTGGCAGTTCTCTACTTGAAGGTAGCCGGCGTGTGACATGGAGATTCGGTTCAGATACCTTTGGAACACCTGATTATATGGCACCTGAGCAAATACAGGGGAAACGTGGAGATGTGCGTACTGATGTTTACGCACTTGGAATTATTTTATATGAGCTGCTAACTGGAACGGTGCCATTTCATGGAGACAATGCTCTTTCTGTAATGAACCAACATCTAACGGCAATTCCTAACCCGCCTCGTAAGCTTCAACCATCCATTCCTCTTGAAATTGAAGCTATAATACTTAAGTCAATACGCCGGAATCCTGATGAGCGATATCAGTTTGCTAGTGAACTCCTGAATGATTTGAAGCATTTTGCAGATATCGACTTATCGCAATTCCCAAAGGATCCAGAACTGAAATCAGCTGGTATACTCACTGATCGTCAAATATGGGTAGGAACTTTCCTGATTTTCATTGCATTTATAATCCTTACAGCATTAATTGTGTTAGTTACTAATCTGATGCATCACCAATGAAGTGAAGTTGCTTGTGCATAAATCGTCAAACATATAATGGTTAAAGAATATCCTCGATTTATATATTTTGTGACTGTATGTCTAGCTTGTAGCAATTTAAAGCTCAAAATAGGATCTTCAAGAATATATGCTTTGTTCCGGAATCAGTACCCGATTGATGTGATTATCGGGATACTTTGGAAGGGATAGTCACTGAAACATCTGATAATCCAACGTAGTAGGATACATAGGTGTTGAATGCATCTATAAAAGCGTAAAGGCCTTAAGCCTGACAAAGGGGATAGCTACATAGTACAAGCTATTAGAGAAAATTTTTATAAAGTATAGCATTTTAACATAAAATAGTTCTAATTTATTAATAGGAATTTATTCTTATGAACAAGTTCGACTCATTTTACTCTTAAAGAAAAATACGAACTTCTTAAATTAGTTGGGAACAAAATTGTTGAAATCTAAAATACAATTTTCTGAGCATATTTGATGCTTAAGTAATCATTAATTTAAAATTCTTATTTTATAGCAATGGAATGGTCTTTCTGACTTTGAACTTGAGAATCAATGTATTGATCGAATTTTTGGTAAATTTCTTCGTTTTCCTGACCAAATGCACACAGTATCCTAGTCTCTTCTTCAGAAAAAGAATTCCTGATAACTGAAAGGATAGTAAATATCGAAACAGTTGGTAAATTGCCTTTATTACCTTAATTTTGAAAAAAGATACTGATTCAGAGCTATATTTTTATCTATTAAGAACCTGGAAATTCAAACGCGATAAATCTCAAAAAATGAAGCAAAACGAAGAATAAGAATCAAAAAGGAGTTGGAAAAACGAAATTCAATTTCAAATTTGAATATAAATTTCATCTATTAATAGACAAGGATTAATGATCTTATCAGAAGATCTAATATAACAAGTAAATAACTTCATAATTTTCAGGTAGATTTATCCTAAAACGAAAGTAGTTTCTAGAGACAATGGATAATTTGGATAAAAATCAAAAAATATGATGCAAAAATAAAACGGCTATTAAACTAATATTTAGTGCAATGAGTGATATAATTAGGAAATTGCAACACCGATGAAGTAGAGTTAGTCATACGTAAAAAGGTGAAAAATCCTTATCTTGAAAACCTTTCTGCTTAAAAACCTATTTCCAAACTTCATCAGTTCTTACTTTTGCCACCATTTCAACCGGTAGGATAAATATCTTTCCATCGCCGAATTTTCCTGTCCTTCCAGCAGTTCGTATTGTTGAAATAATAGTATCTACATCTTGGTCTTTTACCACTATCTCAAGCATAATCTTCGGCAGTGTATCGACTTCGACTTTCTGTCCTCTGTGTTCGAGGGTGATACCTTTCTGCTCCCCTCTTCCAGTTATCTCAAAAATGCTCATGGCAATGAAGCCCTTCTCTTCGAGAGCCTTTTTTACATTATCCATTCTCTCCGCCCGTATTATTGCTTGTACCATCTTCATAAAATCAACTTCTCTTTACTTAATCGCCATATATCTCAATCGATGTTATTTTCAGTTATAAGTCTTTATAGATCTCAAAAATGTGAGATTTAAAATTTATTTTACACAGAATATAATTGTGCTTATATAGTCTACTTAATGCAAAAAATTACATCTTCTAGGTTTCTCACCTTGAAAAGGTCAACCTTGGAGAAGCTAATCTCGGAGGAGCTGCATTTGTAGAGACTTATTTTAAAAGAGCAAGTCTTATAGTGGCTCACTTTGAAGGAGCTAATCTTACGGGGCTGACTTTTTTAAGGTTAGCTTTTATGGGATTAGCTTCTTCAAGGTCAGCCCTCTAAAGGTTATCTCCCTCAAGGTTAACTTTTGTAAGGTTCATCATGCAATAACCCGTTTCATTTATCACAAATTTTTGTCCTTTATCAATTGTGAACTAAAAAACATATCAACTTAGGAAGATATCTTCTGCTGAGTGGTGGGTAATGCTCCGCATCATTCGAATCTCTATGCAGATTCCTTTAGCTGTGTAAAGGAAGTTCTGAACTGTTAGCTCAGCCATCTGGGTGAAATAGCTTGCTGCCGTTTCACCACTGTAGACTTGTTAGTCTGTGTTAGTGACTAACTAGATGCAGTGCTGATGGCAAAGCTCAGATTAAAAGCCCCGAATTTTTGTGGGTTTAGAGGCAGAGAACCTTGAAGAAGAATTTGAAAGAGAATTACAAAACCTATACCATTGAAAATGAGCATATATCGCAGTAGCGCAGATGTCCATCTTCTTTATCAGATATCATGAGGATATGGCTCATATGAAATATTATGATAAATATTCCTCATCTACCATTTTTCAGCATCTTCGTTAGCTCACTTTTTATAAAATTCTTCAAATACACATGATCATAGAACCCTTTTGTGTACCTTTAGTCCTCCAAGCATATGTCGATAATTTTACTGTGTATATTTTGTCTATAAATGCAATATCGAGGAGCAAAAGAACTGTAGGATTGCCAATTCTATCTTTTTATGAGATCAGCATCCTATTTTTACTTATCCTACGATTTCGTCAAGTTCAGTGTCTATGCCAAAATCCAACTCATCCATATCCTCAACTTCCCTCTGTTGAAGCAAGTACAAATTTATAGCTCGAAACCATCTTTCAAAGCTTTGTATTAGTTCAAAATTTTATCCTACTTTCCATTAGCAGCAATCGGAAAGCGCATATTTACTTAGGTATCAATATTTTATTCTTCATTAAGTCCAACTTTCCTAGAAGTCCATAAAAACGCCACTTAACAATTGGTAAATGAATTCTTCATCTGTGTATATCTATAGATGACACAAAGAAAGTTGTAAGTCAGTGTGATAAAATATAATCACTGAAGTAAAAATGTATGACATTTACACCTTATAAACTCAGTTCAGAAAGTTTTTAACTGGTCTCTGTTATTAGTTAAACTTTCCTGAATTTTTAATATTTAGTTGAATCCAACACTTATTTTACTCTAAATAAGCTGATATCATAACTCAAAATTTGCCTCTCGAATCTTATATTCCGAATAATCGATTAAATCCGGATCATGAAAACAATTCGGAAAGTTTTTAGGATTATGCAAAGAATGGTTTTGGAAGATTAGCTTGCTTGTAAGTATCTATCAATTCATTGTGTTACCTATTAGATTGTGGGATGAAATAGGTTTTGGATTCAAATAAGAATATAATTGTAAGCAAGCAATAACCCCTTTCCTTATAATGCTATTTATATTTATCTCAATTTGGAACCTAAGTACTGAAGCTGCAAAAAAGGAAATAAAGATTATTGTTTAGGTTATATTTTGATAGTTAAAGGTGTAATGCTTCTGATATTTCAATTCAACTGCGTAGGGCCTAATATTTTCATGTATTCTATATTCCAAAAATACATACACGTATCTAATTTATTTGCCAATTTACCCAATGGTATCTATCAAAGATTTAGATTCATTTTTTAACTATCACTTTATCGATAAATTGGTACACTGATTTAGATTTTTTGTCTTACAATAAAATTTCCGAATGGGCAAGTTTATATAATTTAACCGCCATCCGCTTTCCGCTCTCCTCTTAAAATCATATATTAATTTTAATCTCGCATTATATTCTCATCCTCAATGATATCATACTATCTAACAAAATTCGGACAAGTGATTGAAAAATTACAACGAAGCGTGGAATAAGAATGCAGGATAGTAGAACGTATATTCAGAAATTGAAGACTTTAATTATAGGAAAACCCCATGATCCATTTGATTCAAATATCTTCCATAAACTTTCACTGATAACCCTTTTTGCGTGGTTGGCCTAGGATCGGATGCAATGTCTTCTGCATCATATGGTCCTGAAGAAGCATATTTGGCATTGGAGGGACATATTTATCTTGCTATATTTGTAGCAATGGGAATTATATTAACAATCTTTGTAATTAGTACAAGCTATTCGCAAATAGTTGAATTATTTCCTACTGGTGGTGGGTATTTAGTTGCAAGCAAATTGCTATCTCCACATCTTGGGATGCTTTCTGGTTGTGCACTCCTTATAGATTATGTACTTACAATTGTTATTTCGATTGCAAGTGGTGTAGATGCCATATTAAGCTTCTTACCAATAAGTTGGCAAATATTCAAATTAGGATTTGCATTTTTTGTGATTATGGTAATTATTCTATTGAACTTGAGGGGGATAAAAGAATCAGTGTTATCTTTAGTACCTATATTCGCGTTATTTGTAATTACCCATGCTATCGTAATAAAATATGCTTTTTTTATTCACCTAACAAGTATACAAATAGTGGTGAATAGTACTATTACAGATGTCCATAGTATAACATCTGAAATGGGGCTTGCAGGATTGCTTTTTATTATCCTCCATTCATATAGCATGGGCGCAGGAACATATACAGGAATTGAGGCTGTAAGTAATGCAGTACCAGTATTGAGATAACCTAAAGTGCACACGGCTAAGAGAACCATGCACCTCATGGCTATTTCTCTTGCATTCATGGCAGCAGGGTTATTGTTTGCGTATAGATTTTATAATGTCAGCCACGAGCCCGGTAAAACCCTGAATGCCGTACTATTTGAGAATGTTGCAAAGTCCAGGGAATCTTTCGGTGACTATTTTGTAGTAGCAACTATCATATCAGAACCAGGACTATTATTTGTAGCAGCACAAACCGGATTTTTAGATGGCCTGCGAGTCTTGGCAAATATGGCACTAGATCGATGGGTTCCGACTAAGTTCGCAACGCTGAGTGATAGATTTGTGACACAAAATGGTATATTAATGATGGGCATTTCAGCGTTAGTCCTGGTCTTTCTGACTCATGGATCGGTCGAACACTTGGTAATACTTTATAGCATAGCAGTTTTCATAACATTTATTCTATCCCAAGCAGGAATGGTTCGCCATTGGTGAAAATTCAAAACTAAAATCAAAGACTGGAAGAAAAAATTAATTATCAACGGTGTGGGACTATTTCTGACAGTTTTGATATTAATTTCAGTGATACTGGTTAAGTTCCATGAAGGCTGATGGATGACATTGTTTATTATCGCAGTTTTTGTTGGAGTTGTTCTTATTATAAGACACCATTATGACTATGCCTCAGAACTTATTAAAGAGCTGAATGCCAAAATTATCAATTATCCCGAATGTGCGGACATAATTAAAAATATTGCATCTGACAAAGTTAACATGCAAGATAAGACTGCCATACTGCTTGTAAACGGTTTTAATGGTTTGGGAATCCATACGCTGTCCACTGTATTCAAATTATTTGGTGGAATATACAAAAATTTTGTATTTGTACAAATTGGAGTAATTGATGCAGGAGTGTTTAAAGGAGTAGAAGAAATTAAAGGACTCCAAGTCGAGATAAATAAGGATATAGATAAATATGTAGAATTAATTTCATCATATGGTTATTATGCCGAAAGTTTTACCTCAATATGTACTGATGTTGTTCATGAAATTATAACGCTGGCGTCAGATATCTTAAAAAAGTTTCCTAATGCGGTATTCTTTGGTGGACAGATTGTCTTTCCGAACGATTCGGTGCTTACAAGATGGCTCCATAATTATACTGTCTTCTCATCACAGAGAAAGTTATACGCGGATGGCATTCCATTTGTAGTTTTGCCGATCAAGGTGTAGAATGTTTGCTATTGCAATCATGGGATCTATACGGATAAATACTCTTAATTGTATTTGTAATGATAATTACTTTATTTGATGCTGTTAATTATGTTACGGTAGGAGATCTAGGTAATTCCAAGCAGAATGCCATAACCCAGGCTTTTATCAATTGTATTATTAAAAATCTAAACATTATTGTATCCATCACAAGCAATATTTCTAACAACAGAAATCTTATTTGATGCTGGCATTTTCACAAAATTAACAATCAAATAATTCAATATAATTAGGTCTTTTATAAGTGTAGTCTTATCAACATCAATAGCCTTATTGCAGACTTAACTCTAGTAGTATCAAGTCCACGAAAATATGTCTAAACTGTAACATTTATGCCATATTTTCTTGGGTTTAATTTTTACATAAGTGTGACTCTAAGTGAACTATCACTCAGCTGAAGACTAAGTGGCTTGTTGGTTCATTCCTTTTTTTGAGAATAAGCCCCCAAGCTTATCCCCCAAATTCCACAGGTGTCAGATTCCAATTGGATTTTGATCAAGTAGAGTGAATTTTTTGATGTTAATTGCAGCATTAATGTTTTTATCATGTTTTGTCTTCCAATCAGAATCTTTCCATTGTCTATCTTTTAGTTTTAGATCAGAGTTATGATATCCACAAACATAACAGATCTTAGGTGATAGTTCAAATTTACCTATTATAATAATGGTTTTTCCTGATCATTCTTAGGAAGCTTAATAGTATTGCTTTCAAAATCAAAATTGTAATGTTGTGGCATCGAGAATGACGGAATTGTATTCTTCATTGATTTGAATTTAGGAAAACTATTATTTTCCCTAAAAAAATCTAGCGAGTGTATATTCAACCTGTTTAGTCATACCCTGAAGTGATTGAGAATTGACTTATCATAATCCGGATTTTGCTTTTTTAGATTTGGAATTAGTTTGTTTAAGTCAAACCTATAAATTAATTCCAACATCTGCTCATATGTTTTTACTTTCTGATCAAGCATGCAATTATAGATAAACCTACAACTATCAATATGTTGATTAAGTTGGTTAGATTGGTCAATTGTTGGATATGGTCTAAACTGGAATACTTTTATCATAAAATACTTCATACGTTTTAACAAAATATATACTTTAGAGTAAACATAGTGTATGGGTATATTAACTATTGTAAATTTGTGTTAATTCAACACATAATCTTTGTGTAGGTATCGAAAAAAGATGCTAGAACAGATTGGCTAAGAACTCAAAAAGATAATTCATGACATTGAAAAAGCGACTGATTTTGAAATACTAGTAATGCAGACGGCCAAAGATCGCATCAATCTACTCGTTAAGAGCGAGCCAAAAGTCAGCACTCTTGCGATCATTCAAAAACTGAACTAAGAGACAAAATTAGGCTATGGAAAACTCAAAAAGAGTATTAAAAAAATACTCTTGGAAAGAACATACACTATGGAGTGATGGATATTTTGCACCTTCTATAGACAATGTTATAGTAAAGAGCATCTGAAAAATACCTACGGAACGGGGGTCGAAGTTGACACTTACATCCACTGGGCTGGAGATTCAGTGATTTTAAGCTTTGTTCTCTAAACATGAATGATTTAATGAATATTGATTTTTTGGTGTGCACTAGAAGTATTCAGTATAGTTAACACATTTTTAGAGCGCATGCCTAATGCTAAAAAAATTGAAAAAAAAAGAGATATTTTATTTGCAATTTCTGTATTTTACTAATTTTCATTTCTAGATAAACAATGCCTCAATACATTCTTACTACTATTCATGATTTGATTAGTCAGCGATCGATACCGTTGCTGAAACAACTATTTATATTTACCAAGCTTGCTCGGCCATAACAACCTGCGGAAGGTAATTCTGGGCCTCGTTCCACGCGCATCCATAAGGTCCGCAAATGACATCGCTATCCCCACTCATGCCATAAGGAGCCGGTGGGTAATATCCAAACGGATCTCCCCAGCCACCATAGCCGCCGCGACCATAACCACCATGACCATGACCACCGTAACCACGATCACCAGTACCAGAAGCTGCGCTCGCTGACACTGTTATTAATGGCACTACTACAAAGATTAACACCAGAATGCTAAGTGTTTTTTTCATTCTGTCAAAATTTTGTTTCCCCATATTTGTATCCACTCCTAACTTGTTTCCAATTTATACTACTTTTTAAAATAATTGACTTTTCAATTTACTTCCAATCGGCAAGTGAATTGATAAATATCGATACCGAATTAAATAGTCAGATAATGCAATTTAAATGTAAACTTAAATATATTAGCTAATATTAAATTATTTGCCGACTTATACGAATTTAAATTGAATTATATGAGTATTATCAGTCATGTTTTATAAGATATAGTGAAATATCAATAAGAAACTAACATTAAGTAGAAATTATTTTTGATGAAAATCGGATCATTAATATAATTTTTAAGCTTTATATCCTAAAATATAGCAACTATTCAGCACAACTAAACGAGTTGATTGATACCATTTTAATTCAATAGATATCTTTGATTACTAACTGATGGTAAACTAAAAACATGATTAAAAGCTTATAGTTAAAAAAAAGTTCACCGAATTCTGCTCAGTGAATTTTGGTAAAGATGGTTATTGATTTTGTTTTGTGCAGGCTGAATAATTACAATGTTTAAAAAATTCTCTAAAAACGATAGCTAGGGAAAAGTTTTTTTAAAAGCATCTTTAGAAATTTTGATACAAAAACTCTTGAAATGATGAATTTGTGCATCCATGCAAAAGTTATATATAATATTATGATAGACATAGGATACCTTTTTCCGGTAACCGGTGAAAGCAGGTAAAGGAGCAAGAAACAATATGAGACAAATAGCAATCTATGGAAAGGGTGGTATCGGAAAATCTACTACCACGCAAAACTTGACTGCAGCCCTTTCAACCATGGGGAATAAAATTCTTCTTGTAGGATGCGACCCAAAAGCAGACTCTACCAGAATGCTTCTTGGAGGCCTGAATCAGAAGACGGTACTTGACACTCTGAGAAATGAGGGGGATGAGGGAGTACATCTTGAAACTGTTGTGCAGCCAGGTTTTGGGAGCATCAAATGTGTAGAGTCCGGTGGACCTGAACCCGGCGTGGGGTGTGCAGGTAGAGGAATTATTACTGCAATCGGACTGCTTGAAAATCTGGGAGCATACACTGATGATCTCGATTATGTATTCTACGACGTTCTTGGTGATGTAGTGTGTGGAGGCTTTGCCATGCCAATCCGCGAAGGAAAGGCAAAAGAAATTTACATCGTAGCCAGTGGAGAATTAATGGCTATCTATGCAGCAAATAACATATGTAAAGGACTTGCCAAGTTTGCCAAAGGTGGAGCTCGTCTGGGAGGCATCATCTGCAACAGCAGGAATGTAGATGGCGAGCGCGAGCTTCTGGAAGCTTTCGCAAATAAACTGGGAAGCCAACTGATTCACTTCGTACCTAGGGACAATATTGTACAGAGGGCAGAGATCAATAGAAAAACCGTAATCGACTTTGATCACGAGTCTAACCAAGCCAAGGAATACCTGACTCTTGCCAATAATATCCAGAAAAACACCAACCTTGTTGTTCCGACCCCACTTCCTATGGAAGAATTAGAATCCATGATGGTAGAATTTGGAATTGTTGAGTTATAATTGATGAGGTGCAGAGGAGATAAAAATGCAAATGATACGCGCAATAATCAGGCCAGGCATGGAATCTAAAGTTATCGAAAGTCTTGAAAAAAAAGGCTGCATTTCTCTAACCAAGATGGAAGTCTTCGGAAGAGGGAAGCAAAAGGGGATTCATATAGAAGACATCCACTACGATGAACTGCAGAAGATCATGCTCATGATGGTGATTGAGGACGAACACAAGGACAAAGTTATACAAGCCATAATGGAATCAGCAAGGACTGGAAAGTATGGAGACGGAAGGATTTTCGTAAATCCAATTGAAGAAGCTTATACCATAAGGAGTGGAAAACCCGGACTTTAAAGCCAGATTTTCGGAGGATAATCCTGTGAAAGAGATTACGGCAAAAATTAGAACGAACAAAGTCCAGAAAACTAAAGATGCTCTCCTTGAATGTGGCATTCCCTCGTTTACTGTACGGAGGGTGCTGGGTCACAGGAAGCGAAAGGGACTCCACTTTGAGTTTGATCCACCCCTGCAGGATCCTAAAAAACAAGAAGCAGGGAACGGCATCCGCTTCGTTCCTAAAAGGATATTTAACATCGTAGTGGACGAAGCAAATGTAAACGAAGTGATTCTAAAAATAATCGAAGTGAATCATATTGAGGAATGGAAAGTCCGGGATTTAAAGCCAGATTTTCGGAGGACAATCCCATGAAAGAGATAACAGCAATAATCAGAATGAACAAAGTTCAGAAAACTAAAGACGCTCTCCTTGAATGTGGCTTTCCCTCGTTTACTGTAAATAGGGTAATGGGCCACGGGAAGCAAAAAGGGCTATGCTTTGAGTTTGATCCACCCCTACCAGATCCTAAGAAAGAAAAAGCTGAGAACTGTATCCGTTTCATTCCGAAAAGGATGCTTACCATCATAGTGGACGACGCAAGCGTAAACGAAGTGGTTCAAAAAATAATTGAAGTAAACCAGACATGGCATGTAGGAGACGGAAAGATTTTCGTGTCAAAAATTAGTGAAGCGCTCCGCATCCGAACTGGGGAAAGCGGAGAAATGACCGTTACTAAGGAGTTGATGTAAATGGGAGGTGAAATCGGTCAGGGAATTGAGGATAAACAGCAGCTTATAGATAACATGCTGAAAGTGCTCCCGGAAAAAGCTGCAAAGAACCGGAGAAAGCATATAGTTGTCAGGGACTGCTCTACTGAACAGCATATCGAAGCTGATGAGAAGGTAATTCCAGGAATCCTCACAAACCGTGGCTGTGCCTTTGCTGGTTCCAAGGGCGTAGTCTTCGGGCCGATAAAAGATATGGTTCACTTGGTGCATGGCCCTATTGGCTGTGCATACTTCACTTGGGGAACCAGGCGAAACTTTGCAAAGGCAGAAGAAGGTGAAGACAATTTCCTCAACTATTGTGTATGCACAGATATGAAAGAAACTGATATCGTTTTCGGCGGTGAGAACAAACTGAAGAAAGCCATTGATGAGGTTGTGAAGATATTCAAGCCCGGAGCCATAAGTATCTCTGCCACCTGTCCTGTAGGGCTAATAGGAGATGATATCGAATCCGTTGCTAGGGAAGCTGAAAAACAGCATGGGATCAAGGTTATTCCTTCTCGTTGTGAAGGGTATAGAGGAGTAAGCCAGTCGGCAGGGCACCACATTGCAAGCAATTCCCTGATGGAACATCTGATAGGAACCGAGGAACTTGAAAATCCTACTCCCTTTGACATCAATATATTCGGAGAATACAATATCGGAGGAGATCTATGGGAAATCAAGCCAATTCTGGAAAAAATAGGTTACAAGATAGTCTCGACTTTCACAGGAGATGGGTCATTCCATAAACTTGCAAAAGCCCATAAAGCAAAGCTCAGCATCCTGCTCTGCCACCGTTCCATCAACTACACGAATAGGATGATGGAAGAAAAATACGGGGTCCCCTGGTTGAAGGTAAACTATGTGGGCACCAAAGGTACAGCTAAGTCTCTTCGGAAAATGGCAGAGTTCTTTGACGACCCGGAACTCACTAGGAAAACTGAAGAAATTATTGCCGAAGAAAAAGCAAAATATCAGGCTGATATTGAAAAATACAGGAAAAAACTTCAGGGCAAATCTGTCTTTATCTATGCAGGAGGTTCAAGAAGCCATCACTATGTGAACCTCTTCGAAGAACTCAGCATGAAAATAGTTGTTGCAGGATATCAATTCGCCCACAGGGACGATTACGAAGGCCGACAGGTCATTCCAGAGATAAAACAAGGAGCTTTGGGTTCCACCCTTGAGGACATACATTACGAAAGGGATGAAAATATTGAACCTGCGGTCAGTAAAGAGAGGATTGAAGAGCTGAAAAAGAAAATTGGGCTCATGGACTATGAAGGTCTTTTCCCTGAAATAAAGGATGGAACAATCGTAGTTGACGATCTCAATCATCACGAGACCGAAGCTCTTGTAAAGGCCCTCAAACCTGCCCTCTTCTGTTCAGGGATCAAGGACAAGTATTGGGCCCAGAAGCTTGGAATCCCGTCACGACAGATTCATTCCTATGACTATAGCGGACGATATACAGGCTTTTCCGGGGTTTTAAATTTCGCAAGAGATATTGACATGGCTCTGCACAGCCCAACCTGGAAGTTTATACGCCCGCCTTGGAAAGCTGGAGTAGTAGATTAAGGAGGGAAAAATGTTAGACTACACCTCATGTGAAGAAGTAACCAGAGAAGCAGTAACCATTAACCCTGCAAAGATCTGCCAGCCAATCGGCGCAGTCTATGCTGCCCTTGGAGTTCACAATTGTATGCCGCACAGCCATGGGTCCCAAGGTTGCCTTTCTTATCTGCGCATGTGCCTTAGTAGGCATTACCGTGAAAATGCAATGGGCACTACCAGCAGTTTTTCAGAAGGAACCGCTGTTTTCGGAGGCGCAGCAAATCTCAGGGAAGCTCTTGAAAACCTGACTACAATCTACAGGCCTGAAGTGATCGCTATTCACACTACCTGTGTGGCAGAAACCATAGGAGACGATGTTAATACTATCGTAGAAGATGTCCGAATGGAAGAACTAGTAGATCCTTCTATCAAAATCTGTGCAGCTTCTACTCCCAGTTACGTGGGAACCCATGTTACTGGCTATGATAATATGGTAAAGTCTTTCGTGACGACCTTTGCCAAAAAAAGCAAACCAAATGGAAAACTCAATATCATTCCTGGCTTTGTGGAACCTGGTGACATTAGGGAAATAAAACGCATACTTTCAATAATGAAAATCTCCAGCATCGTCTTCCCCGATACTACCGACGTCTTTGATGCCCCACTCACTGGAGAATCTTCAATGTATCCGAGAGGTGGTACTCCGATTGGGGATATCGAAGATTCCGCAAATTCCTTCGGGACGATCGCCCTTTGTAGGATGGCAGGAGGCTCTGCAGCAAAGATCCTTGAAAGTCGCTATAATGTCCCTGCAAAAATAGGGCCTATTCCCATAGGAATCAGAAACACTGATCGTTTCATCATGAACGCAGCAAAGCTTGCTAATGTGGCGATTCCTCCTAGACTTGAGGATGAGCGCGGTAGGCTGGTTGACATGATGACTGATGCCCATCCACATTACCACGCAAAAAAGGTTGCCATTTACGGGGATCCGGACATCATTGCAGGCCTCACGAGCCTTATACTGGAAATGGGTGTGGAACCCAGTGTAGTACTCACTGGTACTCAGAGCTCGGAGTTTGAAAAAGAAATAGAAGATCTTATTGGCTCTGAATATCCGGAAGCAGATGTTATTTCGGGAGGGGACCTCTTCATGCTTCACCAGATTATTAAGAGAAATCCTGTGGATCTCCTTATCGGCAATACATATGGAAAATTCATAGCAAGGGCAGAGGATATACCACTGATAAGGGTAGGCTTCCCAATCATGGATAGGGCAAATCTTCACTATTTCCCGATCATGGGATATGCAGGCGCTGCAAGATTGGTGGAACGCATAGGAAACACTCTCCTTGATAGAAAAGATAGAGATGAACCTGACTGGCTGCTCGAAACTATTCAGTAAAGAACGTGATTCAAAATAATAAATCATGACACAGTTCCATAAGATAATTAAGAATCTGAAGTCGCGAAATTAAAACCGAGAACAAACTGAGAAGCAAAAAACTGGAAAACCAGATAATTGTCGCTGCAAATCTGAAAACAGAAGCAGAGGGTAGTGAAAGATATGACAGAGAACACCGGAATAGTAGATACTCTAGAGGAAAGGCAACCATACATTGCCAGAAAGCAGGAAAAAGGACAGATAATCCCCCTTGCCTGCGACAATAATTCCCTGGCAGGGGCTATTAGCCAGAGGGCATGTGTATATTCGGGAGCTAGGGTTGTCTTAAATCCAATAACCGATGCCATACATCTTGTCCACGGCCCAATTGGTTGTGCAGGTTATACCTGGGATATAAGGGGCGCAAAGTCCAGTGGGGTAGAGACAAACCGCAGCAGTTTCAGTACAGATATGAAAGAGCTCGATGTTATATTTGGAGGCGAGGATAAACTATCAAATGCCATTGATGAACTTGTGGGGCTCTACACCCCCCCGGTTATTTTAGTTTATTCAACATGCATTGTGGGAGTTATAGGGGATGATATTGCAGCAGTATGCAAAATGGCAAGCATGAAGCATAATATTCCGGTAATCCCTGTAAAGTCAGAAGGGTTCAAAGGCAATAAGTCCGATGGGTACAAGGCTGGCTGTGACGCCTTGAAGCAGTTAATCAAAAGACCTCAGAAAGAGAAAACTGCAGAAAATAAACCTGAAATAAGCCATGAAATCATGAAACCAAGGATCAATATCCTCGGAGACTTCAATGTGGCTGGGGACGTCTGGCTCATAAAACCTCTATTTGAGCAAATGGGAATTGAGGTCATAGTCTCCTTAACAGGGGATTCAACTGTCAAATCTATATCACGAGCTTCTGAAGCCGACCTTAACCTCGTGCAGTGCAGCGGGTCCATGACTTATCTTGCAAAATGGATGCAGAAAGAGTATGGAATTCCATATCTTACAGTTAGCTTCTTTGGAATTGAAGATCTCTCAATAGCCCTGCGAAAGACTGCGGAATACTTTGGCTCAGAGGATATTAAAGAGAAAGCAGAAGTAATTCTGGAGATCGAAACAAATCGCATAATGCCTGAAATTTCCCGGGTTCGTGAGAGAGTTAAAGGGAAAAAGGCTGCAATTTACATGGGAGGGCCTGCTAAAGCTCTAACGCTTATCAAAGGCTTTTCCGAACTTGGCATGGATGTGGTCATCATCGGGACTCAGACTGGGCAAAAGGAAGATTATGAGCAGATAAGCTATTCGGTCAGGAATGGGACGGTTATTGTGGACGATGCAAACCCCCTGGAACTTGCCGAACTACTCATTAAACAAAAAGCCGACCTGATGGTTGCGGGCGTAAAGGAGAGGTTTATAGCATACAAGCTAGGTGTTGCTTTCTGCGACTTTAACCACGATAGGGTAGTGAAATTCGAAGGCTTTGATGGCTTTGTGAATTTTGCGCGAGAAGTAGACATCTCCATTAACAGCCCTGTCTGGAAATCTATAAGACAGCGAGTCTTGAAACCTGAAACAATGAGCTCAGAAAAAGAAGCAGTAAAAGAAAAGATTTCCGGAGAACCACATGCAAAAGAGTATAAAATCATGGCCGTGGAACCAGAGTTATTGTACCTTAACATAGATGTAGCAGCCGAAAATCAAATATCTGGAGAGGCATCAAGATGACGAAAAGGAGCTATACAACCGTAAACCCCTGTATCATGTGTCAGCCTATGGGAAGTGCCCTTGCTTTCAAGGGGATTGAAAGCACGATGGTTCTCTATCATGGTTCCCAGGGCTGCAGCACTTACATGCGCCTGCACCTTGCCCACCATTTCAGAGAACCTGTAGACATTGCATCGAGTTCCCTAAGCGAAAAGGGAGCAGTATACGGAGGCAGGGAAAATCTGAAAAAAGGGTTAAAAAACGTCATCAACAGGTATCAACCGAGGGTAATTGGCGTTGCTACTACATGCCTTGCCGAAACCATCGGGGATGACGTACCTGCGATAATCCGAGAATTCAAAGAAGAGGAGGAGATTGGAGATGATCCTGAAAAAGATATCATAATCATTCCAGTTTCCACTCCCAGCTACGGGGAGAGCCACGTAAGTGGGTACATAAAAACCTTAGAAGCAGTTGTTAGGAAATTTGCAGAAAATCAAGGAAAAGGTAGAGCCCTAAAAATTCCAAACGGAAAAATTAATCTAATCACCGTTGAGAGTCTCTCTCCTGCAGATGTGCGGGAGATCAAAGAGATCCTTGAGTTTACTGCAGAAAATTACATCTTCCTGCCTGACATTTCAGAAACCTTTGACGCCCCTCTGCGGGATGATTTTCCTAAAATTGCTCCCGGAGGTACTCTACTTTCCGAAATTGAGGATATGCCTAATAGTCTGGCAAGTTTGGGTTTGGGTATAGTCAGCAAGAACCTGGCACTGGAATTTCTGGAAGGAAACTATAGTATCCCAGGACACAGTGTTCCAATACCAATAGGGCTTTCAAACACGGATAATTTCTTTATGAAACTTGTTAACATCCTCAGTTGCTCGATTCCTGAAAAGTACCAGAAAGAAAGAGGAAGACTCCTCGATGCCATGGTGGACGTACACAAGTATCTCTATGGTGTAAAAGCAGCAGTGTACGGAGATCCTGACATGGTATTTAGTCTCACGACATTCATGCTGGAAATTGGGATGCATCCAGTACTAGTAGCCACTGGAAGCAAAAGCCGGGACTTTGGAATGAAAATCAGGCAAATATTCAAAGAGATAAGGCCAGAACTGGAACCTGTGGTTCTAGATGGGATTGATTTTGATAGTCTGAATGATGCGGTCAGCAACCGCAGCCCGGATATCTTGATCGGAAACTCGAATGGGAGATACATTGCCAAAACCCGAGATATTCCTCTGGTGAGGGTTGGCCTGCCAATCCACGATAGGGTGGGTGCACAGCGTATTCTTACTGTCGGATATCGGGGAGCACTGGAACTGTTGGACAGGATCACGAATGCCATTCTTGAAGCAACTGATACTTTCACCTCACCTGTACAGGCAAAACCAGCAACATATACCAGTAAGGTAACCGAGGAGGAATGTATTGAGGGAATGAAATGAATTAAAGAACGGAAAAAACTGATACTTCTAGTCCTTGTAGTGGTTTTCTGCCTGGGCGTGGTTGCTTTCTTCGCGACATCCCACGAAGTGGAAGAAGCTCCGTAAAAACCCAGGAAAAACCATAAAATTTTTAGAAATTATTACGGACTCTGGGAACTGGAAAAGGATTTAATGGGAACATTTCAATTGGTCATGAGCCGGCACCTACTCACTGATAAAATATCTACTGTTTTATCTTTCTTTGTGGTTATTCTTGGGATTATATTTGCTTATCTGCTGGCAAAAAGAAAGTTCACGAAAAAGTGGCTAGCAGATGTTTTCTTGACCATACCCCTGGTCTTGCCCCGACTATAACAGGATACATCCTTATAGGTCTTCTCGGAAATTTTGCTTCACATTTCTTATATTTTTTCTATGATTGTTGTCATGTCCAAGGGTTTTACGTAATAGGGCGCGCTTACGACTATAATATCCACAAAAGGAGCATAATAAGGAATGTTTTCCACTTCAATTCCTCCTACTGCAAGCTCAAGTTTGGGATTTAATTGCTTAAGTTCTGGCCCGACCTTTCGCAATTCTGCTGGGGATAGATGGTCAAGAAGCATTATGTCTGCGGCTTTTACATATCGGAGGGCTTCTTCCCTCGAGCGTGGTTCGATTTCTATTTTCTTCATAGCTCGAAGTTTTTTTAGCTCTCCGACTACTTCTAGATGATTCTGACTGATTTGAATGGAATCGCTAAGAGAGTTCCTGTGAATATCTCCTCCTCCTGCACGAACGGCTTTGAGCTCAAAACGTCTAGCTCCTGGATGGGTCTTTCTGGTTCCTGCAATAATAATGTCAGGGTTCTCTTTTTTGCCTGCACTCACAAGTGAGGCGGTTTTTCCAGCAATTGCGCACATCAACGAAAGAAAAGTCTGGGAGACTCTCCAAAAACTGAAAAGGATTTTCAAGTTGCCTTCAGCCTCTAGGATTGTATCTCCGGATTTGAACTTCTTACCGTCTTCCAGGTAATCCAAAACTTTTATTCCTTTTTTTCTATAATGTTCAGCCAATTCTTCTGCACAGGCACAAACTCCGGGCTCTCTAGAAACAATCTTTAGTGTACCTTTTCCTTTTATTCCCAACAATTCAACACTTTCATCTTCATAAGGACAATCTTCGTGAAAATACAGTTCAAATAGATCTATCATAATATGTCTCCTGAGCTCATTATAGCAAATTCAACTTTTAGGCTCTCCGCTGTTTTGTATGGGTAATTTATAGTCATTTTCCAAATGTAGATGCACATGCACAATATCAAACCCTTTATTGTAGAATATCACATTCAAGCTTGAAATTAATCTTT
>CAVXNY010000008.1:0-25058 GCA_963763235.1 uncultured Methanosarcinaceae archaeon | reverse complement strand
GTTGATGAAATAAGAGACCTGATGAATTAAGACAATTGATTTAAATTTAATATTTATAATGTAGTCCATTTTCCGCAGATGAACACAAGAATGCCATTATTTTCTTAATATTGTACTAGCTTAAAATTAATCTAATTTTCAATGAATAATACTCGGAAATATACAAACAAATTCATACATCTATGGAAACCTGCAGAATATCAAATGTAAATAATTTATATTGAGTTTTAATTAATAATTGCCATCATAAGTTTGATTAATTGAAAGTCTTGTTGTAGAATCTTTGTTTCTTGGAGAAGTGTACTCTTCATATATTTAGGTCGATATACAGCTACTATTAATATATTTAATTAATAGACTATTTATTTGGAGAGGTATACTATCATATTTTTCAGACTCTTAGTTGCAGGATAAACCTACAAATTTTAATTCAAAATTTGCTGGAATTTTGAAATCGAATTTCCTACAAAGATAATCTTTAAATAAATATTTTTAAACTTTACCTGCTTTCTGAAGCCAGTTAAAGTTCATTCAGGCTGCCATGAATCCATAGCTATTGAATGTACTTCTTTGCATAGCTTTTTGTTCAAATATTTTTATACGATGAAAATCAAGTTTTTCGACAATCTAAGGTTGCATCTTAATGGCTAGGAGGATTTTGCTAAACCTCTTATTTTCACCAATCATTTATATATTATTCATAAACATATGACAAAATTTAGAGGCTTATCGAAATTCTTCTAGATTAATACAATAGCTTTTTCTGCATGACTTCCAAATAGTTAATTTGCCACAGATGATTACTTAAAGTTCTTATAATCATAACATTAGAATATATATAAAGATGATAGATCACACACGTTAAAGAGCTACCAAGACTTGATAAAATCTGTATTACATTCCTCTTTTATCAAATCTTTGGATGAAACTGATATATCAGCTCATAATTTTAATCTATAATTGCAGTAGATGCAATGGAAGTACACCGTATTAACAGTTATGGTAATGACCCGGCTATTTCCACTGGAGAGAAACCTTGATTTAAATAATTACTAAATAATCACACTCTTGAGATATGTAGATATAAAAAATAATGGATCCTAATTCCAAAAACATTGAAAATCTATTTTAAACCCCCCTTTCTTGTGGAGATAAATATAACATTTTTTGGCTTTATTACTTCGATTCGAAGAATAAAATTTTTTATCTAAACTATAGCTGATGTTACGTAGTTCCATTCCTTTATTTAGATTTAAAGATTTTGATTCTTTTCTATATTTTTTATTTATTGCAGCCAATTGCTAGTGTAATTAATGGTAAATTTTTACGATCCAGAAGATATTAATAAGTCTCAAGATTCAACACTTTATCTAACAATCAACGTTTCGAGGAAAAATGATACAGTTACTCACAAGGCAGTTACCTAAATATGTATGAACCCCTATTCCATCTATCGTAGATTGACATTTACCTTTTGCCTAATTTCCTATATCCTTTGTACCATCGATTTCCTTCACAGGTTTCTTCCTTTTTGATTAAAAAAGGCATATAGGGCTTACTACAGTCGATACCATAAATAATTGTAAATGCCTCAGATACTATCTATATACAGGGGAGCTTCTGTCCATTTCTGCAGTGTGTAATGAACCACAAGGTAGTTTTCCTACCTGCGGTCCAGCATTTAATTCTAATTTCGATTATTCAACTTAAGAGCCTTATAACATTTTAAAACACCTTTCCTCATGGCATTCTCATCATTCAAGATAATCCGAACTAGACTTCCAAATTTTTCCACGTTGTCATATGAACTTGGAATATCAGCATTAATGCCAATACACTCCATAGTAGGATTACTCCAAATGGAAAAAATGACATACAAACAATTCATAGTATAATTTCTTGGCAAACCATTATATATTTGATTTTATCTGATTAAATGTCCATTTTGACAAATGTTTTCGTTTTCACGAGTTAAAGCATGTCTGTTCTAGCCTCACCTAATACGGAATCAGTTATATAAATTAACTATTTTTATTGCAATTTTGAATACCTTGTGTAGCGACTTCACAATATAATTCAAAGAGGTTGGCAAAAAATATTAACGTTGGGCTTATATATATCGTACTTGAATACTAATGAGAATGTGACAAAAAAATGCTTCAATGCTGCATCAATAACATTTTGTAAATAAAATCAACCAAATAATAAAGTATATAGATCTTTATTGCGAAAACTATCTAATAATAAAGTGATCTAAAATTTATAGTTAAATTAAAAGATTAAAGAATTTCGATAGGCATCTTGCATTTTAGCATTGGAGATTTTCAATCTCTTATAACATTAATTTTTACTCATGAAAGCTTTTACTGATTTTGTTCTTAGAGAAGAGTATGAAAGACCATTCCATTACTGTAAAACAAGTATTTTAAACATAATGATTACTTCAGCTTCAAGTACGCCCCAGAAAACTTTTTTGTTAAAATATATGGACTCAAAAATAATCCGAAAAGATTTCAAATCAATTGAGAAATTAATTATTGCAAATTTACCTACAACTGATTGAAAAAATTTGTATTAGTCGGTGAGATAAAAATAAGTAATAATTTTTATGAGTGAAAAGATTTGTAAAAGATTTAAATATCCGATAATTAAATGTATAGGAGTTTATCGAAATTTTCTTGAATTTTATCTTTGCAATCATCACTATACTTTTTCATTTCTGTTAAAAGCCAATTTATCTCTATAGCTCATCGCTGTTTATCTCTCTTCAATCCTATTAATCTCTCTGATATGAGATTACAAAAAGTGTGAAATAAATGCTGCAGATTTTCACCCATCATGAACTGCTATTTTTTTAGAGTCGGAAGAATTTCCATAGCTTCCATTGTTTTATACCCCCTTTTTAGATGAGAAAGATAACATATGTATTTGTCATCGGAATATACATAGGGTCAATATCCTTCTAACTTAATTTTCATAACTGCTTCATCACAATGGATAATATGAGAAATTATTAACTTTTCCCTAATCACATTTTCAGATTATCTTAAATTCCAAAAACATTATCTTTCTGCTATAATTATGATAGTATAACACATTTTAGTTCCCACAAAATCATTAAAAAAATCATATAAAACTTTCATAAGTATAAACTGGTAGTTTTTACAGCAATTTCTGAAGCTAAAATATTCGAACTATACTGGACTGGATATGCTATTGATTAAGGAAAAACAGTTTTATTAAACCTTCCACAGCAAGGAAACTTCTTCATATGACTTCGATGTTATGTGAAAATAAGATTTATAGGTGAAATATCAAAACGTCGTCTTTTCCTATAAGCTTCAATTTTAACATCCTCACAAAAGTGTCCGTATTCTCCGCATTCATTCAAAAAATGATATATTAACCAATTAGAATCATTAACCGTTTCTAGAGTCATCTCGGATGAACTCCTTAACCTCAAGTTATCCAGTCACTCTTTTTGCAGCAACTCTTGGATTAGGGTTCTTTTTGACAAAAAAACAGTAGACGGAAATTTACTACTGTTACGGCTTTTATGATTTAAGCGATATTCTTATAAGAAAAATGTTAAGTGATTTCTTCAATTTGAGATTCAAGACTTTCAATATAAGAAATAACCTTATGGTCCGAAGCACAAATAGCAAGAATCTTTTCATGATCCATCAGCAAAAAAATAACTCACTTTATATACAATTTTTCCGCGTTCCGAGGAAAAATTGTATAGTCACTTATAAACTATTTAATGGTTATGCAATTACTTTAAATTAATTATACTAAAACTAGTTTTGCAGCAAAACATATTTTCACAACAAAGGGTTCAAAGATGGAAGAGTAATGGGATGAGAGTTACTATTAGCCATAATGTCTTAAAAATTATATATGCCACAAAAATTAAGTACAAGGATTAATCTATTAGTAAAAGCTTTAAGTTGCAGTCCTGTAGGGTAGTGGTCAATCCTTCGGGCCTTTGGAGCCCGAGACAGCGGTTCGAATCCGCTCAGGACTATAATAATATTTTCAATAGTTCTAAGTATATACTATTTCTCAACGTTGTTTGGATCTTTTTTGATTTGAAATTGGAGAAGTAAAGGAGACTATTAGCTTAAATAAATCCGATGAAACCATAAAAACGTATGATAAAGCAGTTTAAATTAACCCACAGGATTCACATGCTTGGAACAATAAAGAAATGCTTTGTATAATTTAAAGAAATTTGATGGAGCAATAACAGCATATGACAAAGCAATTGAAATTAATCCACAGAATTCAATAGCTTTGGATGGTAAGAGGATGCTCTATATAAATTAAACAAGGATGAAGAAGCAATAAAAGCATTTGACAAAGCAATTGGAATTAACCCTAGGATTCAAAAGCTTGGTACTATAAAGGAGGTGCTCTCAGCGAATTAAGCAAGTCCGATTTGCAGGTTAAATAGTTACTTAGTGTTAATTCATTTTTATACTGTGCGAGATAAATATCGCAGCTTTTTAGCTTCCCACTACAACATATGTTTTAATAAAAACTACGTATTTTCTGTATAATCAGATAAAAATATCCTATAATTTTGGCTGCGAAATGAAAAAATTTAGAGGTTTAGACATAAAAGCTATGTATTTATACGAGTTGGATTAATTGTATTGTCTTAAAAATAATTCATTGAAGTTCTTCAAAAAGAGCAGAGTACTTCTCGTTGAGTGATACGCAAATAGATTTGTTTAGCTCTGCTTTATAAAGTGCTTTGATTTATAAAAATAATTGCATAACTGACGAGATTCGTAACTACTTAATTAAGGCATAAAACTATGTGCTCTAAAAAATTACTATAATATATTCAAGTATTAATTTAGATATAATTCTGGAGGGAACATGCAAGAAACCGAAATCAAACCAATAAAAATTCTGGGAATATCGGGAAGTCCCAGAAATATGGCAACTGATTTTTTGGTTCAGGAAGCTTTGCAGATCACAAAACAAAAATATGGTGCAGAAACAGATTACTTTTCTTCCAAAGGAAAAAAACTGAACTTTTGCATTCATTGCGATTTTTGTGTGAGGACAAAAGAAGGCTGTGTTCATAAGGATGACATCTCGGCAGAGCTATACGATAAAATGATCTGGGCAGATGCCTGGATTATAGGGACTCCTGTATATCAGGGAACAGTTAGTGCCCAGACAAAAACGATCATGGATCGCTGCAGAGCTATTGTTGCCAGAGACCAAAAGATCCTTTTAAACAAAGTCGGGATGGGAATAGCAGATGGTGGAGACCGAATAGGTGGGCAGGAACCAGCCATCCAGACCATTCTGAACTTTTACGTAATCAATGAAATGATCCCTATTGGAGGCGGATCCTTCGGAGCAAATCTGGGAGGAACATTCTGGTCAAAGGATAACGGAGCAGAAGGGGTTTCCGAAGATTTGGAAGGCATGAAAAGCCTTAGAAAAACACTGAAGAAACTTATCCAGACAACTCATATGGTAAAAAAAGCTGCAGAAACCTCAATCTCAGAAACCCAAATTGTTGAGAAAGAAGACAAGAAGTAAATCGAAGGAGGTTGCAAAGGATATATGAGTTTCAGAAATTGGATTAAAAATCAAATTGATCAGGACCCTAAGTCAATTCAAAGTTCAGATTGAAACTTTCAAAGGAGTGGGTTATTTTGGTAGAAAAGTTAACAAAAAACCAAGCGCAAAGAAGAGGAAATTATAAGTTAAGAAGACCAGATGATTGGGGCTTATAGCATTCTGATGGATATTAAGGAATAAGCAGATATTGAAGAAATGATTTTCCTGCAAAAGAAGGCAAAAAAGTGATGAAATTGTGTCATATATAGGATAAAAGCTTGATGAACTTTGATACACACCTCACTTTTCTAAAAATGGATTAAAAAGTATATTTTTGCTAATTTTGAAAATAGCAAGAGCTTAATTGTAACAAAAATGAGGAGCATTCGATTAGTAGATAATAACATACTATATATTCATAATTTTTGTTAAATCAACTAAATAATTTAACAGAAAGAATACTTGTGGTCTCATTTCCGAATACTTATTAATATATCTGCACATACAATGAACAGGTGAATAGCTTGTTATCCAAAATACCTGTAGACCTTCAGAACGTATCCGAAGAAAATATTGATAAGGAAATCCTAAGAGTAGCTATTATCGCAGAGCTTGATGCCATAAACCTTTATGAGCAGATGGCCAGTCTGACTAAAAAAAAGGATATCAAAACAATTCTCATGGATGTTGCAAAGGAAGAAAAAACACATGTTGGAGAGTTTCAGGCACTTTTACTTCGATTTGATACTCAGCAAAAAAACGAACTTGAAGCTGGAGCTGAAGAGGTGAAAGAGGAATTATCCAAATAAATTCCAACTCGAATTCCAAAATTTCCTTCGAGAATTTGTGAAAAAACTCGATCATTGGTCCCATTTTGCTGTAGTTCAGAATGACTACTTTATTTTTTTACAATTTTTCCTCAAGAGTTTACAAGAAAAAACGTAATCCACACATCTCATATTCTATTTTTTGCAATCGCCTCTAAAGAATTCAATGTTGTAGAGTTCTGAAGTAGAAATTATGCATAGTCTCCACTAAATTATTGTATAATTTTTTTTGAGTATATTTTTGAGTTTACTCATCTATTAAAAGAGCACAAAAAGCTAGATTTCTTTCCGATTGAATTTCATTAAGTAATTCAAAATTAATTTTACTGGAATTTAATCTTACTGAAATATTTTATGATGCCTCAATTCTGTCTGCTACTAGTTTAATAATATCCTGACTAATTAATGATTTCATTTGATATGCTGTAATCCCAAAAATTTACTTTAACACATTAAAAATGTCATGTATTATAGGTCGTGTTAGAAAAAATACCGTCCTCTAAAGGATAATTTGGAACATGTTAGTATCTCAAAATCATTTTTTATTTCATACATAATTTCTATGTTTGAGCCTTATTCGCCAATAAAGTTAGTCAGAAGAAAAAAATCTTTTTTTGAATTAGATATTTCTCAGGCCATATCATAAGTATGCAAATTTGTTTTTGTGAATAGGAATAATTTATGTGAAAACTATATTCAACTCATTTACATTAGCTTTTAAGTTAACAAAACATATATAGTAATACTTATAATGAGTTAAAGTGTTATTTTATAGATAAATTTAGATTGCTTGGTGGTACGATGGAAACAGAACTCATGAGGATAGGGGTTTCCCTTCCCGATACCCTTCTAAGTAAATTTGATGAAATTATCAGAAAAAGAGGTTATTCTTCCCGTTCAGAAGGCATACGGGACGCCATCAGGAGTTATATTTCCTATTATGAGTGGATGGGTGACATTAAAGGGCATCGTATCGGAACCGTTGCGGTTATTTACGACCATACAAAAAGAGGTCTTTCAAATGCCCTTGCAGATATCCAGCACCAATACTCTAACCTGATAAAGTCCTCAGTGCATATTCACCTCGATCATGACAACTGTTTTGAAGTAATCGTTCTGGAGGGGGACGGCGAAGAAATCAAAGAGCTTTCAGAAGCTATAATGGCTCTCAAGGGGGTAAAATTCTCAAAACTCACAACTGTACCATCAAATGAAAAAATTTGACCTTCAATATAATTCTGCGAATCAACAATTAAGAGATGCTTTGACACCTTGTGGGATCCTAAAATTAACATTAATTCTACTAATGATTGATTGCATAGATAAAAAATCAAGAGAGCAAAAAAGTCTTATAATTTAGAGTATTAAAAATTCAAGCATGCAAAATAGGAAAATCCGTTCTTTTTCCTCGATTCAAGACCCAAAAGAATGCTTTTTAACATCTTTCGGGAATAATCTCTAAAATCTCGAGATCGTAGCTCTGAAATTTTGTCCGATTCGACAATTCACCATATTTTTTCAGATTTTAAGGTGTAGGAAAGTATATATGCTTCTGATTCATAATTTCCACAAGGAAATATTTGCATAGGCTCTGAATTCCAGAATTTTGAGAATTGAGATTATCACCAAGTTATTGAACAAGAACCCCGAACATTAATAATTTTTCTAAATTTAGTATGTAATAAGTCGCTCTTCCAACCATTGTTGAGTTTTTTGGATTTTTTGTTTCCAAATTCGATTTTTTAGCTTTAGAGAATTATGAGGTTTAATGAAGTTATATCGAGTTTGGAATATATTCAAATTCCATAGTCAATCTCATTGCAACCAAAGGATATAATAGCTCCAAGTTCTGGATGTAAAGGAACTATTCAAAACCAAATATTTTCATTTGCTTACATGCATCTTTTTTCCTGTTTTCCCTAATTTTCAATATAGTTTTTAATGATTCGGAAGTTGTACCATCATCAACAGTTCCAATGAAATTAAAAAATATGTTGAAAATCAGGACAGACAGGACTAAAAAGAAGCATCCACCAGTCCGCAGATTTACACAAAAGTAGAAATTGGTTACCTATTTGCTCACTATTATTCATTAAAGATTAGATTAATTTTCAAGCTACTGCAATATCGCAGATGTACACACATGTGTAATTAGTTTGCCTATTTGCCCACCACATTCATTGAAAATTGGATTAATTTTCAAGCTACTGTCATATTGAGAAAATGATTGGCATTCTTGTGTACACCTACAGAAAGTGAGTTCTTATTTAGGAGCCACTATTTTGATATGCTCTTTAGGACCAGTTTTTGCTCTTTCGTTGGATATTACTATACATTCTTTTGGGCAACTGCTGACGCATTCAGTGCACATAATGCATCTGAATACATTAAGTTCCCACGTTTTTTCATCTTTAGTAACTTTTATTGCATCAGGAGGGCATTTTTTTTGACATATCCCGCAATAAATACAGTTTTCAGGACTGAAGATGATTCTTCCCTTAAAACTTTCATAAGGCACCCTTATATCGAAAGGGTAAAGCCTGGTAGGAGGTTTACGAGAAACATTTGACAGAACAAGGTTTAACATACCCATTATATCACCTTTCTTATCTCTCAGTGCAACTAATACATGGGTCGACAGTAAGTACAGTTACAGGAACATCAGCGAGTTTGATGCCCGGTAGCATCTGTAACAGTGCAGGTATATTTGCAAAGGTAGGCGTCCTTATTTTAAGTCTTTCCAAATTTTTCGTACCATTACCTTTGAGGTAATATACAACTTCACCTCTAGGCTGCTCTGATCTTGAAATAGCTTCAGTTCCTACTGCCGGAGAGCCCTTTACTGGTATTGAAATTTCACCATTTGGCAATTTGGAAATCGCATTCCTTATCAACTTAAAGCATTCGTATAACTCGTAAATTCTTACTTTAGTTCTAGCATAGCAATCTCCATCATTTTCAACAACTGCTTTAAAATTGAGATCTTTATAAATACTCCAGCTAGGTGATTCTCTTATGTCACTGTGAACCCCACTTCCTCTCAGTGTAGGACCAACAGCTCCAACATCATATGCAAGTTGTTTTGATAATACACCTAATCCCACCAGTCTTTTCTTTACTGTGTAATTATTTACGAATACTTTTTCGAGATTTTTAACTTGTGGTTCCAAATCATCAATTGCTTTTAGAATTATATCAATATGTTCTTTAGACAAATCTTTGGTAGTTCCTCCGACTTTACACATCGAAGTTATCACTCTGTTTCCAGTAGTCATCTCCATTATATCCATTACTGCTTCTCGATACTTCCAGCATTCCATGAAGAGACTTTCAAATCCGAAACCATCTGCGAATAAACCAAGCCAAAGGAGGTGACTCTGAACTCTTGCTAGCTCACCCCATATCACTCTTAAATATTCTGCTCTTTCAGGGATCTCGACATTCATTAGTTGTTCGACCCCACGTGCATAAGTTATAGAATGGATGGCGCTGCAGATCCCACATATTCTTTCACAAATATAGAGTGTTTGATTATAGTCCTTTGTATCGATAAATTTCTCAAGCCCTCTGTGCACATACCCTAGTGAAGGAAGTGCTCCAACAACAACATCATTGTCCAGTTCAAGTTTTAACTGTACTGGTTCGGGTAAAACGGGATGTTGAGGACCAAAAGGTATTACAGTTGTCATAATGATTTTCCTCTCAAATTGCTTTAAGCTAATGGAGTTTTTGGACTGTTTGGTGTCAAATACAGGTGACCTTTAAAGTCTATTGCAAGGCCTTCAAAAGTTAATCCAAACAGATCCTGGTATTCATTCTCAATCAAAAGTGCGCATAAATAAATACCTGACATACTCTTTGGTTTCTCAGATGGCTTCACAAAATATCTTAGAGTTTTTAGAATGTAACCTTTGTCAAAAACATATATCAATTCGTGACCATCGTTAGCTTTCAAGCATATCATTGTCGCATATCGATAACCATCATTTTTCAATTCCTGAACAGTTTTTAGCAGTTCTGAGCTACTTTTGATTTCTACGTTATTCTCAAGCATTTGATGGCACCTCGTTTCCTTTGAGTTTTACATCTTTTCCTTTGATTTTTCCTTGACTCTTACTTTCAAGTACTGAAAGTGCTGCAACTACTCCATCGAGTATGGCTTCAGGTCTTGGGCAACATCCTGGAACATATGCATCTACCGGTATTACCTGATCCACTCCACCTATCACATTATAGCAGTCATGGAAAATTCCACCTGTAGATGCACAGGCACCTACAGCTAAAACAACTTTGGGATCAGGAATCTGGTTATAGATATTCTTAAGCACATTCACATTTTTGTAATTTATCGAACCCGTAACCACCATTATATCAGCTTGCTTTGGAGTACCTATGTTTAAAACACCAAATCTTTCAGCATCATATAGAGGAGTAAGACAAGCCAATACTTCAATATCACAGCCATTACAACTGTTGCAATTCACGTGTATGATCCATGGGGACTTTGCCAATGCCATAAATATCCCTCTTTTAAATTAACTTAATCTTAGCAACGTACAGATATAGTACATTTACGACTGAAATTATCAACAAAATTGTCCAACTTACTTTAAGCATCCATTGCCAGTATACTCTTGCAGTGATATTGTCCATTATAATTACAAACAAGAAAGCAATTAATGCTATAAGCAAACCAATTATTATGTTCACTTTCCAGAATAGGAACATAAGTCCTAATAAAAACACGTATTCATAGAAATGTCCAATCTCAATTCCAGCTAACCCTGGTCCTGAATATTCGGTCAGCATACCTTTAACCAGTTCCTGATGAGCATGATGAGAGGTTGAATAATCGAAGGGTGATTTTTTAAATTTAATATTCATAACAAACAACATTGATATGAATATAAGTGGGATGTACATCAGGAGAGGGCTCGACACATTGTCCAGCGCAGATAATTTAAAGGTACCAGTAAGCAAGTATATTGCAAGAGCATATAATATTAAAATTGGCTCATACGACAAAATAGCCATGATTTCTCTTGAACTTCCGATTCTGGCATATGGAGAACCAGTGCTCATTCCTCCTACTATGAGAGCTACCGAAGATACTGTATAAACAAATACTATCATCAAAATATCTGCATCAAAGACTAACATTAAAAGACTCAAAATTACAAACACTACGTACATGACTACGTAGAGATTTTGAGATTCATTCACAACCATATTATCTTTTTGGAATAGTTTCATTACATCATAATAGGGTTGGAGAAGAGGTGGACCAACTCTACCTTGCAATCTTGCTGTAAGTCTCCTGTCAATACCTGCAAGTAAACAGCCAAGGATAGGAGCACCTATTAAAACAAGAATAATTTTTGCAATATCTAAACTATTCATAATACCACCACTTCTACCAATGCAGCTACAATAAGTAATATGGAAATTACGTATCCAAGTGTTGTAAGTTTGTTTTCTCCAAAAATATTTTGAAGATAAATGTTAGAGACACTGCTTTTATCGTAACTGCAAAGTCCATTCCGGAACATCAATTTGTCCTTTTCAAGGTTATTTTCCCCACACATATAATACCCAGCTGGGCGAGGAGTGAACATGTTTTTTGTAGCGAAGTAGATTAGAATGGACAAAGCGAACACTATGAATATGAGTGCATAAGCAAATGCTCCTATCTCTGATGTAAATTGTCCACCTTGCCCTGAAACAGTAGGGACAATATTGAGCAAAGTCGCAACCTGAGGTTTAATGAAATAGTCATATATTGTAAATACAAGAATACTTGTAACTACAATACATAACCCAAGGAAAGATAGCGGGAAATAGGTTTCCGGTTTTAAATGGTGAACAGCATTTTTGTCCATCGAGGAGGATAATATTGTTCCAAGCCATTTAACGTAATAAACTGTAGTAAGTGCACTCCCAAGTATGAGGAATATCGATACAATAGGATTGGTTGAAGCGACTTCCATTGATACCCATTTCGTAAGTAAAACCCCAAAAGGAGGTAATAGCATGGATATCATTCCTAGAGAGATGAGCATTGTAAGAAGGGGAGCTTTTTTTATCAATCCGGACATGTCTTCAATATCTCTGCTTCCTATGGTATGTTCAATTTCGCCTGTACAAAGGAACAGCAGGCATTTGGATATTGCATGGAATATAATAAGCATAATAGCAGCAGCTACAGCGAGAGGCGAACCTATACCAGCACTTGCGATAATTAATCCCAGATTTGCAATCGTAGAATAAGCCAGCACTCTTTTAGCATTTCTTTGAGATAAGGCTAAAGCTGAACACATAACGAAAGTAAAGCTTCCGTAAATAGCAATTGCTATTCCGAGAGGTGTGTTCGCAAAAGCCGGTACAAGCTTGACAATTAAGAAAACACCTGCATTTACCATCGTGCTTGAGTGGAGTAAGGCAGAAACTGGAGTTGGAGCTACCATCGCGCCTAAGAGCCAGCTCTGGAAAGGCATTTGGGCAGATTTTGCAAAACCTGCAATACATAGTAAGACTACAGGAAGAGCTACAGCAGCCGCCGTTGAACTAGTCCCAATTGTAGATAGGTTAGATATATCAAGTTTAACACTAAGCAAAATTATGGCTAAAGAAAAAGTAATTCCGCCAATCAAGTTTAAAGCTAGAGCTCTGAATGCATTGGTTATGGATTCTTCGTCCTGGTTGTATGCGATCAAAACGAAGGAACAGAGAGTAGTGATTTCCCAGAACAGATACAGCCATCCTAAGGTGTCAACCATGACTAGCCCGTTCATAGCTGCTAAGAAGAAGCTCATCGTAAAGAAAAACGTTTTTTGTCTGTCTAGATGCCTGTGCTTCTCATAGTGATCCATATATCCTGTTGCAAATAATATAATCACAGTACCGATTATATTCACAATTAATATCATGACCTGAGAAAATTGATCAATATTAAAAGAAACACTTTCAACTTTTGCAACGGCCATATAGGAATAAGCTGCTATAACTGTTTGAATTGCAATTAGTGCAAGTGTAGGCCAACTTTTATGTTTTGCTGACACATAGAATACAAATAGTATTACAAGTACCTCAAGTATAAGGACAATATTTTCTAATAGTGCAAAACTTGATCCAGCAACCTCAACTTTCCCAGTTCCATCTAATACTAACATAATCGAAGAAACTGCTCCTACTATGAAAAAAGCCCAGGCTAGGAATTTGTATAATGATTTGCCAAGAGCTAAGAATAAAAAAGAAAAAAGTATAGGTGCTGTAATTAATAGCATAATGGTGGTCTTCAACATATAATATATCCTCCAATCTACTGATCTCTATCTACTCCATAGATTTATCTTTCAATCTACATATATTCTGTCTAGTTAATCCTCCGATTTGTTACTAGGAGGACTTACGCAACTGAAGTAAAAATTGCCTGCAATAGGCGCTGTGAGTAGTTTGACATTTTGAATGTTTCAAGACTTTTTGAGATAAGTTTTTCATTTCAATTGCGTAATTCCTGAGCATATAAGAATATGGACTTAAATAGCCCACAAATATTAAATAGAATTTCGATGAGCGCAAATTTTTGGTTGATTGTTCATAAAGTATAAACGCAAGTAATTTGTTGACATCAAAGATCTATCGAAATTCTCTATCAGTTCTTAAATCAAAATTACAAGAAATAATAATACGCAAATAATATAGATATGATACCTACATGTTACAAATATAACAAAGGCATATTTAAAGATAGTGATTTTTTTTTCTATTTTCATATGATGCTCCTAAAATAGAATTTTGATTTAAAAATCCATCCTTTTTCTCATCATTCTGATCGTTACTCGCTTTATCTTATAAAGATAGATATAAATAATATAAAATTTGACCGCTTTTGTGACGAATATACTATGTTATAATAAGGTAGTCCTTTTCAAGAACGAGATGTTATTAAAAAATTGTTTATGTTTAATAATATCCAAAATAGCATAATTTTCGTGAACTAGCACTCAGCTGAAGATTAAGTGGCTTCGTGGTTTATCCCTTTCTCTTTTGAGAACAAGTCTCCAAGCCAATCCCCCACATTCCACAGGTGTCAGATTCCAATTAGATTTTGATCAATGAAAGAGAATTTTTTGATGTTAATTACAGCATTAATATCGCTATCATGTTTTGTCTTGCAATCAGGACATTTCCATTCTCAATCTTTCAGTGTTAGTTCAGAGTTATGGTATCCACAAACATGACAGATCTTAGACGATGATTCAAATTTACCTATCATAAGAATGGTTTTTCCTAACCATTCTGATATATCTTCTAATTTTGTTACAAAACTACTCCATGCCAAATCACATATAGCCTGTGCAAAATGGTGATTCGTAATCATGCCTTTAACATTCAAAGTTTCAACAGCTATTGCTTGGTTTTCGATAACAAGTTTAAAGAGAGTTTATGTTGAAAATCATTTCTCCGATTTATCATTTTCTCATGAAGTACAGCAAGTTTTTGTTTGGCTGCTTCTCAGCTTTTAGAACCGTTTTTTTTCGACTAACTATTTTTTGGAGTACTTTAAGTCTCTTCAAAGAGTTTTTCAAGTACTCAGGATTTTCAACCTTTTCTCCAGTTGACATCACAGTAAAATCTTTTATACCAACGTCTACACCAATAGTCGTAGATTCAGAAAAACTTATTTAACTGGAACTTATTTTCCATATTCCACTGAAATGTTGATATATGTACCTTCCTGTGCAAGATTTCAAAATCGTAGTGGTTTTAAATCCCCGTCAAATGTTTTGTGAAGAAGTGCTTTGATTTCTCCAATCTTAGGAAGCTTAACAGTATTGTTTTCAAAATCAAAATTGTAGTGTTTTGGTATCCGGAATGAACGAATTGGATTCTTCTTTGATTTAATTTAGGAAAACCATTCTTTTCTCTAAAAAAAATCTAGTAAATGCAGATTCTACCTGTTTAATCATGTCTGAACTGATTGGAAATTGGCTTCTCCTAACCACATATTTTGCTTTCTTAGATTCGAAGTTAGTTTTTTTAAGTCAAACCTAGAAATGGATTTCCCTATTTGCTCATATGTTCTTATTTCCTGATCAAGCGCTAATTTTAGACAAACCTACAACTACCAATATGTTGATTAAGTTGGTTGAATTGGTCAATTGTTGGACATACCCTAATAATAGAATGGTTTTAGGAGATAACACTCAAAAATCTTTAGTAATACACATACTTTTTGGTAAAGATAGAGTATGAACATAAGAACAGTAGCAAGTTTTTGTTAATTGGTCACATTATCTTTGTGTACAAATTCTAAAAAACATACTAGAATAGATTGAAGAAAAACTCAGACAGATAATTCACGACATTGAAAAGGAAACACAATTTGAAATACACTAGAAATGGAAACGGACAAAGAATGCATCCATCTACTCGCTAAGAGCAAGCCAAAAGTCACCTCTTGCGATCATTCGAAAACTGAAACCAGAGACAACAATTAAGCTGTGGGAAAATCAAAAAGTGTATTTGAAAAATACTATTGGAAAGAACATACACGATGAAGTGATGGATATTTCGAATCTTTTATAGGCAATTTTAGGAAAAAGCAGCCAAAAATTACATACTGAACCAGGGCTGAAGACCTACTGATTTTACGCTTTGTCCTAAAATCTGAATTTAAAAAAGCAATTAATTTGGCATTAAAATGATGACGTTATCTTCCTCAAATACTCTCAGAGTTTTCTTTTTACATAATTGCGATTATTCCACTAATCAATCTTATAAATGCATTAACGGAAAATTTTTCAGTCTTAACAATTTTTCCATTCTGAAGTTCTCCCTTTTGAGATCCTGTTTCATCTTCGTATATCTCATCATTTGCAGAGAATTTCGATAAACTTCTTACTTTCACGAGTCATTTAATATACCCGTTATAAGTATAAATATACAATTTATAAATATATGACAAATTATTAGGATTTATCGAAATCCTCTGTAATAAGACACCACATAATTCTGGTAATTTCGTTGTTAGAACAAAAATTGAATTTGAATAATTGATTTATATCCATGATAGTATCACGAACATACACAATTGTTTGCAACTGGGTGTTCCATCGTAAATTTTATTTGAGCCTGTTATTTGAAGATTCCATATTTGGTTTTAGCAAGTTAAAATACAAAAATCTACTAAAAATTATCATAATTTTTAGAAATGCTAACAGAAGAAATTTAAAAAAAATGAATAAAAAGAACTAAAGAAAAAAGAAGGTGGGGCTGGTGAGATTCGAACTCACGATCGACGGGTCTCTCCGAACAACTAACTATAACAGTCTTGGTTCTGGTTAGCAACTATCAGTGCTCCAACGGCTCCTCATTGCCCTGCTCCGTCGAGAAAAACTCAGTAGACCCGTTGTTCATCATTTATCCGCTGGAGCCCATCGCCATGCCGGACTAGGCCACAGCCCCTTGACAAGAATATTGAGATATTCGTTCCCTTTTAAATAGTTGACGGCAAGAAATCAGTTTTTAAGGAAAATGATTCTATTTTATGGGCTTATTCTCCTTAAAAATATTCCAACAATAGAGCATTTCTTAAGACCGCCTATCTTATCAAGCATTGCACTGCCTAATAAAATTTTTTATGCTAAATCCTTTTTGAACACAAAAAAGAATTTAGATAAATCCCTAAATTTTGTCATAAGCTTACGAATTTTATATAAGTGACTTGAGAAAATCAGTGGTTTATCTAGATCCTCAATAATCTAGAGTTTTATAAATGCTATATATTTATACTGTGAGGTCAGCCTGAAATGAGTCAAACAATAGTTTTTAGTAGGTTTCCGTACAAAATTACTTTGTTATGAAAGCTGTATGCATCTGTATGGGGGTACATCTGCCTTACAGTCCGAAGTGGTACTGGCCTGTAGAGGGTTTTTATGGAGTGCCCGAAATGGACCGTTATTTTGACAGAGAAAATATTTTCTCTAGATTTTTAAAAACAAGTAGACAACTTTTGCACCTTAATGATATAATTATGGAATCTATTGAAAAGGGAGGAAGATATTCCTTCGATCTATCTGGTCCTTTCCTCGAACAATGCAGATGGGATCCTGAACTTCTAGAATCTTTCCACGAACTCGAAGAAAGCGGAAGCGTAGAATTTACAGGAAGCTGCAACTACCATTCCTTGAGTTCCCTATACCCTGATCTGTCTTGGTTTCATGAGGAAATTAGCATCTACAGGGAGATTATCAGGGAACTGTTAGGTGTTACTCCCAAAACTTTCGTGAATACCGAACTACTATACACGGAAAGGGTAGGATGCATTCTTGCAGAGGCAGGTTTCGGATGCTTAATTGCCGAAGGGTCAAGAAACCTTACAAATGGATATGATCCGGTAAGGGTCTTCCAAAACCATCTTCCAACTCTCCTAAGACATATAAACCTTAGCGAAGACCTTGAACTACGTTTTTTTGAAAAAGACTATGAAGGATATCATCTTATCCCTAAAAAGTTCGCAGACTGGATCAAAAGCATGGAAGGTGATGTTCTGACCCTTTATTTTAACTATACAAATCTCTGTGTTCACCTTAGTAATGAGAATACAATAGTCGATTTTATCCGGACTTTCCCCAGCGCTCTCAAAATCAGGGACATTGAAATGCTCACACCTTCTGAAGCTGTAAAGAGATTCTCACATTCAAGGCTCCAAACACTTGGAACAGAACAAACAATCCGTTATGGAATGCATAATGCAATCGGAAATAATGCCCAGCAGCTTTACATGCAAGAACTTGTAAGAATTGGAGAGGAGCTTTCAGAGCTTAAGGGAAGTAAAGCTTACTGGAAACTGAAGCAGATATTCGGCTATCTTCAGCAGAGCGAAATATTTTTTTCCATGAACTCTGGAAGTAGTAGGGAAGGTTATGAAAGAGCTGTGAATTATTTTTCCATCTTGTCTGATTTCAGGAGAGCTGTCCTGGAGGAAGCAAAATGACATCTGTTTGCATATATTTTCAGGTGCATCAGCCATTTAGATTGCGCAAGTTCTGGCCCGACGAAAGATCCGGATTTTACCGTTATTTTGATGAGAAAGGCAACAGGGAAATCTTTGAAAGAGTAGCAAGAAAGTGCTATATCCCTGCAAACAAAGTCCTTCTGAATTCTATCAATGAGCACGAAGGAAAGTTTAGATTTTCCCTTTCTGTTACTGGTACACTGCTAAAACAATGCGAATTATGGGGAACAGAAGTCCTAGATGGCTTCCGACAAATGGCAGAAACAAAAGCTGTGGAATTCCTGGACGAAACTTATTATCATTCACTTTCAAGTCTTTTTGAAAAAAAAGCCGAATTCATCGAAGAAATAAAGGAACATAGAGAACTTATGTTCTCCCTACTAGGGGTTGAACCTAAGGTATTTCGAAACACCGAACTGCTCTACAATAATTCAATAGCAAAAATTACTTCTGATTTGGGTTACAAGGCAATACTTACTGAAGGTGCAGATCACCTACTTGAAGGTAGATCCTCTAACTTGCTTTACAGAGCAAAAAATTTAGGTCTCCCAATTATCCTCAGGAACTACAAGCTGAGTGATGATATAGGATACCGTTTTTCAGCAAGGTGGTGGGAAGGTTATCCTTTGACTGCGGAAAAATGGGCTTCTTGGGTTTCAGGAATCAAAGAGGACTGCGTTAACATCTTTATTGACTATGAAACCTTTGGAGAACACCAGTGGGAAGAAACCGGAATTTTCACCTTTCTGCGAGAACTGCCTGGAGAAGTTCTCAAGAAGCACCTTGATTTCTGCACTCCTTTTGAGATTGTAGAGAAATACTCACCTGTAGCTGAGATAGATGTAGGGGATTTTTCCACCATTTCCTGGGCTGATATGGAACGTGATACCAGTGCATGGCTTGGAAACGATATGCAAAGACGTTGTTTTGAGGAAATTAAGTTGCTTGAACCTTTTGTAAGAAAAACAGGAGACTCTGAGATCCTACGTATATGGAAGCATCTGCTAACTTCGGATCATTATTATTATATGTGCACTAAATGGCTCGGGGATGGGGATGTACACTCTTATTTCAGTGTTTATTCTACACCCTTCGATGCAGCAGTCAATTTCATGGCAGTGCTCATGGATTTCAAAGCCCAGGTATTCAGGAAACTTAGAGCGATAGCTTAATTGAAATTTACGCATACAAATCATAGGAGTTTGAGTAATATGGTCAAAGATTTATTCATGTTTGCAGGCTTCAATGAAAATTCGCAAATTGTATGGTTTAAAATTATTTATTCGAAAAAGCCTGGATCTTTATCCTTAATAACTGACTTTCTTGAAAAAGAAAATGCATTCATTATGTTTGGTCATCTGGATAATATTACACAAAAAACGGGAGAATATTTGATATATACAGAACTTAATGAAAATATTAATCCTGATGATCTTGCTCAAAAAATACAAAATATTGAAGTTGTAAGTGAAGTAGATTACGGAATTTCAAAATATGGGATGATTTATTCCGTGGACTTTCCTCTTAATGTAATAGGAGTCAGGGGAGTCATGGCAAGAGCACTCACAATTGTTGATATCATTAAAACTCTCAATCAAAGTGTGCCGCATGCAGAAGGACTTCTCACCGTTTCAGGCCTGAAAGGAGGAATTCACGCGGCAAAATATTTCAAGAGTATCATGCCTATTAATGACAGCAATTACGCAAGCGTTCTTGCGGAGCTCTACAGAGCTGTGGGCTGGGGGATCTTGGAAATTGAATGTGATCCAAAGACTTACGAAGGAAAAATCATTGTGAAAGACTCGTTTATAGCCGATGTTTACGGATCGGCTGACCAGCCTGTTTGTGCCTTTATGAGCGGCTACTTTGCGGGTTACCTGACCGATTATTTCGGGAAAAATATCAGTGTAAGGGAGGTTAGCTGTAAAGTCACCGGAAAGAAGGTATGCGAACATGTAATTTCTTTGGCGCCCTCCAGCGTAAGCCAAGAATACCAGCTAAGGGGGATACACAGTGATCAGGCAACCTAATGCCATTCTAGGAAATGACGGATTGCTTGTGACAATGGGAAGAAAAGGGGATATCTTGGGCTTATTCTACCCCCGCAGAGATCATGCTCAGCATGTAGAAGAGTCCCTTGCCTGCGTCCACACAGGGGAAAAACTTCTCTGGACAAATGATAACGAATGGCACAGCATTCAGAACTATATAGAAGACACTAACATCGTATCCACAAAACTTTACCATGACTCCGGAATTCGGATTTCGATTCTTGACCTTGTGCACTCAGAAGTGCCTGTTCTCATCCGCAGGTTCAAAGTTCAGTCCCAGAAAAAAATTTCAGGGAAATTTTTTTACTACTCCAATTTCAATGTGGGAGAAACATCCAAAAAAAATTCTGGTTTTTGTGATACAGATGCTCGCTTGCTCATACAGTACTGGCAGAACTATTATATTGGGATCCATTCTTTGCCCGAATTTACCGAATGGCAGATTGGAAAGGCCATGGACACCATATGGTGGACTAATTCCAAGTATGATATGGAAGATGGAAAGCTCCAGCGAAATAAAGAAGATATCGGAAATATTAATAATGCTGCTGGCTGGGATCTTGAACTAGAAGCTAACGGAGCAAATGAATTCGTTATTCTGATAGGAGCCGCATCTTCCCGGAGCCTTCTTTACAAGAGAATGCATGAGCTTTCCAAAATGTCTCTGGAATATATTTTCGAAAAGACTCGGGAATACTGGGTGATGTGGCTTTCTAAAAAAAAAGTGCTAAAAATGCCAGGGCTCGAAGGACACGAGAACTTGCGCCAGGAACTGTTCAGCGCATACAACAGATCTCTTCTCATGCTTGACTTACTTCAAGACCGCGAACATGGATCCTTTGTAGCTGCCCCTGAGTTTGACTCCAATTTTGAGAAATGTGGAGGATACGGCTTTTGCTGGAACAGGGATACTGCCGAGATTGTGCTTGCACTCAAACATTCAGGATATCCTGAGTATTGTGACATGTTTTTCAAGTGGTCTATTCGGACCCAACTACCTAATGGTTCCTGGTTTCAACGCTATTGGCTTAATGGAGATACAGCTCCTTCCTGGGGCAATTTTGATTACTCGACTCAAATAGACGAAACAGGATCCACTCTCTATGCCATGGATATATATTACAGAATCCTCGAAGGTCTTAAAAAAATTGAATTTTTGGACGAAGTCTGGGTTTCAGTACTCAGAGCTGCCGAATATCTAATGAAGAAGACAAAATCTGGGCTTCATGAGAGCTGTATGGATCTCTGGGAAACTTATTACGGAATTTTCACATACACAAATGCTGCAATCTATGCTGGGCTTATGGGCGCTTCCAATCTGGCCGAAGAAAATTTGGAATCTGGCATGGCAAAGCGCTGGAAGAAAAGAGCGGAATTCATCAAGAAGGCTACAATTGATCGTCTATGGCTTCAGGAAGGCTACTTTGCAAAAGGAATCATCAACGAGAAACTGGATAAAACCGTTGATGCAAGCATCCTAAGCGCTTATATCCCCTTTGGGATGCTGTCTCCAAAGGATCCCATAGAAAAGGATATGATCCTATTTATGATAGAAAATATCATGAAAAAACTCTCAGTACCCATCAATAAGAGTTACGGGATCAAGAGGTATGAAAATGACAGTTACATTGACGGAAACCCATGGGTAGTAACCACTCTCTGGCTTTCGGAAGCAATGCTTGCCCTTGCCCTAGACATCCCCTCTGGAAAAGCTATTTTTTCCCCCATGCACGACGTTTCCTATGAAAAAGAAAAGAGCAATATAGAAAACGTGGAAGATCTGACAAATGAAGGAATTAAATGCCTTAAATGGGCCCTTGCTGGTGCAACCAGTACAGGACTTCTCCCGGAGCAGGTTGATAAGTCAACAGGCAAACCTGCTTGGGCAATTCCTCTAGGATGGAGTGGGTCCCTAATGATTGACAATATCTTACTTCTAGACAAGATATGTGTGAGAAAAGCAACAGATGCAGAGAAAAGCTAAAAGGAAAACTAACTTGATACTCAAAGTTTTGGTGGCGCACCCGCGCAAACAACTGGGTTTGTTCGTGCCACTTCTCTGGACATAAAGAAATTATTCAAATTCAATTATTGTTCTAGCAAGGAAATTAACAGAATTATATGGTGTCTTATTACAAATAAAATATATATGAAGATGAAATCTTGTGTTGAAAGTGAAAAATTCAGAAAAGGAAGATCGTTAAGACTGAAAAATCATTAGTTGATGCACTTATAAAAATAATTAATTTAATAACCGCAATTGTGAAAAAAAAATGGTGAGGAGAATACTTGAGAAACTAGTTTAATCACATAATGTTATTTTAAATTAAAATATTGAGACATTTTAAGAACAATAATTTCAAATAGCGCCCCAAAAATTAGTACCATCCAAATTCAATTTCATTTTTCACGATTCAATAGCCATCTTTGTGAAGATGCGATGAGCAAATTAAGGTAGGCTGAATTTATTCAACTGCCTGCCATATATAATGTTTTTTATATTTACATCAGTTAGTAATCCTAAGTATATTTTGCATCAAAATAGATAACTCCCAGCGGATTGTCGGTAGACTGAATAGTTATCCTTCATACTTTTTTTCGAAAAAGGCCTCCAACCTATCCATACCTTCCTTTATATTTTCAATGCTATTAGAATAGGAAAAACGCAGATATCCCTCTGCTCCATTTCCGAAGTCGATACCAGGAGTCACTGCAACGCCTACATCATTAAGAATACTACGACTTAATTCCAGGGAGTCGTGGCTGTATTTGCGAGCGTCGGCAAGGACATAGAAAGCGCCACTTGGCTCTTTGCGGACATCTAGTCCCATACCCAGGAGCCTCTTGAGCATATATTGGCGGCGCATATTGTAGATCTGTATCATATCAGTAACATGTTCCTGGGAACCTTGCAAGGCTGAAATTCCTGCTTCCTGGACAAAGGCATTGGCGCAGATAAAAAAATTCTGATGAATTTTCTGAATCACACGAACACATTCAGATGGGCAAATAATGTAGCCGAGTCTCCAGCCAGTCATCGCATATAATTTAGAAAAGCCGTTAACGACAAAGGTATTGTTCGTATATTCCAGGATAGTATGCTCTTCTCCACTATAGATCAAGCCCTGGTAAATTTCGTCTGAAACTATAGGAACTCCTCTTTCGTCAGCTATCGCAGCAAGGCCTTTCAAGTTTTCAGGAGACATTACATATCCACCAGGATTTGAAGGACTGTTGATGAGAATGGCCTTTGTATTGGGACTAAGGTACTGCTCTACTGTTTCTGGCTCGAGAGCAAAGCCATTAGTATCATTCGTGTAGACATAGACAGGAACTCCACCGAGGTATTTCACAAAATTTGGATAGCAGGCGTAGTATGGATTTGACATAATTACTTCGTCCCACTTTTCGAGCAGAGCCATAAAAACCAACAGGAGACCAGGGCTTGTCCCCGAAGTTACAATGACCTGATTTGGACTCAGGTCAATTCCAAACTTATGGTAGTAAGAGTTAACTATTGCCTCTCTAAGAGGAAGAAATCCCTGGCTATGAGTGTACTTCGTAGATCCTCGAACAATAGCATCATATGCAGCTTCACATATATGAGGAGCAGTAGGAAAATCTGGCTCACCAACCTCTAGATGTATAATATGTCTTCCCTCAGCTTCCATAGCCTGAGCATTTTCCAGCACTTCCATCACGTAGAATGGAGGGATATCTTCAGATTTTTTAGATAGGATGCATTCGGAGTTTATCGAGAGCATAAAAGACCTTCTGAAAAGCAAACATTGTAAAAGGAATTGTTGTAGAAGCAAGTAACTTCGCTGAAGCTATACCTGAAAATCCGTATGCTTTCAATATTTAAGAGGATTTCGATAAACGCCTAAATTTCATCTTATGCTTATAAATAGTATATAAAAAGACTCGTGAAAATCGGAGATTTATCGAAACCCTCTTAAATATTCTATGGGAAAGAAAGATTTGAAATTAGTCAATTACCCCACGCCAAAACTATAGAAATTGCCGTCTTCTCAGAGTTAGCATTTTAATTCATTCGCCTGCAAGGCTAATCTTAGTCTAGTTTATCTATTGACAAAACCTCTATCGGTTATCAGTTCCAAAATCGAATTATCGACTATTTTTCGGAGTCTATTAATTGCTCCGTTAATATAGCATTGACTAACTAACCTACAAACTTTGGTACAGTCCTCTCTTAATTCTTCATGATATACTATATTCAAATTTTTCAATCAGATCTAGTGCAAGAGAATCCACTTGATTTGCATATGCTTCATCTACAAGTTGATACTTAATACCATGGAAGACACATTTGCTTTATAATTTGCCTTTGCATGTACCAAATGAGATCGGTACAATGTTTTGATTATTACGTTTACTGTGATCGATTCCTTTTTTAATTCCTGTTAAATCTCCGATAAGAACATTGCCTAGATTATTTTCGAGCAGCTTTTAACCGATAGCTGACTGTTCAGTTCATGAATCCAGCAATTCTATAAGACCGTCCGATTAACATCCTTCTTTATCGGTTAGTTATTTCTTTAATTTTGTGTAAGT